>NZ_JBHTKX010000028.1:0-545 GCF_042678545.1 Paenibacillus provencensis | reverse complement strand
CTCCATAGAAAGGAGGTGATCCAGCCGCACCTTCCGATACGGCTACCTTGTTACGACTTCACCCCAATCATCTACCCCACCTTCGACGGCTGGCTCCTTGCGGTTACCCCACCGGCTTCGGGTGTTGTAAACTCTCGTGGTGTGACGGGCGGTGTGTACAAGACCCGGGAACGTATTCACCGCGGCATGCTGATCCGCGATTACTAGCAATTCCGACTTCATGCAGGCGAGTTGCAGCCTGCAATCCGAACTGAGACCAGCTTTTTAGGATTCGCTCCACCTCGCGGCTTCGCTTCCCGTTGTACTGGCCATTGTAGTACGTGTGTAGCCCAGGTCATAAGGGGCATGATGATTTGACGTCATCCCCACCTTCCTCCGGTTTGTCACCGGCAGTCACCTTAGAGTGCCCAGCCTTACCTGCTGGCAACTAAGATCAAGGGTTGCGCTCGTTGCGGGACTTAACCCAACATCTCACGACACGAGCTGACGACAACCATGCACCACCTGTCTCCTCTGTCCCGAAGGAAAGGTATATCTCTATACCG
>NZ_JBHTKX010000027.1:0-649 GCF_042678545.1 Paenibacillus provencensis | reverse complement strand
TGGATCTCGTACAGTGAGAACCCGATTGCGACGGGAGAAGAGTAAGAGCCGAGAGGCCGCGTCGGACGCGGGTTTAGGGGCTGTGACAGGTTGCTTTTTAATAACCTGTTGCAGTCCTTTTGCGTCTTCTTGTCAACAGCTTGCAAACAAGAACCCGCTGAAAACAGTTGCAAGAACCCCGGAGCCAACCACAGCAAGGCGGTCGGGTCAGGTTGTTGTTGAATGAGTAACAAGGTCAAAAGAGTGATTCAGCCACACCCCCGGTAGGGTCAAAAGCGGAGCGCTTAGCTTCAAAAACATTGATTTTTTATTATTATTCTTCTCTTGTTGTCACTTCACTGCCACCTGCTGTCACCTTCTGTCACTGTGGTGGCAGTTCCGCTCGCTCCTTCTCCACGGCTCCGAGCTTCATTTTTGTCACGCTATCACCTTCTGACCCCTGTTCCAGCCTATTGTTGTTGTGCTACCTTGTTGTCCGGTTCGCATCGGTATCTTCGGGTGACAGCGTGACAGAGCTTGCTCTACTGCTCCTTCGCTACGGCTCGCGTTCACTGCCACCCTCGTGACAGCAAGTGGCAGTCACCCGGAGCAAGTTACGCCCAAGTGACTGCCACGAATTTTGGTGGTGATCGGCCTATGGTGACAACGG
>NZ_JBHTKX010000026.1:0-664 GCF_042678545.1 Paenibacillus provencensis | reverse complement strand
TTGAATTTGTATCGCTACTTGTAAGAGCGCTGCAGCTGGAGACCGATGAGACCATTGAATTGACGTTTCACGATACGAATGAGACCGAGTGGTATGCTGAGGAATTGAAAATTGCACTCGCTAATCAGGTGGTCAAAGGATTTAGTGAGACAGAATTTAGGCCTGAAGAGATGATCACGAGAGAACAAGCATCTAAAATGCTGGCCAATGCACTCTACGGACCGATGATACCGGAAGGAGAGGTTGAATTCACGGATGTAGAAGAAGTATCCAGTTGGGCAAGATCCGAGGTCATTGGTTTAGGCGTCAATCAATTAATTCAGGGATACCCGGACGGTACCTTTAAACCAAAAGGGAAATTGACGAGAGCTGAGAGTGCAGCAATGATTTATCGGATGTACGATACAGTATTTGGTATACCTTTAGAATAATACGAAAAAGAACGGTAGTTATGGTGTTGTGCACCTAAACTACCGTTCTTTTCTTCATTAATTTGATTTATCTCTTTCAAAAAGTAATCGTTAAGATGCTCAATAAAGGGTAGCGTCAAGAATTTTGTGTAAATAAAAATAACCTTTACTTGTAGCAGTTGAATTACGTGTTGCTTTTGAACATGGCTTGTAGTTCTGCACGAGCTTGGTCAAAGCCAATATGACATCTTGTA
>NZ_JBHTKX010000025.1:0-666 GCF_042678545.1 Paenibacillus provencensis | reverse complement strand
CCCCATTCGGACATCCCCGGATCAAAGCTTGCGTACAGCTCCCCGAGGCAGTATCGTTGTTCGCCACGTCCTTCATCGGCTCCTAGCGCCTAGGCATCCTCCGTGTGCTCTTAATAGCTTAACCAACGTTCGGTGTTTTGGCTGAATCTCTCCAGTTGACTGCGTCAAAAGTCGTTCTTCATCCAAAAACCTCACTAAGCACTTTCTTACTTCACTTGTTAAACACAAGTTCAGGTAAGAAGGATATTTCTAAATCGCAAAATTGTTTCGTTTATCTAGTTTTCAAAGAACAAATTTAATTGATAGAATCTTTTGGTGGAGCCAAGCGGGATCGAACCGCTGACCTCCTGCTTGCAAGGCAGGCGCTCTCCCAGCTGAGCTATGGCCCCTCAAGTTCCATCAAAACTGAACAAATGGGATGATGAAGCTTTGCTAGTGCAAAGCGATCCGCCGACTTTCGTCGTACGTATATTTGAATGTCTCCATTGCAGAAGACGAGCATATGCTCTCGATGTACGCTTCCCTACAGGAAGCTAGTACTCCATAGAAAGGAGGTGATCCAGCCGCACCTTCCGATACGGCTACCTTGTTACGACTTCACCCCAATCATCTACCCCACCTTCGACGGCTGGCTCCTTGCGGTTACCCCACCGGCTTCGGGTGTTG
>NZ_JBHTKX010000023.1:0-1137 GCF_042678545.1 Paenibacillus provencensis | reverse complement strand
ATATCTCTTTTGAGGCAGTGGAGGGAGCTACCTACTACAAAGTGAGCGTGAATGGAAAAGAATACATCAGGGAGACACCCGGTTTAGCCCTAATTGATTTAAAACCAGGAACGACTTATGAATGGGCTGTACAAGCCGGCAACGCGGCGGGTGAAGGAAGAAGTACAACGGGATCCTTCTTAACCCTTCCCGGGAAAGTAGAGAATCTCTCAGCAAGTGCCACGGAAGACGCCATTTCGATGAGATGGGATCCAGTGAAATCGGCAACGAGCTATAGAATCTACGATACCGAGCTAAATTTACTCGATGAAGTGGAAAAGACAGCATACTTACAATCGGAGCTTCAGCCGGGAACGGATTATACCTTCATCCTCGAGGCAATCAATGCATCGGGAACGGGCCAAAGGAACAGTATCTCTTATGTGACGGTCCCATCCCAGCCAGCGGGTGCTGCTGTTACAAACATCACAGAGGATGCTGCAGAGATACGCATTCCGACTGTAAGCGGCGCTGTTTATTATGAAGTCAATTTCGAAGGTGAACTGTATACCCTTCAGGAAGATATGCTTCAGCTTACCGCATTGGAGCCCGGTACCACCTATCCATACAGCGTAGCAGCCGGTAATCAGGCAGGAAAGAGCAAGAGCTATGACGGAGAATTCACCACGCTTCCGGATACCGTATTGAACTTGTCAGCGCAGCCGCTGGACAGCAAGCGAGTATGTCTGCAGTGGAGTCCTGTGAAGTCTGCAGACTACTACCGTGTGTATAATGCGGAGGGTCAGGTAATCGAGACGGCAAGTGATCCAGCAATCATCATGGAGCAGCTGACTCCGGGAACTTCCTATGAGTTTAGTGTGAGTGCCGTGAATGGATCCGGCGAAGGGAAGAAGTCCACGGTCAGCTCAATGACCATTCCGGATCAAATTGCTGATCTTACTATCGGCGAGGTCACGGAGACGGAGGCAACCCTTTCCTTTGAATCGGTGACCGGGGCCACATACTATACCTTGAATGTAAATAACATCGAGTCTAGAATCGCTTCTGATCAGCAGGAAATTGAATTGAAACATTTGACTCCGGGAACGAAGTATAGCGTAGGCCTTGCTGCAGGTAACGAGTCAGGGCAAGGGGAGA
>NZ_JBHTKX010000022.1:0-1137 GCF_042678545.1 Paenibacillus provencensis | reverse complement strand
ATATCTCTTTTGAGGCAGTGGAGGGAGCTACCTACTACAAAGTGAGCGTGAATGGAAAAGAATACATCAGGGAGACACCCGGTTTAGCCCTAATTGATTTAAAACCAGGAACGACTTATGAATGGGCAGTACAAGCCGGTAACACGGCGGGTGAAGGAAGAAGTACAACGGGATCCTTCTTAACCCTTCCTGGGAAAGTAGATAATCTGTCAGCAAGTGCTACGGAAGACGCCATTTCGATGAGATGGGATCCTGTGAAATCGGCAACGAGCTATAAGATTTATGATGCCGAGATGAATTTAATCGAAGAAGTAGAGAGTGTAGATTACACTCTAAACGAGCTTCAGCCGGGAACGGATTATACTTTCATCCTCGAGGCAATCAATGCATCGGGAACGGGCCAAATGAACAGTATCTCTTATGTGACGGTCCCATCGCAACCAGCTGGTGCTGCTGTTACAAACATCACAGAGGATGCTGCAGAGATACGCATTCCGACTGTAAGCGGCGCTGTTTTTTATGAAGTAGATTTCGAGGGTGAGCTGTATACCCTTCAGGAAGACATGCTTCAGCTTACTGCATTGGAGCCCGGTGTCACCTATCAATACAGCGTAGCAGCCGGTAATCAGGCAGGGAAGAGCAAGAGCTATGTCGGAGAATTCACCACGCTTCCGGATACCGTATTGAACTTGTCAGCGCAGCCGCTAGACAGCAAGCGAGTTCGTCTGGAGTGGAGTCCCGTGAAGTCTGCAGATTACTACCAGGTGTATAATGCGGAGGGTCGAGTAATCGAGACGGCAAGCGATCCAGCAATCATCATCGAGCAGCTGAATCCGGGAACTTCCTATGAGTTTAGTGTCGGTGCCGTGAATGGATCCGGCGAAGGGAAGAAGTCCACGGTCAGCTCACTGACCATTCCGGATAAAATCGCTGATCTTACCATCGGCGAGGTCACGGAGAGCGAGGCGTCTCTTTCCTTTGAATCCGTGACCGGGGCCACATACTATACTTTGAATGTAAATAACATCGAGTCTAGAATCGCTTCTGATCAGCAGGAAATTGAATTGAAACATTTGACTCCGGGAACGAAGTATAGCGTAGGCCTTGCTGCAGGTAACGAGTCAGGGCAAGGGGAGA
>NZ_JBHTKX010000021.1:0-1250 GCF_042678545.1 Paenibacillus provencensis | reverse complement strand
TTGAATGTAAATAACATCGAGTCTAGAATCGCTTCTGATCAGCAGGAAATTGAATTGAAACATTTGACTCCGGGAACGAAGTATAGCGTAGGCCTTGCTGCAGGTAACGAGTCAGGGCAAGGGGAGAAGAACGAAATCACCTTCTTCACCCTTCCAGAAAAGCCGGCAGGCGTCAGAATGGGAGCGGTAGCAGCCGAACAAGCAACGGTGATCTGGGATGAAGTTGAGTCCGCCACTCGATATCAAGTTGTAGATGGAAATGGAGATACCCTTACGGAAACGAAGGAAACCAGAGCAACATTGTCCGAACTGGAGCCAGGCCAACAATATGACCTGTTTGTACGAGCAGAGAATGCTTCCGGATATAGCCAGTTGACACCGATCTCATTCCGAACACAACCAGCGAAGGTGGATGTTGAGATTAACGTGGATGAAGTCACCACCAGCGGCGCGAAAATATCTTGGGATCCTGTACCTGGAGTAGACGGATACAAAGTCTATCTGGACGGAGAGTTGGTGGAGGAAACGAGTGAGCCTGCGTATGAGTTTACGGATGTTATGAGTGCTGCCAAAATCACTGGTTGGTCAATCGTCCCTTACAACGAGGTTGCAGAAGTCGGGACAGTGCTCGTACCTGATGTATATACGCTGCCTTCGGATGCATATGAAATCAAGGTGAATGCTTCAAAAGCACGTGAATTGACCTTCGACATTGAAACGGAGCTGAAGAACGAGATCTTTGTTCTCTCTTATCGAGGAAACGAAGTCTACCGAGGGCAAGAAACTCATGTTGTACTTGACGATTTAATGCACCAGACAACCTATTCATTTGAAGCTTGGTCGGAAAATGAAGCGGGAGATCAATCCGATGTTAAAACGGTCGTAGGAACCACTTTGGATCGTCCAGAGGCACCTGTCTCTCCGCCAAGTGTGAACCCGCCTCAAATTTTACCAGAGGAGAACGGCAGCGAAGAAGAGGAACCCATATCGCCACCTATGCTAGAATCTCCATTTGAGGATATCGACAACTCTTGGGCGAAGGACCAGATCCTTAAGCTGTATGAATTAGGTATTGTGAAAGGAACAGGAACCCAATTCGAGCCGGCTCGATTAATTACCCGGATTGAATTTGTATCGCTACTTGTAAGAGCGCTGCAGCTGGAGACCGATGAGACCATTGAATTGACGTTTCACGATACGAATGAGACCGAGTGGTATGCTGAGGAATTGAAAATTGCACTCGCTAATCA
>NZ_JBHTKX010000020.1:0-1343 GCF_042678545.1 Paenibacillus provencensis | reverse complement strand
GAGAGTATAAAATATTATGTGTAAATGAATAAATGCAAAAGGAAGACCTTTTCTTGTAGAATTGAGTTACCACACAAAATTCACAGAGAGAGGTCTTCCCTATGAATCATTTTACAACAGATTTAGTCCAAGCTCTAGTTACAAAACAAGATGTGACTGAAATTTTTCGTATTCACCTCGAAAGAGCGATGAATCACTTGTTAACAACCGAGTTAACCGCCTTCCTAGATTACGAAAAGTATGATCGTGCAGGCTTCAATACAGGCAATTCTCGTAACGGCAGCTATACACGTACGCTCCATACGGAATACGGCGATCTGCACCTTCAAATCCCTCGTGATCGTAATGGAGAGTTCAAGCAGCAGACCGTAGCGCCCTACAAGCGATCCAACGACACGTTAGAATCGTTTGTCATTCATATGTTCCAAAAGGGCGTAACCATGACTGAAATCGCTGATCTGATCGAGAAAATGTATGGGCATCATTACACACCACAAACCATATCTAACATGACGCAAGTGATGGTAGAGCATGTTGATGCGTTCCTAAAGCGCCCATTAGCCCAGCGCTATGTCTGTGTCTATTTGGATGCAACCTACATTGCTGTAAAGCGTGAGACTGTTTCGAAAGAAGCCGTTTACCTAGCTGTAGGCATTCGTGAAGACGGTTCTAAGGAGGTGCTTAGCTATGCCATCGCTCCAACTGAGTCTGCCTACGTATGGAAAGAGCTTCTGCAAGACCTTCGAGAAAGAGGCACAGAAGAAGTGCTACTCTTTATTTCTGATGGGTTAAAAGGTATGGTTGATGCCATTTTCGAGGTCTTTCCAGGTGCCAAATACCAAACCTGCTGTGTTCATCTTGCTCGCAATCTTGCTCATAAAGTGCGTGTGTCTGATCGTGCTGAGATCTGTGATGATTTCAAAACAATATACCGCGCAAAGGATGAGCAAGCTGGTCGTGAAGCGCTAGAACGTTTCTGTGATAAGTGGAAAACTGCTTATCCTAAAGCAACGAAAGCTTTAGTGGAGAATCCGTATATCTTCACGTTTTACAGCTTTCCACAGTCGATTTGGAGAAGCATTTACTCTACGAATCTTATTGAATCTTTTAACAAGCAGATCAAGAAATACACGAAACGGAAAGAACAATTTCCTCACGAAGAAGCACTAGAGAAATTTTTAGTTTCACAGTTCGAAGGCTATAACCAACGCTTTGCTACAAGATGTCATATTGGCTTTGACCAAGCTCGTGCAGAACTACAAGCCATGTTCAAAAGCAACACGTAATTCAACTGCTACAAGTAAAGGTTATTTTTATTTACACAAAATTCTTGACGCTACCCT
>NZ_JBHTKX010000019.1:0-1753 GCF_042678545.1 Paenibacillus provencensis | reverse complement strand
CGTTAGAATTCCTGTAATACGAATATTTGGAGTTTGAATAAAAAAGAACGCCTCGTTATGATGGGGTTACGCACGAGGTCATTGCCTCAAAAAGCCCATCTGGAGGTCGCTCTATCATGAAGTTTAAAGCACAAAACAAACAAAATCAACTCATTGAAAACATTACCGTTCATCATTTAGTGGTCGGCGTAGATATCGCTCAAGAGACCCATGTAGCCAGGGCCGTCAGCTTTCGTGGGATTGCTCTAGGGAATCCGCTTCAATTTGGAAATCATCGTGACGGCTTCGAGCTTTTCAAACGTTGGATTGAGACCTTACTTCAAACCCACCAACTGAACAAAATCTTGGTTGGCATGGAGCCCACCGGTCACTACTGGTTCAACCTAGCACGCTGGCTCTCCGACCAAGGTATAGAGGCTGTTCTAGTAAATCCTCATCTTGTCAAAAAGAACAAGGAAAACCGAGATAATACACCCTCTAAAAGCGATCACAAAGATGCGCTTGTTATCGCGGACATGATTAAAAATGGGTACTATTCCCCTGTTCGTTTTCATTCCGAGACTTACGAAGAGCTACGTATTCTCATGGCTAACCGAGAAACCGTTACCAAACGCCTTAACAGTGCCGTCAACCAGATTCATCGCTGGGTAGACATTGTTTTTCCTGAGTTGCGGCAGGTCTTTAAGATCCTTACCTGCACCAGTGCAATCGCCACACTCAGACTCTTCCCGTTACCGAGTGAGATTGGTCAATTAACTACGGATCAAGTTATTTTTGGCTGGAAGCAATATGTGAAGCGTCATGCTGGAGTGAAACGCGCTGAGCTGCTGATTTCCCTTGCAAAATCCAGTGTGGGCACGACTCAGGCACTCCGTTCTTACAAGCTTCATCTGGGTCAGCTGCTTGAAGAATATGACTTGGCTCAGCGTCAACTTGAGCAGATTGAACATGAGCTCCGTACTATTCTCGAACATATTCCTTACGCACAGAAGCTGCTTGAAATCCGAGGCATCCATGTCACAAACCTAGCGGGTATTCTTGGTGAGGCTGGGGATCTAAGTGGTTATTCACATGGTAATGCGCTGTTACGTCACGCCGGCTTGAATCTAGCCGAAGCTAGTTCTGGGAAATGGCGAGGAAAGATGGTACTGAGCAAACGGGGCCGGCCTCGCTTACGTCATTTTCTGTATCTCATGACGATGAGCATGGTCATGACTAACCTCGAAATTCAAGCTCTACACCGCTACAATGTAGAAGAAAAGAAGTTAAAGAAAATGAAATCCATTATGAAATTATGTGGAAAAGTAGCACGGATGCTAGTCGCTTTGGCAAAAAACAATACAGCTTACGAACCCATTAGGGTATTGCCACAAGCAGCATAAGCAATACATCCTCACCAGTTCATGCATTCGTAGGATTTCAAGAAGCACGGAGTATCGGGAGACGTTAAACAAAAGGGCTCGGACCCGTTCCGTTAGAAAGACCGACCTCCACCCCTTGGTTAAGATGTGACGAAGGAATGATAGGGCTTGGACCCGTTGAGACATGGGAGTGAGAATCACTAAGGCGAAGTGGAGACGTGCAAATATGGAATAATTTGGGTGATTAATGCTCACCCTTTATTTCTGCATGCCCAATTCTCCTTTAACTGACTACCAGCTCCTCAAACATCTCTTTCTTCGAATTAAACAAGGGATGAAATCCTACGAATTCATGAGCTTGAGTGAGGAAAACGAATTATATTGAGGGAGTT
>NZ_JBHTKX010000018.1:0-1947 GCF_042678545.1 Paenibacillus provencensis | reverse complement strand
CAACACCCGAAGCCGGTGGGGTAACCGCAAGGAGCCAGCCGTCGAAGGTGGGGTAGATGATTGGGGTGAAGTCGTAACAAGGTAGCCGTATCGGAAGGTGCGGCTGGATCACCTCCTTTCTATGGAGAATCGTTTCCTGAAACGGAAACATTCAAATTTAATGCTTGCGAAGCAGCTTTGCTTCGCAAAGCTCTTAACTCACTCGTTGTTCGGTTTTGAGAGAGCAAGTCTCTTTCAACTTAATATAGTATATGATTGATTGGCGTCAATCATGCGTTTGGTGGCGATAGCGGAGGGGTTCCACACGTACCCATCCCGAACACGACCGTTAAGCCCTCCAGCGCCGATGGTACTTGGACCGCAGGGTCCTGGGAGAGTAGGACGTTGCCAAGCGCAGCCCTTTAGGGTTTTGCACAAAGTGAAATTCATGGGCCCTTAGCTCAGCTGGTTAGAGCGCACCCCTGATAAGGGTGAGGTCGGTGGTTCGAGTCCACTAGGGCCCACCATTTAACTTCATATTACTTCTATTATGGGGCCATAGCTCAGCTGGGAGAGCGCCTGCCTTGCAAGCAGGAGGTCAGCGGTTCGATCCCGCTTGGCTCCACCATAAGAATATTTTGAGTTTGCTCTTTGAAAACTAGATAAACGAAACAATTTTGCGATTTAGAAATATCCTTTTCACTTTACTCGTGTCAAAACAAGTAAAGTCGAAATTGTGCTTAGTTGGTTAAGCTATTAAGAGCACACGGAGGATGCCTAGGCGCTAGGAGCCGATGAAGGACGTGGCGAACAACGATACTGCCTCGGGGAGCTGTACGCAAGCTTTGATCCGGGGATGTCCGAATGGGGAAACCCAGCTATCGTAATGGATAGTTATCTCCACCTGAATACATAGGGTGGCTGAAGGCAGACCAGGGGAACTGAAACATCTAAGTACCTTGAGGAAGAGAAAACAATAGTGATTCCGTCAGTAGCGGCGAGCGAACGCGGATTAGCCCAAACCAGGGAGCTTGCTCTCTGGGGTTGTGGGACGTCTCACATGGAGTTACAAAGGAACCGATTAAACGAAGAGGTCTGGAAAGGCCCGCCAAAGAAGGTAACAGCCCTGTAATTGAAAGTCTGTTCTCTCCGAGACGGATCCCGAGTAGTGCGGGGCACGTGAAACCCCGTATGAATCCGGCAGGACCATCTGCCAAGGCTAAATACTCCCTAGCGACCGATAGTGAAGCAGTACCGTGAGGGAAAGGTGAAAAGCACCCCGGAAGGGGAGTGAAATAGAACCTGAAACCGTGTGCTTACAAGAAGTCAGAGCCCGATTAATGGGTGATGGCGTGCCTTTTGTAGAATGAACCGGCGAGTTACGTTCCCGTGCAAGGTTAAGGTGAAGAGCCGTAGCCGCAGCGAAAGCGAGTCTGAATAGGGCGAGTTAGTACGTGGACGTAGACCCGAAACCGTGTGATCTACCCCTGTCCAGGGTGAAGGTGCGGTAACACGCACTGGAGGCCCGAACCCACGCACGTTGAAAAGTGCGGGGATGAGGTGGGGGTAGCGGAGAAATTCCAATCGAACTCGGAGATAGCTGGTTCTCCCCGAAATAGCTTTAGGGCTAGCCTCGGAAATGAAGAGTCGTGGAGGTAGAGCACTGATTGGGTGCGGGGCCCGCAAGGGTTACCAAGCTCAGTCAAACTCCGAATGCCATAGACTTAATTCCGGGAGTCAGACAGTGAGTGCTAAGATCCATTGTCAAGAGGGAAACAGCCCAGACCATCAGCTAAGGTCCCCAAGTGTGTGTTAAGTGGGAAAGGATGTGGAGTTGCACAGACAACCAGGATGTTGGCTTAGAAGCAGCCACCATTTAAAGAGTGCGTAATAGCTCACTGGTCGAGTGACTCTGCGCCGAAAATGTAACGGGGCTAAACACACCACCGAAGCTATGGCTTGATGCTT
>NZ_JBHTKX010000017.1:0-4001 GCF_042678545.1 Paenibacillus provencensis | reverse complement strand
TGCATGCCCAATTCTCCTTTAACTGACTACCAGCTCCTCAAACATCTCTTTCTTCGAATTAAACAAGGGATGAAATCCTACGAATTCATGAGCTTGAGTGAGGAAAACGAATTATATTGAGGGAGTTATAACGAACAAACAAATTATAATAATTAAAACCGGTACTGAAATCTGTAATTTCTTATTTTTCATGGCCAATGCCCCTTATTTAAATATCTATCTATAAAATCGACATAATAGGGGGAATATTTTAAGTTTTTTAGTTTAATCAAAGAAAAATTCCTCATGTTATGGAGTACAACTGTACTATCCTGCAGGCTTCTTTTTTCCTAATAGCAAGGAGTTATTTAATGACTAATACGCAATGGCTGTAGTAACCTACTTGGGTTGACAAGATCTTATTTAAAACAGATACTAATATTAATCGAATAACTTTAGAATGCGAAGCACGCAATTAAGCCATAGGCTTATTGCGTGCTTTTTTTTCTGTAATTCGTCCACAACAAACTTAAGGAGGACTGTAAATGGAGAATAAATGAGTCTAACTGATTTCCAGAAAATCTGATGATTGAACTAATCTGATTTGATCTATTTATCAGGATATGTATGCGTCGCTTTTAGCTAGAAGGATACAATAATTTAATTGCTGCTAAGGAAGGCAGCCAATTTAACGAATAGGTAAAAAGGAGAATATAGGGTGAAAAAGTACTTTAACGTTATCCTTGTGAGCGGGTTAATATTTAATCTTCTTCCAACGGATGCCTTTGGATCTGCTGGTAATATACCTACCATAACAGCCGCCTATCAGAATAATGATCATGCACGGATTGAATGGGCCGTAGATATGGCTGATTCAGATATAATAGCTCAATCTGGCTTTGAACCAGGTGAGACTTATAACTTACTTGCCGGTGGAACTGGAACAAATGGAGGGCAGTCTGTAACAACTGAAGATAAGTTTTCTGGTAATCAATCATTGAAAGTTGTAAATACACATCAAAATGCAAATGGCTATTGGTATCCAGATACCTGGTCAGACACATCCAGATTTGCACTTGGACGAACATATGGTATTCCTAAAGGCGCTCAACTTTCCGTCACCTATAAAGCGAGGACTAATGTTACTGGTAGTTACATTAATCCGATCTTTGCTGGAGGAATAGGTAAAAATACGTACCCAATTCACACTTTAAGCTATTATACATTCATTAAAAATCCGGTAAAATTCACTTCTAAAGCTACAATGTATACTACGTCTTTCAGCGTAGATAACATTGAAGAGTTTAATCAACAATTCATGGCCATAAAAAACAGCGGGGGGAGGATGTGGATTGCTGCTAAAAAATCCAATAATTACGGGATCCCCGCGGCATATGTTGAAAGCGTAGATGTAGCAACCAAAACGGTAAAGCTTTATGAGGGCACACCAATGCAAGGCGATTTCAGTGTCGGAGATGATGTACTTTTAGCCCATTGGATTGATATGTATCCAGGTTCTAGAACCTTAATACCTGATAATCAATGGCACACCTACAATGCAAACGTCAGTGTAGCTTCCCATTCAGATCATGAATTTGAAACCAATGGTTTGGAGACATTGGTTAACACAACAACACCTGGGATTATGTATATCGATGACATTAAGTTTGGTTTTGCTACAGAGACAGAATTACTACGAGATGGAACATCTGTTTATCGTGGGTATCTCTCTGATTATGAGGATTATGGTGCAGTAGACAAGGTTGCTCCAAGCCAGCCGAACAATGTAACGGTAGCGTTAGGGGTAGATCGAAGGCCAGTGATAAGCTGGAATCCATCTACGGATCATGGATCAACGTACAATTACCAGATTAAAGCCTATCCTAGATATTCTAGTCCTTCACTTTCATCAACCACACCAGTGACAGTAACATCCGGAATTAAGGGATATAGCATTGTAATAGATCAGAATCCTAATACCATACCTGGGCCGAGTATCACAACAACAAGCACCAGTTATACGGGTCCAACTGCAGCAGACGGCAATTTTTATGTCCACATTGCAGCAGTAGATAACAAAAATAATACTTCGAATGTAGTACATATACCATATATGGACACCGTAGATCCAAGATTAAATATCACATCTAATAATGAATCATGGACATCCGAGTCCGTTCAATTGACTGCGGTGGCGAGTGATGGTGAAACCGGAGTTAAGCGGATTAAGCTTCCGGACGGAACTTGGGTCAATCATGCAACAGCCAGTTACTCCGTGACTCAAAATGGAACGTTCACCTTTGTGGCTGAAGATAATGCAGGTAATCAGACCGAGTCTAACTATACGGTCAGCAATATCGATAACACAGCTCCGACCATTCAGATTACACCACAGAGCAGATCTTGGTCGGAAGAGGATATTCAGATTAAGATTCAGTATGAAGATGCTCAATCGGGAATTAATCCGAATAAACGGCAGTATAAAGTTACGACTTCTCCTGAAGAACCTACCGATTGGGATCAAGCCTCCGAAAATGAACAGCTGCTAACCATCCAGAATGAAGGCACCTGGTATATTCATGCGAAGGCTACCGATCGAGTAGGGCATGAAACAACGATAACGACCGAACGACTTCAGCTGCAGGAACAGCCAGCAGCTCCTGACCTGCAGGCCTATGGCATTGCTGAAAACAGTGCCACATTGGAATGGACTGTACCTGCTGCATCAACGTATACAGAGGGGTATCGATATACGGTTCAAAATCTAACGACAGGCCAAAGTTGGGAAGTCGAGCATCCAGTCAACTCCTTCGTCGATTCGTCCTTACGTGGCGGGAACACCTATCAATACCAGGTGGTTGTAACGAACCATGTCGGGCAAAGCCTAAGTAATCCAGTCGAAATCACAACCTTGCCAGAAAAACCATCGAGTGTGCAGGTAAGCAAGGATGGACGAGCTGCCGATCGAGCACTGGTGAATATATCTCCTGTCGATTCAGCGAGCAGTTACCGAATAGTAGCAACGGACACAGTGACACAAAAAGAGGCGTTCAATCAGACCGTTACCGACACAGTATATCAGCCTATCAATAACTTGAGACCAGGAAGCACTTATGATATCGCCGTATCCGCTATCAATGTGACGGGCGAAGGAGAATCCGCTCATATCGGATTCTTAACGCTCCCCGATACACCAGCCGGTTTTAGCGGATTGGAGATTACAGAGCATACGATCTCCCTGTTATGGAATAGTGTAAACACCGCGACCTATTATGCTCTTGAAAGAGATGAGCAGCTGATCTATGGAGGGCCGGAGGCATCTTACTTCGATACAGGTCTAGAGTCAGGCACATCATACGATTACCGAGTCGCTGCAGAGAATGAAACCGGCTTTGGGGAGTACGCCACATTAGACGATGTTATTACCTTGCCGGCAAGGGTGGAGGCCATCCGCAGCATCGCTTCTACCACCTCAGACATTTCTTTCGAATGGGATGCAGTTCAAGGGGCAGACAGTTATCTTCTTACCATCAACGGAGAAGGAGACATCCGCTTACCCGCAGAGACCCAGCAGTTCACGGCTTCAGGCCTGGCATCTGGCGGCACCTATGAAATCCAAGTGACAGCGAGTAACCGAAGCGGATCCGGACAATCCAACTCTATTGTTCTCTCCACGCTGCCTGACGCGCCATCAGAAGTGCTTGTCCAAGAAATAGGAGAGCAAGAAGCGACAGTGTGGATACCAGAAGTACAGGGAGCCACAAAGTATCTCCTGTCTGTAAACGGAAGAACCTATGAAACATCAAGCGGTGAGATTGTCATCACGGGGCTCAGTGGCGGACAAAATTATCCCTTTACGGTAGCAGCCGGGAATATGGCCGGTTATGGCGCCGCGACAAGCGGAGAGTTCCTAACGCTGCCTTACATGCCGAATAACGTACAGGCTGAGTCTACCGATCATTCAATCGAGATGTCTTGGGATGCAGTGCCATCGGCTACATCATATGTAGTTTATGACAGCC
>NZ_JBHTKX010000016.1:0-7010 GCF_042678545.1 Paenibacillus provencensis | reverse complement strand
TTAAGAGCGGACGGCGTCAATCCCAAAGTTATATTTATGAATTTTGATAAATTGCAATCGGGCTTATCTCAATTACTGGACCTTCAATATAGAAGGATTTCTCATTAATCTCTGATAAATTACTAAAAGAAAATCCTTGTTCTTCATCTTTGGTGAACTGGGAAAACATGTTCATCATTTCCCGTTCTTTCATTTTCAATTTACCGGGTAGAAACTTAATTAAGTCAACTTTGTTGTTGGCCGGAGTTATTCTGCGTATTCTTCCGAACAATGTTAATTCCCCTTCAATTTCATACCTCTCAGTTAATAAATTTTCCGGATCTAAATTAATTGATGTAATAAATGAGGTTTGCACTTCATTATAAGACTTAATAATCATTGTGGCCGTTTTGGGCTGTAGTATATTTGCAATTAGTGATACTTGTTCGGTACCAGCCTGTCCAGCAAACATTCCCTTAAATTGTTCTACAAAATCAACTAAGGATGCAAATGCACTTTCAATAGGAGATTGTGTGAAAGTACCATCGAGTTCTACAAATTCCCCTACCTTTAATTGTTTCCAAATTTCATCATCAAAACCTATCAATCTTTGAACTTTATTTTCAGAATTAAGTACTGTGTACAGGTCAGTAAAAAGAGCGGCAGTTGGTAGTTTTACAATCCCCTCTTTTTCAACACTCCTTGAATTTTCCCCTTTATACCTTGAGACTATCTTTCCTAATGGGGATGCTAAAGAACCCTCCAAACCAGCCTCGGTCTTGTTTCCATTTGACTGTTTTAAGGAATATTCCGTTACTAGGTCATTGACCAATATACTTAACAGATCAATTGTCTTTTTGCGATCACAAAACATTAGATCAGGAAGAAATAATCCCATTTATTACACCCCTACTTTAGTTTAATAGATTAATTATATCCCTATTTGGAAATTGTGTCCTACGTTATTTGGTAAACTTTCGGCTATATAATAACAATTGGTCCAACTTCTCCGCTGCCTCCTGCTGAAGCGTCGGGAACAGGTGCGAGTAGCGATCTAGCATTATCATGATACTGGAATGCCCCAGCCGCTCACTGACGGCTTTCGGATGTATCCCGGCTTTGAGCAATAGGCTGGCGTGCGTGTGACGAAGGTCGTGCAGTCTGATCTTTGGCAAGCCCGACTTCCGTAACAAGTCCAGCCACCGAGCTTCCACGAAGTACGGGCTAACCGGAAAGCCATTCCGTGTCTGTACAACCAATCCGTAGTCGTTGTACTCCGTTTCATTCTTTTCTGCCTTCTTCCTATCTTCTTCAAGAACCAAACGTTGCTTCTGGAGCGCATCCACTGTCTGTTTTGGCAAAACGATTGTTCGGATGCCAGCGGCGGTCTTCGGCTCTTGAAAAATGTGTCCGACAACACCACGAGTGTAGGAGCGTCGAACGGATAACTTTCCAGCCACAAGGTCGATATCCTCCCACTTCAACCCAAGAACCTCGCCACGACGCATCCCGGTCGTTGCCGCCAGCAAAAAGATAATGTGATAGCGACTATCCTTCGTGAACTCAAGGAACCGTATTAACTCTTCCTCCGTCCACACATTGGTTTGAGCTTTGGGAATCTTGGGTGGCTTTACGACACGAGCGACGTTCTTGGTCAGAAGCTCCCACTTCACAGCCGTTTCCAAAGCATCGTGGATGACTTTATGAACATGATTGATTGTTTGCGGAGATAGGCTTATCATCTTGTGCTGTCCAAGTTGCGGAATGATATGATAGTTGACCAGCCACCGATACGTCTTATATGTGCCGGGGCGAATGCTCATTTGTTTCTGCGCCAGCCACGATGTAAAGAATGTCGCTACGTTGTCTTTTGTCGGCTCAATGTACTAATCCGTATTCAGCTCGTGAAGAACCTTCTGCAACGCCTTTTCCGCTTCGCCTTTGGATTCGTAGCCTCCTTTACTCTTCTGTCGCCGCTTACCTTCGCTGTTTTTGCCCATTTCAACAACCCACGACCACTTGTTTCCACGCTTGCTTATGCATCCACGCATTTCTTCTTCCTCCTACATGTCCCCTGATTCTGTCCGCAAAAAAGCGCCTATCCGCTTTGTGAAAAGCGAACAGACGCACTTCCTTTGGCTATGGTTCTCTTTGACTGGCCTTAGCGGTTCAACAGACCGCTTACTTCGCAGTAGACCAACTTTCATCTTTTGGCTACAACTCTTGCTACACTGACACGGCGTGGCTGAGTTCAAATCCAAGCGGCTATCCTGTTCTGCTGGGGCAACCCGACCCAAGCGGTCTGCCCCTAAAACCAGTAAAACACGCGAATAATCCAGTCGTCAATTTATTTAATTGTTGAGCAAAAAACCACTTGACAAGGAATTTACCTGATTTTACTTCACGCGGAACGGCGTCGGCGATTACGCGACAACAAAAAGTATAGAAAAGTCAATTGTTATTATTAAGTGGGAGGAGGTGAGGTGGCTAATGACCAAAACAAATGCCCAAACGGCACTGGAAGAATTCGTTAGCGTGGGTACACAGCCCAGAGTGGTTGTATAATCACACCGTCCGGTAAGCAGCGAAAACTCCGGCAGAGTAAGAACGGGTACTATTACGTGCAGTTCCGCTTCAGGGCAAACGGCATTGTAATGCAATCGCAGGTATTCGTCCATAGACTGGTAGCGTACTTAAAGTTCGGCAGAAAAGAGCTCTTCAAAGATGGAATTGTTGTACGTCATCTCGATGACATCAAGCACAACAACTCTTGGATCAACATTGATATTGGTACCCACGAAGACAATAGAAGAGACGAATTCGGAATGGAATAATTTGGAATTAGATGCGCCACAACCGCAGAGAGGGGGCTTCATCGCCCCCTGGCTCACCCCAGACCGCTTGGGCTATAATCCAGTACCGACTAAGAGAGGCAAGGGGGGTGTCGAGTAACCGAGAAGGGAGGCACATAGCACAGGGCGAACCACACTGCTCTTCAACAACCGAATAGCTTGAAGATTTGTAGTAGGCTCATTCTAACACCAAGAATATCTAGTACACAACGAGTTACTCCATCCAGTCATGAAAGCGAGGAATTCTCATGAGTGTAGAAGATTTGCTGCGAGAGGTCGAACAGGAACCAAATGAATCAATTGATACCACTACTCCAGAAGGATTCAAGAAGTATGTGTCCGACGATCGCAGCCTTTCAAGCAATACGATCAAATCTATTATATACATGACCCATGATGCGGATAAAATTAAAATATTCACTGATATCTATGCCGATATCTTGATTAGCCGCGAGGAGATTGAGGAGTCAGCCTCAAAGAGGCATTCATGCAGAAGATGATCGACGGATACAACTTGACCTATAATGAAATGCTTTATCCCGATAAAACCTACAGACAGATGAAACGCTTGTTTGAACGAGCTAAAAAGCAGTTGCAACAGCAGAAGCATCATGCTGTTGTAAACAGCCCCTCTATCATCTCTGAACAAGCGGATGGGATGTATGCCGCACGATCTAAAGGATACGGCAGAATAACAAACTTTACGATTCGACCGATCTACATTGTCCTGTACCAGACAGAGACGTTAGAGGAGCAAGTGACCACTGAAGGATTCGGCGTGTTTGAAATCGTTAGCAAACACCGTACAACGGGCAGAGAAGCACGGTCAAGAATTGAACTTCGTTCTCACAACTTCTTTACCGCTTCAAGCCTCCGCGAAACGCTGCGAGAGAAGAAGGTACATGGTGCTTTCGTTTACGGTACAGATACCGAAATCGGACAACTCGGCGAGTATCTATTCTTCGAGATTATCGCCATTGAACGCACAGGAATAAACACAATCGGCATAAAACGGATTGAATCGGGTAAAGCCGTCATCGTCACTCCGCAGAAAGTCTACGACAGTAACGGCAACGAGCAGCCTGACTTGGTATATGTGCGTGATGAAGTTGTCAGTATCCCGGAGATTATGAAACTGCAAGGGCTAGGATATTACGAGGATTCTTGGAAGCAAGTTGTCTTGCCGCTCTTCGTCGAGAATGTTCTATCACTCCATAAGCGGTCAACGATGATTACCGTTCTAGGTTGGCTGATGTCACTACCGTTTGAAACGATAATACGGGTAGCAGGCAATCTGGGCGGTTTTCCTCACCTTGCGGTCAGCGGTGTGAATGGTGGCGGAAAGACAGGGCTTATCGTTACGCTCATGGCTTATCTAGGCTACGGAACGCATCCAGAGATCGCCAACTTCGGCACACAGTTTGCAAACAGCCAAGCGATAGGGACAAGCTATCATATTCCTGTCCCTTTTGACGAGTTCCGACCACATGAATGGACACAAGTATTGCGTAATGCTGTAGAGCGGTTGCTGCGTGAATCTTATAACCGAGGGTACTCCGCAAAGGGACAAAAAGACTTGAGCACAAGAAGATTCGACTACCGTAATGCAATTATCTTTATCGGTCAGATGGGTACATCTGATCAAGCCATCACCGAGCGTGTTGTCCCTGTCAGTGTCGATGTGAACTTCCTTAAATCCAAGGAATCGAAGGTAGCAAAAGAGACCTATCATTTGCTTAACAACGTAGAGGACAAGCGGTTTTGGACAGGTTACCTGCTTTGGTGCGAAAGACAGGATGAAGCAGAAGTTTTAGCCACCTATGAGCACAGCAAACAAAGAATTGCAGCGAAGTACCCGCAGTTAAAAGAACGTGAGATTGGCAACTATGCTGTCGTGTCGCTCGGCTTGTACTACTTCAAGAAGCTGGCAGACGAATACCGACTCGATTGCCACTATACGGATGATGAAATCTATGATGTCGTCGATATCATCACCGAACATGCAGAGGTAACACTCGGAAACAAGACAGAGAGCTTTGGCAATTCCTGAACGACATTGCCTTTGTAGGCAACACGCACGGCAACAGTAAAGGAAACAGATTCGGAATTGGCAAAACCGTGAGGTTTACCAACCAACTTCGGATAAGAAAGATGTGTACGGAAAGGAGGGCGAACGGAAAGCGGAAGTCTCGTGGGCGGAGGGTATTGCTTATTAAAATTGCTGATGCCATCCAAACACTTCATAGCATGGGCATCAAGAACAAGTACGACGAGAAGATGCTGATGCCCATTATCATGAGCTACTTCCAGAACGCTCAAGCAAATGACGGTAACGGATTGGTACTCGCTGCACAAGGCTATCGCGTTTCAGGCGGTCGATATACCGCATTCGATTGGGAAGAGGTCAAGGAGATGTTTGGCTTTGTAGAGGAGCTTCAAGCGGATGCAAATATGAAGCAAGTAGCATTAGATATAATTCATGGGTCAAAGCAAGAGAATGACACGTTGAAAATAGATAATAAAGTCATGAAACATTAATCTGAAACGCTATCGCTCCCAGCATTATCTCCAACATGCAGAAACAATTAATAAAGATGGGACAATAGGACGACTCGAATTCAGTCGTCCTAAATCTTTTTAACCATTAATTTGCGGATTGTTGTATGATAATGGAAGAGATATCGTTTGTCATCCAGAGAGGCTCTTTCAATAAGGAGGATATCAAAATGAAGATTAGTGAATTGTATCAACTCCATGCGTCCCAGTACGAATTAGATTTTGTTGATATAAACGTGGATCTTGATTTGCCACTTTTCTTAGATTCATACTTTATTCGTCATTTTGATACCCCTTTTGGAAGGGAATCAAAGAGCGATATTAATTCTTTTATTAGTTATTTTTTCAACCTACTGAAGAGTGATTTGCCCGATGACGCAAGATATTTATTTTCATTCTTAGGGGAACCTAATGAGACTTGTCTAGGATTATCGGTTGGCAGACCCAAAGGCAGAGGAGTTGGTCCTGAGGATACTGAGAAAATATTTAAAGCGATAATAGAAAGTACTGCATTTCAAGAAGGTGTGCTTGAACACTTAGAGGACATACGCGTATTTGTTCCTGGTATTGATAAGGACAAGGTTTCAGATATGACCACAAACTTGATTCGAGGACAACTTATTAAGTATACACAAAATCAATGTAGACTTTGGGGTATTCCACTTCAGGGGAACGTACCATCGGGGTTTGTATGGAACAGAAATAAGCTAGAGTGGGAAGAATTTCATACCGATATGCTAGTAGTAAATGGAAAGAAGATTTTACTTGTCCCAAAGAGTATTGTTACATATTCAAAAGAATACAGTTCTCAGCAATACTCCCAACATTTCGTCCTGCACTTTCTTCAAAGGGAACATCTTAGTGCAAACTCACGGCTTGTGCGGATTAGGCGGAAGACAAAAGAAAGATATGTAACCAAAAAAAGCGTTAAAGAAGATCTCGGAACTATTGATAAAGAATTTCTAGTTAAATTCACCGTTAAGCACCCTGAGGTGTTTAAGGAATTTAAGAAGCAATCTACTCACTCTTTGCACTCCCTTTTCAATGAGGAGATAAACTCAGAACAAGCCTTAAGCGATATTATAAGTTACCTCAAGGCAAAATTGCCAGGTATCCCCCCAGGTGCGACACATGCAACGGAGTATCATCGCACTGTTATGGGAATCCTTGAGTTACTATTTTATCCAAGCATTACTTCGCCTTCGATTGAAGAGGAAATCCATGATGGTAGGAAAAGAATTGATATCGTGTTCGAGAATAGTGCTGAAAAGGGGTTCTTCTTTAGACTCCCTACGGTACATCAAGTTCCTTCAAGCCTAATAATGGTTGAGTGCAAAAACTACTCAAGAGATGTCGCTAACCCTGAACTTGATCAAATGGCAGGACGTTTTGGTCCAAATCGAGGAAAATTTGGGCTAATACTTTGTCGAACCATTGATAATATGGAAACTTTTCTAGCCCGTTGCAATGATACGTGTAAAGACGACAGAGGTTACATTATCCCGATTGTCGACGCAGATTTAATGGATCTTCTCGGTGGCTTTTTGGTGAGTAGAGAAGCAGCAGTGGAATCTTTTCTAAACGAACGATTTAAGAAGATTATTATAAACTAGAGTGGCTAGC
>NZ_JBHTKX010000015.1:0-22463 GCF_042678545.1 Paenibacillus provencensis | reverse complement strand
TTGAATTTGTATCGCTACTTGTAAGAGCGCTGCAGCTGGAGACCGATGAGACCATTGAATTGACGTTTCACGATACGAATGAGACCGAGTGGTATGCTGAGGAATTGAAAATTGCACTCGCTAATCAAGTGGTCAAAGGATTTAGTGAAACCGAGTTTAGACCGAAAGAGATGATCACGAGAGAACAAGCATCTAAAATGCTGGCCAATGCACTGTACGGACCGATGATACCGGAAGGGAAAGTTGAATTCACGGATGTAGAAGAAGTATCCAGTTGGGCAAGATCAGAGGTCATTGGTTTAGGCGTCAATCAATTAGTTCAGGGATACCCGGACGGTACCTTTAAACCAAAGGGGAAGTTAACGAGAGCTGAGAGTGCAGCAATGATTTATCGGATGTACGATACAGTGTTTGGTATTCGTTAGATAATAGAGTTATTGTTTATCTTGAAGCAAGGGTTCTACACACCCTTGCTTTTTTTAAGATATCCCCCGATGGACTCCTAGTGAAAGGCTCATTATTTCAAGTTATAACTTCTATAAAAGCTTGGAAAGTAAGTTGGAATTTTGATAGGTTATACGTTTTCTCATCTTTATTTCCGAAAAAAGTATATACTCTAAATAAATTAATAAATCTTGGAGGAACAAATGGCGAAGTATAGAAATAACAGCCAAAAAATCGGTGAATTAGGAGAAGACTTATTTAGAATTTATGCCCAGCGATCACTTAATTTAATACCAAATAAACTTGAACGTGACTATGGTATAGATTTCTCATGCCAGATTGGAAGTGAATCAACCAGTCATAAACAATCAATGCATGCTGAGTTTCTTCTGGTGAATGTGAAAAGTTCTGCTAACGACATTCCAAGTAGTAATCTTAATAAAGCAGATATGGAATTCACACTTAAATCTACACAGCCTCTTGTGTTTATTTTGGTTGATACTCTTAAAAATGAAATTTATCACCGTTTTTTTGATGAAAAGTTACTCCTTGAATTTCATGAACGTTTGTCAAAGAAAAAAAACTCTTTCCGATTGGATCCTTCGAAAATGAGCAATGATGTAGACCATTTCATTGAACAATTGTCTATTATAAAGAAAAGGTCATACCAGAATAAGCTTGATTTATTGAAGGTTCAATTAGAACTCCAAAAATTAATTGGAGATATGAAACTGAGCATTAGTCAGTCGGAAGAAGGTAGTGTTGCCATAGTTGAGGTGAACCAAGTAGAGGATCTGTTTGACAAAACTCATAAACTTTTTCCACGTGTACGAACTTCTTTTTTATCTGAAGATCTTAATAAGTTGTCTTTGCCACAAAGCACTTTCAAAAATATATTTCAACACACTGACGATATCGCTGACTCTTTATCTGTTATCGCTCCTTTAGTTTATGATGTGTGTCGTGTTACTTTAATGCGAAAAGGGAAAGAGATTGCTACTTGTCAGTTTGAAATAAGGGGGTTTGGAGATGAGACGGCTTACTATCATCCTAGCGGTTTAAGCTTATCTGTATCAAGAAGAAGAAAAGCTGAAGACAACCAGTTCCGTCACTATACAGAGGTTATTATTACTGAAAAAAATGCTGATAGTATGTTTAATTACCCTGAATTAATTAACTTCTTAGGGAAAATTCGGCCTGGAGATACTATAAATCAACTTTCGGTTTCTGAATCCTGGCCAATACTACTTTATCTCGGTGAAGTTGTTCGACATTTACCTAAAATCTATGACGCTCTTGCAGTAGAACCCTGTGTTCAACTGAATGCACTTGAAAATAAAGAAACATGGTTCTCGTATATGTTTGTTGCGAAACTGTTGTTTGATAAAAAATCCACGCTTCATTATAATCCTGAAACAGATAATTCAACGTTAAAAGTAATAAAAAACAAGATACATTGTCCCTTTATAATTTGTTTGCCTGAGGGACAATTTGTGCTAATAATGGAGTTTGATAGTGAATTATATAGAGAGGAGTCTGGTAGAATAGTTGGTATTAAATCAACACGTAATCCAATTGCTAAGTCATGTATAGCCATCGAAAGCATCGGTATATCTAACCCTATATTTCTACTAACAGAAGAAGTAGCGTTTATGTTTTCTGCAGATAAGCAGCAAGCTGAAATTATAGATAATCCTCTAGGTATACGAAGTATTGTATTGTAAGATTCAGCTACAATTAAGTGAACTTAAAGTTGGATGCTGCGAAACTAATCCAACATCTCTGATGCTAGTAATTACACGAGGGCTCCAGTAGAATAATGCAAGTTTTAGATGCAGAGATATAGGAGTAACCAGTAAATGGACAAGCTTGACTGATCTGAACGGGAAACGGAGCTGAAATTTTGGAAAACCAAATTAAATTAGAGTTCGTCACAGCTATTAATTATTTAGGGTTAGATGAGGATGATTGCCATGTTGTAATTGATGAAATAGAATACGGAACTTGGGAAGAATTCAATCAAGCTATATATGAATTTGAAAAGCCTCACTTTAAAAATGTTCGAGAAAAGCTTGGACTTGTTTTAGAACTGATTCAAAGCAGTGAACAGGTTCAGTATACATATCCTCCGAGAACAAAACACGAAATGAATGGCGGGATCAAGATAGCGACTCGTCGAGGAGCTCGACTTCATGAAATTGAATTATTTAATCTCTATTTTCGTTTTCGCTCTCATTTAGCAGGTGATGGAATTGCTCTCATGTATAAGTCACCTTCTTCTCAAAAGGAACGGATTATTCTTTTACCTGACAACACTGAACAAAGATATGAAACAGAGAAAAGATATTATTTGGATGAAGCTAGGGATCTGGTTTTTAAAGGGCACATGAAATCAGATGACCAAAATAATCTGATTGAAAATCTAAGGATGTTAAATCTCCATGAGCGTTGCGCCCAATCTCTAGAACACGAGTTTGGCCATGTTCTTAACGTTCGTGAGTTTGAATCATTGAATTTTAGACCTAATGATGAAGCACAAATTTACAAATGGTTTCTTGAGTCAGGATATATGTTTAATATTGATAAAAGGATTCCATTATTCGATAAAGATTCAGCAGCCGTAAAACTCCATATTTTAAAAGAGGCTCTCGTGGAGGATTACCGGATATCATTGAATATGTCTTCGGAACGTGGTAAATTTATATTACCAAATAAATTCTGTTTTTCGGGTGATTTTCAAAATCCAGACTTATTAGAAGAGGGAGTGGATCTTATGAAACGCATGTTGAATAATCAAATAACTTCTCAAACGCGTCGGCCCGCGTCCTCGTCGGATTTTGACTCAATCATTGCATATAAACAAGTCGTTGCACGGCGTAAAAAGCAGGATTGGGTGGCCGGATCCCAATCTTTGACAGAGGACATCATTCGGCGAGACTTGGAGGAACTTGAACAGTCAGCTATAAAACAGGCAGCAGTATCAAGAATATAGAAGTAAAAGCCATCCACAAGGATGGTTTTTTTGTTTTTGGATTCGACATACCTCATGAATATGAGTTGATGATGTTTTTTGATGACTATTATCTCAACAAAATGAAGTTGTAAGCTGGGATCATGGATATAAAGTTTTTGACTTGCTACCGGGAGCATTAAGCGATCGAGCAGAATATATACTTTGAAAAGGGTGGTCAAATGGGAGGGAAAAAAAGACGGCAGCATTATGTTTGGAGGCATTATTTGACTGCCTGGGAGAATGAAAATGGTAGACTTTATTGTTTACGGGACAATAAGATTTTCCCTGCCAGCGCTAGAGATGTTGCAAATATCCGCGATTTTTATCGCTTAAATGAACTTACTACATTCGATATTGAGTTAATAACGACTGTTTTCATAGAACATTTGGGGCCTCCTGAAGTTCAAAAAGTTAATAAAGATTGGATTATCTATTTCAATCGGATCTTCGAAATTAAAAGGACTTTAGAGCAGAAGAGGAAATCTTCCGAAGAAGTGAAGGCTCTATTTGACTTGGAGATCAATAATATTGAAGAAGAACTTCACAATAGAATTGAAGATACGGGAAAGCCGTATTTAGAGTCTCTCAGAAAAGGTGATGCATCGTTTTATCAAGACGAGCAGGGGAAGGCAGAGTTTAATGAATTCATCTGCACTCAATATTTTCGGACAAATGTGATAAAAGAATCATTCCTTAGAAGCATGAAATTTATTCCTGGGAACTGGTCTGATTTCGATCCGGAAAGGATTTGGAACGTTTTAAAATATGTATTCTCTACGAATTTAGGTCATCAGATGTCGCTCCCTAATAATAATTTTGTCTGCATAATTCTAAAAAATAACACACCTACTCCATTTATAACCGGAGATCAACCCGTGATCAATACAAAGGCGGATTACAATAATCTAGAACAGACTAACGAGTTGGAACTATATTATCCAGTATCAGCAAAAATAGCTCTGCTTTTATTGCAGAGCTCTAAGAAATGGGATGACTCAATCGATATTGAGGAAGGTGAAGTTCAAAGATATAACGATCTCATCTTTAAAGGTTCTAAAAAGCAGGTATATGCTAACGAAGTGGCAGTATTAAATTGCTTCAATTGAGCAGAAACCTAACAGTAACAGCTTTGTCTTAGACCATGAGGGAAATGGAACAAAGAGCAGAGAAAAATTTGAAACTTAACGTTTACAAACAGATTGAGAAAGAATGGCTTTGAGCAAGTTCCAGCTTGGATATATGTTTATCGTCCACCGCCTGAGTCCCTGCGACGTTAAAAGTAGCAGGGACAACAAGCCGTGAAGCTCTGGAGCAATCAACTCGACTTCGCCTAAACATTTTTATATCAAATTCTCCCTCCCTCATTTTAATTTAAACACATATATTTTTGTTCATAAAAATGAATATACAAATAAATATGAATATATTAAGTAAATTAATAAGTATAATAAACAATTATATGATCATTTTAATATTCATTAAACTATTCAGTTTTGATGAATCTAAATTTCTTACGGTCAACAGAAGAGTTAACATAATAAATTACTAGTAAACTCAAAAGTGAACTGTTTACAAAAAAGGAGACTAGGAGGGGGATTGGGGGGAATAAACACAGTTATAAGATTTATCAACGAAGAGAAAATTCAATAGATAAGATATAATTCTGAAGAAACATCTACTTTTATAAGAACATATGTGCTAAAATAAGTACGCCAAACCCAGATTTTGCGCACTTTCAAACTAAAACGATTTTTAGTTAGGAAGAAAGGTAGTTTCACATAAAAGAAAGTCGTTTTATTCCAGTATTTTTAAGATTAATAGAATAAATTAATAGACAAGAATAAGGTGTTCGAATTTTTCGAGATTACACGATAAAATTTAATGGCCGATAAATAAGGATGGATGCATTTGGAGGTAGAGTGATGGTTTTTGTGAAAAAGGTAATTGATGAAGCGTTAGATGACGACATTCATTTGATCGACCCGAATCTTGGAAAGTATAGGTTAGAACTTCAACCTATCTTAGAGACATCATTTACAAAGAAATGCTGTATTGTTTTGCTGGATAAAAAGATTTACTATAAATCGTTTCCTATACCGTTTACAGGCAGTAGGAAGGCTATTATTATCGAGGATGATGAACAAAAGCTTAGACAATTGATTCGTGATGAGTTTCCTGATCATGATTATGAGATAGAGTTTAGTAAACCAAGATATAAGGTATACCCAGAGTGTTTAGTTCATAGTATAGACGTCTTATCTGCAAATGAAATTAAATTTATGACTGAAAAACAGCTCGATCTTTGGCAACCTGTTATAGAAATAGCTGTATCAAAGTTCCGAGATTCCCTTAAGGGTAAGAAGAGAAAGAAATAGACTTGTATATTAAGAAGATTACATATTAGTCCTTTAAAGAGGGAATAAATTCTTAAAGAGGTGAATTTAGATTTTGATGGATAATAGTAAGGTATACGACAAGCAACATAGGTATCTTGGGAAAGGTATAAAGAAGCCCCGATTTCGTACTCCTACCAAAAATACTGTTAAAAATCGTATTCTCATGGCACTGCTCTATGGTACAAATACTAAAATTTCGGAGCTTGCTGAGGCAATAGGTGTTTCGAAGCGTACTGCACATTCTTGGGTGTATGAAAGAAATCCTGGCGAAGCCAATAGAAAGAAAATATCTGAATTTTTTGGTTTACCAGAAGATGTTTTGTTCTTTGAACACTGCGAGGAAATGCAGATTAAAATACCTTTTGAGACCAAACTACATCAAGGTTTCTTAGGTGATAAAATATTGAATGTAATACTGGCAGGTTTAATGGTAGTCCATAATATCAACCACCGAGATTTAGCTGAGTATTTAGGGTACAGTAGACCTCTTTTCCGTACTCACATTCATGAAGGAAGGATTCCACCAATCGAGATCATAGATAAGGTTTGTAAGTTTTTTAAGCTTCCGCCGCATATTATATACAATCCAGATTTGTTCTTGGAAACGAGATTTACGGCTAAGGAATTCCGTCCTTACTACTCTAAATCTAAACAATAAGATATAAGAATTTACTAACCGTAGCATGTAATAATTTCGAAAGGAAAATAGGGGGAGGTGAGGCGTTGGACTCGTCACGTAAATATGAATTGGAAGATGTATATGATGAACAAATTCGTGCTTTTTCTATATGGATGAAGCAATCGGGTTATACAGACGCGACACAGCGTGAATATATGAGGGAAGTTTATTCTTACTTTGATTCATTAAATGGAACTATCCTCGAAAAAGCAGGTAAGATCGATATAATAAACTTTCTTGTGAGTAAGCAAGAGTCTACAAGCGACCGAACCCGAAATCGATCACTTTCGGCAATTAGATCGTTCTACGTAGCGATGATAGACTTTGAGATGGCTTCTAGGAATCCTGCAATGGAAGTAAAAAAATCAAAGACTGAAAGGAACAAGAAGCCAGTTTACTTAGAGGAAGAAGAGTTAGTCGAAAGTCTTCAGTTTATAAAAGGCAGGTATCGCAATCGAAACATAGCCATATTCCTTCTCATGGGATACTGCGGCCTTCGCGTGGGAGAAGTTCATCGATTAAACCTTAAGGACTTTAAGCGTTCGAAGGCGACAATTGAGGTCTTTGGTAAGGGCCGTAAATGGAATGAGATACCTGTGCCTGAACTGCTAGTTGAATATCTAAGTAAGGTTGAGGAAGAACGGATTACACCATACAGCAAGAAGGAAGAAGCCTTTTTTGTCTCACAAAAGGGAAGGCGGTTATCGATCCGTCAGATTCAGAAGATCGCAAACCTAATGTTTACAGAATTTAAGAGCCAAAACCCAAAATTATCGGACATGAAGTTATCCTGCCATAAACTTCGGCACTCTTTCGCGACAATGCTCCTCAAAAACGGAGTAGATATTCGCGTCGTAAAGGAACTACTTGGACACTCCTCGATAGAAACGACAATGATCTATACACATGTAAACGATGAACAAAAGAAAAAGGCAATGGCTACTGTGAGCATTCCGCTTCATTCCCTATGAAATGTACTGTAACGAGGCGCTGCTGATAAATGTATAGCGAAGTTTAGATTATTTGATCATGGATGCATGATCAATAGTGTATCATGCATCAATATAAAAATTCCGATTAGGTATATTGACTTAGGATAAAAGTAGGTATATGATCATTTTAATTGAATATTCTATCGAGGAAGTACCTCGCGCTTACATTGGTAAGTGTGGGGTACTTTTTTGTTTTCTGATAAGGAAATATAAGCATGGCCCAACAATTTTAATGATTTCTTGAGCAAAATTTGGAAAGTCTATCAAAACAAATGAGGAGATCAGAATGATGAAGTTAAAGACTATTCGTATTCAAGTTCTATGTATGCTGTTATTCACTTTATTTGCTAATACTGCTTCTGCTACAGACTTTAAAGTATCAATGATAATAGCTGACAAGAATACAGAAACCTTAGCTGGTGGTTTTCACACAAAAATCACTCCAGGTTCGAAGCATACTTATACAGTCACAGTCACAAATCATAGCAAGGAAAATGAATCAGTATTTTATTTGTATCCTGCTGATGTTGTTCCAAAACTAAATGGTGGTAAAAATTTTAGAGATTATGGAGAGACAGTATCGGGTCCAGCTAAATGGATTAAGACAAAGCCAGAAAAGATAATTCTTCAGCCATTAGAAGCTAAGAATTTCTCATTCAACATTGAGTATCCTAAAGATTTGAGTTACGGCCAATATATTTCTTACATAGCATTACAAGAATATAAAGAACCTGAAGTAGTAAAAAGTAAATCTCAAGAAGTAACCTTCCAAACTGATGCTTTAACTAAAATCGGAATTCAGATTATTGGCGATTATAACTCAGATCAAGCGAATTCAAAATTCTCGTTCTCTGATTTTGAATATGAGTATTTAAGCAATGGTTTGTTAAGTGTATCACCACATGTTGAAAATGGTGGAAACATTCTTGGAAAGCCAGATATTGAAATGAAGTTAATTGATCTCGATACGAATCAAAATATTTATGAGAGTTCATTAAGTATGGATTCCGTATATGCTAACACGGAGGCAAAAACTGATTTTATCTTAAAAGACACTTTCCTTGAGCAAGGGAATTATAAAGCTGTATTAGTAGGAGAATGGGAAGATCAAAGGTTCTCAAGGGAATTTGAATTCACCTTAAACCAAGAAGAGGTCACCACATCTCAAAGAACACTTGCGGACAATAATATTATTAAGATAGTCACACAGAAAAATGATACTCAGGTAATATTATTGACTGCAATTTTAGGTTTTATTGTTATGTTACTTCTTATCATTCTTCTATTTAAGAAGTCAAAAAGAAAATCTGAGAGGGGTGATGAGTATGTAACTTCTAAAGAGACTCTAGAGGCGACTAAAAACTAAAGGAGAGAATGAAAATGTCAAAAACAAAGAAGTTTGGAGCATCATTACTCGGTCTGGCACTATTAGTGTCTGTTCCTTTATCTGCAGCAGCAGAGGAAGTTGGTCAATCGACTGAAAGCCAATTTAGCTTAGTAGGGGGACAACTCACATTTTCAGCGGATCCAATCATTTTCGCACCTAAGGTAATCAACAGTAATGAATGGAAAGGTGCAACGGTATCAAGTAAAATTTATCTTACTGATGACACGGGTCGAGGAGACGGATGGACACTTACGTTATCTGCAGAAGATTTTTACAGTCAGCCACTTACCGACCCTTCTTCAGGGGGCAATGGTACATATGTCTTGTCCTATCCAGCGTCTAGTGTTGAAGTAAGATCTGGAGAAGTCCTTGTGAGTATTGGGCAGGAAGTGGATCCTACACACGGACCGTTGTCTAGTTCCTTCCATTTGTCATCGACTCCACAAACTATTTTCAGTGCTCACCCTGGATTTGGTATGGGTGATTATGAAGTGATTCCAACATTTTGGATAAATACTCCGAAGACTGTAACCGTTAGTCAGCTTAACGGTGAAGGATCCTCTTACCAAGTTGGGGATACAATTGGTGCTGTGGCAACTACATACACTAGCAAGTTAACTTATACTCTGGCGAATGGAATTTAATTAATGTTAGCTGGTAGCCTGATTTTTATTATAGCGTGCCTTATAGCCGTTGTTCTAAGCAAATTTTCCGCCTATTTCAAAGATGACGGCTTTGTTGTCTTGTCTCAGATGACGATAATGGCTGGACTGGTTGCTAGTCTAATGATAATCTCCTAAACTATTAGCAAAAGATGCCTATTTCAGTGAGGCATCTTTTTTTATCTCTTTCCGATCGTATGCCTGAAAGCTCAGTCACAGGACCATTGTTCAAGAGCAGTAAGTGGAATAAGTATTGACCTATAGTGCTAGTATATATATACTAAACAATAATTAAATACTTTTGTAGGGAAGCACCCTTTTGGCGATAAAGCCATATTGGGTGCTTCCCTTTTTCTGTTTAACAGGGATTTTAAGGAGGCAAAGTTTTGAATCTATTCCGGAAGCAACGGTTAGGAATTCAAGTCGGATTACTGAATCATCAACACTTATCTATATTTGAGAAATTATGGTCTAAGTTATGGCATTTCCAAATGAACACTTTTTTGAATGAAGAACATCGATGTAGCAATTACAAGCAGACGGATTCAAATTGCTGTCTTAGAGAGGGGGAGCGGAGATGATTTTATATTATACACTCGCATTTGTGACCAGTTTTATTTACATGGGATTTGAGATCGCAGCTGTAAGAGTTCTTACTCCTTATTTTGGGAGTACTATGTTTACTTGGGGGGCCATTATTAGCACATTTCTTACCGGATCTACAATAGGGTACTGGTTTGGAGGAAAACATGCTGATAGATCTAATTCTCAGGTTATGGTCATTCTGTACCTTTCAATCGCGATGATTACTGTCGCAGCTGTTCCTATGGTGTCTCCAGTATTGAACTCACTTAATGAATTGCCTAATAATATTGGAGTGCTACTAGGTTGTTTGCTCCTTTTTCTTGTACCGAACGTTGCTTTGAGTGCTATCGTCCCTGCGATTACAAAGGAAGGGCTTAGCCTTTCGTTCAGTGGGGCTCAGATTGGTAAGTTCCATACGATATCCGCAGTAGGGAGTATCGCAGGTACTATACTCGTAACATTCTGGCTGTTGCCTGCGGCCTCGTTGGAGGTCATATTTGCCTCATTTACTGGTGGGCTTGTTATAGCTTTAATCCTTTATATAGGTTTGAAATTCAGAAGAAAAATGGTGTTTGTGTTACCTAGCTTTGCGTTTTGTCTTCTTCCCTTTCTTCAATTCGCAGAGAGTCATATTAATGCACCAGGTACACGATTAATCGCTGAAGAATCGAGTGCGTACCATAATGTATATATTGTTGAAAGCGAAGAAAGGAATGGTATTCCTGGGGAGTACCGCTACATGCAATTTGGTCCGAAGGGCTATCAAGGGGGCATTAATCTAGATAATCCAGATGAGGTATTATTCAAATATGCTCGTCACTTCCAAGAGGTTGGAGACAATTTAATTACAGATATGGAGCGAGTTTTTATCGTTGGTCACGGTGTAGGGACGACGGCTCGCCATTACGAGAAACTTGGCAAGGATGTGATTACAGCAGAGATCGACCCTGTTGTTGTTGATATGAGTAAGAAATACTTCTTGTACGAAGGAGATTCTGTTGAAGTTGGAGATGGTAGAAAGCTCCTGTCCAAACAGCTCGATCACTCCATTGATTATCTCGTGCTTGATGCATACAGCAACGATGTCGTGCCTTTCCATCTAACTACTAGGGAATTCTTTGACATCACAAGGCAAAAACTCAGTCATAATGGAGTGCTGGCTATGAATGTGATTGGGAAATTACGTGGAGATGAAGTCCTTGAAGCAATTCATTCCACGATCGCAAACCAATTTCCTTTCGTACGTGTGTACGCAAGCGCTGAAGATCAGGACAAGTTGCAAAACATCACAATACTCGCCAGCCATTCACTCATTGAACAGAAAGAATACAGCGAATATTTTGAGGTGAAACTAAATCCTGGAGAAATTATAACGGATTCAAGCACGAAGTTTAGCAGGTTGAATTAATTATTGTCAGCTGTATAGTCAAGAAATAGAATTCTGTTAAGCTGCCGGCGAGTACAAAACGATGTGAAATACTTTTTTGGTTACCTTAAATGGGTGGGGTCGAGCAAGAACGTGTCGATGATTAATCCTGCTTCTTTATTAAAGTAGACTTTCACTATCTATGCGAAGGATCGAAAGTCTGCTATAATTGATGTATACCTTTACTTTACTGTTGACCTTTTTTATAGTGGTGGCACGCGCCATACCACTTATTCTTATGAATTCAAATGCGCCCATGGGTGATTACTATGTCTAATGACATTTTATCCTTTGGTGCGCTTTTTAATGTCTAAATTACGCTTGACCAAAGCTGCTGATTCTAAAATCGCCAATGCGAGAATCAGAGGTTTTTGTCAGGCGTTATTTTTTTGCCTGAACAACCCAAATTTTTTATCAGGAGGAAAGTGTGATGATCATTGAAATGGAAAAAGAAATTACTGTGGAGTATGGTGGTATCACTAAATTCGACATGGAGGACTGTCATGCTCATTACTTCATCAATGAAGGGGAAGATGGGCAAAAGTCTGAGTTCAAAGTAGTTAAGGAAACTGGCATTGTAGAGAAGAGACCGCTCGGATCCGAGGATTGGGGTCTAACTTTCTTAGAATTTTATGACTTTAAGGCCGACCGCGAATCGTCCACAGAGTGGGTTTAATCAACGATAAACAACGAATGGAGAAATGCTTGTGAAAATCATTGAAATTGGTTACTTTTATAATTACTCAAATCCTATTGGAGACAGATGGGAAATTCGCCAAATAACTGAGGACCGACTTGCCTCTATTCAGAAGCTTGCTGCTGAAGGCAAGAATTACAAAGGTCTTCAAATCATAAAGGATTATGGTGAACAAGATACAACTTGGCTAGAAACGTGGGAAAAGATAGGTTCGCGTAATCGTTACATTCGGGCAGCAAGAGACCCGTTTTTCGATAAGAGGATGCTCACGGAATGTAAAACGTTGGATTATCTGATCCAAATGTTAGAGCATGGGAACTTCTGTGTCGGGCAAGGGTTTTACTATAAAGATCTTTGCTTCATCAACTGCGTAGGCGGAGGAGACGAGTGGAGAGCTATTCGTCGCGACAAGGCGTTTGAAACCATTTCATGCGGCGCGATTATTAGAAGGTACGGCAGAGAATATTTTAAGCGGAAGGTGACTACGTACTTGTCTGCACCAGATGAACTTGGTAATATGGAGTTTTTGGAGAGTAATATCAGTAATCAGTTATTTAGCATGGGAGAATTTGTAGAAGAACAAGTAACATGATTTCAATTACTATATACTTCTGAAATGCTTTATTTTGAAGGATTGAAAATATCAAACTGCTTATTCTTATGTGAATTAATAATTTGAATTTAGTAACGGAAATACCGGTCAAGAGATGAACTCAGTAAGAGTTCATCTCTTTTATTTAAATTACTAGGAGGTAAAAATTCATGACATTTGGTAATAACAAAGTGAAAATATCAGCCGTCACGTTGGAGTCTTACAAGGATGCCCTCAACGATTTAAATCCAGATACGGACTACCTATTCGTCGATACGATCCCTGAAGGGATAGAAGGAAAGAAATTCATTTATCGGCAGCAAATATTCACTGTTACTGGAGTGGACCTAGAGAGCAACGAAGAACCGTTGCTAGCTGCGATGTTACAGGGATTCGAAGATTATGAGAAAGATGTGGAATGTGGAAAACTGGAAAAAGGATATTACACATCAGATGGAACTCCGATAGACAATTTCCCAACAAATTTTATTAACCATACAGGTTGGAAATTCAACGCTTGTGAACGCTATGCGAAAAACGTTCCGGGTCTTGAAGAAGGTGCATTGATCGGTTTTTATTGGATTCCGCTCTCCGGTATCATGGATGAGCTCTATTCTCCTTAAAAGTCCCGCACTATAACCCCAGATAGTATATAGATCATAGGAGGGGCAGGAAGATAGTGAAGTATGAGTTTATACCTCTAAATGAGTTGAGGGAAATTGCAGGGGGATTGAATGAAGGAAAGAATTCAAACGGTAGTAGAGTTTACGAGGGCTTTCATTTTTTCTCTCCTATAGACTTTAACATGGCATCGATAATGGAATATTACTGTGTAATAGCCGTTGAAGGGATAGATGTCAGGGGAGTAATGCTGCTTTATCAAGATCCCCAACATCCTTTATCGTACAGTATATCGTATGTCGACGTTAGAAAAGACCACCAAAGGCAAGGTATCGCTAAGGGTCTTTATTTAACATTAAACGGTTTTCTTAGTCAAGATAATATCGTAATTGGGACAGATCTCACTGATAAAGGTAAGTCAGCTAAACTGGATAGACTTCGTAAAAAAACAATCACGACTTGCCTCTCATTCGATAGCTTCAATCAATATTTAGTGAATCTCCATTTCCTGAGAAAGGTGTGAATGTTGGGCTTATCAATTTAAAGGATATGCTGTTGGTGTTCCTTACCTTTTGGGTAAAGTTTGGCGAAGAGTTAAAAGTGCAAACTTACTGAAAGTATAATGTAGATTTCCTATTTGTTATTGCTACTTATTGTCTGCTCACTTATACTGAAATTAACCAAATAACATCGAACTGGAAGTACCAGGCTGCCCCAAAAGGGTTTGTCTGGTACTTTTTTGTTTTTTTAAGGAGGATATTTTGTTGTTATATGATAGGACCCGAAAAATTCTAATAGGATTAGCGATCGCGATTCCTGTATTCGCCAGTATCTCAGTCGTAATCGTCCTAAACTCAGGGGAAAGCAATGAACCTCAACGTGCTGCACTAGTAAAAAAACGTGTTGAAGTAATGGTGGATAGTCACAATATGACGGTTAATACTCATGCTGAAACTGTAGGGGAAGTTCTTAAGCAGCTTGATGTGAGCGTGGGAGAGCAGGATATTGTAGAACCTTCGACAATGACGAAACTCTCTGAAAAAGTCAAAATACGGGTGACACGAGTTTCCGAAAATGAGAATGAGGTAATTGAAGAAATCCCCTACGAAACAGTAACTTATAATGACCCGAATATGCTCATAGGAACGGAAGAAGTAATTCAAGAGGGAAAGCCAGGTAAACAAAAGGTACAACGCTTGCTACGGGTAGAAAACGGAGTCTCGGCTACAGAGAAAGTATTAAAACGCCAAGTAATCAATCCATATACGCCAAAGGTCGTTGCAGTAGGTACTGCAACTCCTGAACCTGTTGTTCCCATTTCAGATCCATTTGTGACCCAAAGTAAAGTTAGCGAAGATCCTCCATCCAATACACAAACAGTTAATGAAGATACTCCAACTGAAGATAATCACTCACATTCTGAAGAGCCAAAAGTCATTACGTTAGAAGCAGAGCCGGTAAATTATAAGTTTAAGCTGGATGATGTTGAGTTGACCGCATATACCGCTGGTTTTGAATCTACGGGTAAGAATCCAGGTGATCCTGCCTTCGGTATTACATCTTCAGGAACTACAGTTTCCGAAGGAAGAACTATTGCTGTCGATCCGACGATCATCCCGATGGGATGGTGGGTATACATCGAGGGTGTGGGATATCGGAAAGCAGAGGATACTGGTGGTGCTATAAAAGGAAATATCATAGATGTGTATATAGAGGAGCTGGAGAAAGCACAACAATTCGGACGAAAGTATGGACATACGGTATACGTTATTGGTCCCAAACAACCAAACTAGAGATTTTACTGACTGTATATGAAGTTCATTTATTGTCTGGATTATGCTGCAGTGATATAATACATAAATACCATTCCTTTTCTTTCCACGTACTCCCCAGCTTGGGCATAGGGAGCATTCTAATGATAATTTTTATTGCGTGTGGGATAGGTCTGTATTTTAATTCTTCTTGAGTAATTCAATTTATATCCTCATGGATATCAAAACACCATTTGACGCATGACTGTTGAGGTCATAGCACTTATGGTGTTTTTTACATCTGTAAATATTTGTTTAGAAATTAACGTTTCTCTAGGAGGGCAAAAAAGATGATTAATAAAAATGTTTTCTTTGATGTAGAGACAGAATTTGGTGTCCGAACAGAGGTTGCAAAGGTGAAAAGTGTTGAATTTACAAAAAGAGGGCCTGTTTTTACAGCAATCACTCCTTTAGGGAATACGGTACGCTTAACTAAGCGTGAAATCTCATGTGTCGGAAATAAAAAACAGCAGAGCACACAGCGCTGTACATAATCTATTTTATTTTTATGTTATAATACACAGGAGGAAAGTATGAATATCGATTGTGAAATTGACATCATTATTGACGAATTAACACCGTGTTTAATACACCGGGAGACTGGGGAAGAATATAAGACATTGATAGAGCCTTTGCTGAGTTCAGATCTTAAACATCTTACTAAACAGCAAGGCTGGATTAATTTCAATTGGACTAAGGAATACTCAGCACCGAATCGCAAGGTGGCAAAACTTATGGTTGTGGGTTCTGATCAGATCCAAGGACTTATCAGCTATGAGATTGCTCAAGGTTACATCGATGTAATGCTTGTCGAAAATGCCCCTTGGAATATCGGTTCAAGTAATCAACTGTTTATCGGCGTAGGTGCTCATTTATTCGCCTTCGCTTGTAAGATAAGCTTCGAGATGGGATTTGATGGTGTTATTGCTTTTACCTCGAAAACCAATTTGATTAAACACTATCAGGAGAAGCTGGGTGCAGTACGAATCGGTGGACATTTGATGACGATCGAGACGGAGGCAGCTAGAAAACTGGTTGATCAATACTTTGAGGAGGGATCTTGCTAATGACTAACGACAGCAAAGAAATAATAGATGCTTTCGAAAAACTTGCTGAAGCAGGCAAAGGTGTTCTTGCTATCCCGCCTTTGAATGAAAATGAGCGTCATGAACGCGATCGCTTAATGCAGGAATATCTGCGCCAGCGAAAAGCAGAATCACCTGTTCATCGGAAATGATTGTACTCTATTTGAGCAATAACCGTTAATCATGGAGTTGATGGATCATGGATTTTAAATGGCGATTACCGTTAATTCTGATAACATGATGAGATTCGTCTCCAAGTTAGAATTACCAAAAATTATTCGTTATGGAACAAGAGGTCTAGCAGTAGTCTGCTGGGCCTCTTTTATTTTTTATGAAATCGAAGGGGTGCAAAGATCTTGAAGTTAAACGACTGGGTTCTATTGAAAGCGATTTTTAACTCTCGCCTGCATGATGCAGTTATGGAGAAGAATGAGGAGGGCATTCACCAGCTGATAGATGAAGAATATTCCTATGAGAAGGATAATGGCTTTTTTGAAGTTGAGCCGCTCGAACTGGATAAGTTGCAAAAAGAGCACAACAAAAATATCTCCAATGAAGAGTTGATTATAAGGTTACTATAAACTTTAAGGAACTGAAAACCGTTCAATAAAAATAGAGTTAGAATCTTTTTATCATTAAGCTATGCTTGCACGTTTAACTTGTATATAGGCTTAGAGGGGAATTGGGGACATAGCAGACTATAAAGCCGCTCCAATTACGAGGTAATGAATTGAGTGAAAAATTAAATGAAGGAGAGCGAATATGAAGTTATTTAGCCAAATGAATGAAAACGACTCAGTGTCATTAAAATGGGAGGACAGGGTATTGAGGACTACTAAGAATCCCCAAAAGAGTGATGATGGTAAAACATACACAGCACTTGCGGTAGATGCAATAGATAATAAATACATTTTAGTATGGGCTGTTTCAGAGAACGGGGAATGTGACTTGTATAACCCGATTGGCGTTACATTTATAAAGTAGTAGTGTAATTAGAGGAAGCCATCTTAACCAGGTGGCTTCTTTTTTATATCCTATCACCAAGAAAGTAAAAGCCAAAATATATTGATACCTGGACTAAACTGGATGATCCTGCTCGCTCTATTGAATCCCGGGCATTTTATTATTTAGCATATTTAAAAGTAAAGCCCCCCTTGTAATAATACTGACCACGGATTTTTACTGAGGATTCCGTGATTTCTTCGATGACTCCGCTCCCTACGAGTTCATTCGAATTAAATACTACAATGGGCTCTTTATGTATCATAGCTGTATGTAATTGTATATCTGAAGACAGTTCTTTCATAAAACGATTGGCCATATAATTCTTTTCCTCCATTGTAATTGATTACATTATCCTATATCTCGTCTTACAGTTAAAATTTATTAGTAGTCTTCCTTTGTAATAAGACACAAATAGTTAACCCAAGTACGACTACTACTTCTTCTTTCCGTAGTCAATAGCACAGTCCCCCGATCAATTGATGAAAGTGGACCAATGTAATTATGGTAGACGAAATCAGCACATTAGTCAGAAAACACCTGCTGTTCATTATAATGAATTATGATGAAGAATAGCCTGAGCATCAAATTTAATGCCTGTGAAAATTACCACCTCTGACATTTCCCTTCTAATAATACAGAGGCGGTTACTGTTTAGAACTCCGATGTTACATCAAAGAAGGTATCGATCATACAATAGCAACAACTATAAATTTAACCAAAGGTATCGTTTAAAAATCGATGTAAAAAAGCTCAAGATATCCTTGCGCCAGTAAAGGATATCTTGAGCTTTTCTTTACACAGAAGTAATTGTGATAAATTCTTCGAACTTCGGTGATCGCAGCTTTCCATCTTTAGTGAAACACTGAAATTTGATTTTACAACCTAAAACTGGTTCGATGTATCTCCAGCCTTTGTGTTCATGCGTAACTAGTTGTTTAGAGACCTGATTAAACGCACGTATTGCTTTGCTGTTCGGTGGGAATTCCAATAGACCTACATATTTGCCATCTACGGTTAAACCCCAGCCAAAACCGCCTACAAGCCTTACTGAAGAAATCTGACAGGTAATGTACTGATAGGCCTTGACCTTAATCATATTTTTAGAGCGTGTATTTAGGTGAATTTGAGCGTCTGGGTGATATTGAACAATTCCTTCAAGTCCAAGCTCTTTAGCTTTCAAGAACAGTTCTTCTCCATCATTATATAAAGGGGTAATTGAGAGAGTTTCTGAATTATCTACTATATCTTCAAGCGCCTCTCTGCGCTGCATGAATGATGAATTCAGCATGGGTTTACCATCCAAAAAAAGTATATCCCATAATGGAAAGTGAGCTCGTAAAGTTTTTGCTATTTGTTTAACAGCTGATTCCTTTTTTGTATTAAATCTAGTCATCGCGTCATCCCACCACAATTTTGGAGGTTGATCTTTAGCCTGTGTTAAATCGAAGGCAATACACTCACCATCCAATATGGCCGTCTTTACGGGAAGTTTAATATTATTCAGTTCAGGAAATCTTGACGTAACCTCTGTTCCATGCCTTGTAAAAGCTCTCACCGCACCGTGGTTATAATGTATTAATATCCTAAAGCCATCCCATTTCAGGCTCGATTTAAAGTCTTTCTTTATTTGTGAAGGGAGCATCGGCTGAAGGAGCATTGGTTTTAATGGTTCATTTAACATAAGCTATCTCCTCCATAATGAACTTAACATGGAGAAGATATAAAAAGGTATATGGAACCGTTGGAACAGCTGAGAATTATGTGCAATACGTATACCAATTATTGTTGCAGGTGATATTCGAAAACTGGACATGTCCTGGAAAGTTAAGTGAAAGCCCCTTGTTTGCAAATTAACCCTGCTTCCCTAGAAAAAATAGTCACTGGAATAAGAACTAATGTTCTTATATAATTAGCTCTGAGGTGATCACGATGATAGGAAACAAACTTACACCAGGTAGTAACATGTTTTGGGAATCAAGCCGTATGATTATGCCGGAACATAAAGAAGCTTACGTTGAACATGTCCGTGAAAAAAGTAAGAAGGGCCGTGTTTATCTTGACGATCAAGAGAAAGAGATCGTCAGCAGAGCCCTGGCAGTATCTATCCAGCAGCGTTTGCCAATCAATGTTCAGTTGTACGATGAATTCGAGGACCGACGAGTAATTGGGGTTGTTGAGAAGGTAGATATCCGGCTCAAACGGTTCAAAGTTGATGGAGAATGGTTTGACATACAAGATGTGCTGCGAGTTGATATAGAAGGTTACGACTAATCGAATAAATGAAAAGTCTCATGTAGAAGAGAACTAGCTTAAAAAAGTTCTGCAGCAGCTTTATTGGAGCAACTTGTATCATACTTATTTCTTTATTTAGCTGCACTTTTACTGTTATCAAGAAGACTGGCCCCATTAGCGTTTTATCAATCATATTGAATAGGAGTTATGTGTAAATGAAAATTGAAGTCTATGAAAATGGCAGCAAAAGTAAACTTGTAGCTGTACTTGTAGAGGATAACGGCGACGAACGTGAGTTATTAAGAACCGAAAAAGGCAAGGATGATTCACCAAACCTGATAGACGATATGAAATTGTCACACTAAACAGTAACATTCAATTAGGGAACATAATGAACAGGATTGTGCATTGTGGAAGTGGATGAGTATTAAGTTGTAATGAGGTACATATGGGGAAGTTTATAACGCCTATAATGAGAAAATACGCACCGAGCAAATATGCCTGGTGCGCTTCTTTATGTCCATCGATTTGTTACGCCTCGAATCATGTCCACAATTATCAAGGATCCAAGATGGTCCTCAATCGACATTGTGTATTTCCGAATGGCTAAATCTATTGCTAGGAATAAATCATCATCAATTGAGATCTTTTAGAGGGCCCGTGGTGCTTCTTGTACAATGTCTATTCCTAATTTTTTATTCTCGTTTGGGGTTAATGGATAACTTCCAAGTCGGATGGTTTCAACATCACCAAGGCAAGCTAGGACAGTGAGATGGGAATCAAACTCCATACTGATAAAGTAGATAAAGTGTGGAAAAAGCCTGAAAATAGAGTAAACCCAGTCTCTGACTTCCCTGATCTCGTAGACTTCTTCCACGGTGTCGTCGTAACTCTCGACTGAATCAGTGTATTTCATCTCCACCACGCGTCTTTGTATACGAAGCATGACAGGATCCGTAATAGTTAATCACCTTCTTTCAACTGAACTGCAGGGCCAATACATTATGAAAATTAAGAACTATTTTTTACGATGTAAAGGTACCACGTTAGAAAGGTCTGCAGCAGACCTGTGCTCGATAGGTGTATGAATAGATGCCGTGGCCATATTATTATTTATCAATGGTTTTGTAGCTTGGGTTCTTGTAGATCGCCATTTAAAAAACGAAATGACAAACTTAGGTGCCGAGATCATCATTCCGATGAGCATCGCCCAAAGCATTGTAAAACCAAAAACCACCGGATATAGCCAGAACACGACTGCTGAAGTAAGATTGGAAAGTCGCGGAGCAGCGAACTTCCAACCATGATAGACTGAAAGAAATATGTATCCACCAAAAAGTGATAAACCGGTACTGTCCAAAGATGGCATTCTACTGAAAAAATCAGTAGAGAATACAAGTAAACCAGAAATAAAAGCTATCAAATTGCTGCTGAATTTATTATCCAAAGGATTCACCTCCTTATTTTATTGTGAGAAGTTAATTATAATTTTAAATGGGATATACCCGCCACATCTGGCGCACACAAAACACAATATTATCTGTCTTGAGTCAAGTTTTATAAGGAGTTACGACATCTTGCAGGAAAACATCAGTAACCATATGCGGTGTCGGTTGCATTCCGCTTTAATCTTGAATGGTGTCGTAGCATTTACCCTAGTTGGTCCTTGTGATAAAATTAAAGGAATTAAATACATAAAACGCGAAGCACGCGCAGCCCCTCTTGGGCTTGTCGTGCTTTTTTTGCGTTTACACAAATTAAGGAGGGATAATCAGGACGCATGAATGCTCTAGATACTTTATTTGTAAATCAGTATGTTGAAATTGAGGATAGAGAGGGAAATATGCTGGTTGCACAGATCCAGGATATTGACGAGATCTCGTTTAGGATTGGTTCCATTATTTCTAAACACAGAGTTTCGTTACCCGCGCTTGTTTTGCAGGAAGTGTTTGTCTCATATCGTGGAGAATCCGGAGACAGGTACCAATTTAAAACGAGAGTAATGACACAGCTAGAGAAATCTCCTGCTAAACTTCAACTAGCTATTCCAGGTGACAAGGATGTTCTTCATATCCAGCAAAGAGAATACTTTCGAGTGCCGGCAGCCGTAAAACTCATTTTGAGCTTGAATGAGGAGGATCTTTCCTTTGTTACAAAGGACATCAGCGGTGGAGGGGTGTCATTTCTCAGTAAAGAACCAAAGTTTAAAAAGAATCAGTCTGGAATACAAGGAAACTTGTATATTGCAAACGGGGAGGATGCATTTACAGTTCCTTTTGTTTCAAGAATTGTCTATGTGAAGCTCAATAATAGGAGTATGTTCCAAACCGCTATAGAATTCACAGAGATCCGAGAGTCACACAGGGAAAGGATCATTAAATTTTGTATGAAGGAGCAGCTCAAACTCCGAAACTTAGTTGATAGGACAAAGTAACTCGGTTGCTATGGACATAGAAAAAAAGTAGGTATATAATATTGATTAATTAAATATCGGAGCGAGGAAGCACCTCGCACTTAGTAGATCTAAGTGTGTTGTGCTTCCTTTTTTTATTATCGTTTAGGGGGAATATGGATTGAATAAGATTGATGCCATCATTGGATTATTAGAAATGGGAAAGGGATTGTATGATAAGGAGGATTCAGTACATTCTAAAGAACAATTTGGTTCAAATAATGATGCGATTATGATGATCGTTTCTGTCATCAGTCAACTCCCTCAATATAATTCGTTTTCCTCACTCAAGCTCATGAATTCGTAGGATTTCATCCCTTGTTTAATTCGAAGAAAGAGATGTTTGAGGAGCTGGTAGTCAGTTAAAGGAGAATTGGGCATGCA
>NZ_JBHTKX010000014.1:0-41731 GCF_042678545.1 Paenibacillus provencensis | reverse complement strand
TTAAACTTCATGATAGAGCGACCTCCAGATGGGCTTTTTGAGGCAATGACCTCGTGCGTAACCCCATCATAACGAGGCGTTCTTTTTTATTCAAACTCCAAATATTCGTATTACAGGAATTCTAACGGGATACGACCGACCGTCAGTAGTTACGAATTATATTTTGGGAAAAACGAATCTTCAAAACACAATTTTGGGCCTGGTGATCGAAGAGAAGAGAGAACTATTAACTCCGATTATCGAGAAGGCGATTCCTGAAAAGAAACCTAAGATTATAAAAAACAAAAATATTATTCAATTGACCACTAATAAACGGGGGCGCCGCTGTAAATACAACAAGAAAAAATGTATTGAGATATTACATCAGGTTTCAAACCATCTAGGTACGAACTTTACTAAGATGGATTACCTTAGGTTTAAACGCAACCATAAAGCTTACCCTAGTCCAATCACCATAGTTAAGCATGTTGGCGGCAAAAATGCCTCCTGGGTAGAGGTGTTACGTATCGCTGGTTTGTATGACAAAAACCTTCCTATTGCTAAATAGAAGGACAAGCAGTAAGAAAAGTGTAATTAATAGAAAGTAAAAAGACAGTATAGCAAGAAATAATGCTAGATTTCCTTTGAAGTGTCTATCAAGTATAATTATACATAATCATATATCGGATTGTAGAAGCACCTCGAAGTGGGCGTCAGTCTATTTTGTGGTGCTTTCTGCCTTGTATTGCTGCTACAGTCTTCAATCTAACTAATTATAACGGAGGGGGATTTCTAATGAATTTCAAATCGCTAGCAAGATTGATGGGAATTCTACCGGATAATAGTACTGACTCGAAAATTGTTGCGGAGCACTTTGAGGCAGTGCTTATTAATCAGATGAATTTACCTTTTAAATATAAGGAGTTTTCGAACTTATTATCCGAAGTTTCTGATACGAATAAACGTTCCATGGCAAATTTCTTGAATCTAAAAATAAGAGCAACAACAGATCGTCCTTTCCCTGACGGACAGTTTATCCAGCTTCTACGAACCCGAATGAACAAAAAAGAAGTAAAATCGAAGGTAATTCAAGCGCTAGTAACGCAGATTATTCCGCTATACGAAGATATGGACGAGCTTAACGTCGAAGGATACTTGGCAGAGGAAAAGAATTTGATAGAAAGTTATGGTCCATGGCATTATTATTGGTCACTTCGCTTTTTCCCAATTGAAGATGATCGGATAAAGGAGCGTTTAATTCAACTTGAATCCGACCTTCCAGATCCAATACGGGATGAGGTGGATAAGTCTAATCTAGATTCCAATCTTCAAGGTAAGAAAAAGCCAGACGAAAGCAAGGAAAGCCTCATTATTGTCCACGAGAGAGAGCTTCGACAAAAAGCTGAGCAGGTGATTGCTTACATTACAGAGAGAGCTCAGAACGCTCGAGAAGAGCCATCAGCGATTAACTAGCGAATATAACATGCTGAAGACTGACTATGAATCCAATGAGAAAATTGTGATCGAGCTTCAGCAATTCTCTGAAGCCGAGAAAATGAGAGCCTCGACGCTGGAGCGAGAAAAGCTCGAATTAGCAAATCAGCTACGAAAGGCTCAAAAAAGTATCGACCTTCGGGAAGCAAGTGAGCAGAATCTGAAAACTAAACATGAAGCAGAGATAATTCGATTTAAAAGCGTAATCAATCGATTGAACAGTGAATTGGCTTCCTTAAAAGAGCAAGGGCGTACTGAGCTTATGGTGGATAGAATAATTCAAGTTTTGAACTTGAGAGTGGATAACCTGTATGCAATCATGCGCGGCAGCAGCGCTCCTCAACAAAAGGAATTGATTAGAGCAAAACTTAGCGATGCTTTACTTCTGATTAACTCATTAGAGTCATTCTTTAAGTCCACTCATGACGAATTTTCTTCCAAGACAGAGTCTTTTTACTCCGATTCCTCGAACGGAGCACCGGCTATATCAGATCTTGATCGGATTACGAAACCAATGGAGATTAGAGATGAGAGTACTCAACAAAAAGAAACTGAGAGTAGCAAACCAAGTTTAGGAACATTTTTCCGCAAGGATCATGGTGGATACATTGTGATGGAGAACAATGAGACTTTCAATATCCCGGAGTCCGTGGTTAATTCTATTGGACTCGAGCATGAAGCTGAGGTTGCTTGTGAACCTCAGGCACGAGAAGATGGATCAGTAGCTCAGAATATCCAACTATTGTTGCAAGGTGATGATTCACACGCCCCCATCCATCAGTATATGGGATATATCGAACTGGGGAGCCACTTTACTTACTATTGCGTGGATATAAACAATCCAGAGAATAAGTTCCCGATCTATGAGAAGGACGTGGATATGCAGGATCCACAAGATGGTGATCCGTGCTCGTTTAATGTAGCGATCGGCGGTGACTACGCCAGATTATCTAGAGTGTTTAAACGGACTGAGCCTCTGGCAACGCATGAATCCTTATTGAAGACCAAAACATCCAACCGATCAAAAGCTGAGAAACAAGTGGGGGAACGTTTTCTTGAAGGCTGCAAAATCGTCATTGTAGGTGGCTTGTCTAAATGGTTTGAAGTGGTGGTGAAGGAAACAGGTGCAGAGCTTATTCATGAGACTGGAGAGAATCCAGAGCGAATACATGCTCAGCTCCGTCGCGCAAATGCGATGTTCCTGCTCCTTTCCGCCAATTCTCACAAAGCGACGTGGAGCTGTATTGATATCGCCAAAGAGAATCGAATTCCCCACTTCCGAATTGAAGGATCGAAATCGAATCTTCGGATGCAGCTGTGGGAAAATCAGCAAATCATTCGCGGCGAGCACGTCCATGGTGAACATGAGTAAGTTAATCGTATAAGAGAAAAAACAAGCTTTAACAATACGATCTCGTATTTACAGTCACTATCACTCGACGTATAATTAAAGCAATTGAATACGGATATGGGGAAGCACCCCTAACATGAACCATCAGTCATGTTAGGGGTGCTTTCTCGTTTAAAGGGAGAGTGTATGGGGACTTGAGAAAGCTTGTATTGAGCGTAATATTAGCAGTTTTGCTTTCCGGATGCAGCGGAGGAGTAAATTCTACTCCAGGGGTGTACGAACCCTTGCAGGAATCATATGATGCATATGATGCTACCGTATTGTCCGGACAGCAGGCGGACAGTAGTTTACAGCGATTGAAGGAGCGTTTAGCAGTTATCGTTGTAAAAGGCAAAGATAGTTATGTATTTGGTGATGCTGAAAAGGCGGTTCCACATCTTAGTCACTTTAATCAAATGGATTCGTATGACCGTGAGAATGTCATCGACATAAATGGTACGTATCACAGCCTTGTACTAAGAGATATGAACAATAAAGTCATTGGGATACAACTGACCGAGCGGGAAACCACGCATATTGTATCCGAGAAGCCATAGTAGAAGCCCGCTTCCTCTCAAAGGAGCTGCTTCGTATACTATTATGATAAAACCTTCACTTCTCTATATGAGCAACCGATGTAAAAGAAGAACTGAACAATAACTTATGTCGTGAGACTATCGAAGTATGCTATGGCTGCTGCAAAATTATATTGTTGCTAGTTTCTTAAATATCGGGGGAGACTATTGGTAAACATTGCACTCGCAGAGAGAAAGCAGGTATTTAATATAGAGTAGGAAAAGGAAGGGGATTCAGTGTGAGAAGGTTAGATATAGACCTTACATCTTATAGTGCATCAGAAAGGACATTTGTCGATCTATTTGAGATATACGGTAGAGAATCTCTTATAACTGAATTTTTGTTGGGCCTAGAAAGAGAAGATGCCACGGTAAAAGCATTTAAAGAATTCGCTGGCATTCAGAAAGACCCCTTTGCAAATAGGGAAGTATTTCTCGCTTCCCTCCATGTGACGACCAACAATGACTTTTGTGAAACTCTAAAGAGGAAGGGCCTACTTAATCTACAGAGTGCTTTAATAGAAGATACCCCTCTGAAGGTGTTCTTCCAGGAACACGGAATTACCGTAGATCCGAATCGGGCCGAACTAACACATCAAGGGAAGACATACAAGCTAAATCCCCTTTCCAGATACGCAACTGGTGAGGGTGAGGAATGGCATATTCAGCAGGTTTCGTTTAAGTTGTATAGGGATGAGCCGGTATGGGGATTTGTTTGTTCTAATAATGTATTTGGTTACGGAGGTCATGTGGATAAGCGTCCAGAATTTCTGAAAGATGTAGGGGATCTTGTGGGCATCCCAGAAATGGTGAATCAGTGGGAGGAGCAGACATCAACGTACATCCTAAAGTTTAGTCTGCCGAACCGAAAATATGATTACCCTAAAGAATTGGAGTTTCTAGGTGACCTCGTTGTTAAAACTGTATATGACTACCTTATACATGGGGGTCCGAGAGAGAACGTAATCTCCTATTTACCTATAGGGGAGAAAGTGCGTTCTCACGAAATTGTTTTCTACTACACAGTCGACGAGTTTAATCGATATCTAGATAGTTAAACAGGTGCCACTCTCAGGAGCTACTCGTTATGCTTAATATGAGTGCTGCCCTGAAATCTTTTTTGATTAACTACATAAGCTATTTTGTTATCTGGAATTCGCATAGTTTTTGATATATAATTGTAATAATCAAATATCCTAATGGGGAAGCACCTCATAAGAAATCAGATGATTTCTTATGAGGTGCTTTTTTTGTTCGCTCAACTCCGGAAAGCAAACAAGATAAACCGGCTAATGGCCAATTAAAAGCAAAGGGGATGCTAGAAATGTTTATGAATAAGAAGCAAAAAGGATTTGGAAATAAGGTAGCTCTGATCACAAGTTTAGGGTTTGCAATTGTACTGCTAACTTCGTTAGCGATCGTTGCCGCGTGGTCAGACCAAGAAGAAGTTTACCCTACATACGAGGATGTTAAAGAGGAAATATCAGTTTCAGCAGGCGATTATAAATTGGATAAACAGGCGTACATAGGAGATCCTAATGCACCGGTTAAGGTTATTGAGTTCATTGACTATAAATGTCCTTACTGCAAGGCATGGAACACAGAAAATTTTGATGATTTTAAAGAAAAGTACATCGATACCGGCAAGGTTCAGTTCTTTGTCATAAACTTCTCATTTCTTGGTCCCGATAGTCTTAAGGCTGCGATGGTTGGGGAGATTCTTTGGAAGCAAAATTCGGAGGCGTTCTGGGAATACGAAAAGGCTATCTATGAAAATCAAGGCGACAAGGGAACGATATGGGCTAATGAAAAGTTTCTTCTTGATTTGATCGAGAAGCATGTTCCGCACGGGGACGCTGCAGCGGTTAAAAAGAGCCTAGATAATCTAGAAGGTCTTTATGAAGTTAAGGAAGATCTCGCTATTACACAAGCAAATGGTGTTCCGAGTGTTCCGACTTTCATAGTGGACAGTAAGCAGTATACAAATCCGGCAATTAGTGATCTCTACGAAATCATTGATTCGAAGCTAGTAAAGTCTCAATATTGAGAGCAGCGTATTATAAAATTTACAATGTTGCAGAGCTACTTATGAAGATAGATTAACCGGATAAGAGAGTAGTTCGTTTTATTTTTCTTTTTCCACCAACATTTCATTTGGAGGGATATCACATATGGCTAAAGTGCTTGTAACTGATGATGCAGTTTTTATGAGAATGATAGTAAAAGAGATACTTATAAAAGGAGGGCATGAGGTGATTGCCGAAGCTTCGAATGGAGTAGAAGCTGTTGCACAGTACCATCTACATAAACCCGATATTGTGACTATGGACATTACCATGCCTGAAATGGATGGAATTCAAGCAGTGAAAGAGATAAAAAAGAGCTTTCCTGAAGCAAAAATCATAATGTGCTCTGCAATGGGGCAGCAGGCTATGGTCATAAAGGCTATTCAATCCGGGGCCAATGATTTTGTAGTTAAACCGTTTCAAGCGGATAGGGTATTAGAGAGTGTAGATAAAGTCTTAGGGTAACCCAAACAGTAAGAAATTCAATTAAGAACTTGTTGTCTTGAATACTGAAGAAATCATAAGTTATACCTTGCTTGAAAGAGTTTTACTTAAATGACCAGAGGTTATCATGAATGAGAGTTAATGAATCTAGGCTACGAATGGAAAGGTATCTGTAAAAGATGTTTGCCAGTTTCAGTAAGGAAAGCAGGTAGATAAGTTGGAGTTAATTGATTGGCTTGTGATTATATTTGTTTTTTGGTTTCTCTGTAGTCTTATAGTCATTTGCATAGGAATTACTGTTATAGCACGATACAGGCGCCTTCTAAAAGAAAAGAAACCAAATGAGGGGGAGGATATTAATAAGCAAATTTAGTGTAAATGACCAGGTATATCAGACTTCGACACTCACAAGGAGTCAAGCTTACAGTTGCTTGTGATGTTAAAAGCGAATCTAATGGAAGAATAAATAAACAAGCTTGAAATATTAGTTTTTAAAGGATAATATATTTTTACGATAAATATTTCAGCAGATATTATCGTCTGAAAGCCGTCCAAAATAATGGGCGGTTTTCTTGTGTTAACGGGAAATAATGCGGAGTTTTGGCTCCACGTCTGATTCAGTTTGAAATGAAAAAGACACCTGCTATTTAAGGGTGTCCTTTTACAAGCTATACTTCAATGATCAATACTATACCAAGTAGATACTCCGTCTTCTTGATAACCTAACAGTTCTGTAATACGACCTGCTGCAACGACTCGATCCGAGGGTGTAGTATACGAAAGATGTTCTGAGCGAATTGGTTCGTAAATAGTCTCGTTTAGAAAAGCCAGATAGTAATACGTTTCATCGTAAATAGGGTGAGGAGAGGACTTGACTAAATTTACGATCTTTCTAACATCTTCTTGGTAGTAACGTTCATTTACATTACTTCTTTTATATTTAAACTCAATAACAGCTATAACTTCCTGAATTTCATTTAAGTCGTCCAGCTGTGCGACAGCAAGATCAGCCCTGCTACCTGGTACGTTTATATCTCTGTAATTTAATTCGGTATAGATCCGTAATTTCTGTTCCATAAGTAAATCAGATAAGGAGGAACGAAGATGGAAGTAAAATGCGTTTTTAAGTGAATCTTCTCTTAGTAGGAAATTGTCATGATAATCTTTAGATATATTGTTTTCCCATATCTCTTTTATTGTTTTATGGATTAAACCTTTAATCATATTTACACCTCAAAGCATTGAAATTTAATGACGTTAATTATATTTATAAAAGAGAGTCGATATGATTTATATAACAAGTCGGTTCTTAAAAACTGAGTTTGTACTTCATAAGCTTGCGTTCTCCTGATTGGGTAGATTGATACAAAATTCCATCCCCAAAATAGTAAAATTCATTATATACCGAGTTATCATAACTGAAGGTGGCTAGTCGTCCCAAGCTCTTTTCATCCATAAAAGTAATTTTATCATCATAGAGGAACATGAGGGTACCGTCTTTTGATGTTGTCACAGAATAAGCAGAATCGGATCCCAATGAGAGATTTTTGACCAGTCCTTTTTTATCGAATAAATGAATTGTGTTGTTCAGAATAAAGTAATATCCTTTTCCATCAGAAGTAAATATCTCTGAACGCGAGTAAGATTTATTTACTTTGAATGTTTTTTTCCACAATAGTTTTCCTTTCTGATCTTTGGCCATCAATATATGTAATCCTTGTTGGTTCGTATCTGAATATATTACTGTCCCGTCGCGTAGTACACCTTCAACGAAGAGACCATTTACTTTTTGCGTGAACTTTAGATTAAACTTACTGTCATAAAATGAATAGGTTGATTTATATTCTTTCCCTGTACCAGACCAATTTTTAATCGTCACAAAATAACCATTTTGATAATCGTTGATGAATTCTGAGACCTTCTTTTTCTTAATCAACCTTCCTTGTTGAGTAAAGTTGTATGTCATATAGCTAGAAGCTGAAAGTTTCAAATAGACAAGAAGGGTACCGTCCTCTAGTATGTATTGTCCTACAGCTCCTGCAGCATTGGTTGTTTTATCAGTAAAGGTATAGGTCCATATTTGTTTCCCTTTCTGATTAAAAGCTCGTAACTTGTAATAGAGATCTTTAGAACTGCCTTTCCTATGGCCAGTGACTACAGAAATAACTCCTTGAGAAGTAACCTGATTTAAGTAACCAAAATAACCAGATAAAACGGAAGTTGAGTTAATGATATCTACTTCTGAGCTTTTTGCACCAGTCTTATCATTGAGTACAGAAATAACGTATTCATCTCCTATAGTAAACAGGAGATTATTGACTTTACGTACGTCACCTGTTCGGTGATCAACTACCCATTCAGGATCGGGGAGTTCTTTTACCTTGTTATCCGAAGCCATTACTTTCGGATTCAACGGACTTATGGCCAAGCAGATACATAATAGAATCAACACTAACGTTCTTTTCATTTTTTTCCTCCTATTATCATGAATACAATCCATTCGTTTATCGGTTAAAACATGGTCCCTTATTAGAGAAAGCAAATGCTGTTTACGGTTTGCGAGGACTTAGGAGAAATTGATTGAGTACGAAATGGTGGATTTACTAAAATTGTTATTGATATAAGAACGTTTGTTTGAGTATAATATACAAACAAATGTTCTTATAGGGGTGATGAATATGCTGCCTGATTTCGAGCGCAAGATACTTAGAATTCTATACAACTACATTAATCAGCGGAGAAGAATGCCTACCTTAAATGAACTTGAAACTAAAACGGGGCAGGATAAGAAACGGATATCAGAAGCTCTGATGTTCCTGAAAAAGGACAACTACATATCATGGGATGATCAATCTGATTTGAATACTATTATCATTCTTGAGGGGTGGGAAAGGGAGTCCTCACGTCCTCAGCCACAAATTACAGATAGTGGTTCTGTGGATTATTGGACCAGGTATTAATTTTATGAAAAAGCTGAGAGGAAACGGTATTTTTGAAGGATCGAGAATAATATATCCTGAACATCGAGAAGCTTGGACACGTAGGAGAAACGAGCTTGAACGAATGGAGCATCGTAAGCCTAATCTCGATGAACAAGAAATACGGCATATTGAATTTTTGTTAGTCGACTCCTTCAATAATCGGAAACCAATTACTTTAACGGTTTATCACGAAGTTGAAAATAAGAGATACATTGGTATCGTGACAATAATTAGTGCGAGTAATCGTGAGATCAAACTAACTGTATTTAAAGATGAATGGCATTGGATTAACATTGGGAATATTGTATCCGCAAATCTTTGATTTCTGTGATCTAACAGCTTAGAGACACTTTGTATTAAAATGAGATTTATGACGCCCTTTTCGATTGAGTGAAGGGCTTATCTCTTTGCTTGCTTATATGGCCCTAAACATAACGAGCTCACGATGTAGGCGTTTTGGATGTCCTGTAGGCAAGGTAGAGAAGGGCCTGGAGAGAATAAGACGGTTCGGGTTTATGATAGAACAACTGCTGCAATCTCAGTAGATGCTCTATATACTAAGGAGATATACGATTAAAGATAGGGGGTATAATGACAACAAAAAACGTGGGTCTCTAAGAAACCCACGTTTATTGCAGCTGATTTTTATAACTAATATAATTGTATTCATTATTCCTAGATAATATACCATCGTCCTTCAAATCTTACTGATAAGAACACTCCGTATATAACAACACAACAATGGATATTATAGTTATTACATCCGTGAGAATTAGCATAAAAAACCGTCTTCTGTGAACTGCACCCCTAATGTTAGATGGTGTCTAACATTAGGGGTGCAGTTCACTATGCGGGTGGCCTTCATTTACTACTTTTCCATCAACAATTCAAAGCAGTTTAGTAAAAGTACATAAGTTTGCTCGAAGGTGAGCTCACCTTTAGGGTTGAATTGATTCTTCGCCATGCCGTTCATTAAGGAAAGGTTTACTGCTTGATATACCTGTTCCTTTGCCCAAGGTGAGATTTTTGTATCGTCCGCGAACAATGAAGTTGTAGTAGATCCAGCAGCAGAATCGGTTGTACCCTGCAGCTCTTTTGTTTTTTCATATACCTTAATGATAAGCGCGGCTGCTTGTTCTCTAGTAATCGTTGCTATTGGAGAGAATGTATTGGGCGATGTACCGTTAATGATGCCGTTCTGGTTTGCCCAAGTAATGTTCCAATCATCTATATCGTTAAAAGGGGACTCGACGCCTAATACATCAGTATATAGATCACGACCAAGCACCGTTTCGATCATATGTACTGCCATCTCTGTAAATTCCATTCTGTTGATCGACCGCTGATAAGATCGATCAAATGGCCATCCAATAAGTCCGTTTGCTTTTGCCTGCATGTAATCCGCCTGAGCCCAGTTACTTACTTTGTTTTCTTCCGGAACATCTTCCACTTCAATGTAGACAATACTTCTCATTCCTAAGTAATTATTAACAGAAATCCAAGTTGATCCCTTACCTATAGCTGTGACTTTACCAGTTGAATCAATCTTAACGATGCGGTTATCTCCGCTCTCAAAGGTATTTCCGCTGGTCTGGAAGCCTTCAGCAAGGCCCATTTGAAGGGTCTCTCCTTTATTAAGCTCGATATCATAGCGAGCCAATAAAGTAGGCATTAGCTTGAAAAACGTTGTCGTGAATTTAATCTCCGTTGGACTTCCTCCAACGGTGTATATACCTGTAATTTCAACGTCGAAGGCATCATCCATCGCAAAATCCCCTATCCCATCAGGTCTGAAAACAATTGCGAAAGAAACCCCATATGGTCCTGTATCCACATTAAAATACTTGCCGGATTTATCCTTGTCGTTCTCATCAAAGCTCCATACTTTTCCGTCCCTCACTCGGGTTAACTTCACTTGAATCTGGTCGGTTTTTTTTCTATCATACTTCTCTGGATTCATAGATACAGACCATGGATCGATTGTTCTGAAAACTTCTTCAGGAAAGTAACCTGCAGACGGCCAGGCGATGTAATCATACTGGACCTCGGACTTTGGACGGCTTTTGTCAAATGCGTACATCGATTCGTATGCAACGTTGTTAGTTGCATGTGCCATGCCGAACATGGTTTGTTTCATCTCTGGATTGATGATCCATCTGCGGTGTCCTACACGGTCGATATTTGATGCGCTTCTGTCAGCCATATAACCTAGCACGTTGTTATAAAAAGTTGGGCCTCCGGAGTATAGGTTGCTTGTCCTTGCTCCTTCTTTACCTGAGGCATATAACGCTTCGTCTATACCTGCAGGTTTGCTTGGATAATGAGTTAGTTGTTTATTTGCTGCGATAACCATTGCAGCCGCCTGTTGCTGGTCTGCAAGTGAATAGTTTGCTGTAACGTCATCTGGTAATCCAGCCAGGTACCTTACAAAATTAACAGCTCGAATACCATCCTCAACATATTTGGATTTTATCCTGCCTGCTTTAAAGGGAGCTGTGACGCTGGGAGATTCTGAGTAAATTTGGTCAGCCGGCATGTAGGCTGTTCCTGTTTCCATGGGCTTGTATTGTTCCCATTTATTCAAGACATCCTGTTTTGTTCGTTGCTCCGTCAGCTGCTGTACATTAGCTGCCTGTGCATCGGGGGCCGATAAGACTGTAGCGATCAGCATTGCCGCAGGTAGAATCAGCCATTTCCTCGATCTTCTGAGTGATAATTTCATCGTTTTAAGCCACCTTGCTTAAGTATTTTCTCCCTTAATTCCACAAAGATTAATCTATCGGAAATTTAGGACGTATTTATATTTATCGGAAGGTTCATCAGGATATCTTACAAAAATTGACCCTTCAATTTGTGCTGAAGGAGAGAATCGGTAGCTGCTGAATCTTTCTTGCTTCGTTTTTACGCCTGTTTACCTCCGCATGGTAATAAGGGCAAAACGACTAAATCTTTCAGGAGACTTATACAATGATAAAGTAAAGAGGAAGTAATTAAAAAAGTAAATAAAAAGTATATACATAAGCAAGGTAAATATATATTATATAATTACCAATATTTTTAGGGAGGATTTAAAAATGATTATTATAAAAATTAAGGAAGTACCTACAACAGCTTCAGGACTTAAAGAGCGCACTTCGCGTGCTTGGAAAGCTAACATAAAGAAATATATTAATGAGAACAGATTGATTGTTGTGCACCAGGGAGTTATTTTGGAAGAGTACGAAGTGAATTCCGTTATGCCGGATAGATTAGAACTTAATAGGATTTGTTTTGATTTGACCGAAGTACAAGACAGTCAATTAAGAGGTCTGATTATTAACTACAAGACCAGCAATCCTTGTACCATAATGGATGCTGAAGAGCTTGGAGATATTATTATGGTGAATGATACAAGGTACTGTACAGTGAAAGCTGAAGGAGATCTCGACTTGAAAACTTATAGACCGGTAATTCAGAGAATTAAAATAAAAAAGCTCGACCGCGAAGAAATTAGATTTGCTTACTATAATATTGATGACGAAGGAAAACATCATTTTCAACCGAGGCCTCTTGACTTAGTAGAAGATGAAATGATTGCATTGATTGCTCAGGGCGTGAAGAAAGGGGTATTTAGCAAGGATGGATTGAGCAAATTACGTGATTTATTTATTCAAATCTCTGCTACAAGCAGTAAGGAGAGCTAATATAAGCGGCTAGATTAAGATCGACTAAAGAAGAGGAATTACGATCACATAAAGACTATCCGGAAAGAAAGCACACTTCTGTAATTCAGAGCTATAAGGAGAGTATGAGGAAAATGAAAAACAAAATAATAATGTCTGTCTTGCTATCATTAACTTTGTTGTTGAGTGGTTGTAGCAATACAGAAGAGTTAATACATACGGAAGTAAGGAATGATACACAAAATGAAACGACTGTAGAACATCCTGCTAATGTAACTTCTGATGATAAAAATACGGATCCCGAAGCGAAACCAGATAAAGAAAGAGATATTGATTTTTCGAAGTATGAGCTCATTGAAATAGACGGTGGTGATTTGTCTGGATTTCGCAAACCAAATGCTATCGTTGACATTGGCTATGGGAATAGAGAATATTGGGCATTTACTAATGAACACGGCCAATTAATACGAGTGATTGCAGACGAAATAGTCCTACAAGATGACCGTAACGAACCCGTCTTATCAAATGGTAGATACTATAACGATGAGGCAAAAGTACCTGGTGTCGAAAGTGACAGCTTAGATGAAGGACACATTATTGCTGATTCTTTGGGTGGGGTATCAAATGCGTACAACATTACTCCGCAAAATAGTACACTCAATCGTCATGGTGACCAAGCATATATGGAAGAAGTAATTCGTAGCGCAGGTGGAGCAACTAATTTTGAAGCGATCATCACTTATCCGAACACTGAAACCCAGATTCCTTCAAGTTATCAATATATCTATACCGTGAAGGGTAATGAAATCATTGATACATTCGAAAATGCGAACCCTGACGAAATCAATGAATCACTCGGTTTAACAAAAATTACTGAGTATGATCCAGTGGATACAAATAAATCCATTGCCAGTATCGACACAAACGGCAATGGAATTGTGACCATAAAAGAAGCAAAAGCAGCCGGCTTCAGTATGCCAATTACTAGTGAGCATTGGCTTTTTGAATTTATGCGAGATGGTGATGGTGACGGAATTGTGGGTGAGTAATCACTGCAAACGAGAAGAGCCAGATTACCCTCTAATGGGTATCTGGTTTTTTATGTGATCATGTAATGAAAAAAAAGCACGTCACAAAGTCCATAGGGGACAAGTGATGTGCTTCACCGGTAAAAATTTATCGTTTAAAAACTTCATCAAGTCGTTCTTTCAGTAATTCGCTATTTCTCCGACGATGAGTCCGCTGCTCCGAGATGATTTGTGCAGCCGTTTTCGGAGAAATTGCAAATAGTAAAGCGTCCTTTGGCTGACTACCTACTGCCTCGGATACAACACCATTGATTGATACATATACTTTAGTTTTCGGCATGTTGCAACCCTCCTATTAACATTCGCACAAGATCGAAAGCCAGTGCATTATTGTTCATTATAGCACGTATCACGCTGTCTTTGGAAGACATGAACTTTTCAGTATTCCACTCAGGGTCGCACGGTAGGTGGAAGCTCATTACATGATTTGGGAGTCGGAGGCAATAATAAAAGGTGCAGTTTGCTTCCTTGAAGAATATCCGGTCTCCAAGATTACTGTACGTAAGAACGACGTAAGAATCTTGGTTGTCCATCAGATAATACTCTTCTCCCGTAGCATTTCCCGTCCTCCCTAATAACACCATACGGTCATGTTGAAACTTGTACAGCGTTACGGCCGAGCAATTATCATAAGAACCCACAGGCTCTTTTACAAATCCATAGTCATGTTCAACGACATTACCCGTAACTGAGACTTTAAATGACTCCAGAAGTGACTGAACGTTGTGGATCTCAGCAATACTCATACATGGAATTGCCCTGGACAGGGTATCATAAAATTGATCATATAATTCCAGCTGCTGCTCATTCGTTTCAATTGTGTCTTTGAAAGGCATAAGCCGGATTCCTCTCCGTAACAGATCGCTGAAATAACCCTTCCAATCTGGAGCTACAGCTAGATCAATACTCTCAAAGTAGATCCCTCTTTTAACGATGTCATGGATGAAAAACCATACATATGGGTCCACGTGGGAAAATAAATCAGTCTGGCGAAGTGCAACGACAATTTCTCCAGCCGTTGGGTATGAGGAGGTCTCTGCTATATGGGCCTTTTCGTATTCCTCAATAATTCCCTTAGCCTTGGAGAAATATTCAGTTTTAATGGCACTATCCACAAAAACGAGAACTGTTTTGCGTTTGTTACATGCTTCAATCAGCTCCATATGCGTTACAGTACGCTGCGATTGTTCGTAGAAAGTGCCGGCCTTGTTGCTAATGAAGAGCAAAAAGGCATCACATTCCCTAACACATTCGATACACTTTTGTACTGGGTTACTATGAGAATCCCATGCCCCAAAATTTCGTTCAAAGAGCATGGGCTCGTGGCCGAGCTCTCTCAAAATCTCCCACATATTTCCCCGAAGACGGCTAAGAGTATCTTGTGCAACTGAGCTAATAAAGATCTTGGTCTTGGTAAACAAAGCAAGTGTCACATCCAATCAGATTATGTAGTTCATATAACAAATTATAGCGTATTCCTGCATGTCGGTTAATTTTTATAGGCATGTTTTTTATTTAAATATTCCGTTGACGGTAACATCGTATTACGTCATACATAATTCCCTTACCAAACACACGTTCCGTTCGGATTGTTATGATATAATATAGGTAAAAAGATCCAGAAAAGAGGGGTGTCAATGGAAGTTAATTCACTGCTTCGTTTAGAACAAATTGCTGAAACTGAATTTTCGTTGATTACAAAGTTTTATGACGAAGAACAGGAGCGGTATATTGTTTTAAAAGAAACAAAAGGAAATTTGGATCGCTATACGAGCCTTTTATTTGAAAGAGAAGTAGGCGCATTACGCCGGCTACGTCATAATCATATCATTGAAATGTATGACTTTGGATTTTTACCTGGTGAGAACGGTGGCAAAAAGGGACGAATTTTTCTTGAGCATATTAGCGGCGAAAACCTTCAGACAGTAGACCGATCATTGATTGATTATACGGACAAGATTAGAATTATCTTGCAGCTTATTGATGCTGTTGAGGCTGCTCACAGCAAAGCTATATTACATAGAGATATCAAACCATCTAATATAATGATCGTCGATCACAGACAAGCGAAGCTAATTGACTTTGGGCTTTCGAAGATCAAGGGGATGGTGACGGGTGAAACCACTTATAAATTTGGTTCAAATCATTATTCAGCTCCAGAAGTGGGGTATCATCCAGAAAATGCTTCTTTTCAAAGCGACATTTACTCTTTAGGGGCCTCCATCTATTTTCTCTTGACTGGATGTGTACCCGGTTTGCCTGAAAAGCTACAGATATCTATTTCACAGAGTTCCGACATTACGCCACCCTTAAAGAACATCCTGATAAAAGCTGTCGAATCTGATCTAGAAGCAAGATATGAAACTATCACAGACTTAAAACGAGATTTAGCTCAGATAATCGGGGACCTTATGTCGGTTACAAAGTTCTCGATTAAATTCCCTTTCGATTTGCTCGAGCAGGCCAAAAGACAAAAATTTGTACCAAAGAACGTCAAACTCAGTGAATTTATTGATCAATACTTAAATAAGTGGTTTGAAAAAGATATCTATGGGTTCGTTGAATCCAGAATCAAAAGTGGCAGGTTGGAAGATGGAGATGAAGTGTCGTTTTTCTCAACGAACGGATACCTTTTGAAGGGCTTGTACAAGGAATACGACGAATATTTTCTTCTTAATGACATTAAATTTCTCAAACAGACTGATCGGTCGCGTTATGAGAAAAAGTACTTGCGTATAGCTGGTAAAGCTATATTTAGCCATTCAATAAATCAAGCTACACAGATGGATTTCCAGACCTACGAAGTTGTAAGTGATCTCGTGGATCATCGGATCGAGTATCAATCAGATGCGAGTAAGCAAAATGAGTTTGAAAAGTTCTTTGGAATCTGGACAGACTATCTCGAAAACGAGAAAGAGTTACTAGTTTCAGCTGCAAAAAGTTTTGACTATATGAGCTATAGCTATAATGCAGAGGATCATACGATGGAGTTCGAATTGCAGGATTCAACGGTGGAAAGTTTTGGATTTACAAATGAAACAACCATCATATTTGATCCCAAACTAGAGGATCCTGATCGAAAGTATAGAACAAAGCCAGTGAAGATCGGAAAGTTCAAGGAAATCACTTATCAGGACGAGACAGTGTATCTTGTAGTTGAATCATCGAAAAAAATCAATGGGATTCCACGTTCAGGGAAACTTGTTGAAGACTATCGATTAAAAACTAAATTAATTGATAAGCAAATGAGCGCTATCCGTGCGTTGAATAACGATGAGGCCATATGCAATGAGAACTTAAGGGATATTATTTTAGGTTTTGAAAGCCCTAAATCTATAGGTAGTTTCAATAACATCGACTTCTTCAATAAGAGATTAGATGCCAACCAAAAAGAATCAGTAAAAGTGGCCTTGAATACATCCTCGATTGCAGTCATACAGGGTCCTCCTGGAACAGGGAAAACGACAGTAATTCGCGAGTTTGTGAATCAGATTTTACACCGTAATAATGCAGATATATCACAGGAAAATTTTAAAATTCTAATTGTGTCACAGTCACATACCGCTGTTGACAATGTATTGGAAGGGTTAAACTTTCCACAAGATTTTAAAACGAAAGCAGTCCGGATTGGTCAAGATGAGAATATCTTGCCAGCTATTCGGGACAAATACAGTGTCTCAAACGTCAGAAACATATGGTCTAAGGAAACAAAAGATGCCTCTAACCGGAAGATGATTGATCTAACCACGCAGTATGGAATTGATCCGGATGAGCTAAAGCGATACGTTGATATGTACTCTAAAACAAGCCGTTCAGAGGAGGAAGAGTTACTAATTCAGCAATTCGAGTCCAGATATCAGGATGAACCAGAAAAGCAGCGGATTATACGAACTGCTATTATTCAAGATAACTGGGTAAAGCGTCTTGGAATTGCCAGTGATTCAGAATCACGACTAATTGAAAATGCAACCATTGTCGCGGGTACCTGTACCGGTTTTAATTCAAATCCCTCTACACGGAATATGAATTTTGATTATGTCATTGTTGATGAAGGAGCGAAAGCGAGTGTACCAGAACTTCTTATACCGCTCCTTAAGGGAAGTCGGTTGATCTTAGTTGGAGATCATCAACAATTACCTCCTGTACTCAATACAGATGCCATAAAGCTAACTTCACATGGAAAACAAGAAGATTTTGAGAATGGTATGTTTAAACGTCTCTATGATAACTTTCCAAAATCCAACCGAATCCGCTTAACGACTCAGTACCGGATGCACCAAACTATCGGTAATATGATTAGTAGAGTGTTTTATGGTAATGAGATTCAGACTGGGATTCCCAATGAAGAACGGACTCATGAACTAAAATTGTATCAAGGAAAACAATTGATATGGGTAAGTACGAGTAAGGAATGGAATCGGAGAGAAATAAGGCATAAGTCAAATGAAGATAGAAATACCTATAAAAATGAGAAAGAAATGCAAGTTATTAAACAAATGCTTTGGGAGTTTGATAAAGAAGAGGCCTCCCGTAAATATGAAATCGCAGTAATTACAGGTTACAGCTATCAAAAGTCTATTATAAGAGATTTTGTCGCAAGGGCTGACTTTAGAAATATCAGCAATATTGAGGTGAATACGGTCGATGCATATCAAGGAAAAGACAAAGACATTGTCATTTTTAGTACCGTCCGGAGCAACAAAAATAATGATATTGGATTTCAGAAGTCAGCGCAGAGAATCAATGTAGCATTGTCCAGGGCACGAAGGCTATTAGTCATAGTTGGAGATAAGGATCATTTCATGCTAAATCGACAACCTACAAACAAACTTCCAGAAATTGAGCGTTATATGTCTCAAACAGACGGCTGTGAGATTATTGAATACAAGGAGCCAAGTCATGCGAGAAAATGATTACATTCTAAATTTGAAAACTAAAATCCCTCCACAAATAGACGGTCTACGGTATTTGAAGACGATTACGATCGGCATTCCTTACGTTCGTATGAAGTTGAATATCACTACTCGCAGGGAGTATCATCTTCCCTTGGCTCATGAAGTTGTTCTCCGCCTTATTGCTGAGAAATGGACGAACTATGAGGAGATACGTGAAGTGCTTGGCGTTGATAAAGACTATCTTGACAAAATTCTCTTGGAGCTGGGCGTAGCTGATTACATTACCCACGTAGGGAGGGAGATCTCCCTATCTGCTGCGGGAAGGAAGGTTCTGCTCGATTTAAAATCCATAAGAATTGAACCGGATTATATGGATAATGTCTACTTCAATATGCTCACTGGAGAAATTGTTAAAGAAGAGAGCACGTACAGGTCCAAGTTGAAAAACAAATCTAAATGTATGGTTTACCTAAATAACATAGAAGATATATCTGGAGATTTTCTTGCCAAAAACGAACATGAAATTAAAGAGTTGTATAATATAAGGGTTAGGGATAGCCGTGACAGATATATGGGAGATGAAACTGTTGGTAGTGATGAATTGTACCGGGTTATTACTATAGAGGACTATGACCGGGTGTACGATCAATTGCCAGCCCATGTTTACTACTCCCATGACAATAAGAATATTGTTTTCGAACTTGGAAACGACGATAATAAAGAATTGTATTACAATTGTCTTAAAGAACAAATGAAAAGTCACCCTAAATCATTTGATGAAATATATGATACGAGGCAGTTTTTTCAACGTAAAGAATCCACTTTCTTTAAATGGTATCCTGAAGAGGAGTATGCCATACAAACTTTAGAGGATAAGCGATCTGTGTTTACAACTCATCTCCAGAGTTCAAGTATAGACATAGAGCAGATCCACAGCAGTTGTTTTACAGAACGCCTTTTGATGTACCAAGAATACCAAGATATTCTACGTTCTCTAACTCAAAAGAAACCTAGAGAAGTCGTTATTATTACTGATAATTTGTACATGTTAGAGGAGAGTGAATATAGCCTTTTGGCTTTAATTGAAGCAATCTCCAAAAATTCATTGATCTATATAGGACATGGGGAAAAATCAAATTCAGTCATCAAAAAAATCAAAGGAAAGATAAGTGGAAAGCGTGTTGCGACTAAAGAATTTTCTGATATCAGAGGAACTCGAATTATAGTAGATAATGAGTACATGCTAACTATTCATCTTATACCATTTGCTGTAAAAAGTGAGTACTTACTGCAGGAGGTTGGCATTTTGACTTACGACAAAACACATCTAGATTTAATAAAAGGTCGATTTCCTGATCTTATGCCCGTTAAGGATAATTGAACAGCTGTTTGTCGAGGGACAAGACATCGAAAGTCGCTTTTCCTGATCTTATGCCCGTTAAGGATAATTGAACAGCTGTTTGTCGAGGGACAAGACATCGAAAGTCGCTTATTAAGCGGCTTTTTTATTTTATCGATACAAGTTCTTGTCCCGAGCCAAGGACAAGAACTTGTATCGATTACCGATTAGATGATTATCTAAGTAATAGGGGTAGTACCAGCGAAGCTGCCACCACCCGCAAAGTAGATGTAATTAAATGGGAAATTTATTGATAACCACATTATACTCCTGCTGTGCATCGGTGATCGCCAGCTTTGAATAGACCTCCAACGACTTACGGCTTTCGTGGCCCGAATATGGCTGTATAAGTGCGTCATCGATTCCCTGCTTTTTAAGCCAGGTCAAAAGGAAATGTCGCAGCTTATGCGGCGATAGATTTTGTATAAGACCAGCTTCTTCCGAATATTTGGCCAGAATCTTTCGTATTCCCCGATCCGTATATTTTTTCTTCCACGATGATTCGAACAGGTAAACCGCCTGCTTCTTTTTCATTGAATCAGCGTGCATGGCCAACATTTCTTTGAACGATTGAGGGAATGGAACAATGCGATCCTTGCTCCCCTTGCCCTTGTTAATCCGGATCTGACAGTAATGAAAGTCTATATCGGAAAGTTTGATATTGATAAGCTCACTCACACGAACACCGGTATAAAGTAGCGTTTTGACGATCATCATATCCTGAAAATTTTTAACCTGCCAAACCACATCATAGTACCGTTTAAGCTCCTCTTCCGTAGGGACATAGGGAAGCTTTTTTGTTGTTTTCGGAATCTCAACTTCTAGCTCCGACCGGAGATGCTGGAATAAACTTTTGAGATAGGCATAATCAGGCCGTTCCCCCCGGAGATATTTGGACAATTCCTTTGCTTTTCGTTTCGGTGAAGTGCGTTTCTCGGTCACGCAATAACACCTTCTTCCAAAGGCAAGCGCTCACTCATGTTCAATCGGAACGTACCGTAAGGGTTTACGTGCGTATAGATCAGCGGCGTAAGCGCTCGGAAATCTTCTGGGGTCATCAAGTCGAACCATTTCCGGTCAGATAAAATACTTTGCAGCATAATGGTATTGATGTATACCAAGCAGTTTTGCACCAGATGGAGAGATAACACGGACAACTCCTGGTCTTCTAAACGGTTGGTGGCTATTTCCCCACCTTTGCCGTAAAAAATGAAACTGTTTGCCGAATTCCAATTCTCAACAACATTTAGACCTGCGTTGATTTCTCGGCGCAACTCCTCTGAATGGAGGTAATCACACAGGAATATCGTTTTAACCGCCTTACCGAGTTCTCCCAACGCTTGATATGTCGGATGTTTTAGATTATTCCGGGTAAATCTTTTCAAGATTGCCTCCGTCTCGGCAGTACCGAGGCGAAGCGCTGTTGCATACTTCATCATCTGATCGTACTGCTGACGAATCAGTTCCCAATTAATCGGACGTGTCAAGACCGGCTGCAAGTTTGGGTAGGCTTCGGTCATGCCTGATTCAGGTCTGTATAGCTTTTGCGAATGAATCGCTTTAAGCCTCGGCATGAGCTGAAAGCCCAAAAGGTAACAAAATGCGAAGGCTACCTCGCTCTGGCCATGTGAATCTACGTAATTTTTTTCCACTTCCATTTCGGTACAGTGACGCAGCAATCCATCCATCATCGCAGCGACTTCAGATGAGGAACATGATTTGAGCTGCGAATAGATGCACGTCGAGTTTTTATCAACGTGCCAGTAAATCATTACGCCGCGGCCACGGTATCGGATATGCCATTCCGTCATAAGGTTTTGATCCCATGCGCCGAACTTTTTAGAATCTGATGCACATGACGTAGTAGCATCACCCCAAACATCTTGCATCTTTACCCGGAAAATAGCATTTACCACTTCTGAAATAGCATTACGAAGATTATCTTTATGGATAAATTTGCGGCGAACGTAAAGTAAATCTTTGTATGATTCACCATGCTCACCGGCACTCACACGTTTTAAACCAGCATTCGTTCCAAGGCCGTATAGGGATAGAATCAGTCTCTTTTGTAGCGTGTCCCGTCCTAGCGCCTCACGAACAGCGACCGTCCTGAATTTCTCCGTAAAGCCGACGCGGAGATCTGCCTCTTTTAAAATATCCAAGAGGCTCGTCATTGGCCATCGTCGAAGCATCTCAGTTTTCAAACGTGACAGATTGATTGGTTCCGCTTGTGGTTCTAACGGAGACAGACTAATCCAACCATTTCCTTTCTCCGTGATCCGAACTTTGTCGTTTTTCGGGAGGCCGGTATCGAGCTTTTCCAAGCCTTCTTTCATGGCTTGCTTTAACGTTGAAATGAAGGCTTCAGCATCTAGAGGTTGTTTTAGAGCCTTGTAATTTTCTTCTCGTCGTTCTTCAAAATCTATAGGCAAATCTTCGTCCGGATTCCGGTACCGATTCGCACCACTCACCCAAATTTCCTTGCAGCGAAGTTTTTCCCTTAAAGCCTGTAACGCACTAATTTCATAGTTCATCCTGTTAATTCGTTCTTGGCCTTTTTCGTCCTTTTCAATGATTATTTCCTTATTAACGCTGCGAATAACTCCATCAATCGGAATATCTTCGGTGAGTGGCAAATAGTGAAGCCCGGTATCCGCATATTTTTTCACCATCTCCAAGGCGCGAATCACAGGTTGGTGAACCTCGTTATTCGAACGAAATTCGAGAATGCCTAAAATTTCGGGAACCATACGGCGATAATGGCTGCTGTATGAGGCCCTAATAATCGTATGAATCTTTTCCCGGTAGGCTGGGCCGGTGTGTTTGAATTCTTTCACGAGATCCTGCAACGTTTGCTGGTTGACGACCGGATATATGACTTCTCGAATGATTCCGTCAGGATTATTAACAGCAGATTGCGCCAAGTTAAATAAAATGCCGTACTTATTGCTTACCTTGCGTAAGTCATTCAAAATTTCCTTTTCAACTTTTCTCTCCGCCCGAACACCAATACGATGAACAATTTGAATAAGCAGCTCGATCAGGTTGTCCGTAATCTCCATGCTCCGTAGCCAAAAGAAAGCCGATAAAAGTGTATAGCGGATCGGATCAGGATGCCGCCGCAGTTCTCGAAGATCCTCTGTCGCAGTCCGCTGCCGATACTTGGTCAAAACTTTAAGAGGGATTTCACGAAACAGATCATCCGGAAGTTCCAGATTTCGAATCGTTTGCAGCTTGCTTACTTCTCTTAACACACTTTCGACACCTGGTTTGCCCGGATCGGCCTTCAGCTCTTGAAAAGAAAGAAGTCCCTCGTCGCTGCTTGAACCGCCCTGGTCTTCATCCAGAAATGCGATATTATCTACAAGTGAATCCAATTTAGACAAAGACGCCGTAGGCAGTTTTTCCAGTGTGGCTTGGAAAAATTGTTCCTCATATGTTCGGATTGCGGTTCTGATAAGTCGCTCGATGCGATCAGCCGTAGGCGGTACAACTTTCATATCCCGAAATCGCCGGTATACGGTCTCAACCAAATGTTCGAAGTCGTGATCCTGGAATAACACACTTTTGCATAGCCAATCGATTACCTCTTCAGCATCATTGATGGTATCCTCACGAAAGCCAAAGAACTCCCTGATTTGTGTTCGATGGTAGGTGATGGAGCGACCGGCCCAATCGTATTGTGCATACAGCTCTGCCGGTGCCTCGATCTGCTTTGCTATGTATTGAATGACTGCTTTGGGCACTTCGAATTTATGGAATGGGAATCGCGCTTCATATTGGAAAAACTTAAACAGAACAGCAAACCCCAACCGAGTCTCCCCCGACTTATTGCCGACTTGCTGCATTTCATTTGGAAGAAATGTGAAATGCTCAATTAACTCCTCCAGCTCCCAATTTCGCTTCATATGATACCCTCCGAAAAAAGTTCCTAAAATGGTCAGTATCGGAACAAAGTAGTTGAAATCAGTATATCGAAACTGTATATTTTAGACAATATGAATCACTAAAAGCTCGAAGTTCGATTTACAAAAATAAAAACGGAACATTAGCGTGAAGCTATCTTTTCCTTGTGAGTGATGGGCATAAGCCGACACTAAATCAAGAATACCGAATAAAAGTGTTATTAGAAGTTGTGTCAATTTAGTTATTGACAATAAATTGTGCCAGGAGTACTATGTTTGTGTTGATCATAAGTCCTTGTTAGGTGAGGCTCCTATACAAACATAGGCCACTGCCCGGAAATATCGAAAGATGCCAATGGGTAGAACAGGAATTGCCGGATTAAGGCTCTTCTTAACGTGGCTAAGAGCAATGCTCTTTACGTTGTATAGTGCCAAAACTCAACTAGAGGGAACAAAGGTGCTGTTTTTGTGCGCTTAATTAACCCTCTAGGTAACAACTAGAGGGTTTTTCATTTTGAAAGGGGGGAACATGCATGGACAGTGGTGGTCCGAGTAGTCGAATGTGCAACTGCAATGAATATCCTGTACAGAGAAGCTGCCGATCTGGCGCTCCTGCATGTTCTCAATGCCTAATTTTCATTCGTCAATTTCATTTGGACGAGTGTAATTAAGTATGCTTATTTGACATGCGTAAGCGACATGGTCGACTCCGATTCCTCGGCTCTCTCTGATTACAGGGAGAGCTTTTTTGTGCTTACAAAGCCGCCGAATTTATCTTAGACAGTCGAAAGGATGAGATCCATGTTGAAAATATTTAAAACTGACGCTTCCGGATTTACGAAGGAGATCCATCAATTTGAAAAAGGATGTTGGATTCACCTCACCAATCCTTCTGAACAAGAAAAGCAAAAATTGGTCACCGAGTTGAACATTGATCTTGAGTTTCTGCACGATGCCCTCGATGACGAAGAAATCGGACGCATCGACATGGAAGAAAACCGGGTTATGCTTTTTGTGGATATCCCCCTTCACATCAATGGAGGCAAGGATATCTATACGACTGTTCCGCTTGGCATCTTGATTATGGAGGATTATTTCGTTACGGTTTGTCTGGAAGAAACCGCTGTTATGAATGAGTTTCTGCAAGGAAAGGTGAAGCATTTCCACACGCATATGCGAACACGGTTCGTGCTGCAAATCCTTTCCTCGACTTCGCTCTACTATTTGCAGTACTTGAAGAAAATAAACAGAAAAATGGAAGCGTTGGAACTGTCCTTGCGGCGCTCCATGAAAAACAATGAACTGTTAACGCTGCTTGAATTACAGAAGAGCCTTGTCTATTTTTCTACATCCCTCGAGACCAACAAATTGTTGATTGGACGGCTTTTGAACGGCAGTTATCTGAAAATGTATGAGGAGGACAAGGACCTGCTTGAAGAGGTAAAAGTCGAAATCCAGCAAGCGATCAAAATGTCTGAAATTTATACTGCCATCTTAGGAAACATTATGAACGGTTTCGGTTCGATCATTTCCAATAATTTGAACCATGTCGTAAAGCTGCTTACCGCGATTACCATTGTGATCACGTTGCCTATGGTGATCGGTACCTATTACGGCATGAATGTCGCGCTTCCTTTTCAGGACAGTCCGACAGCATTCAGTATCATTATGATTATCTCGGCAACCATTACGACCATCACAGCTCTCTGGTTCTGGAAAAAGAAGTACTTCTAAGTTATTAGAGAAATCGAATAGATTTGGTGAGGAGTGAACGTATGAAGAAAAAAATCTCCTATAGATTTTATCTGTTGCTTCTGCTTATTCTGTTAACTGGAGTGGGTAGTTCTTGGTACATGTACCATCTGGGTAAAGGTGCATCACAAGAAACGCAAGAAGTTAGCGAAGTGTCGCCAGATCAGTTGACGGATACGATCAAGCAGAAAGAGCTGCTGTTTGTATATTTTTATACGCCAGACTGCGTGCAATGCAATAAGTATGAGGAAACGTTTGCCAGGGCAGCAGCAGAAGCAGGTCTTAAATGGGTAAAAGCTAATGTCAAATATTATCCGGAGTTTAAGGATCCCTATAAAATCAAGTCAATTCCAAGCCTGGTTGCATTTAAAGGCGGGAGCGAAGTATCCAGACTGGAAACGGATTGGGACGAAAATAAAGTCAATACGTTCTTTCAGTCAATCCAGTAAAGTTATAACTAATTCGTATTGAGAAGCCGGTATTTTATAAACACCAGCTTCTCAATATGCAATTTCATCTATACCAGCCCTTGCGCCAAAACCAAATTAACAAAGAAGAACCGACAAAAAGCATAATCCCTAATACCCCAAAATAACCCCAACGCCAGGTCAGTTCCGGCATATACTCAAAATTCATACCGTAAATGCTCGCAATGAATGTTAACGGAATAAATATGGCTGTCATCACGGTTAGCGTCTTCATGATGGTATTCATTCTGTTTGAATTCATTGAAATATAGCTGTCCCGCATATCTGCCGTCATTTCCCGATTAGACTCAATCATTTCGGAAAGCTTTAGCAAATGATCGTAAATATCGGTAAAGTAAACGATTTGTTCTTTCATTCCATCAACTTTATCCGAATTAATGATTCGGTAAAGCAAATCCCGCATCGGAAAAATGGTTCTTCGAAGTTTTAGCAAATGCGAACGAATGTCGAATACTTCCTCCATCAATTCTTGAATGCTGTCGTCCCTGATACTGCTCTCAATTTCGTTTAAGTGGTCTTCAATTTGGTACAAACTCGGAAAATAATAATCCACTAATTTATCCATGATTAAATAGGCTACAAACATAGGACCTTTTTCGATTAAATTCTTTTCTGTAATCCGATTCCAAACTTCATTGACTTCCTTGGACTCTTTATGATGAAATGAAACGACAAAATTTTTTCCTAAAAATAAATCCACCTCTTCTGCAGCCAAAGATTTCTGATTCATGGCATGTAGCACAAAAAAGTGTACATCATCGTAATGGTCTAATTTGGGCCGTTGTAATAAATGAAGACAGTCTTCAATCGCTAAAGGATGAAAATGAAAATAGGTATCCAAAAAAATAGCTTCTCCTTCAGTTGGAATGTCAAAATCAACCCAAAACCATTTAATTTCCGGGTCTTGAAGTTTATCTAATGGTACATTTTTAACCAACTCAAAGTTATTCATTACCGCTATTGTACGAAGCATTTTTTTCCCTCTCTGCGATCGATTGTATGTCCCGATATCCAATATTCCCATTTTTGATCAGTTTTTAAACTTGGAGGCACGCCTACATTGGTATGTTGGCTCTATCCCGGAATAATAAAATTACATATATATCCATTTACTTTGCGGGTGGTGTCAGCTTCGCTGGTACTACCCCTAATAATAGATGTATCTAAAACCTCGATGCAATCTAATGCAATGAGGATGGAACGTTCCGTCCGCTGAAAAGTTTAACGCGGGCCGAAGCTGCTGCTTTGATTTTCCGTTTAAGGAGACTCATACAAACACAGTGAAGATAGAGTTGGTTAAGGGAGTCTCCATTGGCTCTCTTTAACCAGTATAGGTGACAATATTAGTGGCTATAATGCTTGTTACTGATGACGCTGCTTCTATGAGGATGATGGTAAGAGACTTCCTGACTAAAGGAGGGTATGAAGTAATTTCTGAAGCTTCAAACGGATTGGAAGCAGTTGAACAATACCGTGTTCATAAGCCGGATATTGTGCATATGGACATTACGATGCCTGATATGGAAGGAATTCAAGCTCTCAGAGAAATAAAAGGAGTTTTCCTGAAGCAAGAATTGTAATGTGCTCTGCAATGGGGCAGGAGCCAATGGTTGTAGAGGCTGGCGCAAAGGATTTCATAATTAAGCTGTTTCAACCGGATAGGGTGTTATAGAGCATTGCGAAAGCTTTATCGTAGCTCCTCTCGAATAAAGGCAGAAACTCTGATTATAGAGTTCCTGCCTTTATTATTACCTAAATTGCGAGTAAGGTTTGAAGTTCAAAAAATATAGTACGGATTTTATTTAATGCAACAACCTGACGTTGAGTTAGTGGCCTCGTAAAGTGGCTATGTTAATATAAATCTTTAGCTATTGCGGAAATCTTCACTATTAAGAAACTCAAGGAATTCTACGATTATTTCTGAGCAAACATCTTCCTGAGGAAGATAAGTATATCGACTTATCCTTTGTATATCGGGTTTGAATAGCTCAACCAACTTTAAAATTGCTTCGGAGTCTTTATTTTTCGCTGCTACAATTAGTTCCATGAACTCACTTTCTGTGATATGTGTCTCAACATTTTCTTTTTCCATTTATTCACCGCCTGTTGACTTATATTTAACTGCTGCGCAACCTCAGCTTCAGAGAATCCCTGTAGATAAATTTTTTCAATAATATATTGTCCATTTGTTGGAAGGTCGTTGATTAGTTGCATGACTATAACTCTATCTTCAGTTTGGCAAGTGAAGTCATCTTTGTTGGAGTCAATTTCAAAGATAGGCAATTCGTTGTTTTTAATTTTTTTTGCACGGTATTGAACTCTCCAACCAATTCTGTATATTTCTTGTCTGTATCTTTGATACGGTGTTTGATGACTTGTTGTCATTAATCCAACTCCTCTCAAGATCTGTTTATCATCAATATGTAGGGAAAAATAAATTTCTAGTTTACAACCAAAAAAGAACATTTGTTCCCATTATATATCAAATTTATTCCAGATTCCTTACATTTAATTACATAAACAATTTATTTTTGTGCAATATGAATATCAATGTTCTGGAATTTTATTAAGACAGGTTGTTAAATGGGAGGAATTTAATCCAAGAGATCCCGGATGATGATCTTGGATACGATCTCAACACAGTAAGATTTGGAACCATAGATGAAGAGGTAGTGTACCGCTCAAAATATCTAATGAATCATTACCTATAATAAAAAATCCACTCCATATTGAAGTGGCTTTTCCTTTGGAAAAAAGTTAAATCTTCTAGTAGAGAGGTTACTCCGCTCGGTTATATATTTGTTATATTTTCGACCTAAAAGGTAGAGATCACTGGATAAGATAAACATGTCCAATAATGAATTTGGAGCTGCTCATTAACGATCAATAAGAAAAAGGGATGGTTGTTAGAGTGAAACCATGCATTTCAGATCATAGAAGAACTATTTTTAAAAAAACGAACAAGATGATTGTTCTTTTTAAGGGGGTATAGTTTATGCGCTGTGTATTTTGCCAGGAAATATAGTGAGATAAATCTAACCCTTGTCACAACTTAATATATAAATAAGACGTTTATATTATGAAAAGGAATCCTCATCGGTGTAACTTTCAGAATGGACAATGCAATTCCATAAAGGTTAAAGAAGAAGGGTTCCTTATTCAGCCACAGTTTCTGCTAGTAGTTCCTTCTGGCCCATTATTCATGGTCTAAAATGAATATGATCTTGATATTCGAGATCGTGGCTTTTTAACTAGTCGAATAGCTAGACAAGCAAAATGTAAAAATATACTATAAGAGAAGGCTTGAGTTTATCTATCTAATTATTTCAAGAGGAGGCAACATGATGAAGCGATCAGTTTTATTTTATATCTGGGTTGCTATAGTAAGTTACTTAACTGGCCCGCTTGTTTATTCAGTAACTCTTTGGGTTTTAGAAGGAGAGAAGGTTAAAGATATAAATAAATTACTTACCTGGACAGCACCTACGTTTTTTTCCGTCGGTATACTACTTTTTCTTCTTTGTATAATACTACTTCGTTCAATTAATAAATATAATTTTTGGTCACAGACATTAGCTTTTGCCCTTGTCGGAATCATTCCTATTACAATAGTACCTTTTTTGACTGGTTTCTCTAGTGTATCTAATTTTAATTTTGTGGTTTCTCCTGAAGGGACACTATTTATTTTATTTTTCACTAGTATTGCTATTGTTTGTTCTTACGGTACTTGGGTAGCTCAAAAAAAACTCAACAAAATCCCTTTTATAATCATTTCAGTAGTAATATTTATATTGTTTATTATCATAGTATGAAAGAGAATTGATATAATAATTTAAAAAGAGCCCCTGTTATTTACAAGGGGCTCTTTACTGTCTGAAGTGTAGTCATAACTATGGATGTTTAGACTGTCCTATTCACCGAATGTTCCATCGGAGGAGCTAGAGACGCAGGCGTCTCACCAGTTACACGTGGATCATGCGTATAAATACGAGTTGGTGTGCCGTAGTCTACGCGCTTATAAATTTCATGTGCTGGATAGCCATCGTGTGCGCCATTTACGGTTACTTTACCTGTATTAGTTACAGTAATTGTATATTCCCAATCAATTGTTGGAGCAGAGCTAACTAGCGGGTTAGCTGCACTGGCTCGCAACTTGAAAGTAGCCGATGTACTAGAGATGCTCTGATTTGAAATAGTAAGACCAGCGGAAGAGGCATGGCCGGTAAATTGTCGGAGTACCTCTCCAGTTTCAATATCAACTGTTCTTTCAGTCGTCGAGCCTACGGATTTAAAATGCTTAATTTCTTTATTATTGAAATCAACTAGGGGTACCGCCAACAAAGTGCGGATTTTGTACGCTAAGCCCCGTTTGATCGAAAAAAGGCCGATATCCTGTACGCTAAGGATTACCGGCTTATTGGGGTAGTACCAGCGTCGCTGACACCACCCACAAACTAGATAAAAACTAGACTGGATATTGATTATTAACCTCGTTATATTCGTATTGAGCATCAGTAATTGTCAGCTTTGAATACACTTTTAGAGATTGAGCCAATGTTTTTTAATGTTTAGCATAAACAGAAGCAGCACTCCCTACTACATATAAGAGTGCTGCTTTTTATTACTGCTCATTATTTTATTTTACAACCATAACAGGGCACTGTACTCTCTTAACGACTTTATGACTGACACTACCCAAAACGAATTCCTGTAAAGAATTTAGCCCACGGCTTCCTATAATGACCAAGTCCACTTTCTCATTGTTTGCATACTCTACAATAGCTGGGCCAGGATCTCCGATAATAATCTTTGTTTTATGATTGATATTTTGGGTGGAAAGTTGCTCTGTTACGGGCATCAACTTTTGTTGACGTTTCAACTCTAATTCTTCATGATCTTGTGAATGCAGCACTTCGTTCTTAATTTTGGACATATCTTCCACGAACAAGATTTCTACTGAGGAATCCGGAACCAAAGATGCAATTTTAGCAGCTTCCTGTGCCGCACGAATTGAGTATTTTGATCCGTCAGCAGCTAGTAAAATACGTTTATACATCATCATATCTCCCTTTCGTTAGTGAGCTTTTAATTGCGCATTTGTGTCGTGATACAGTGCTAGTTTGTCTATAATTTTTTTGCTAGAAGAGTTGAGTCCGACGACTGTTACATGATTATTATTTTCACGAAACTTGATGACAACTTTATCTACCGCGCCTACAGCAGAATCGTCCCAAATATGTGCATTTGTAAAATCAATAACGATATCTTTTTTTGCTATCGTAAAGTCGAACGAGTTAACAAAGCCCTCTACAGAAGCAAAAAACAATTGCCCGGTAACATCATATTTGATCTTGTCGCTAGTCTGTTGCCTCTTAACCTCAAGTTTAGAAATCTTGGCAACAAAAAAGATCGCACTAAGAATAACTCCGGCAATAACCCCTTTTGATAGGTCATGTGTTGCAACAACAATAATCACGGTAGTTAACATGACAACAGCATCTGATTTGGGAGCTTTACGCAAATAGGAGAAAGATGACCAATCAAATGTGCCGATCGATACCATAATCATAATTCCAACTAGTACAGGCATTGGTATTTGTACTACTAATTCACCCAATACAAGAATGAGGAATAATAAGAATAGTCCTGCAATCAAGGTTGATAGTCTACCTCGACCTCCTGATTTGACATTAATCACAGACTGGCCAATCATGGCACATCCAGCCATGCCGCCAAAGAATCCGGTTACGATATTTGCAATACCCTGTCCTCTGGATTCTCGATGTTTATTACTTTCTGTACCTGTCATATCATCAACAATAGAGGCTGTTAGCAATGATTCCAATAATCCAACAATGGCTAAAGCGATTGAATACGGAAAGATAATTTGTAGCGTTTCCAAGGTAAACGGAATGTCAGGAATAAAGAAGGTTGGCAGCGATTGCGTAATTTTACCTAGATCGCCAACCGTTCTTAAATCAAATTGTCCCCAAATGGAAGCAGCTGTTAAGACAATAATAGCGATCAATGGGGCTGGTATCGCTTTGAAAAATCTAGGTACTACATATACAATAAGTAAAGTAATAGCGACAAATAGATAAGTCAAAGTCGATATTCCAACGAAATGAGGAACCTGCGCCATAAATATTAAAATGGCCAGCGCATTTACAAATCCAATCATGACGGCTCTAGGGATAAATTTCATTAGTTTTGCAACCTTACAAACACCAAATATGAGTTGGATAATCCCTGTGAGTATAGTGGCAGCCAATAAATATTGTAAACCATGTTCTTTTACGAGTGGCACCATGAGAAGGGCCATTGCACCTGTTGCAGCAGAAATCATACCTGAACGACCGCCTACAAATGCGATAATGACTGAAATACAAAAAGATGCATACAAACCAACCATAGGATCGACTCCAGCAATAATCGAAAAGGCAATTGCTTCGGGAATGAGGGCTAAAGCGACAACAATTCCTGCAAGCACATCACCCCTAATATTGGAAAACCAATCTCGTTTCATCTTTTCAAGCACGTTTACTCTCACTCCTTATCTTTATTATTTTTAGACTTATATAAGTCTTTTTCCGTGTTGAGCAGATTCATTGTATCATCGAACGACCCAAAAAGGAACCTTTTTGGAACTATTTTTGTGGTATGCTTCTACTAAGGCTTGGGCAGTTAGGAGTGAAAGTCATGTTAATTGGTTACATGAGGCCAAATGCAGATGATATTCAGTGTCACATTCAGTATCAGATTTTGACAAGTTTAAACTGTGATCATCTATTTACTGAGGAACATTCGTCCCCCAAAAAAAGAGTCGTACTAAAAAAAATGATGAGTGAACTGCAACCAGGTGATACGATTATAGTTTCTAAATTATTCTCATTGGCTGATTCTACTCGACATCTTGCAGATTTGTTACATCAGATAAGTGATAAGCAAGCTTATCTTTTATCTGTCGGAGAAGGGATTGACACTCGAAATTCTACTGGCTATTCGTTTCATGATAGCGTAAATCACTTGTTGAGCTTTCAAAGAGATGTTATTAGTGAGAATACCAAAAAAGGATTATATGAGGCGAAGCAAAACGGAATAACGGCTGGCCGTCCACGTAAACCTGACGAGAATGTAAAACGGGCAATTAGTATGTACGAAAGTAAAAAATACAGTCTTGCACAAATCAAAGAAGAAACGGGAATAAGCAAAACTACACTCTATCGCTATTTGGAGAGTTGATCGTGACCGTTCTTGTTCATCACAGACACTAGAAGCAAGACATAAAATAGTAAAAGCCGATAGTTCCTGCTTGAGGAAAAATCGGCTTTTTAACATATCATTTGTGGATAAACACATTCTACTTTGCGGGTGGTGTCAGCGACGATGGTACTACCCCTAATTCTCGCTTGCTGATGGCCAGGAAAACTCTCCTCCGAGAAATGTCCGCTAATTAATATTAGTGGACATGATTGATATTTAAAGCCAACCATTGATGTCCGCTAATGTTCTCGTTAAGATAAGATTATCATGTCCGCTAATGTAAGACAAGAATTTGGGGGTTCTCAAGATGACAGGAAACGGGATTTCAGAACAAGGAGAAAAAGTCATTGCTGACTTTATACATATGCTCGAAACGGAGGAAGATTTGAAACCAAAAACAGTTAAAGAGTATGGTGGGGATCTGAAACATTTCATCGGATGGTTTGAATGCGAACAAGTATCTGAAGAAATTATACCATTTCGTATGGAAGATGTAGCAACACCCACCATCACAAGATACCGCGATGTGATGCAAAAGGAAATGAAGCTAAAACCGGCCACGATTAACCGTAGGTTAATTACGTTGAAACGATTTTTTGAGTGGGCTTCAGTTCAAGGTTTAATTCGCCGCGATCCGTCCAAGCCGGTCAAGTTGGTACCAGAAGAAAAGGCAAGCCCACGGCAGATGACCGAAAGAGAAGAAGCAGCTCTCATTGCTGCGGTGGAGCATAGTGGATCGATTCGAGATCAAACGATCATTACTTTAATGCTGCATACGGGACTACGAACGATGGAAATCTGTGATCTTGCTCCTGGTGATGTAATCATTGGAAAACGAAGTGGTCAGGTTACAGTTCGATCAGGAAAACGAAACAAGCAACGAGAAGTACCGCTAAATGCAACTTGCCGGGCCATCTTGGAAAAACATATGGTGGACTTGTCTCCAGATAGTCCGTATCTATTCCCTTCAGAAAAAACAGGTGATCGTTTAACTGAACGGGCTTTACGACATCTCATTCAAAAATACATGAAATTAGCTCGCTTAGAAGGATTAAGTGCTCACGATTTGCGCCATCGATTCGGCTATGTCATGGCCGACAATACCCCATTACATCGGTTAGCGCAAATTATGGGGCATGACAGCTTAGACACAACAATGATCTACGTCAAAGCAACACGAGCTGATTTGCAATCCGAAGTAGAAAAAATAGCTTGGCAATAATCTGAAAGGATGAGCAGTTTATGCCGGTTAGAGGAAGAGAATTACTAACACTAGACGAAAGAAATGAACTCATGAGGATTCGTCCAGACATGAGTGAATGGGAACTCGCTACTTGCTATACCTTTTCACAACATGACATAGAAATCATCAACAGGCACCGAAGAGATCATAATCGTTTGGGCTTCGCTGTTCAATTATGTACTCTTAGATACCCTGGTTGGTCATTGTCTGATGTGAAAGATATTCCTGAGACTGTCTTACGTTACATAGCCAAGCAAATTGATGTTGATCCGGAAGTCTATCCTTTGTATGCTCAACGGGACCCGACCAGACGTGAACATCTTGAAGAGATCCGTCAGGAATATGGGTATCGTAATTTCTCTTCGCGTGAATACCGTAGTTCATCCCAATTTTTATTACATTATGCAATGGAGAATGGAAATCCGACACATTTGATTCGCACCGTCCTGGACGAACTACGAAAGAGAAAAATTATTCTCCCGGCTATGACGACAATTGAAAGGCTGGTCTGGGAAACCCGCCATCGAGCAGAGGAAAGGATTTTTAAACAGCTAACAAATTCCCTGTCTATTTGGCAAAAGCTGAGATTAGACAAGCTGATCGATCCATTTATAGAAAACGGAAAAACACTTCTAGCATGGCTTCGGGAGGTACCTGGCCAATCCTCGCCAGAGGCATTTCTAAAAGTGATTGAGCGTCTGGAGTATATTCGGGGAATTGAATTATCGATAAACACGGGTGAGATCCACCCTAACCGATTCATACAATTGGCCCGTTTGGGAGCAAGATACGAGCCACATTCATTCCGACGATTTAACGAGACAAAAAGATACGCCATTCTAGTCGCCTATCTTTTGAATGTAAGTCAAAATTTAATCGACCAAGCGATTGAAATCCATGACCGGCAGATTATGATATTGCAATCAAAGGGACGTAAAGCACAAGAAGAAATACAAAAACAAAATGGAAAGTCCGTCAATGAAAAGGTTATACATTATGCGGATTTAGGTGCAGCTCTGATCCGAGCTAGAAACGAGGGTCTTGATCCATTTGCAACCTTAGAGGCGGTTATGCCGTGGGAAAAGATAGTCGCTTCGGTTGAAGAAGCAAAGAAATTGGCGCGGCCAATGGATTATGATTATTTGGATTTATTGGAGAATCGATTCTTTTATCTCCGAAAATATACACCTACTCTTCTACGAGCACTAGAATTTCGTTCTACTCAGTCAACCGAACCGTTATTACGCGCATTAGATACCATTCGTGAAATGAATAATTCAGGGAAACGTAAGGTTCCAGATGGAGCACCATTAGACTTTATCCCGAATCGTTGGCAAAAACATGTGTATGACGAGGATGGCTTAATCAATCGACATTATTATGAGATGGCTGCTCTTACAGAGCTGCGTAATCATATTCGTTCTGGAGATATTTCCGTTGTAGGAAGTAAGCAGCATAAAGATTTTGATGAATACCTGGTATCTAAACAAGAATGGGATACTGCCCGTACCTCCGGTACCAGACTTGCTGTTAGCTTGTCGTCAGAAGAATATCTTCAGGAGAGATACGAAGCGTTATATAAGCGTCTGCAATGGGTATCGGATCATCTGCATGAGCTTGAAGGCGTAAGTATAGATAAAGAAAAACTTCGTGTTGATCGGTTGGAGAAAGACGTACCGGATGAAGCCAGATCGTTCAGTTTATCTCTTTATGACATGCTGCCCCGTATCAAATTAACTGATTTGCTTATGGATGTGGCCAACTGGACTGGATTTGATGAAATGTTTATTCATGCTTCTACTGGTCGTCCACCTAAAGCCGAAGAAAGAACGATTGTGATGGCCACTCTAATGGCAATGGGAACGAACATAGGGCTGACAAAAATGGCTGAGGCCACTCCAGGTATTTCGTATCATCAAATGGCAAACGTAGCTCAATGGAGAATGTATGAGGATGCCATGAATCGGGCACAGGCCACTCTGGTAAACTTTCATCACAAGCTGGCTTTAGCTTCTTATTGGGGAGACGGCAGCACATCTTCATCAGATGGTATGCGTGTTCAGGTAGGTGTTTCGGCACTACATGCTGATGCGAACCCGCATTATGGCTCAGGAAAAGGAACAACAATTTATCGATTCGTCAGCGATCAATTTTCTTCGTTCTATACGAAAGTCATCAATACGAATGCTCGTGACGCGGTGCATGTCATCGATGGCCTTTTGCATCATGAATCTGAGTTGTCTATTGAAGAACATTATACGGATACGGCCGGCTACACTGATCAAGTCTTTGGTTTAAGTCATTTGCTCGGATTCCGGTTTGCTCCACGGCTTCGGGATTTGTCTGATTCCAGGTTATATTCTTTTGATAAGGTAGGTGAGTTTCCAAAGATAGAAAACCTACTCCGCGGTCGTATCAATACGAAGATCATTCGGGAGAACTATGATGACGTTTTACGTTTAGCCCACTCTATTCGAGAAGGGAAAGTTTCTGGATCTCTTATCATGGGGAAACTTGGATCTTATGCTAGACAAAATAGTCTAGCTACAGCTCTACGGGAAATGGGACGGATCGAAAAGACAATCTTTATTTTGGATTACATCTCTAGCGAATCGATGCGTCGTCGCATCCAACGTGGTCTAAATAAAGGCGAGGCAATGAACGCTCTTGCCAGAGCACTCTTCTTTGGAAAACGCGGAGAATTACGTGAACGTGCCTTACAAGATCAGCTACAACGGGCCAGCGCATTGAATATTCTGATCAACGCAATAAGTGTCTGGAATACAGTTTATCTTACAGAAGCAACGAAACTCTTGAATCAAAAAGGATCGCTTCAGGCAAATCTATTAAGCCACATTTCGCCTTTAGGATGGGAACATATCAACTTTCTTGGCGAGTACACATTCGATCAAAAGCGAAATGCCAGCCTAAACGCATTGTTACCACTTATTCAATGAAGAATCGAAGCCGGTAATCCTTAGCGTACAGGATACCGGCCTTTTTTCGATCAAACGGGGCTTAGCGTACAAAATCCGCACTTTGTTGGCGGTACCCCAACTACAACGTGCTGAGTCATTTTCGAGAGTTCGGGCTGATTCTCCGTATAGTATGTGAACCCCCTGTTATTACCGTTGAATTGAACAACAACCTCAGACGTTCGCATGTAATCGATCCATGCTTGTGGAATAAATGCTGCCAAACGTACCTCAACAATATTAGCCATATATATTACCTCCTTAAATTGTTGAAGACGGTTCTTCAATTTTCCCGGGAGTTGAAGTTTTTCGCGTCTTCACAATGAAGGAAAGATAATCGGTAGTTATACAACCATGCAGTTCATACTTTTTGTTATGTTAAGAATAAGAATATATTATTTAATTCTTTCTTCTTTGCAACGACTATTTTTCTTCTGGGTACTGAGTATCCAGGTTTTTATTGAGTTCATTAATCGCAGATTTAGGGGGTCTGGTTAAGAGTTTAAGCCAGACACAACCTAATAAGTATATAGTGAAGTTTGCAAAAGGATTGCGGGTAATCGTAGAAGGGGTTCGATGAAATTTAGAACTATCTCTGTTTCGGAGCTAATAGGGGGAATTTTGTGTCAATTAACATCATGGGCGGATGCTATAAATCGCATTAAATGACTGTTTAAATTGAACTAACAAGGGAATACTATTCTTCGAAGCACTATATTATGGGGGAATAGTAATGCATGATTTAAAGTATCTTTCAGAACTTGAAAACCTTGCCCGAAAAAGGGTTAACTCAATCAGAGCAACATTTGATAAAGAGGAAGAATTGCTTAAGCTACTTGAGGACGTTCCTTTTAACAATAATGAACATCTGGAAGACAAAATTATAGTTATGCTTTGGAGACTTCGATCACATTACGAAGTTTGGGAAAAAGTATTGAGTGAATCCAAGAAACGGTCATATATAAGAAGAATTAAATAACTTAGGTGGTAACAACATAGTAATTAGACTTAGTTTAAGTCTTAGAACATCTTCACAAACGTTGGATTTTGTACATATGTCTATGACAACAAGAAAGAGCCATCCGTTATGGATGGCTCTTCTCTTCATATAGCGTTTCTTCTATTATATGTAAAGTCGTACTAAGAGTCAATTTGTCTTTATCAGTTGTTGCTCGTGTAGTCTAAGGTTTAAGCAATCGATTCTCTAGATCAGACGATTTCATTGCTTCACCTCAATTCAGACTGTGGCCAATCGAATTTAAAGTACCGCCCTCATTTGAAGGCGGCATCTATGTTATGGTAATTCTCACGGATGTCTTATTATACTATCCATTAATGTACAATCATATACATAATAAGCTTATTAATCAGCAATCGGACTAAGTTCTTGTCCCTCAACCATTCAACATCCCCATGGTAAAGTTTACGATGGCTGAACAAAAAAATAGATCACTGCACCTTTGGCCGGCGCACAGTGATCCATTCTCATGGTTTTGCTTCTAAAGTAAATTTAGCACATTTCTAGGTATCTGTGAAGCAGACTCTTGTCAGTTTAAAAGATGTTATTATACTAAATTGAAATTAAGGTAATGCTCCCAGCTATAACACCGCAACTTAAAATTGCAATATAATCAGCATATTTTTTGTCTGCTTTACTACTAGACCTACGGAGTACAACTGATAAACAAAAACCGATTATTCCGAATATAATTCCTAACATGTAATCACAAACCTTTCCAGTTTGACATTATTACCTTCACTTTGAATTACAACTTCCCAGCATTTTCGGTTATTCATTGAGAAAATTACGATATGAATCTTCCGACATTCTCAAGCGTACACCATGAAGATTTTTTTCGTACCGCTCTATTGTTCTTTTCTTTTTTTGATCCCAATAAGAAACAAAGTCGTATGTAAATTTTGGTATAAGATACCTTACTTCAATCAGATCGTTCAAAGATGAATCAATCTCAACATTTACATATTGTGGACTAACTGACTCACCGGTAATACATTGAAATTCGACTGTAACTTTACCGGTATTATCAATACTTACACTGTTTGTTGTTACTATAACTTCCTCAAGTACTCTTACTTCATCAATTCGGAAACATCTGCTGTGAATCCATAGTTCAAGTTTCTTTAATCTAGCAAATTTATTCAATTTCAGACGATAAGCATAAGTATTTAAGTAAGTAAGAAATGAATCTCTTTTTTCAATTCTCACAACACTAAAATGACCTGATTGAATATCAAGATCAAAAAGATCTTGTACTTCATCTATCGGCTTTTGATCTAAGATTTCCAAGTACTCTGGAACTACAATGTCAAGCCAACTGACGCTTTTCAAGGGTAAATCATCCTTTCACAAAATCTGAGTATGAACCTTCGATCAATTACTAAATCTTCACGAAAATCATCTACAATATTCACGATAAAGGTAGGAAGTGAATGCTGGACTCAGGGAATATGAATATGACATCGACATAGGTGGAAGCTGCTCCTGTATGCTTTGTTTTGGTAATCAGCAATACTCCACCGATGATCAGCAGTATGGTAAAAAAGGTTCCAGATGATATCGTAGACGATTACATTCTCTACATACCTGATCTGATGGAGCTGTATCAATTTATGTTGAATCGTTCCATCATATAACTGAAATAAACCCCCGCCTAATAGAACGCCTCCCCACCAGGTTCTTCAATTTTCCCTGGATTTTCGCGTCTTCACAATGAAGGAAAGATAACCGGTAGTTATACAACCATGCAGTTCATACTTTTTGTTATATTAAGAATAAGAATATATTATTTAATTCTTTCTTCTTTGCAACGACTATTTTTCTTCTGGGTACTGAGTATCCAGGTTTTTATTGAGTTCATTAATCGCAGATTTAGGAGGTCTGGCTAAGAGTTTAAGCCAACGGAAATTATTTGTAAAATTTATATATATATGATTTTTATTATAAGTGATAGATTGGTTAGTTGTTTTAATTATCACGTTTTATCCAATGGCGAATCTGATCTATAGAACATCAACCGATTAAAAAGAGACGCTGCAGAATCAGCGTCTAATCCAAATCTACATCAGTTACGATTTTCTTTTCTTCCTTCAATAACTGCATTATTTGCCATACTCTACCCGCTGTTATATTAAGACGTTTTCCTATCTGTTTTTGCGTAAGCCACGGTTCCTTTCGCTTCATTTCTTTGATTATGTACATAAGTTTTTTTCGAGGAGTTCTTTTCTTAATTTTTGTTTCATCATTTACAGATTGGATTTTTATACAAGGTTTTACGATGCCCTTATCTGTTAGTTCATATCCTCCAAAAAGATCAAATTCTATGGTATTTCTGCCCGATCCTTCTGTTTCTTGGATCTCCTCCTTCTTATGAATCTTATCCTCATTATTCTGAATGTAGTCTGCAGCAATCTTCTTCAACTGGGATACTCTTGCCTGTTTAACACCTAAAATATCTGCTATTTCAATCTGCTTGAGATGAGGCATCGCATTATTTAATTCTATATATTTTTCGACCATTATTAATGTGCTCGGACGTATTTTACTTTTTTTTTCTTGCTTGTTTGTAGCGACTGCTATATCACTCTCAATCTCCAGTGAAGTAACAAGTTCATTTGTCCCTTTTAATTCTTTTACGCTTTGAAGTTCAAAAGCGCATTCTCTACAAATGAACTTTTTCTTATAATAAAATTCTTTTATGACGTTCCCACAAAATTCACAACCTGGATTATATTTTTTTATTGATATTATCCCACCTTCAATAAAGAGCTCTAAAGGATCACCAATACTGATATCAAGAGTATCCCGAATTTCAGATGGTATCACTATTCTCCCCATGTTATCTAAAGGTCGCTTCATTCCAGTACGTATCATATAAAAATATCTCCTTATGAGTAATAACCTACTTAAATTTGGAAATAGTTTAACATTGTTAATGATTTAAATAAATAACTATTTACTAACTAAGATGTTTTAATTCTTTATTGGAGAGTATAAAATATTATGTGTAAATGAATAAATGCAAAAGGAAGACCTTTTCTTGTAGAATTGAGTTACCACACAAAATTCACAGAGAGAGGTCTTCCCTATGAATCATTTTACAACAGATTTAGT
>NZ_JBHTKX010000013.1:0-48713 GCF_042678545.1 Paenibacillus provencensis | reverse complement strand
ACGAGAACATTATGTTCTCTTTATTTTGCTCCATCATTCATACGGTCTTGCGACGCGTACCGAATGATCTCGCTAAGCATTTTCAAAGAAAATGCCACTCACTCGTTGTTCAGTTTTCAAAGATCAAATTTCTTTTTTTGTTTCATCGCTTTGTTTCAGCGACCTTTATAATATATCATGTTTGGCGCCTTGTCGTCAAGAGTTTTTTTCAATTAATTTTTCGTGTGTTGTGTACACTTATTAATTTAGTTAGCTCTTAAAAGGGCCGAGATATAATGTACCACATTACTTCATTTAAAGTCAACACTAAAATAAAGAGATTTTTAATCCGTAAAGCAAAGCTACTCCTGGCAGTCCAAGCACCGTAACCGTACCTATCGTCGCAGGGTTTATGGGTATGTTCACCTCTCCAATTAATCCGGAGTAGTTAACAACATATATACCCAGAGCTGCGAGCACTAAATGAACACCAAAAGAACTGATCCACTTAAAACCTATCTTTCTTCTAAATAGAATGACAAGAATAAGAATCAAGGATACGGAAAGCACTCCCCATAGAATAACACTCTTCACTATACCCCTCCTGCTTCTTTTGTCAGACTTATTGCGCTGATCTCTTTAATAGCATAATGGCTCTTCCCATCCAAGCCAGCCTGTTTCGCTCTTTTTAATTGCATCTGGTATTTTCTCTCTGCAGCCTCAAGTGTAAAAATCGCATAATCGATCTGATCCTGCCCTACAGCTTCTTCAAACATACGGTGTGCATGCTTCCATTCTTCATGCGCAGTCTGGATGTCATCCAAAATTTCCGTACCCATTCGTTTCTCTTGTAATGCTGCATTGCTATCCTTTGCACCCCATGCTTTGATCCAACCCATCACCATTCTGCATCCCCTCCCGAGAAATTAGGCCTTAACCTTTTTTGAATCCAGAAAGAACAATTTGAAACAGCTGCTCATATTAAACAGGCATTTCAATGGCTTGCGAGGAAATCACAAGCGCAGGTGTCAACAAATCTTCAGCTCCTTCTGGATCTCCATCGGTCCGCAATTCTCTTAATGCGTTATTTCATACATATCGCGAGAGGGACAAACTTAGAACACATAAAAAAAGAAGCCCCAGAGACTCAGAGCTTCTTACATCTGTACAGTTCGCTTAATAAAATGATCTAGTTCAATTGCCGGCGGCCTTCCAGCGCCTTAGATAATGTTACTTCATCTGCATATTCGAGATCCCCGCCTACAGGCAGACCATGAGCAATCCGGCTCACAACAATCTCAAATGGTTTAACCAGTCTCGAGATATACATTGCCGTTGCTTCTCCTTCGATATTTGGGTTCGTCGCCAGGATAAGCTCCTTCACCCGCTCATCACTCAAGCGAGTAAGCAATTCCTTCAGCCGGATATCATCCGGTCCAATCCCTTCCATAGGAGAAATCGCTCCTTGCAGAACATGATAATAACCGTTGAATTCTTTGGTTCGTTCCATAGCTACGAGGTCTTTAGGATCCTGTACAACGCAGATCACGGATGTATCCCTCGTCTTATCCTGACAAATGCGGCACGGATCCGTATCCGTAATATTACAGCACACCGAACAATAGTGAAGATTCCGTTTCACACTTACCAGCGCTTTGGCAAAATCAATCACATCATCTTCTTTCATGTTCAGTACATGGAAGGCAAGGCGAGCGGCCGTTTTGGGACCGATGCCGGGCAAACGTGTGAAAGCATCTATAAGCTTCGCAATCGGTTCCGGATAATACAAGTTAAGAATTCTCCTTCTGTTGGCTCAAATTAGAACAAGCCAGGGATTTTCATACCGTTCGTAAATTTGCCCATGTCCTGGTTAGCCAGTTCATCAGCTTTGCTCATCGCATCGTTCACTGCAGTCATAACAAGATCTTGCAGCATTTCAACATCTTCAGGATCTACCGCTTCAGGCTTGATTGTAATTGAGATCAGTTTCTTGTGACCATTCACTTCAGCCGTTACAACCCCGCCGCCAGAAGAACCTTCTACAGTCTTCGTGCCAAGCTCCTCTTGAGCCTTGAGCATTTGCTCCTGCATTTTTTTGACCTGCTTCATCATTTGATTCATATTGTTCATCTGTGTCATCTCCTTAAATTAATATCAAGTAATACACTCTTATTCCTTAATGATAACCAAATTCTCACCAAAAAGCTCGATTGCCTCATCAATCCAAGGCTCCTTCTGGTTCCCATCCTGCTCAGGCTCCAGCTTGAACTCCTCTTCCTTCTTCGTCTCCTGCGTACCTTCAATCGCAGTTAACCAATCCCGCTGAAGCATCGTCACCAGCCTTACCGGTCTGCCCAGCTGCTGCTCAAGCACACCTTCGATCACTTCTCTGTTCGCCGGCTTCTCCGTCGTTTCACGGTGAATATTGTTCTTAAAGGCGACGAGCACGGCATCCTCTAATGCAGATACAGGCTCTCCATCAACAAACCAGGCATGCACCGTTACTTTCTCTTCCTTGACTCGTTGAAGGATCTGTCCCCATTTGCTCGCAATATCGGTAAACTCCTTGCTGCCCTTCTGAGCGACGTACTGCTCCATGTTAGGAGGGAGCTTGGCAGGTCCCGATATTCTTGGCGCAGCTGTACGCTGATTCGATCGAGCAGAACCACTACCTGAGCCCTGTCCTGCACTCGCAGCTCCAACGCCGCCATTCTTCATCGCCTTCTCCAGCTTCTTCTCAAGCTCAGCAATTTGCCGCTTCATCGCAGCTATTTCTGAGGAATCCACGCTGGACTCCTGTCCCGCGGAAACCGATGCAGCAGCGCCACCCTGGGGAAGACTGCACAATTTGAGCAATGCGACTTCGAACAGCGTTTGGGGCTGAGCCGCGTATTTCATTTCACTTTGATATCGATTGAGCGTATCAATCACGTAAAACAACTGTTCTTTGGAAAAGGCATCTGCAATCGGCTTAAATGAGGCAGGATCAAGAACCCGATCCGTCATCCGATCTGCATTGGGCACCATCTTGATCAGGAGCAAATCCCGGAAATAGTACAGAAGGTTCTCCATACTCTTGTCCGCACTCTTGCCTTCCTGCATAAATTCTTCAACCGTCTGCAGAACATCACCGACTTCTCCTTTGAGGAGGAAACCAGCCAGCTTACCAAACTTCTCTGAGGGAAGCCCCCCTGTCATATCCAATGTCTGCTGATAGGAGACGTGTCCTCCTGTAAAGGAAGAGACTTGATCTAGAATGCTCAGCGCATCCCTCATACCCCCATCAGACAAACGCGCAATATATTGAAGAGCTTCATCTTCTGCTGTAATACCTTCTTCTTTACAAATCGCTGCAAGCCGCCCTGTCTGCTCTTCCAGGGATACCCTGCGAAAATCAAACCGCTGACAGCGAGAAATAATCGTAGCAGGAAGCCGATGCGGCTCTGTAGTTGCAAGTATAAACATCACGTGCGGCGGCGGTTCTTCCAGTGTCTTCAGCAAGGCGTTAAACGCTTCTGTCGTCAGCATGTGTACTTCATCAATGATGTACACCTTATGACGGACCTCGGTAGGGGCATACTTTACTTTCTCGCGTAAATCACGAATCTCTTCTACCCCGCGATTGGATGCAGCATCGATCTCCTGCACATCCATAACCGATCCGGACGTAATACGCCGGCATGCTTCACACTCATTACAAGGCTCTACCCGAGGACCCCGTTCACAGTTGACAGCCTTCGCAAGTATTTTGGCTGCGCTTGTCTTCCCTGTTCCACGCGGACCACTGAACAGATACGCATGCGAGATCCGCCCTTCACGTATGGCATTCTGCAAAGTCTGAATGATATGTTGTTGCCCAACCATGTCTTGAAACGACTGAGGCCGCCAAGCACGGTACAACGCAATATGTTCCACTGTGCTTTACCCTCTTTCCACATGTCTCATGACCTTTGTTTGTGGCTTCATTATACTATATTCCCTCTTGAATCAAAACTTTAAAAGTACATGAGAAGTATTTTCGTCAGTGCTGAATCAATTTCATAACTCATTAAAAAAAGTTGAATTTGAAACTATATAGACAAACTAAAATCATTTTAATCTGTATGACTCTTGATTAAAGCAGCTAAAAGTATTACGAAATGGAATCGGTTGTTTAAACGCAAAAAAATCTTTGCATTTCTAATGCAAAGATACCTATATACTATCTTATATTATCTATTTGAACAATAGACATTTATATTCAAATAAGAACCGTGCACCTGTTATTGATAATTGCGATCCAAGCGGCACCCCTGCATAACAACTCGGGTTAGGCCACCCTCCGGCACAAGAGTAGTCTTGCTTATGGCTGCTTCCTTCCGGACCTGACCAGATTCACAAGTACTCATTGCGGAGGACCCAACCGTCAACATTGCATGCAGGGACCAGCCTCACATCGGCAAAACCTCTAACAGGAATTCAACCTCGCTATAGCGGATTGCGAGTTACAGGGCACCGCTACCTCCCCATCTAGCACGGTGAAAATAAGTATATCGCATGCAGTATCAAAATGCAACCGGACTGCAATACTTTCCAGCTGCACCTGTATAAGAAGACTCTTCTACTCGTTCTTGTACCGAAGAGCAGCCTGCACAAAAATAAAACCCTCTGCCGTTCAGGCAGAAGGTTAAAAACAAATGAAGCTGACGAAGGCCCGTCAGCTTCATATAAATTACATTCCGTATTTTTTCTTAAATCTATCAACACGGCCACCAGCATCCAAGAATTTCTGTTTACCAGTGAAGAACGGGTGACATGCAGAGCATACCTCTACACGCAGAGATTCTTTAATAGAACCCGTTTCGAACGTGTTACCACATGCGCAAGTCGCAGTAGTTACGTGATATTTTGGTTGAATCGCTTCATTCATGACTTTCACCTCTTCTTGCCCTGAGCCGGCTAAAGGACCCAGAGTTATTAAGAACACAAAGTTGATTATAGCACGCTCTTCTACTCCACGCAATGCCTATGCAAATAAATGGTAGTTAAAGACTCGCTATGAGCTTCGATTAGGTTGTCGTTGCAGATGCCGCTGAAGTTCTGTTGGTGCGTCTTGCCGGCGCAGTGCTTGTGCCTGAACCAGAAGAGCTGCCGGGTTGTGCTTGACCACTATTGCCCGCCGTATCCAGTGATGCCAGGAACTCCGCGTTCGTCTTGGTATTGCGCAGCTTCTTAAGGAAGCCTTCCACAAAGTCATAACTTTCATTCATATTCTTGCGTACAGCCCAAATCGCATCGAGTTCATCCTTCGTAAGCAGTACTTCCTCACGGCGTGTACCGGAACGGCGAATATCGATAGCTGGGAAGATCCGGCGTTCAGCAAGCTTGCGATCAAGATGCAATTCCATGTTACCTGTACCCTTGAACTCCTCGTATATAATGTCGTCCATACGTGAGCCTGTGTCAATTAGTGCCGTAGCTAGAATAGTTAAACTGCCTCCCTCTTCCACATTCCGGGCAGAACCAAAGAAACGCTTCGGACGATGGAATGCAGCCGGGTCAATACCACCGCTGAGTGTCCGTCCAGATGGCGGAATAACCAGGTTATAGGCACGCGCAAGACGCGTAATGCTATCCAGCAAAATAACAACATCCTTCTTCGCCTCGACCAGACGAAGCGCACGCTCGAGAACAAGCTCAGCCACTTTAATATGATTTTCCGGAAGCTCATCAAATGTTGAGGCAACAACTTCCCCTTTAACAGAACGCTGCATATCCGTCACTTCCTCAGGACGTTCGTCAATCAGCAGTACAAACAATTCAATCTCCGGATTGTTGGTTGAAATGCTATTTGCTATCTCTTTCAGAAGGAGTGTCTTGCCCGCCTTGGGAGGTGCAACAATGAGTCCGCGCTGTCCCAATCCTACGGGAGCAAGCACATCCATAATACGGGTTGATAAATGCGTTGGGGATGTTTCAAGCACTAGCTTTTTCTGTGGGTATAGAGGAGTTAAGGCTGGAAAATGGAGTCTTTCGGCCGCAAGCTCAGGACTTTGACCATTGACGGCATTAACCTGAAGCAATCCGAAATATCTTTCATTCTCTTTAGGGGTACGGCACTTGCCGGATACGAGATCCCCAGTCCTTAAATCAAACTTACGAATTTGTGAGGAAGATATATAAATATCTTCTTTGCTCGGCAAATAGTTAATGGGGCGGAGAAAACCATAACCCTCTGGGAGGATTTCAAGTACACCTTCCATGAACATAAGGCCGCTTTGTTCTGCCTGCGCTCGAAGAATAGCGAAGATCAGTTCCTTCTTCTTCAGCTGGCCGTAATAAGGGATCTGGTACTTCTTCGCTAACTTGTATAAGTCAGTCAGCTTCATTTCTTCCAGATCGGAAATTTGTAGATCCATGCAATAACCACCTATTCAATTAATAAGTCCGTAAAATGGGAAGACTGACGGTCCAGTCGTATGTGTGCAAACTAAGTAATGATCATCTTCAATAACACTGCTTAGCATCCATTGTACGGAATTTACCTATCTGAATGCAAATAAGCAGCTTATTGGCGGTATAATTGCCATTGTTATGCAAGAAATCAGTATTAGAATAGGTTTACCCATTTTTCGAAGAGATATTCATATAAAATATAGATCGGATAACAAGGGCTATTCTTGAATATGTTTATCTCTTCGAATTTAAATCCGGTTATATCTCTATAGTGTCTGACGCCAAACATCGGCACCCAGCTCGCGTAGATTGGATACTAAGTTGTCGTACCCACGATCAATAAACTCTACACCGCCAACCTCGGTGACACCTTCCTCAACCGTTAATCCAGCAATGACAAGAGCAGCACCTGCCCGCAGGTCAGCCGCTTTCACTTTGGCTGCATTCAGTACATGACCTTCGATAATAGCAGATCTTCCTTCTACTCGAATCCTAGCACCCATTCGGATAAGCTCAGGTACATGCTTAAAGCGGTTGCTATACACAAAATCGCTCAATACACTCACTCCCTGTGCCTGGGTGAGCAGACTGGTCATTGGAGACTGCAGGTCGGTTGCAAAACCCGGATATACCAACGCTTTAACATCCACATGATCATAGCTTGGTTTGCCGATCACTCGAATGCTCTCATCAAGCTCCTCAATGCCAACACCCATTTCAATCAGCTTAGCCGTCAACGCCTCTAAATGCTTGGGGATGACATTATCAATGAGTACATTGCCACGAGTTGCAGCAGCTGCAATCATATATGTACCCGCTTGAATGCGATCAGGAATAATGGAATGTCTGCAGCCATGAAGCTCAGATTTGCCTTCAATACGAATCGTTTCAGTTCCTGCACCTTTAATCGATGCTCCCATGGAATTCAAAAGTGTTGCTACATCTATAATCTCAGGCTCTTTAGCCGCATTTTCAATAATTGTAGAGCCCTTGGCTCTTGTGGCCGCCAGCATAATGTTAATGGTTGCTCCCACACTGACAACATCCAGATAAATTTTGGCACCCTTGAGCTCTTTGGCATGAAGATGAATCGCGCCATGCTCATTCGTTACCGTTGCTCCCAGAGCTTCAAATCCTTTGATATGCTGATCAATGGGCCGAGGTTCAAAGTTGCAGCCCCCTGGTAATCCAATGGTTGCTTCTTTGAATCGCCCTAGCAAGGCACCCATCATATAATAAGACGCGCGAAGCTTCTTCACCGGCCCGTTAGGCATAGGCAGTGAAATAATATGAGAAGGGTCGATCTTCATCGAATTGCCATCCCAAGATACCGCAGCCCCGAGTTCCTCCAGAATTTCGGAATAAACAGCAACATCGCTGAGTAAAGGTAGATTATCAAGAATAACTTCCGACTCGGCAAGGATTGCCGCCGGAATGAGCGCTATGGCACTGTTCTTAGCTCCGCTAATGGTAACTGTGCCTTGGAGTGGCCTTCCACCACTGATCATTAATTTTTCCATAAGGTAAAGGGTCCTCCTAGAAATCACTTCTAGCCGAATTGAATAATTCTTATGGCAATGCAACACTGCGGATTATCATATAAATACATTAAACTTTAAAATACTTATTATGAAATGGAAAAACACCGACTATGCGGTGTGATTCCCATTTCATCTATTAAATTGAATCGTATGTCAAAGAACTTACGCTTGGTTGTTGGAACCAAACTCACGGATTTTGCCGATAACGGTTGCTTTGATTGCATCACGACCTGGAACGATATATTTACGTGGATCGTAAACATCTGGTTTAGCTGCAAGCACTTCACGAACTGTCTTCGTGAACGAGATTTGGTTCTCTGTGTTCACGTTAATCTTGGAAGTACCCAGGGAGATTGCTTTCTTGATGTCATGAGTCGGGATACCTGTACCGCCATGAAGGACAAGTGGAAGTGTAGTTGCGTTACGAATCTCTTCCATTTCAGCAAAGCCAAGGTTAGGCTCGCCTTTGTAAGGACCATGTACGGAACCAAGAGCTGGAGCAAGTGTATCGATACCTGTTTCGTTAACGATACGAACACAGTCGTCAAGTTTAGCGTACATTACTTCACCGACAACATCATCCTCTTGTCCGCCTACGATACCAACTTCAGCTTCAACCGAAACACCTTTGGAATGTGCATACTCAACCACTTTTTTAGTGATTTCGATATTCTCGTCGATTGCATGGTGGGAACCGTCGATCATAACGGAAGTGAAGCCTGCATCAATTGCTTCTTTACATTTATCAAAGCTGGAACCATGATCAAGATGGATGGCTACAGGCACGGTAATTTTCATATCGTGGATGAGGCCTTCAACCATTTTTACTACAGTATAGAAGCCGCCCATGTGTCGAGCTGCGCCTTCGGATACTCCAAGAATTACTGGAGATTTCTCTTCTTCTGCTGCAGCAAGAATAGCTTGAGTCCACTCAAGGTTGTTGATGTTGAATTGACCAACTGCATATTGACCTTTAAGCGCTTTGTTTAACATGTCTGTCATTGATACTAATGGCATGGTTTAAATCCTCCTAGTGTCTTTGTTTGTCTATGGTTATTAGCCGACATCACATACAGCCATTATTATACCACATCCGATGTTAAATACTAAACAAAGGTTTGAAAAATAAATAAGCTGTACAGACGCCCTGCCATTTTGACTTCTAGCAGAAGACAGGGCGCTGGCAAAGCGATGCGATTTACATGAAAACCACAAAAAATCCTGCCCGTTAAGACAGGACCCTATACATCCTATAATTCGTTCTTTACCCCGCCAAGCTGCATATTAACCGCTATGCGCATCTCATCAATGTCAAACGGTTTGGTGAAATGCATTAGTGCTCCAAGCTCGGTAGCTTCTTTAATCATGTCAAGCTCGCCATATGCGGTCATCATAATGACCTTGATTTCAGGGTTCATCTCTTTGATATGCTTCAGTATTTCCAGACCATCCATTCCTGGAATTTTCATATCCAGTAGAACCAGATCTGGGGAATGCTTTTGAACAATTTCCAGTGCAATTTTGCCATTAGCGGCCTGGTATGTTGTATACCCTTCGCTGCTAAACACTTCCATGAGCAAAATACGAATTCCATTCTGATCATCAACTATCAATACTTTTTTGTTATTCAAAGTCTTACCTCCCGCATCAATCTACGCAAGCCGTACATGATTATACCTAATCCAGCGATTTTTAGGTTGTTAAATATAAGATTCTACCTCGCTCAGTTAAATCCTGCTTGCTTGAACCATATTGCATATAAATGGAGCGGCATCCAAGCAGCATTATAAAAAAAAGATCCCGTATACGGGATCTTTAGGGTTATATAAATTCTATATTACATATTCTCGGAATGAGTAAGGGAAGCCTTCACAAATTCACGGAACAATGGTTGCGGACGGTTCGGACGGGAAATGAATTCCGGATGGAATTGAACGGACAGGAACCAAGGATGTCCTGGAAGTTCAACAATTTCCACCAAGCGTCCGTCTGGAGTTGTACCAGAGATAAGCAGGCCCGCCTTCTCAATCACTTCACGGTACTCATTGTTAAATTCATACCGATGACGATGTCTCTCATAGACCAGCTCATCCTGATAGCACGCAGCTGCAAGGGAACCTTCCTGCAATTTGCAAGGATACAACCCAAGACGCATCGTACCGCCGAGATCCTCGATATCTTTTTGCTCTGGAAGCAGATCAATGACCGGATATTCTGTAGAAGGGTTAATCTCCGAGCTGTTAGCACCTGTCAGACCAACGACCGAACGAGCATACTCAATGACGGATACTTGCATACCAAGGCAAATACCGAAGAACGGAATGTTCTTCTCACGGGCATAGCGAATAGCTGAAACCTTACCTTCAATACCACGATCACCAAATCCACCCGGTACTAAGATTCCACCAATTCCATGAAGCAGCTCATCTACATTCTCATCTGTGATCTCCTCAGCATTTACCCAGCGAAGCTTTACGTCAGCGTTGGCAGCAAAACCTGCATGTGATAGGGATTCAACCACACTGAGGTAAGCATCATGTAGCGCCACATATTTACCGACAATCGCAATTTCCACGGATCTTTCAAGCTTGCTGATCCGGTCAACAAGCCCTTCCCATTCGGTCATATCCGGTGCAGGAGTTGTCAGCTTCAAATGATTCACTACAATCTCATCCAAGCCTTCATCACGAAGGTTCAATGGAACCTCATACAGCGTGCTAGCATCACGGCATTCTACCACAGCATGCGGATCAATATCACAGAACAGAGCCAGCTTAGCCTTCATATCAGCAGAGAGCTCTTGCTCTGTGCGGCACACGATCACATTCGGCTGGATACCAATTCCGCGCAATTCCTTAACACTGTGCTGCGTCGGCTTCGTTTTCACTTCACCTGCTGCTTTAATGTAAGGAATCAAAGTAACGTGAATGTACATCACATTATCCCGACCCACATCGCTCTTAATCTGACGAATAGCTTCAAGATATGGCAAGCTTTCAATATCGCCTACCGTACCACCGATCTCCGTAATAACGACATCAGACCCCGTTTCACGACCCGCACGGAATACACGTTCTTTGATTTCGTTCGTAATATGAGGAATAACCTGAACCGTACCGCCCAAATATTCTCCGCGGCGCTCTTTGCTGATTACCGTAGAATACACTTTACCTGTAGTCACATTGCTGTTTTTGGAAAGATTTATATCAATAAAACGCTCATAATGCCCAAGATCAAGGTCTGTTTCCGCTCCGTCATCTGTTACAAACACTTCACCATGCTGGTAAGGACTCATCGTTCCTGGATCCACATTAATGTATGGATCGAATTTCTGAATCGTCACCTTAAGCCCTCTGTTCTTAAGCAGTCTTCCCAGAGATGCAGCCGTAATCCCTTTTCCCAGGGAAGACACAACCCCGCCCGTCACGAAAATATACTTTGTTGTCACTTTATAATACCCTCCTACATAAAAGTCCGTAAAATTCAGGCGACATTATGATGTTATCCTAACCCATTTTTCAGGTTATCATCGTCAATAAAGGGAATAAGCAAAATTTGCTTGTCAAAAAAAACATCCCGCCTCACAAATCAAGGCGGTACATGTTATTTCTATCTATAGTTCCCTATAAAAAAGAAAAAAGCACACCCGAAAAAACGGGGCACTTTTTTATATAAAACACGTGTAATATTCATCGCTCAATCATAAGCCCAAGCAATAGTTTACCTGCTTGCATGATCTTTTGTCAAGGATGTTCATCGACTTTATACAACCAGTTTTGGACTAGACTTCCTCGTCCTCATCTTCGTCGTCTGACAGCTCATCGTCTTCGTCTTCTACGTCTTCTTCATCATCATCGAGCTCTTCATCACCGATAATCTCTTCATCGACATCATCTTCGTCCTCGTCCGAGTCATCATCGAAGAGATCATCATCTTCGTCCTCATCACCAGCATGATCGAAATCTTCATCCTCGTGTTCTTCATCAATGTACTCTTCATCCTCATCATCGTCATCGTTAATGATTCTTGGACGCTTCATGCCAGTAACAGTATCTTCTGCTTTATCGATCGGATACCAGCGCTTGAGTCCCCACAGATTGGTTCCTACATAAGCAAACCGGCCGTCGATATTAATTTCAGTATATAGCTGTGCAATGACATCATTGGTCTCTTCGTCGCTGAGGCTGCGCAGCTTCGCTACTTCATTCATCAGGTCACGATAGTAATAAGGCGTGTTGGCAGCTTTAAGCACCATAAAAGCCAGATCGACCATCGGCATTTCACGGATCTTTTCTGGATCCAATTTCAGATTGAGTGAGGTACTCACTAACGGACACTTCCTCTCACACATTAATTCGCATAACGGTTATAGAATGACTATAACGCTTTAACTATAACTAACATATCCATTAACAAACCTAAGTAAAACCTATTTAGCCTCAAAATGCAAGTTTTATGTGCACTTAATATCGAGATTTAAGTTAAGCAGCAAAATACAATCTCTATCTATATAACTCATGATGGTGTCACTTTTCGATATGTATCCCATCTCCGGCAATAACTATTCAGATACGCCCCCGCTTTTTTGAATGAACAAAGACGGGGGTCCCTCCCCCGCCTTCTGACTGTATCCGCCCTGAAGGAATGTTCCTTCGCCGGGTCCCCGCAAGAGCCATGGGGCTCTCTATGTATATTATGAGTTTTCACCCAATTTGACACGATCTAACGGGCCTATTTGTAATAAAAAAGGGCTGGTTTCCCATGCGGCTTCTCAGGCACCTTCATACAATACCTCAAGCATGGCATCCAGAGGGGGACTGCCCAAAATGGATTACTCTGTATTCTTATCCTTGCTGAATGATGAGATGAATCAAGCTTCCCAGACATCCAGCGGACACCAAATCATTCGTTTTGCAAAACCGCAGCAGTATCATGAGTGTTTGCTTGCACTTGCCAAGCTCAAGCCTACACTGAAAAATCTCCGGCATGTCAGAGCATCCCGCCTGATCAGGGCACTAATCGTTCCTCTAACTCCATCTGCCAGGCTTCTCAGTCTGAGCGGGCCATCATTAACCATTGAGAACGACAGTAAAATAAAGGTTCACTCCACGATCAAGAACACCAAAACGATCCCTTCAGGAGGTCAAGGCATCCCATGGGGGGTGAAAAAAATTCGCGCCCATAAGGCTTGGTCCAATTCTACCGGTCATCGAATCAAAATTGCTGTGATCGATACAGGCGCTGATTATCAGCACCCCGACCTCCGTCATTCCCTCGCCAGAGGCATTAATCTTCTTAACCGAAACATGCTTCCCTTCGACGATAACGGACATGGCACCCATATCGCAGGCACCATAGCTGCGGCAAACAGTACGGAAGGCATTATTGGTGTTGCCCCCAGATCCATCATATATCCTGTAAAAGCATTCGATCATCAAGGATCGGCCTATGTCTCAGATATCATCCTTGGCATTGATTGGTGTGTCCGAAACCGGGTAGATATTATCAACATGAGCTTCGGCATGCGCACCAAGAGCAAAGCTCTTCTTGATTTAGTAAACAAAGCAAGCAGGGAAGGCATCGTCATTGTCGCTTCCTCAGGTAACGACGGAAAGCGTCGCAGCATTGATTATCCGGCCAGGTACTCCCAGACCATCTCCGTTGGTGCGACAGATGAGAACAGACGAATTGCCGAGTTCAGCAATCGGGGTCCCTATGTAGATGTATATGCTCCAGGCAAAAATATATACTCCTGTTGGACTCACGGGAAATATCACGTGATGAACGGTACCTCCATGGCTACTTCGCACGTCAGCGGTGCGATTGCACTACTGCTGTCAGAACGCCCCGGTCTATCCCCTGAGGAGATCAAAGCGCTGATCAAGAAAAGCGCAACCCCTCTTCGCTCCGGCAAGTCAACTCGTGCCAGCGATCAAGGCGGAGAGCTTCACGCACTTCGATTGCTGCAGGAAGGAACCAAGTCTTAGTTATTGTTGTCAAAAAGTAATAGAAGCCTCTCCGGATCAACAAGGAGGCTTCTATTTATGAGTAAGCTGCTTCATTCCGGCAGCTGATAACAAAGTTACATTTTTTCTGGTGCGCTCACACCTACAAGTCGAAGGCTGGTAGCAATGACGGTGCGAACAGCGCCAAGAAGAGCCAATCTCGCTTGAGTCTGCTCCGCATCATCGGTAATGACGCGCTCTGCTTTATAGTAGCTGTGGAACAATGCCGACAGCTCATACACATAACGGATAATGCGGTGCGGAGCATATCCATTTGCGGCTGCTGCAACCTCTTCAGGGAACTCGCCCAGCTTGCGCAAAATGTCATATTCATGTTCCGCTGTCAGCTTGGACAGGTTCACATCTCGTACAGGATAGATGACAATTCCCTGCTCTTCGGCCTGACGGTATACACTGCATACCCGGGCATGAGCATACTGTACGTAGAACACCGGGTTCTCGTTACTCGTAGAGATGGCAAGATCCATATCAAAATCAAGATGGGAATCCATGCTGCGCATGGTGAAGAAGTATCGAATAGCGTCCACGCCAACTTCGTCCATCAGATCTTCCATCGTAATGGCTTTACCCGTACGTTTGGACATCTTCACCTTCTCGCCGTTTTGGAACAAGCTAACCATTTGGGCAATGAGAACAACCAGCTTGTCCGGATCGTTACCGAGCGCCTCCATGGCTGCCTTCATTCTTGGAATGTAACCGTGGTGGTCTGCACCCCAAATATTGATCATCGTATCGTAGCCGCGAGCATACTTATCGCGATGATAAGCAATATCCGGTGTCAGATAGGTATATGTGCCGTCATTTTTAATGAGAACACGGTCTTTATCGTCGCCATATTTCGAAGTGTTCAGCCAAGTTGCCCCGTCCTTCTCGAAGATCTCTTCCCTTTCCCGCAGCTCGTCAAGCGCGTTCAGTACCGCACCGTTATCATAAAGTGATGTTTCGCTGAACCAGTTGTCAAATTCAACGCGGAAGCGTCCAAGGTCTCGCTTGATCTTATTGAGCTCTTTCTCAAGACCATAATCTCTAAAGAACGCTGCACGGTCACCAGGATTCAGGTCAAGCAGGGAGTTTCCTTTTTCGGCAACCAATTCTTTGGCAAAGCCGCGAATATCCTCGCCATGATAACCATCCTCCGGCATCTCCACTTCTTGTCCCAGCTCCTGAAGATAACGAGCCTCAATGGATTTGCTCAGATTAAACACTTGATTGCCGGCATCATTAATATAGTACTCACGCGTGACTTCATATCCTGCAAAATCAAGCACATTGCATAGTGCATCCCCAACAGCAGCTCCCCGGGCATGTCCAAGATGAAGGCTTCCGGTCGGGTTCGCGCTGACGAACTCCATCTGGATTTTGCGCCCTTCGCCCATGTTCACACGTCCGTAGTCATCACCCTGCTCGTGAATGAGTTCAATTACAGGATACAGATAGCTCTTGCTGAGTCGGAAATTAATAAAGCCCGGACCTGCAATCTCAGCAGACTCAATGCTCGCCTTCGATAAATCGAGGTGGTTGATGATTTGTTCAGCAATCATGCGCGGATTCTTCTTGGCAATACGAGTCAGCTGCATCGCAGCATTCGTTGCAAGATCCCCGTGACTCTTATCCTTCGGCACTTCCAGCACGATAGCCGGTATCTCGTCCTCAGCCACAATACCTGCTGATATTACAGCTTCTTTAATTGCTGCAGTAACTTGCTCATTTATAAGCTCTAGTGGATTGCGTGTCATGAATTAAAGTTCCTCCTGTATTTCCATACTGATATCAAAATGTCCTGATTTCTCTTCAAACATATATAGATCATAGCGAAAAGCAAGCTTGGCCGACATTCCTGCCGTGCTGATCTCAAGCTTCTTCGTATCTGTAGACAAAGCAAACGAAGTATAGGGTGATTTATAGAAGCCGGGCAGCCTTTGACCCAGCTCAAAATTCTGCTCCGATTCTATTCCGCCATGGCGAATCAGCTTCAAGCTGCGTTCCGTTACCTTAATGGTATTTCGAGTCTTGCTCCCCCCGGGAACCTGCTCTTCTTCTTCATATCGTACATAGAGGGCGCTGCCTTTCCTGATCGCCTCTCCGGTAAATGTCTGTATAACCTTCTCGCCGTCAGCCATACTGTAAATATGAACCTTGACGGGATTCCATCCTGACATGATTCTATCGTCCCCTATCTACCTTAAAAAAGCGTTCCTTTCGCTTCTTTCCTTAGTTCATTCTATAGATTTTGGTCTTATTGTTCAAATCAAAATCCTGCCTGTCTATCTAAATGATGCCGTAAAACTATAACTCGCATACAAAAGCACCCCAACAGCCCTAATCGTATCTTCTTCGATCAGGGGATGAAAGGGTGCTTCACAAACCTCAATTTGTGTAATATTGTACAGACTACTTGACGAAGCCAAGCAGCATTTCACGGATCAGTTTGGATGCAACGATTGGCGTCTGCTGCGTTGGGTCATAGATCGGCGCCACTTCCACGACATCAAATCCCACGACATTGACACTCGATCTCGCAATCGCATGAACCGCTTCAAGCAGTTCCTTGGACGTAATTCCGCCGGCCTCTGCCGTTCCTGTACCTGGAGCTGCCGAAGGGTCAAGCACGTCGATATCAATCGTCACGTAAACCGGACGACTTCCCATAGACGGCAATGCTTCCTTCATTGGAGCTGCCACTTCAAATGGATAGAAGTTGATATTCTCACGTGCATAGGCAAACTCTTCTCTTGAACCGGAGCGGATGCCGAATTGATAAATGTTCTTGCCTCCCATCAATTCCGCTGCTTTGCGAATTGGAGTAGAGTGGGACAGCGGCTCGCCTTCATAATGCTCACGAAGATCCGCATGGGCATCGATATGAATAATCGCAAGATCAGGATATTTCTTATACATTGCTTCAAGTACAGGCCAAGTAACCAGATGCTCTCCACCAAGACCAACCGGGATTTTGCCGTCTGTCAGGAGACCTTCGACATACTCCCGGATGATATCCAAGCTGCGGCTTGCATTACCGAAAGGCAGCAGCAAATCTCCTGCATCAAAATATTTCAGATCTACGATGCTTCTGTCAAGGTAAGGGCTGTACTCTTCAAGTCCTACGGAAGCCTGGCGAATGTGCGCCGGACCGAAACGTGAACCTGGACGGAAGCTGACAGTGTAGTCCATCGGCATGCCGTAGATAACGGCTTTGGAATTCTCATAATCTTCGGAACTGCAAATAAACACATTTCCAGAGTACGCTTGATCGATTTTCATGTTAAGCTAATTCTCCTTATTTAATCAGATCTTCCACGAATTTTGGCAGCATAAACGCTGCCTTGTGAAGACGCGGAGTATAATATTTAGTATCGATTTCTGGGATCGCAGACTCGTCGACTTCGAGCGGATCATACTTCTTGCTTCCCATAGTAAAAGTCCACAGACCGCTTGGGTAGGTTGGAATATTCGCTCCATATACACGAACGATCGGGAACACTTCCTTCACGTCTTTGTTCACGCTCTGTATCAGATCAGCCTTAAACCAAGGGTTGTCCGTCTGAGCAACAAAGATGCCGTCTTCCTTTAATGCCTCGTAAATTCCTTGGTAGAAGCCGCGTGTGAACAGATTGGCCGCAGGGCCTACCGGCTCCGTGGAATCTACCATAATGACATCATAAGCATCTTTGTGATCGTGAATGTGCATAAAGCCGTCACCTACGAGCACTTCGACACGGGCATCTTCCAGCTTGCCAGCAATGCTTGGCAAATAGGTTTTGGAATACTCAATTACTTTGCCGTCGATATCAACCAGAACCGCCTTTTTCACTTGAGGATGCTTGAGCACTTCACGGATGACTCCACCGTCACCACCGCCAACCACAAGAACATATTCAGGGTTAGGATGCGTATATAGAACCGGATGCGCAACCATCTCATGGTATACGAATTCGTCTTTTTCTGTCGTCATTACCATACCGTCAAGGAGCAGCATGTTGCCAAACTCCTCGGTTTTGACCATAGCCAGATCTTGAAATTCCGTCTTCTCATTCACATAAGTTTCGTGAATCTTCATTGTAATGCCGAAATTTTTGGTTTGTTTCTCCGTAAACCACAATTCCATCGTTATTACCTTCTCTCGATTAGAATAAGTGTTCAGCCGGCAGCCTTCACCTGGATTTCTATCCAACAGCATATACAAGCGAATAGGAGCTACGGATTTCCCGTCTATGTTGTACAAAACCCATGCACTTTTGCATTATACGTTAAATCTGAAATCGCTGTAAAGATACTGCTATATTGCGTTATTTTCAGGGGAGTTCACTCATGCTTTGTCTGATTTCTGTTCGGCTCCGGCTCAAGTGAATCCACAGAAATTTCCTCGTTCTCGAGGAGCTGTCGTTTCTTCCCTTTAAGGGCCTTTGCCAGTTCATCAAGCGTGCTTCCCTTCCATAACGGAACATCGGTACGATAGGCAGCGCGACCATTCAAATGCCCTGCAACAGGAGCTGTCAAAAAGACAAACAGAATGCCCAGCAGCAGCCTTGCACTCACATAGCCGTCATAGACTATAAAGAACAAAAATCCGCCGGATAAGATACACAAAATACCAAGTGTATTACTTTTTGTTGCTGCGTGCGCACGAAGGTATACATCCGGGAGCCGGATGAGTCCGTAGGTGCTCAGCACACTCAAAACTGCTCCAAACAAGACCAAGAGACCAACAATTACGCTAAAGATCATCGTCATTTTCGAGTACAAGCCCCCTTTCAATAAACCTGGCAAAGGCTACAGTACTGATGAACGCCAGGATACCAATTAAGAGGATGATATCCACATAGGCCTGGGTATGAAACAGCATAGACAGCACCGCAACACTTCCGATCAAGTGAATACCAATCGTATCGAGTGCCGTGATGCGGTCGGCCATGGAAGGCCCCTTCAGAACACGATACAGACACCCGAGAATGGCGACACCCAGCAGCAACAGTGAAATGCTAAGAACAATGGTCAGCATTATCTCGTCACCTCCATGATCGCTTTCTCAAACGTATTCTTAATATCCTCTGCAATCTTCCCTTCGTCCGGGATATGGAACGCATGAATGTAAATGGTTCTCTTGTTTCTGGAAATCTCAAGCGGCATCGTGCCTGGCGTCAGTGAGATGAACAGAAACAGCAGCATAATCTCGAATTCGGAGCGAAGGTCTGTTTCATATTTGAAGGTGCCTGGCGAAATGTCCAGTTTCGGCTTCACGATATGAGAAATGACTTCAAACGAGGAACGAAACAGCTCTACAATAAGCAGCTTGATCAGCTTTAAGGCGGCCCATAGTTTTTTTAAATAGAAGGGCTCAGGAAAGAATCGCCGAAATGCAAAAATGATCAATAAACCAAGCGTGTACCCTACAAAGAAGCTTGCACCGCTCCAAGAATGATTCAGCATCATCCAGAGCAAAGTGATGAGTAGATTGAGAATAATCTGCCTGGACATCCAATCACCACCCCTTCAGTACCTTATTGACATACAGGCTAGGATCAATCAATACATGTGCCGCCGTCGAAAAGGATGGATACAGTGCCTCTGCAAACAGCCCCATCCCGATCACAATAATAAACAGCCCCCCTGCCGGAATGAGCATCCGGTTGATGGAGTAATGAGGCTCATCCGAATGGATGGTCTGCCCCTTTCCCCAGAAAGCATAGATGAAGATTCGCAGAAGCGAGTACAGCATCAGGAAGCTCGCGATAACCGCAATCGTGGTCAACCCGTACAGCCCGGCAGCAATGCCCCCTTCAAAAAGCATCAGCTTGCCTGGGAATCCGCTTAACGGAGGCACACCAGCCAGGGCAAGCGCGGCCACAAAGAACATCCAGCCAAGCAGCGGGTAGCTGCGGATGAGCCCGCCCATATTGTTAAGACTTGACGTTCCGGCAGCAGCAATTAAGGCTCCACCCAGCAAGAACAACAGGGTTTTGATGATCATGTCGTGCAATAAATAGAACATAAGCCCTTCGAGCGCGAGCTTGTTATCTGCTGCCATCCCAAAGGCCACAAAACCTACCCCTGCAACGACGTTGTACACCAGAATCTTATTTACATTCTTATAGGCAATCGCTCCGATAACCCCCAGTATCATTGTGGCACCTGCCATCCAGCCAATGATCTGCCGAGTAAACTCGGGATCGTGATAGAACACAAGCGTAAACATCCGCACAATGGCGTATAAACCTACCTTTGTCAGAAGGCCTGCAAACAGTGCAGTTACGATAGCCGGCGGAGCAGCATAGGATCCGGATAGCCAAAAGAACAAGAATAATCCGGCTTTTATGCTGAAAATAAGCAGGAATAGGACGGCGATAACTCCCAAAATACCATCTTGCCCTACCTCAGCCACCCTCACCGATAAATGAGCCAAGTTTATGGTTCCTACAACGGAATACAGATAACCAATGCCAACAACAAAGAAGGAGGAGGATACCATATTGATCAGCACATATTTTAATGACTCCATCAGCTGCCTTTCCGTATTCCCCAGCACCAGCAGCGCATAGGAAGAAATCAGCATGAGCTCAAAGCAGACGAATAGATTGAATAGATCTCCGGTTAAGAAGGAACCGTTGACGCCAGCCATCAGAAATTGAAAGAACACGTAAAAGTGGTATTTCTCCCTCTCCTGAGTGACACTTTTGAATGCATAGAATATACAAGCCACCGCAATAATGGAGGCTACGAGTACAAGAAGAGAGGCGAGGGTGTCAGCTACAAACACAATGCCATAAGGCGCTGCCCATCCCCCCATGTTGAGCAGCTGGAGACCTGAAACGGATACTTGCGTGAACAACAGGATCGCGATGCCAAGAGCGATGACGGTACTAATCCCGCTGATCCAGCGCTGTATTCTTACCGACTTCATAAACAGAATGAGAAGAATCCCTGTTAGAACAGGGATGAAGATCGGCAGAACCACAAGATTATTCATATTTCGGCCCCCTTACTTCCTCCATATCGTCGGTCTTCAGTTTGAGATACGAACGATAGGCAAGAACAAAGAAGAAGGACAGCAGTCCAAAGTTAATAACAATGGAAGTCAGGATCAGTGCCTGTGGAAGAGGGTCCACATAATTCTCGGCATGCTCTCCCAGCAGCGGAGGTGCTCCTGTCTTCAGACGAGCCATTGTCATGAGCAATAGATGAACCCCATGTGATAGGATGGATATTCCCAGCACAAGCCTCAGCAAGCTTCGAGACAGTATCAGGTACACGCCTACTGCAAATAGAATACCTACCGTAACGCTCATTATAATTTCCATAGTCATCGGTCCTCCCCAATTTGCAAAATGATGGTCATCGTAACACCGACCACGGACATGAATACTCCTGCCTCAAAGATCAGAGCTGTCGTAAGTTCGACCTCACCCAATATCGGTATATCAAAATAATCAAATGTCTGGCTCATAAACGGAACACCAAACAGAAAAGATCCAGCAGCGGTTGCCAGCGATATAAGAAGACCCCATGCAATGACATAGCGGTAGTCTACAGGAAGTATTCGCCGCAGCGTATCCGTGTTGAACGCGATTGCCATAAGAACAAGCGAGGCAGAGGTTACAAGTCCACTGATAAATCCGCCCCCCGGCTGATGATGTCCGGCAAAGAAGAGATATAGGGCGAATACAAGGATGATAAACACAATGATCTTTGTACTCATCTGCAAGAATACATCGTTGCTTCGCAAAGGAACGGTGTTCCAATTATCTGGCTTGACCGTTAGGCTCTTATCCTTCGCTTGATCCTCCTCTTCCTTTTCCTTCTTCGGTAACGCTTGGTGCTTCGACCCAAGATCTCTGCCCGTCAGATTAAGATTGATCATCGAATAGATCGCAAGCGCAGCAACACCGAGTACCATAATCTCCAGCAGCGTATCAAAGCCGCGGAAATCAACCAGAAGCACGTTGACGATATTTTTACCGCCTGCAAGGTTATAGCTCTCCCTCGTAAAGAACTCGGAAATGGAAGCTAGCTGAGGCGTTCCGCTTGCTGCCAGGGCGATTAAGGTAACCATGACACCTACACCTATAGCAATAACCAGGTTTAAAGCCTGATATTTCCTGCTTGATTTGGGTGTTAGTTCAGGAAGGTGATAGAAGCAGAGCAGGAAAAGTGCAACCGACACCGTTTCGACCACCATTTGAGTCAGCGCCAGATCCGGCGCTCTGAAGAGCACAAAAAACAAGGTTACAAGATAACCCACGGCCCCTGTCAGGATGACCGCAGATAACCTGTGTTTGGCTATCGGAATGCATAACGCCGTAATAATTAATCCCGCGAGCAAAATATTTTCATAAGTCATAAACGATTCATATCCGCTGAAATTCCACTGTATATCGCTGGCACGCCAGAATGCATAGAAGATCAGGATCAGCATAAAGCCAAAGATGTAAATTAAATAGTTGCGCAGCGATCCATTCATGTAGGTCTGTGTCCATCGCTTCGCAAATCGATGAAGTCCTCTGAAAGCAGTTGAATAAAATCGGTTGACGGTATATCTTGGGATGTATTCCTCGTATTGAGTCTTCCATCTGGGCAGGAACTTGTAGATAACTCCTCCAAGAATAACAACGCCTAAGGTCATCCACAGCTCGGATGTAATCCCATGCCATAGATACAGATGCACATCGAAACGTTCTCCTTCAGCCAGCAGCGGAGACAGAACAGAAGCCATAGCCGGTTCAATCAGCCCACCAGATAACAGATCCGGATATACCCCTGTAATCAGCACCATAAGTGCAAGAACAACGGGTGGAATTAACATTCCTATAGGCGCTTCATGAAGCTTATGTACAGGAATTTCGGTTTTGTTCGTCCCAAGGAATGTCCGAAACACGATAACCAGGGAATATATAAAGGTCATCACGCTGGCAATCCAGGCGAGGATGGGAAATATTAATCCCCAGGCTTCGAGATTGAATATATTCAGCTCTGTAATTTCAAGCGTTGCCTTAAAGAACATCTCCTTACTAACGAATCCGTTGAATGGCGGCAGACCTGCCATAGAGAATGTGCCGATCAGAGCAATCGAGAAGGTCACCGGCATGACTGCCATAAGTCCGCCAAGCTTTCTAATATCCCGGGTGCCTGTCTCATGGTCCACAATCCCTGCCATCATAAATAGCGATCCCTTGAACAGCGCATGGTTGAACAAATGTAATATGCCTGCCGTTGTTGCTGTTGTATATAATAAGGATTCCGACCCGTATCCAAAGTATAGAGCTGCCGAGCCCAACCCGAACAATGACATGATGAGCCCAAGCTGGGATATGGTTGAATACGCTAGAATGGCTTTGAGATCCGTCTTCTTGATTGCAATTAGCGAACCGTAAGCCATCGTTAGGATTCCTGTAAGGGAGACAAGCCAGAACCATACGGCCTCTCCGCCGAAGACCGGTGTATACCGGGCGACAATATAAATACCTGCTTTGACCATAGTGGCTGAATGCAAGTATGCACTCACTGGCGTCGGCGCTTCCATCGCGTCCGGCAGCCAAATATGAAATGGGAACTGTGCGGATTTAGTAAAGGCACCGATCAGAATCAGAATAAGCGCAGGGATAAAGAGTGAATGATCGTCTATATAGGAGATAGACTCAATCGTTTCTCTTATGCTGTATGAGCCGCTGATCAAATACAGCATAATGAACCCTGTCAGCATCGCAAATCCGCCGAAGACCGTTACAAGAAACGACTTCTGTGCACCGCGGATCGACTCTTCCTTACTGTGATGAAATGCAATCAAGAGGAAAGAGGCAATACTCGTCAGCTCCCAAAAACCGTATAGCACCATCATGTTGTCTGAGAGCACGACTCCAAGCATAGCTCCCATAAACAGGAGCAGATACAAATAGAACCGATGCAATGCCTGACCACGTTCCATATAGTAGACAGAGTATAGAACAACCAGAGTGCCTATCCCTGTAATGAGCAGTGACAGCAATAGACTTAATCCATCTAAATAGACTGTAAAATAAATGCCAAGGGATGGAATCCACGGAATGGATTCATAGAATAAGGAGTAATCCCGCACATCAGGAATCATGCTCAGAAAATAGGCAAACAGAATCAACGGTACGATCAGAACCGCCCATCCCAGGTGAAAACGGTGTGACAAACCTTTCATAAATGCAATCCCAATCCCTGCTGCAATGGGAAGAAGAATAGAAATATGAAGCAGATACACAAGTACACCCCCTAGTAGCACGAATTAGAGTTTATGTTAACCTTTACCCGTATCTGCTATGCACAGAATCTTTATAGCTATGAATAATGAATAGGACCTAGTCCCATACTGGTACATGAGGTTATTTTTGGAATGAAGGGAGGGCTCCATTTGTCAGAATCTAAAGAATCAGCGAAAAAGAAGACAAGCCGCACCATAAAGGTTCTGAAAGTACTAGGCATCCTGGCGCTCACGGGCATTGTGCTAACTACAGTGCTTGTCATTTATCTATACGCTACGAGCCTCCCTCTCGCAGATAATGACCGAAATTCAAGGCTGTTTGATATCAACGGCGAGGTCATCGCCACATTCTCCTCCAGCGGGAAGGATTCGACTCCTGTGAAGCTGGATCAAATCGCTCCTGAGCTTAAAGAGGCTACAATTGCAGTCGAGGACCGCAAATTCTATGAGCACCACGGCTTTGACATTGTCGGCGTGGGAAGAGCCATACTCGTGAACATCAAGGAAATGAGCATGGCACAAGGCGCAAGTACGCTGACACAGCAGCTTGCCAGAAATCTGTATCTCACGCATGAGAAGACCTGGTCGCGAAAAATAAAAGAGGCTGTCTATACAGCCCAGCTTGAAATGAATTTTACAAAAGACGAAATTCTTCAAATGTATCTTAATGAAATTTACTATGGTCACGGGGCATATGGAATCGAAGCGGCATCTCAGCTGTATTTTGGCAAGTCGGCTACAGATCTTACGCTCGCAGAAAGTGCACTTCTCGCCGGTGTTCCCAAAGGACCCACTTATTACTCGCCGTATAATAATATGAAGAAAGCAAAGGATCGGCAGAAGATTGTTCTCAGTGCTATGGTTGATACTGGAAATATTACACAGGCCGAGGCTGACAAGGCATATAATGAAATGCTGGAGATCAAGCCGCAAAGTGAACGGAAAACAAATGAAGAGGCACCATATTTCCGTGATTATATCCGTAATGTGGTGATTAATGAGCTGGGCATTGATTCCTCGCGCCTGGATCACGGAGGACTTAATATTTACTCGACCCTTGATATGCGAATGCAAAAAGCGGCTGAAGAAACGGTGGCCAGCATTATGGACCCGGAGAGCAAACTTCAAGTGGGTCTTGTCTCCATTGATCCGCGTGATGGGCATGTGAAGGCAATGGTAGGCGGCACCAATTATCTGACCAGTCAGTATAATCATGCGCTGGCCGGTAATCGCCAGCCGGCATCCTCCTTCAAACCGATCATGTATCTAACGGCCATTGAATCGAAGCAGCTGACTAGTGTTTCTCTATTCGAGAGCAAGCCAACCGTGTTTCACTACGATAATAACCGGAAGACCTATGAGCCCAGCAATTTCGGCGAGAAATATCTCGGATGGATTGATATGCGCAGGGCCATTGCCGTTTCAGATAATATTTATGCAGTAAGTACACTGATGCAAATCGGATATGAGCCTGTCATCGCCATGGCCCATAAATTAGGGATAACCAGCTCGCTCAGCGGAGTACCTTCGCTTGCCCTCGGCACCTCGCCTGTGAGCGTGTTTGAAATGGCTTCGGCATACAGCGTGCTTGCCAATGAAGGACAGCGAAATGCACCTGTCGCCGTGCTTAAAATTACCGATGCAGCTGATCGAATCGTCTATAAAGTTCCGGACCAGGTTCCCGAACAGGTCGTTGATCCGGCATCGGCGTATGTGATGACCAACCTGCTGGAGAGCGTATTTGATACGGGAGGCACAGCTCACCGGGTAGCTAACAAGCTCGCAAGGCCTGTCGCGGGCAAGACAGGGACCACGAGCTCAGATGCCTGGATGGTTGGATATACGCCTGAATTAGCAACAGCCGTGTGGGTTGGCTACGATGAAGGGAAAGAGATTACGACTACAGAGAGCCGCAGGGCTGCTCCTATCTTCGCAGAATACACAGAGAAGGCGCTTGAGAATGTGCCTCCAAAAGTATTTCCTGTGCCAGAAGGAGTGGCCAGTGTATATATCGATCCTACAACGGGCAAGCTTGCCGGTAATTATTGTGAAAATCGCAGGCTCGAAGTATTCCTTCGCGGCACGGAGCCGACGGAATATTGTACTGAGCATTATGCTGAGCCAGAACAAGACTCAACTGAGCAGGATATCGAGAGAGAACGTGATAATTCTTGGTGGGATCACTTTAAAAATTGGTGGACCAAATAACCTTTGAACCCAGGCTTCATACGTTCTGAGTTGACTCCGTGCCTGTGGCAAAGGTATATATAACAACAAAAGAGCCGCAGAGCTGATGATCTACAGCTCTGCGGCTCTTTTCTTTTGTGTGAACGACAATATCAGCTATCCAGCGCTTGCTTCAGTTCTTCCGGAGAAGCATTCCACCAGTCCTCATTATGAGCCATAAGCAGCTTCTTCAATGCTGCTTTCTCTTCGGCTCCCATCTCATCCAGCATGATCCGACGCTTCATTGCATAATCCATCTTGTTAACATGATCCGCAAGAATCTTCCAGCCTCGTCTCGCTTCCGTATCAATCCACATTTCGCATGCAGTTGCGCCTGCATACAGCTGCCCTTCCGGAGTACGGTCCACTGCCACCCATACTAGCCATACCTGGCGGCCGTTCGGCACAGCTGTCTTATCCGCAGAGAATTTGATTCCCCGCTCCACTTTGCTCTTCGCATGCATCGCACCAATATCGATCTTTGCCTCTCCAGCATCAATAATGACAGGAGATACGTTGTTCAGATCAATGGATCCTGCACCGAATCCCTTATGCTTGCTCTTGCTGCTTACAATATTCAAGGCAATTTGTTTCTTGCCGCTTTGTCCACTTTGTCCGTTTTGTTCCATTGATTATGGCCTCCAAAAGTTGATACCAATATTTTAACTAATATTTGTCCCATTGCAAACATATATATGCCTTAGATGCTTGTCAACGGGAGGTATATAATGTATGACCCCAGTTCGCGCGAAAGTTATTCTATCTTCTATTATTGCTGTTTGTGTCCTAGGCGGCACACTACTACTCAGTCTAAACGGCTCACCGGATGCTCTACCTGCTCTCGTACCAAATACGGCCAAGCCTGGGGCTGCTCCAGCACCTGCACCGGTACAGGAAAGCGTCCAAACTCCTCGAGCTGAGGTACTGAGCGACCGCATTGTCGAATATCACATTGATGTGCAGCTGACCGAAGAGAACACCTTAAAAGGTACCTCCATCATGACCTGGACTCATCCGGGAACCAAAACCGTAAATGAATTATATTTTCATCTATATCCTAATGCTTTCTCATCCGATCAGACAACCTTTATGAAGGAGTCCGGCGGAAAGCTTCGAGGTGATGCTATGCCGAAGGATGGCTATGGCTCCATGAAGCTTACCGAGATCAAAACGACAGAAGGATTATCCTTATTGCATCGCATCCAGTATGTCCAGCCGGACGATGGTAATATGAACGACCGCAGCCTTGTGAAGGTTCGTCTGCCCAAGCCTGTCAAAGGGGGCGAAAGCATCACATTAAACATAGCATTTGAAGTGGAGCTCCCTAAAATTTTTGCTCGGATGGGTACAGCAGATGAATTTGTCATGGCAGGTCAGTGGTTTCCTAAAATAAGTGTCTATGAACCTGTAGGCAGACGAAATCGAACAACGGAAGGATGGAACCTCCACCAGTATCATGGAAACTCAGAATTTTATTCAGACTTTGGAATTTACAGTGTGCGGATAAAGGTCCCTGAGGATTATATCGTGGCTGCTACCGGATTCCCGACCAGGCCTTATACTAAGCAGGATGGCCAGAGAATTTACCAGTTCTATGCCGATGATGTCCATGATTTTGCCTGGGCTGCTTCACCGAATTTTATCGTAGCTGAGGAGCCATTCTCCTCACCCAATGTTCCAGGAGTACGCATCAAGCTGTATCTTGATCCGGCTCATGCCGATCTGAAGGATCGATACTTTTACGCAGCTAAGTCTGCACTGTCCAATTATAGCGAATGGTATGGCAGATACCCTTATTCTACCCTGTCCATCGTTGTTCCGCCTATCGAAGCGAACGGTGCGGGAGGAATGGAGTATCCGACTCTGATTACTGCTTTTGGCGCGAATGACACCTCCCCTGGTTATGAACTAGAGAGAACGGTCATTCACGAGATTGGTCATCAATACTTCTATGGCATGATCGCGAGCAACGAATTTGAAGAAGCATGGCTGGATGAAGCATTCACTTCCTATGCAGAAGATCGCCTCATGGAGCAGGAGTATGGACTAACCCCCAACCTTCCGCTGCAATCTGCTTCGATGAGCTCACCTGCACCGCTTACGCAGGAATCGTGGAAGTTTAACTCTCATAATCACTATGCAGAGAATGTATACACAAGAGGCAAACTGGTCCTCCTCGGAATAGAACAGCAGGTTGGCACCAAGAAGATGGACCAGATTATGGCTACCTATGCTGCCAAGTATCGGTTCAAGCACCCGACCACCGCTCAATTCCAAAAGGTGGTGGAGCAGGTTACCCGCAGATCCTGGGACACTTATTTTGACCAATATATTTACGGTAACCAAATGGCTGATTTCTCTGTAGATTCCATCTCCATCAAGGAACAGGGAACACCCGAAGAGCCGAGCTACATTTCCTCGATCAGAGTTGCAAAGAATGCAGCGGATTACTCAGAGATTCCTATCGTATTCACTTTTGAAGATGGGCATATGATCCGCAAGGAATGGGACGGAAAAGGTGGAGAGATCATCTACAACCTAACTTATAAGTCTCCTCTGGTTTGGGCAATGGTCGATCCAGAGTACTCCATTACACTTGAGAATAAGCATATGAACAACTACTTAAAAGCTGAAGGGGATGAAGCATTGGAGACCCGGTTTAACATTAGTATTACCAAAGTATTGGAGCTCTTGCTCGGAAGTCTGTCATGGTGAGGTGTATAGCGGATGAAATCTTATCTCTCCGAAGGTTTTAAGTTGGTCAAGCGTCATTTCCTAATCGTTATATTCCTGTTTCTGTACCAACTGCTGTGGGGTGTTCTTCTGTATAAGATGGTGTCCTCTGCGGTCATCCCTTTGCTAATGCGCTACCCGAATCCCCCGCCACATGAGCTTAGCCAGATCTTATTCTGGTTAGAGGGGCAGATCAGCTTGAGTACCAGCTCCACAGTCCATGATTATGTTTGGCTGCTTGTCCTCATGTTTATTTTAAGGATGCTCATCACTCCGCTGATTCGGGCGGGCTTGTTTCACAGTCTTCATGAAGATGAAAGCACCAAGGGCTTCTCCTTCTTTCGCGGGACCCTTAAGCACTGGAAAAAGACATCACTGCTCTATATCATCGAGATTGTACTGCTGCTGCTGCCTGCCTACTGGATCATCCCGAAGGTGCTTCCACTCCTCCTAAATGCGGTCTACAACCAGAATATCCTTCTACAGGCAGCTCCTTACGTTATCTTATGGATCATTTACGCCTACATTATCAAGCAGCTGCTCTTATATGTACAGTTTGGACTTACAGGCAATCGAAGCGGCTTTAGTGCAGTATGGGTCTGCATCCGCCATGCGCTTCCTGTCACTGGAGTTGCCCTGACACTTAGTGCACTTGCCTTCATACTGTTCAGTGCTTTCACTGCCGTATCGCTCATTTGGACAGGACTTTTAGCCCTGATTCTCCAGCAGTCTTATCATCTAATACGATCGCTCATAAATGTATGGAAGATAAGTTCCCAGTTCAGTATTTGGCAATCCAAAAGCGATGATGCCTAAATTTATTGTCTTGTCTCCTCTCTTCAAAAACCGCACCCAGCGCGAATATAACGCTTTCAACGTAGAAATAAAGTCAATCCGCCTGTTTATTTATCGCACCTAACGTCAAAAAACTTTATAAGTCTCGCTCTTCTCCTAGAGCGAGACTTATTTTTTGTAATATTTTCTCTAAAAAACGATTGCCAAATTTACACAACCTCTGTTACAATAGGCCCAGAACTTCTAGTAACAACTTTGTAATAATTGTTGTAACTTTTACCATTTAACTAAGTACATAGTCTTACAAGAGTGAGCGACTTTCACAGATGCACATCTTAAGAAACAGCCAAATTCCTGGCATCTGGGAAGCGGGGGAACCACTTTTATGGGTGAATTGATCTCGCAACGTAAGTGATCATAGGGGAACCTTCTACCGAATCCTTAAGCTAACCTCGCAGGCATTGGAAGGGGATTATTTTTTCTTGAAAAAGTCACTAACTGCTGCAGCACTGAGTCTTGCTATTGCATTCTCCATCGGAACAGGAAGTGCATTCGCCGATTCCAAAATGGACAAGGTCATTGATAGCGCTAAAGGAACCGAATATAAATATGGCGGTACTACTTTAAACGGATTTGATTGCTCTGGTTTTACCATGTATGTATTTGATAAACTCGGCATCGATCTGCCTCATCAATCTGGATCTCAATACAAAATGGGCAAGTCTGTATCCCGTTCTGAAATGAGACCTGGCGACCTCGTATTTTTTAACACAAGCGGAAAAGGTGTATCCCATGTCGGCATCTTCGTAGGTGAAGGTAAATTTGCACATGCTTCCTCTTCTAAAGGAGTTATTATCAGCAAGCTGGACGAGAGCTACTATGAAAAACGTTACATTGGTGCAAAACGAATTATGAGTACGGAAGAATACGAAACAGCTGCATTAGATTAAGGAACACTGTGCTGGAACAAACCTCATAGCCCGAAGATTTGATTACTAAATAGTAATCCATCTTCGGGCTTTTTATATTATATTAGGGTGAATCAATTTGATAATACCTTTAGCTGCTTAAATCAAGGGTATATATAGATCAAACTCACCTTTTTAATGATTTATGAAATTGATTCGGGTTGTTCTTGAACTATATGGAGTCTACATCTATAAAGGAGACGATGACATGACGCAGAAAGGAACTACCTTTCATGCTCTTCCTATGAGTGAAGAGCATGCAGCTGAGATCTGCACTTGGCAGTACGAACCTCCTTATAACATATATGGCTGGCTGCCCTGGGAGCAGATGAAGGCGCTTGAGATTGAATTTGGCGACCCTGAACTTCGAGCCACGCAGTATTTATCTATTGTAAATGATGCAGGTGAGTTATACGGATTCGCTCAATTATTTCCTTTAACCGGTGTGACCCGGCTTGGTCTCGGAATGAGACCCGATCTTTGCGGACAGGGAATGGGGACTTCCTTTGTCAACTCGATTGTACAGGAAGCCGCAGTCCGGAACCCGCAGAACGATATTGATCTTGAGGTTCTAACCTGGAATAAAAGAGCGATTCGCACTTATGAAAAAGCAGGATTTGCCATTCATGATACCTATGAGCGCCTTACGCCGGAGGGCCCTAAGCTGTTCTTCTGTATGGTGTATGAAGGAGCAAAGCTTAAATAGACATGATTGTCTCTCCTAACTTTTGTTTAAATATTTACCATAAAATACTATGAAGCAAGTTCATGATCCTTTATAATAAATGAAGGATTGTACATAGTAGGAGGACACAACGAATGAAGAAATGGATCATGAGTGGGTTATTTTTCTTCGCTTGCGCTTTTGCCCTCGTGTTAATGTTTACGGTTCCAGGAAGAGAACATGTGACTGAGGAAGAGCAGCCACGGGCAATGCCTGAGGTAACTCTAGATGCTGCTGCTGCAGAGGAGAAGGCGAAGGCAAGCTGTATTACTTGTCACGGTAATCAACTGGAAGGCGGAATGGGACCGTCACTGCAAACCATTGGTGCAAAACATGACGCCAATAAACTGTACCAGATTATTAGTGAAGGCACAGGCGGCGGCATGCCGGCGTTTGAAGGTCAGCTTACTGAAGAAGAGATTGCGAACCTTGCTCTATGGCTGTCCGAGAAGAAGTAAAGCCGTATAACCTTAAATAAAACACGCCTGCAAAGAGTTGGTATCTGTCATCAGAACCCACTCTTACAGGCGTGTTTTGTTACTTTCATCGTTACTTAATTTTGCATCATTCTATCGTAAGCTTCATTATATTGTTGTGCTTCTTTAATATCGATCGCGGTTATTCCTCCATCATCCCATGAAGTGAGCCGCAGCGTCACCACTTTATGATCGATGGTAATAAAAGGGTGATGATTGAATGCCTCCGAAATTAATCCGACTTCATCAACAAAGGCAATCCCTTTCATGAAGCTGGTGAACGTGAATTTGCGGACAATCCAGCGACCCTCTTCGTACTCCCAGCCCTCTAGTTTATCAAGATGAGCTTCTACTTCCTCTTGTGTAAAGACCATCGTTTCAATCCAACCTCCTTGATAAGACGTACTTACATTCAGCAGACCAGGTGCCTCACGTAAATACAGGTACTGCACTATGCAGTAAAAGAATGCTAAGCATATCAGCAAGCTTAGGTGCAATTCTGTCTCTATATTTACTGATATCTTACAATAAGGAACCCGTTTGCTAGTGGTAAACGGCTTATCGTGTTCCATCTTATCATGTAAGCGATCCTAATTCCAGCTCCCCAAAAGCCCTAAATCAGAGCTACGAAATCCAGTTCATCCTCGCCTATTAATATATTCAGACGATGGTTCTCCTTATCATGAATAACGACTCCACTGCCTACAGTAATCATGGATTCGCCTCCCAGCGCGTAGAACAAATCTTCTGCAAGCGCTTCATCCACCTCGCCTCTGTCTGCAGCTCCAAGCCGCTCCCAGTCCTCTTCTTCCATCTCGAAGAAAGTGTATCGATCCGGAATTTTGGCAATTGCCTTAATCAAATCCTCTAATATGTCACTATACTCGCGTCCATGTTTTACACCCATTCGTGTGTTCACTCCATTTTTAATATCGTGTTTCTATTATACCGGAAATTAACCCTTCACAAAAATGAATAACGTGTCGATAAATATTATAAATCAAAGGGATATCTTGAAAGGATTCAGATTAAATCTCATGGATGAGGTGTATGATGGAAATTTCAACAATTATTGGACTGATACTAGGGTTAGTGTCCCTAGTTTTAGGTATGATCTTTAAGGGTGCGCCACTCATTAATTTGGTGAACAACCCTGCAGCTTACCTGATTATTTTCGGTGGTACGATGGCTACCATTTTTATGGCCTTCCCCATGTCAGAGGTCAAAAAGATACCACAACTGTTTAGAGTCGTCTTCGTGAAGCAGAAGATGATTGACAAAGTTTCACTGATCAGCATGTTCTCCGAGTGGGCATCCATTACCCGTCGTGAAGGGCTCCTCGCACTTGAGGCAAAGGTAGACGAGATCGACGATGTTTTCCTGCGCAGCGGAATGCGGATGATTATAGACGGTAATGATCAGGAATTTGTCAGTGATGTTTTGATGGAAGATATTCACGCAACTGAGGAACGACACAAGACAGGGGCATTGATCTTTTCTCAAATGGGCATGTACGCTCCTACACTTGGTGTTCTTGGCGCTGTTGTCGGCCTTATCGCCGCTCTCGGTGATCTAAGTGATATGGACAAGCTGGCTCATGCCATCGCTGCTGCATTTATTGCTACCCTGTTAGGTATATTTACAGGATATGTGCTCTGGCATCCTATTGCGAATAAGCTCAAGCGTATTTCCAAAAAAGAAACCGAGCTTAAGTTAATGATGGTCGAAGGCCTGTTGTCCATCCAATCCGGTGTATCCACCATTGCGATCAATCAGAAGTTGTCCGTATTCCTGACCCCGAGCGAACGTGCAGAGCTTGCAAGCAAGGAGGGAAGCACAGGTGAAAAAGACTAAGAAAAGACATGAAGATCATGAAGAGCATGTAGACGAAAGCTGGCTGCTGCCTTATTCCGACCTGATGACATTGCTTCTGGCCCTATTCATCACTCTGTTCTCCATGAGCTCCATCGATGCTCAGAAGTTTGAACAAATGGCAAGTGCTTTAAGCAGTGCGCTCAACGGTGGTACAGGCGTTCTGGATAACAAATCTGCCTTTCCCACCGATCCCAGCATGGACTTAGGCAGCGAAACAACTCCGCCAAAGAATCCTGAGACTTCCCAAGAGGCCCAGCTCGCGAAGCAAGAGCAGGAAGAGCTGGAGAAGCTGAAGAAGCAGCTTGATCAATATATCAGCGAGAATCGGCTGACCGATCAGCTGGATACGAAGCTAAATCAATCACAGCTCATGATCACCATAGCAGACAATGCCGTCTTTGCTTCAGGGCAAGCGACAGTGAAGCCTGAGGCAAGAGTTATGGCTAAGAACATATCCCGCATGCTGCAGCAATTTCCTGACTATGATGTCATTGTTACCGGTCACACGGATAATATGCCTATTAACAATGCACAATACAATGATAACTGGGACCTGAGCAGCGACCGTGCCTTGAATTTCTTGAAAATTATGCTGCTAAATACGAATCTGGATCCTTCAAAATTTACACCTAGCGGTTATGGTGAATATCACCCTGTCGCCTCTAATGATACGCCTGAAGGGCGAGCTCAGAATCGGCGTGTCGAAATTTCGATTATTCGTAAATACACAAGCAGCTCTAGCACGATGAGTGTTGAGTAGTTGAGTAGCGCTAGCTCAACGGATAGATATGTACTAACAAAGCCTCCATTCCCGTCTTAGGTCGGGTTGGAGGCTTTATTATATGGTTATTTTCAGCTTGCTTAGTGTGAATTTTATGCTGACGCTATGAAATAACGCCTTATCTTGAGCTTTTAGAGCAGCTTGTAATTCAATAGGTTCCCTAATTCCGATTTCTCCTGCTCGCTTAATTCTCGCCAAGTACCTATTGCCTGGGATCCGAGATGAATGTTCATAATACGAATACGCTTCAGTTTGCGCACTTCATATCCAAACGCACTACACATTCGTCGAATTTGCCGATTCTTCCCTTCGGTCAAAATGATGCGAAAGGTCTTGTCCGAGATGCGAGTCACCGTACAAGGCAGTGTTCTTTCACCAAGAATCTTCACACCGCTTGCCATACCTCTCAGGAAAGATTCTGTCACCGGCCTGTTTACGGTCACGATATATTCCTTCTCATGCTTTCCTTCAGCGCGCAGTATTTTATTTACGATGTCTCCATCATTCGTCATTAGGATCAGGCCCTCCGAATCCTTATCCAGCCGCCCAATCGGGAAGATGCGTTCCTTGTGACCCACAAAATCCACGATGTTTCCTTCAATGTGCTGCTCTGTCGTACTGGTAATGCCGACAGGCTTATTCAATGCAATATATACCGTGTTACCTTTGGCACGAAGAGGCTTCCCATCAACCAGCACTTCGTCCCCTTCCCCCGCCTGACTGCCAAGCACAGCCACAACTCCGTTGATTGTTACTTTCCCGCTGTCGACCAGCTTGTCTGCCTCTCTCCGGGAACAATAGCCTGTCTCACTAATAAATTTGTTGATTCGCATTCATTCACTCACCTAACATTAAAAAATCTGGATGCTTACATTTCAACATCAGAAGGATCGGTGTCACCATCTACGACCTCGGGTAAAAGAATCGTGACCGTTGTCCCTTTACCTTTTTCACTTTCAATTTCCATCGTACCTTTATGAGCCTGGATTAGTCGCTGACAGACCATGAGTCCGAGCCCAGTCCCTGTTTCCTTATTCGTAAAGAACGGCTCCCCAAGCTTGTGCATGATCTCCTCCGGAATACCGATGCCTTGGTCTATTATTTGGATTCGGATCTGCTCATCCGGAGTCTTGGAGATCGTAATATGGATGGTTCCGCCATCAGGCATTGCCTCCATCCCGTTCTTTAATATGTTGATGAATACCTGCTTTAATTGATTCTCACCACAATGCACGATCGACGTCCCCTCTGCCTCAATGTTGAATTCGATACCATGCATATGAGCCTGGCTGTCGAGCAGAGAAATGACATCTCCCATAATAAAGCGAATGTCTTTCTGCTGGAAATTAACTGCCTGAGGCTTAGCTAATATGAGAAATTCGCCGACAATCAAATTAATCCGGTCCAGCTCTGACAGCATAAGGTCGATATGCCTTGGATTCAGCTTCTTGGTCTGCTGCTGCAGCTGAATGAAGCCCCGAAGCGTCGTCAGAGGATTACGTATTTCATGGGCTACGCCTGCTGCAAGCTGTCCCACGGTCGTCAGCTTCTCTGACCTGCGTAGCACTTCCTCCATCCGCTTGCGACCTGTAATGTCTCTAGAAATACTAATAAATCCAGTGATTTCGCCTTCATTATCCCTGATTGGTGCAGTACTTACACTGACTTCAATTCTACTGCCATCTTTGGCTAAACGGTAAGATTCAATATAAGGAACTGTCTGGCCCTCATGAAGCTTCTGCATCCGCTCTTTTTCTTCGACTATTAATTCATCAGGTACATTACTAAGTGGCCTTCCAACAATCTCTTGACTGGTCCAGCCATATAATAGTTCAAAAGCCCGATTTACCTGAATGACATTGCTGTCTTCATCTGTAATATGAATGGCATCTGCTGTCTGGTTAATAACCGATTCAAGATGCTCCTTCACTGCTCGATTTTCTTCATACATCTGCTTGAGACGATTCGTGTAATGACCGAGATTGCGAATCATCGCATTAATCCCGTTAGACAGTTGACCGAACTCATCATGACGTTTCAGCTGCAATCCAATATTGAAGTGTCCGTCTGCCACTTCATTCACCTTAGAAAGTACAATTTGGATAGGTTTTGTATATGCAGAAGCCAATAAATAACTGCCAAAAATGACGATCTCCAATAAAACGAGAGAAACTGCAATATGACTAACCAGTTGTTCTGTAATAACGCCCTGGATCTCCTGATAATCGGTAATAATGCTAATGATGTAGGATCCGCCTTCAGGATTCGGTATCGGAATCATGTTCTTTAATACTTTTTTATTATCCACATTCGCTACATAAGACACATTATTTCCGGTTTCAATCGCTTTATGAATGGCAGTGCTATCTTCCTTGATCTGTCCATAATCGTACGCGCCGAACATAATCGGCCTGGTACCAAATTTATAGTTGAGCTCATCGGTCCCATCCGGTGCCATAGATGGCTGTCCGAAAGTAGATGGATTAATGCCTGCAATGGACAGAATTGAAGGATTGACATCCTTCACCTTCTCTATCATTCCATCCGGACTTGAGAACACAACATAGTCTTCCACCTCAGATGCATTCAGAAAAGGGTTGATGATGTAATTTCGTTCTCCGTCGTGATAATATCCCCAAATATTGATGTTATCTGGGTCTGAGGTGGCATACTCAAACCCGTCAGACCAATAGTGATCATAAGCGACTCCCTGAGGAATCGTTACTTGATTAAAGGCAAACAACTGTTTAAAAGCCTCATACCAATATGTCATTTTCTTGGTGGATAAGCCAATCTCATTCGGGTCAGAGGATTTACTTACGATAATATCGTCCTCTGTTTGAATCATCAAAGAAATATCTGTAACTCCAATTTCTTCACTGAGCTCTTCCAGCTGCTCTGTCGTCACGTTTTTGATATCGGAATCTAGTCTATCCGCTGCTATAATGGAAGCCAGCCATATATTTTTGGAGATCTGCTTCTTAATGGACTTCGTGCTATTCTGATTCTGCTCGACAGCAAGTGCAATCTGTTTGGCAGCCGAAACCGCCCGCTTCTCACTATCCTGCTGTAAATTCTCCTGGGTTGTGTAATAGCTTAAAGCAATGTTGAGCCCGAGTATAATGAGTACCGAGAATGACATTACTAAAGATAATTTAATTTTAATGGACAAGACTTCAGCTCACCTCTTGGCTCGTATGCTGGCGAAATGTGACTTTATTTACTCCTTCTTAGGACTTTATGTATTTATAAAACCATCATACCTTTTAGTGGTGTATTTGAAAAGGAATCTGATTCGTAACTATGCAGTATTTTATAGCAATTCTTCTCTTCATTGGTTTGATATATCCCTATGTTAAATCTACAATTAATTAGATAGGCCAAAACTCGATATGAAAAACAATACACATATTTGTGCACAAATCCACAGGCCTTTGGATAATATGTGTACAAACTTGTTAGCAACTACAAAGTTATCCACAAAGTTATGCACATCATGTTAACAATAGAATATCTGTTCGTTGTATAATTGGAGTAATGAAAGGCGGGAGCCGCATAAATGAACGAATTTCAGTCCCATACCAGTAAAGACGTAAATTTTTTATACACAGATGAATATTGGATGAGAGAAGCCATAAGTGAAGCAATGAAGGCAGAGACACTCGGCGAGGTACCGATTGGAGCGATCGTAGTCAAAGACAATGAGATCATTGGCCGGGGATACAATCTAAGGGAGATTCATTATGATGCGACAGCACATGCTGAGATCATTGCTATTAAACAAGCAAGCGAGCACTTGAAGGCATGGAGATTGCTGGATTGCAAATTGTATGTCACGCTCGAGCCATGCCCTATGTGTGCTGGTGCCATCGTACAATCTAGAATTCCTCATGTTGTATATGGAACAACCGATCCGAAGGCCGGCTGCGCCGGTACACTCATGAATCTGCTTCAGGAATCTCGATTTAACCATCAGACCGAAATTACAAGCGGAGTCTTACAGGAGGAATGCGCTGCGATGCTTACGTCCTTCTTTAGAAAACTTCGCCGCAAACCACGCACGGAGGGAGAATAACAAGTGCATAGGGTCCTTCATGATACACAACACGGCCTCTATATCAGGCCATACGTAATAGAAGACTCGGAAGCGTTACAAGCCTTGTATGTGGCCAGCAAGCAGCATCACGCACCCTTTGAACCCATTAGAGGGGATGAGTTCTACACTATTGAAGCCCTGAGAAACAGAATCCTATCCAGGCAGCAGGAATCTGATCAGGATCAGGGCTATTATTTTGGGGTTTTTGAGGATAATACCGACGAGCTGGTTGGACAAGTCAGTCTGACCAGTATCGCACGCGGAGTGGCTCAATATGCAGATTTAGGTTATTTTACGCATGTTGATCATATGGGCAAAGGCTATATGAGCGCAGCGGTGAAGCTGATCATCTTATTCGCCTTTCGTTCACTTGGGCTTCACCGTATACAGGCATCCATTCTTCTTCATAATCAGGCATCTCGCCGTGTTCTCGAGAAGAACGGATTTATGGCAGAAGGCATTGCTAGGGGCTACCTGCTGATCGCCGGCCACTGGCAGGATCACCAAATTTATTCACTGTTAAACCCAAATTACGGAAAAGATTAATACCTCTGCTGACTACACCACTTAAAACATAAAAACCCGTCAAAATGACGGGTTTTCTTGTTTATACGCCGATAAACCTCAATGAATTATTCATTGTGTATGATGGCAATTTCAACACTTCGAAATTAGTAGCTGTAATACTCATTCAATATTTCTTCAAACTCTTCCATGGTTACAACATCATCTCCCGCAGGGATACCAATTACGAATTCAGGCGTTTCGTTAATTTTTGAATAATGATTTGTGCCTGTCAGCGCAAGGTTAATAACCTCTTCTGTTTCTGGATCGTTAATAACGATATCCACAATGGCTTCTTGGTACACAGGAATATGATCTTTGTTAATCGCGGTATTGACATTGAATGTGTTGATCGTCAAATAATTCTTCAGCTCTTCCAAATCTGCTGCCATTTGGCTTTGATCTGTTGCTGTAAGAGATTCCTTCGCTCCTGCAATATCCTCATCTGTCAGCTGTAGCATCTCTTTATATTCATCCTTGGCGATAATATCTAGTACTTTAGGCAGAGCATTGTTTACCAAGATTGTAATGGCTTCCTTCACATTATCATTTGTAATCGCAAATTGTACGATCTGTTTAGCCTCTACATCCTCAGGAAGTGTAACTGCATCCGCCTCCAGGTTCTTGAAATACGTATCCTGGTCGTATTCTGCAAGGACTGCCTCGCTAATTTCATTCGTCAGCGCTTGCGATTTAGCAACATCCATTGATCCTGGAGTCCACGCTACGCCTTCTTCCTCAGCAAGCTTTTTCATATCCAGCTCAATGTATTTATCGATCAGTGCTTCTGGCATTGGAAGCATAGGAATGTTCGGTACCTTAACGAACACCTTCTCCGTAGTCATAACCATTGGGATGTTATAAGTCATCTCCATATCGCCCTTGATTGCAATGCCTAGCGTAAACTCCGCCTGCATCGGATCATTTTGAAACACTCCGTCAACCGTAAGCTCTGCATCCTTCAGCATGGACATAAACATTGCCATGTCTTCGGAATTTTCTGCAGAGCTAAAGCTTAGGTTATCAATTTTCACTTTGCTCGTCATTGCGTAAGAGGTCATTTCTGCCGCTTTTGTCGCCGCAGTTTGTACCGCCTCTTTCGGTTCTTGCTTGCTTCCACAGCCTGCTAGAATTAACACTATAGACAGCATTAGTGCAAACAAGCCTTTCGTGAATCCTTTTTTCATTTTTTGTTTTTCCCCTTTCCAAAGCAAAGCAACCATCTTCATAAATCACACCATAACATAATAAACCATTATCTCATAAGTATAAACACTTTTGGTCATTTTTGGTGCTATAGATTTATAAAAATCAAATTTAATTAATTTCGTCTTTTTTCGACACTTTTTTATAAGCGTTTTCATATTGGAAATTGAAACGATTTTTCTTGCCATGACGCGGATTTTCATTAGTATGCAAAATAAAAAAGCCTCTGCTATAGGAGCATGGCCTTTTCACAAAAATGCATTTACCCATCACACACAAGTCGTTATCAACTAACCTTCCGGATTGTTATGGTCCACATGATTGCGGTTCTTTACCTTCTTGGAGCCTGACAACGGCGCGGGACCCGATGCATGATCACGCTTTTCTTTGACTCCTTGCGAAGCCTGTGCTTCAGGGACAGGAACTGCTCTTGGCTTACCCATTCATGAATTCCTCCTAAGGATTGGTTAATTGCTGTACCGCTTGGGCACATTCATGGATATGACGAGTGTAATCTTCCGTCATCTGCTGTATTGCATCGGTGCGTTCATCAATATGAAGCCCGTCTTTTTCTACATCAATGAGATCTACCTTCACTTCACGGTTGTCCACATAAGCACAGCGAAAATCAAAAGAGTACAATTGACGTCCTGCTGCATCAATATGAATACGAATGGCTTGTTGATCTGCCTCGTCGGCATGCACCTGAGCTTGATCTCCCTGATTCAGTATAACAGGCAGTCTTTCTTGCCAGGCATGAACAAGCTGATTTTGATCGATATCAAAACTTTGGCTCATTTATATTAGCACCTCCACACCTTATAAAATGCGAAATACAGCCGCTTTTTATGCATTGCCCAGTGTCATAAAACCATGTAAACAAAAAAGCCATCTCTATAATAGAGAATGGCTTGATTATGCTATGTATGGCGGAGAGGATGGGATTCGAACCCATGTGGAGTTGCCCCCTAACGGTTTTCAAGACCGCCCCGTTATGACCGCTTCGGTACCTCTCCAGGATAAAATAATGCTTATTTGGCGTTAACACTTAATATAACGCGTAACAAAAATTATTTTATCACAGCTTGTACATCATTGCAAGTTATTTTTTAATTTTTCATCAGCTTCTGCTGAATCCTGATCTTACTTCATGAACTGTCTGCTCGTTGCGGGTGCTCATCCATATGAGCACATCTAAATAGAGCGCTACTTCTTAGAAGTGATCTTTTCTACTCCGCCCATATAAGGAACGAGTACTTTTGGAATGATGACACTACCATCTTCCTGCTGATAATTCTCCAGTATTGCGGCTACCGTTCTGCCTACCGCTAATCCAGATCCATTCAGCGTGTGCAAAAATTCAGGTTTGGCCTTGGCTTCTCTACGGAAACGAATATTCGCCCGTCTAGCCTGGAAATCTTCACAATTGGAGCAAGAAGATATCTCTCTGTACATCCCACTCTCAGGAAGCCATACTTCAAGGTCATACGTCTTCGCTGACGTAAAGCCCATATCTGCCGTACACAGCGCCATAACCCGGTAAGGAAGCTCCAGAAGCTGCAGAACACGTTCTGCGTTGCGAGTCATCTCTTCGAGCTCTTCATAAGAGTTCTCAGGCAGCGAGAATTTCAGCATCTCTACTTTGTTGAATTGGTGCTGTCTAATCAAACCTCTTGTATCACGCCCTGCCGATCCGGCTTCAGAACGGAAGCAGGAGCTATAAGCCACAAATTTCTGAGGCAGTTCTTCTGCAGGGATGATCTCCTCACGGTGATAGTTCGTTACCGGTACTTCTGCAGTTGGAATCAAGTAGTACTCGGTATCCTTGATCTTGAACAGATCCTCTTCGAATTTAGGCAGCTGTCCTGTACCATACAGGCTGTCCTGATTAACAATCATCGGCGGCAGAATCTCTTCATAACCATGATCATTACTATGGAGATCCATCATGAAGTTAATCAATGCTCGCTCAAGACGTGCACCTAGACCTTTATAAAAAGTAAATCTAGAGCCTGTAACTTTAGCAGCAGCTTCAAAATCAAGTATTCCGAGCTCCCCAGCTACATCCCAGTGCGCTTTTGGAGCGAAGCTGAACTCTCTTGCTTCAGACCAGCGGCGAACCTCTACATTGTCATCCTCAGAAGCACCCACTGGAACACTCTCATGAGGCAGGTTAGGGATCGCCATCGTCAATTCATTGATATCGGATTCAAGCGTACGGATCTCTTCATCCATTTGCTTAATACGATCCGAAACTTCACGCATTTCCAGAATCAGCTCTTCTGCATCCTCTTTATTCTTCTTGCGCTTGGCCACTTCACCAGATACCGTATTCCTGCGATTCTTTAGTAGTTCTACCTCTTGCAGCAATTCGCGGCGACGCATATCCAACTTGGGGAAATCCGCAATAAGCTCCACTGATTTGCCTCGGTTCTGGAGTGCCTGTTCTACTTGACCGAAGTCATTTCGCAATATTTTAACATCTAACACGAATAATCCCTCCTACAAAAACAACCTTGCCTGAAAAATAGGAAAAGCTTCTCCCGCAAAGCTTAAGTAAGCCTATGGGAGAAGATTCCGTGCCTTACCAGGGCAAGATCGTTATAAGTACATTAATCTCAAAGTTTAGAGGCTGCTCTCCACCATCTGCACAAAGTACTGATGTAATCGATAGTCATCAGTGAGCTCCGGATGGAAGGAACATGCGAGCAAATGCCCTTGACGGGCTGTCACAATTTCGTCTTGGTACGTAGATAGAACCGTAACCTCGTCTCCAATCGATTGAATGAGCGGGGCACGAATAAACACCGCACGCACCGTCTCTTCGATACCAACCATCTGCAAATCGGTCTCAAAGCTTTCACGCTGACGGCCAAAAGCATTTCTCGAAACCGTCATGTTCATTAGTCCGAGATGCGCTTCTTCACCGCCGGCAATACGATCAGCCAGCACAATCAAACCAGCACAAGTGCCAAATATGGGCTTGCCAGCAGCTGAAAATTGCCGAATTGCATCAATGAAGTTATACTTTCTCATCAGCTTACCGATGGTTGTACTCTCTCCACCTGGAATAATCAAACCGTCTATTTCGTTTAATTGCTCCACTTTCTTAACAGAGATGCCAACACCACCAGCAAGCTCTATGCTTCGAATATGTTCAGCTACTGCACCCTGTAGAGCCAATACACCAATCTTCAACTCGGTTCCCTTCTCTCTTACCAACCGCGATCGGACATGCGTTCTGCTGCAGTCAATTTGGAAATTTCAATCCCTTTCATAGGGGCTCCTAAGTTCTTGGAAACTTCGGCAATCAATTTATAATCGGTATAATGAGTAGTTGCTTCAACGATTGCACGAGCGAATTTCTCAGGGTTGTCCGATTTGAAGATACCGGATCCTACGAACACGCCATCCGCCCCCAAGTGCATCATCAGTGCTGCATCTGCTGGAGTCGCTACACCGCCAGCTGCAAAGTTGACGACAGGAAGCTTGCCATTCTCATGCACTTCACGCAGAAGCTCATAAGTCACGCCCAGATTCTTCGCTTCCGCATACAGCTCATCCTTTGACATGTTCTGTACTTTGCGAATTTGGCTGTTGATGAAACGCATATGACGAACGGCTTCAACAATGTTACCTGTTCCCGGCTCGCCTTTTGTACGAATCATGGACGCCCCTTCACCGATACGTCTTAGAGCCTCACCCAGATCCTTTGCTCCACAAACAAATGGTACAGTAAACTCATGCTTATCAATATGGAACACTTCATCCGCAGGCGTAAGCACTTCACTCTCATCAAGATAGTCCACACCCAGGGACTCCAGTACTTTCGCTTCAACGTAATGACCGATACGCGCCTTAGCCATAACCGGAATAGAGACAACCTTCATAACCTCTTCAACGATTGTTGGATCAGCCATGCGGGCCACACCACCGGCCGCACGAATATCAGAAGGTACCCGCTCAAGAGCCATAACCGCAGTTGCACCTGATGCTTCCGCAATTTTTGCCTGCTCTGCGTTCATGACGTCCATGATGACGCCGCCTTTTTGCATTTCTGCCATGCCTCTTTTAACACGAGATGTTCCTGTTTCCATATCCTTTACGCCCCCCATAATATACAACAATTCTTCCACTCAGGTCCCTATAAATAAGGTTTGTATCCTTAGAAAAACATATTATATTTATCGACCATAAAATAGAATTCTAACTTGATATTTTACCGTATACATCCTTATTATACAACAATTTTACTGGATTTGACGTTCTATCCGATGATCACCTGGGTATAAGCAGGAGCCTAGAATAGATCAAGTTCTGAAGACCTGCCTAGTTGTCATTATTTCCGGTGTATACGATTTTAATTGGCTTTCGAGCTCGTCACTCAGAACAAATTTTTGATACTGTCGAACATATCCCCGAAGAAATCTCCAATCGCGCGGAACATCAGGCTGAACCAGCCGGCTTTGTCTACAGGCTCTGAGGTTACGAGGTTCACCGTCTGTACCTGTTCACTTGCCATTCCCTCGATTTTGTAAGTGTACGTAATGGTACCTGCTTTGGTTCCGGCTTCTACAGGCGCAGTGAGTCCTTCTCCTTCAAAGCTTGTCTCAAAAGTTGGTGTCGGATTCTCTGTCCCTTTAGGCACAAGGAAGTTGACAGCCTGTTCAGTTACAACGGGCGCTTCTGTCTCCTTACCTTTTACAACTGGAGCTGTCTCTGCCCCTGGAACGGCACTTTTGGCAGCTACTACCTGCTTGACTTCAAAATTCTCAAAGCCGTAATCGAGTACCTTCTTCGTTTCTGTAAATCGACTGGCATTTGTTTCGGCACCCATAACGACACTAATCAGGCGCATACCATCTCGTTCAGCCGTACCTGCAAAACAATTGCCTGCGCTTTTCGTATGACCCGTCTTTAGTCCATCCAAGCCTTCGTAAGCGAATTGTTTGAAATTGGTGACACCCTTGTTCGCTTCAAGCATCCAGTTCCAGTTGACCATTGGATCCGCATCCGTCTCACGGAATTTGTAGGAGGGAATCGCTGTATAATTTGCAAAATCCGGGTGATCTGTAATGATATACTTCGCCAATATTGCTGCATCCATGGCAGACATTAAAGTTTCCCGATCTTCCTCAGGCCGGAATTCCTCAGGCATATCCGCACGGTCAAGACCTGTCGAATTGATGAAATGTGTTTTGGTTAATCCCATCCGCTTAGCTTCTTCATTCATCATCTTAACAAACTCTTGCTCCGAACCAGCGACATATTCTGCAAGTGCCACAGTTGCATCATTGGCAGATCCTACAGCCATCGCTATGTAAAGCTCTTCTACCGAATGAGTATCCCCTTCAGCGAGATAAATCCGAGAGCCAACACTGCTGGCTGCATTTTTTTGCACCGTTACTTCAGTATCCCAGGAAAGCTCACCTTTTTTGACCTTATCAGCAACAATATACTCCGTCATCATCTTGGTCATACTTGCCGGCGCATAAGCCTCGTCCGCATTAATGGACAAGAGCACCTCACCCGTGGTTGGTTCAATCAATACGGCAGATCTTACGTTTAAATTGAGGGTGTCTGGAGATGGAACTTTAGCTGTTGTCGCCGCAGTATCTGTATTTGTCGTCGTTGCCGAAGCAACAGGAATGGAAGCCCCAAACACAGCTGCAGGAAGAACTGCCATAGAGAGCATGTTCACGACCATAACCGTAGCGATCCGTTTCTTAATTTTCGCCTTCTTTCCTTTAGTGGAATGCTCTGATGAATGTTTGTATTTCTTCAATGGAATAAATCCTCCTCTAAATTTCTCAATCAATGTTGTGTAATAACCTAATGATAAAATCGTGTTTACTGCGTATGCATGAATTCATTCGTGCCGAGATATTAAGAATCTATAATCTATGCCGTATCACCCCGAATTAAAGGATTACAGCAGCGTATTGTTGGCAGATTCAAAACACTGTTGAAACCATTTCAAATAAGTGTCTCACAGTTATTCATTAGCGGAATAAGCACTGTTTCATTTTAACACACGATATTGTGCAAAAAAAGACAGGTCAGGTTAATTTCAACCTGCCTGTCTGTAATCATGAGATTCTATATGATTAAGGAATCATCAGAATAGAGAAAATCATATTCTACAAAGCGTAGTTTGGCGCTTCCTTCGTAATTTGCACGTCATGCGGATGACTCTCACGCAAGCCTGCATTCGTAATACGAATAAATTGAGTGTCGTTACGCAGCTGATCGATGGTTTGCGTTCCGCAATAACCCATACCTGCACGAAGTCCGCCCATAAGCTGATGAACGGTGTCGCTTAGTGGACCTTTGTAAGCAACTCGACCCTCAATTCCTTCGGGCACAAGCTTCTTGCTCTGATCATTATCTTGGAAGTAACGATCTGCACTGCCTTTTTTCATTGCACTGATCGAGCCCATACCACGGTATCCTTTGAAGCGGCGGCCTTGGTAGATTTCGAACTCACCAGGGCTTTCTTCAGTACCCGCGAACAAGCTTCCCAGCATAACGGCATGTGCGCCAGCAGCAAGGGCCTTCGTAATTTCTCCGGAGTATTTAATTCCTCCGTCAGCAATGATAGGAACGTTGTATTCCCGTGCAACAGAAGCACAATCGTAAATTGCAGTAACTTGAGGTACACCAATACCCGCTACGACACGCGTCGTACAGATCGAACCAGGACCGATGCCGACCTTAACTACAGATGCGCCCGCTTCAATGAGCTCATGAGTCGCTTCACCTGTTGCAACGTTACCTGCAATTATCGTCAGTTCCGGATATAGACTGCGCAGTTTGCGAACTGCATCGATGATATTTTTACTGTGTCCATGTGCTGAGTCAATGGAGATCAAGTCCACTCCGGCTTTAACCAGAGCTTCTGTACGCTCATACAGATCTTGTGAGATACCAACCGCTGCACCAACCACAAGACGTCCTTGTGCATCTTTAGCCGCGTGAGGGAATTGAATTGCTTTTTCAATATCTTTAATCGTAATAAGACCTTTGAGTGTGTTTGTTTCGTCAACCAAAGGAAGCTTCTCTATCTTATGCTTTTGAAGGATCTCTTCAGCTTGCTCCAAAGTTGTACCCACCGGTGCAGTAACCAAGTTCTCGCTTGTCATCACTTCGGAAATTTTGATGTTGTAATCATGGATGAAACGCAAATCACGGTTAGTAAGGATACCAACAAGCTTTTGTTGATCATCGACGATAGGTACACCAGAAATACGGAATTTGGCCATAACTCGTTCGGCATCGGAAACCAAATGATCTCTAGTCAAAGAAAAAGGATTCGTGATGACACCACTTTCGGAACGCTTAACTCGATCCACTTCCTCTGCTTGCTGCTCAGCTGTCATATTTTTATGAATAATACCAATACCGCCTTCTCTTGCGATGGCAATAGCCAAAGGCGCCTCTGTAACTGTATCCATTGCAGCACTAATCAGTGGAATGTTAAGCTTGATATTCTCGCTCAGACGAACTGATACATCTACTTGTTTAGGCAAAACCTCAGATTTACGAGGTACTAACAATACATCATCAAACGTTAAACCTTCTTTACCGAACTTATCTTCCCACACCAGGATGTTCCTCCTTTATTTATATAGCCTTAAAGATCCGAAAATCAGCCCCATTTGAGAACTTTTGACCGTTTTCTGAAAATATATTATTGCCATCTTAGCAAAGGCCCATTTGGACTGTCAAGGAAAAGTAACCTGCTATGAAAGAGTGTATTGCACTAGAAAAACAAGTGTATCTGACATGCGGACATATCCTATTTTAATCCAGTAATGGCACGATATTTTTGGAGAATCTGTTTTGCTGGACTCACATCATCTATGACATAGAATGCTTCTTTTTCAAGTAATTTATCGCTGTAAAAATAAAAAAACCACCGTCGTCATCGACAGTGGTTCTTTGCTTGGCGGCGTCCTACTCTCCCAGGACCCTGCGGTCCAAGTACCATCGGCGCTGGAGGGCTTAACGGTCGTGTTCGGGATGGGTACGTGTGGAACCCCTCCGCTATCGCCACCAAACAGGATTTT
>NZ_JBHTKX010000012.1:0-64419 GCF_042678545.1 Paenibacillus provencensis | reverse complement strand
TACGTGTTACTCACCCGTCCGCCGCTAAGTCTCAGAGAAGCAAGCTCCTCATCGACTCCGCTCGACTTGCATGTATTAGGCACGCCGCCAGCGTTCGTCCTGAGCCAGGATCAAACTCTCCAATAAAAAATGTTGTCTAGCAACATCGATTGAAAAGAGCGATAAGCTCATTTAGAAAAACTGACGAGAACATTATGTTCTCTTTATTTTGCTCCATCATTCACACGGTCTTGCGACGCGTACCGAATGATCTCGCTAAGCATTTTCGAAGAAAATGCTACTCACTCGTTGTTCAGTTTTCAAAGATCAAATCTTTCATTTTATCACCGTTGATCAATTTCAGCGGCGACTTTTATAATATATCACATTCAATCCAGTAATGCAAGACTTTTTTTTAAAAAATGTTTGTTACCATCTTGCCTCGCCTCTTGTGCAGAGACAACTTACTAAAAAGGAACGAGTTATAATTTATCATAATATAAAGTGTTAGGTCAACTGTTTTATAAAAAAAATTTAACGATTCTTCTCATATATTTATAACAGCCGCGCAAATTGTTACGTAAAGCGAACAACTTTTTAGAACTATAGCTCAATATAATAAACCTCTCTATCGCTAGAGAGGTTTTATATCAGGAATTCATTTACTTAAATTGTGGAAATCGCCCGTTCCGAGCATATTTTGATAACTCCTTTGCGGGTGCAAAACGTGCGTACATTCGGAAAACTGTTTTGTAACGGTTCGCAATGGCGTAACGGATGTCATGATCCAACCTGGAATCTCCAAGATCTAATAACATCTCATCTAGTTCTTTTCTTAGGACGTAATCTAGTTCTTTACATTCTTTTTCATTAAACAGCATTCCGAGCATCGAACTTCTCCTTCATCTACTTTATTTGTCTGATTAACAAGATGTTTTATTGTTATGCTCAAGTTTTGGGAAATTTATGAATCATAGCTGAAAAATTTTTACTGTACTAAGATGTATGTCAATGTGCTCTCAATAATAGCGGCAATAAACAGCAGGATAACAATCCACAAGGAGGCGGTCACCGTCTGCTTCATATATGAACCTAGTCTTACAGATCTAGTCTTCGTATCCATACCGATTTCACCCAGCCCCTTATAAATCATAACACCGAGCTTTAATCCAAAGGCACAAGCGATAATGATCGCTGGTATTTCAATGATACCATGAGGCAGTAGCCCTTTTACGACCACATCGTAGTAGCTAATTCCCTGCTGCCATGTCGCGTGCAATAGAAAGCCTAGCACCCCGCCATTAATGATTAAGAAGATAACAGGTATAATTCCACCGAGTGCTCCTGCGAAGATAACGAGTACACCTTTTATTGCATTATTCATAAAAATAAACGTAAAAAAACTCCACTGGACATTCTCGCTTTGCCGCAGCTCATTACTGATCTCGCTAAGTCCACTGATTTGCTGAAGCATGATATCCTGCAGAACTCCTGTACTCATCCATCCAAGCACTCCACCACCTATAAAGATAAGTGTTGCAGCTATTATGTATCGAGATATTGATCGAACATCCATTAAAAAAGTTTGAAAACGAAACATCTATTTATTACCCTCTTTTCTTATAAAGTAAACCATCCCTATGGGCTATCGAATCTTTGGCGTATGTACTAGTCATATGTACAAGGTACGAGCATACACATAAAAGTAAACGAGCCTGCTAATGGGAGGAGCAATGACATGAACTCATATTTCTATGTATTAAACGGGCGAAAAATCAAAAGGTTCCTCATCGTATTCGCCGCTGCCATCTTTACACTCGGGATCATCTATATTGAAACAGAGGATATTTCCGTGTTCTCGGAAGGCGGAGCTCCTGCAGCTGTATACAGTGTACCTACTGAGAAGAAGGTAATCGCTCTTACATTTGACATCAGCTGGGGTGACAAGCGGACAGAACCTATTCTAAAAGTGCTTGAGGAGCAAAATGTTCAGAAGGCTACCTTTTTCCTATCCTCTCCATGGAGCAAGACCCATCCCGAGATCGTAACTTCAATAAAGGATGCAGGCTATGAGATTGGGAGTCATGGACACAAGCATGTCAATTACAGCAGTCTGACTGATGAAGAAATCCGCAAGCAGATTTCAACAGCACACAGTATTTTAACCGAAGTATCCGGAAAAGAACCGAGCTTAATCCGTCTGCCTAACGGCGATTTTGATAAACGAGTGCTACGTATCGCTGATACTTTGAATTATCAAGTCGTTCAATGGGACACCGATTCCCTTGATTGGAAGAACCCTGGCGTCGACCAAATCGTGGATCGTGTTGTAAGCAAAGCCCATCCTGGAGATATTGTACTACTGCATGCCAGTGATTCGGTTAAGCAAACCCATGAAGCCCTTCCTCAAATTATCGAGCAGCTTCGCCAAAAAGGATATGAGTTCGTTACTGTATCTGAATTGATTAATCAATCCAATGTTAAAGGTTCCGAAGTACGGGATCAAGCTATCAACGATACAAGGAATGTAACCACTGCTCCATTGCAGTAGTTACACCTAGTCATTAGCCAATATTGCTCGAATATAATAAAAGAGCTAACCCCGGTTAGCTCTTTGGCATTTCAATTTGCAGGTGTATTCAAGCTGGACGTCTTACCTCCGACAGACTTGTTGTCTTCAGTATGATTGGCTGATGCCTCACTTGACGCTGGAGCAATGCGATGCAGCATTAGAATTTGATATGTATTGCAGGCCAGAAGTGGAATTACGGTGAAAGCGGTAGCTGAATGATCCCCTATGCTAAGTACCCCGATCGTCTCAACAATTGTCAGTGCAATCATGAAAAATAATGTCGGTATAAGGGCATGACTATTGGTAGCTCTCACTTTAAAATAAGCGGTTACAACAGCAGTCAATAAAATAAGTATGCCGAGGATAAGATCCGATGCTCCATTTCCTTCATTCATAAATATCCGGAAAAACATTAATTCGAGCAAGGCAAGGGCTGTTAAGGCAAGCTGAATATAAGTCCATGTTTTTTGAGAAAAGGTGCCTCGTCCCATGTAGTTCAAAATTAAATAGGCAAAAAAACCAAGCTGTGAGTACAGACTGATCATCATGCCCGAGCCGAACAAAATAACCAGATACAAAAGATAGTCCGCTGTACCTGAGGATACATAATCACCGGTAGTCAGAATAAAGCCTGTAATAAGTGAAGCAATTCCCCCAACACATAAGGTCCGCCAAAATAAATAAAACCATTTCCTTAAATTCAAACCTTTTCCACCTCCAAGTGTTTATTTTACCAACCTTCTCAATAAAAAACCATGGCTTATCGGACATAATTATCGCTGCTTCCCCTCATACTACAATCAGTATCTTATAAAGGGGCTGTGAGGCGCGTGAAATGGCATAATTTACGATACTTGTGTTTGGTAGGCGGTATGGTTACCCTTTTATCCGGATGTGGGTCTGATCAAAGCTCTGGATCCCAAGGCGGCGGTTATAAAGAGACAAAGACGATGGTCATTGATATTTTGAAAAGCGATGAAGGTAAAAAAGCAATGGAGGAAGCTTTGCTTGGTCAAAGCAGCTCAGGTAGCGGCGGCGGCGGTGAAGGCGGTTCGGAAGAATCAGGATCCGGCGGCTCAGGCGGCGGCACTTCTTCAGGAGGCCTTGGTATTCGAATACTCTCCTCAGGTGGATCAAGCGAGGATATCCGTCTTGCTGTTAAAGACACCCTCTCCTCCCCTGAGTACAAGAAGGAATTTGAAGAGATTATGAAGGATCCGAAATTTGCGGGTGAGTTTGCCAAGGTGGTAAACGCGCAGAGTAAACAAATTCACATGGAGCTCATTAAGGATCCTACGTATCAAAAGTCTATGGAGGATATGCTGAAATCACCGGAAATGCAAAAAATGATGCTGGAGCTTACTCAAAGTGCTGATTATCGCAAGCAGACAATGAGTGTCATGCAGGAAGCCATGCAAAATCCACTCTTCCGTATGGAGGTTATGACGCTGCTGCAATCCGTTGTCAAAGAGGAGCTGCAACCTAAACAAAGCAAAGGCGCTGGCGGAGCTCAAGGTGAAAGTGGCGGCGGCGGTGAAGGCGGCGGTGGCGAAGGTGGGAATGAAAGCGGCGGCGAAGGCGGAGAAAGCGGATCTGGTGGAACCAGCTAATGCCATTCCTTAGGTAAAAAAACCAAGCCATTAGTCTGGCTTGGTTTTTTCATTAACTATACATTGGTTGTTTTATCAATAATGGCTGCTGCAACATCATTATACATTCGCCCAATCTCTGTGCTATCCTTATACACCGATGGAGAGAAATCAGGCTCAGAGATGTGATTGTCTGGATTACCGAGTGGAATTTGGGCTAGCAGCTCGGTATGCAGGCTTTCAGCTAACCGTCCCCCACCTCCTCTTCCGAACACATAATCTTTGTCTCCGCAAGATCCGCATTGATAGTAAGCCATATTCTCGATTACACCAAGTACCTCATGCTGTGTCTGAATAGCCATCGCACCAGCGCGCGCTGCAACAAAGGCTGCCGTAGCATGGGGTGTCGTTACAATAATTTCTTTGCTCTGCGGTATCATCTGATGCACATCCAGAGCAATGTCTCCTGTACCTGGAGGCAAATCAAGGATCATATAATCGAGACTCCCCCAGTTCACATCACTGAAGAACTGCCTCAGCATTTTTCCCAGCATAGGCCCTCTCCAGACCACAGGACTATTCTCTTGAACAAAAAAACCCATGGACATCACTTTAACACCGAAACGCTCAACAGGCTGAATCGCTCCATCCACCACTATAGGAGCCTCTTCGATTCCCATCATATCGGGAACACTGAAGCCGTAAATATCCGCGTCAATGATTCCAACTCTCTTCCCCTGCCTCGCGAGGGCAGCAGCCAGATTCACGGAAACTGTCGATTTGCCGACACCGCCCTTGCCGCTTGCAATGGCAATAAAGTGAACTCCTGACGCAGGATCCAGGAGATCGTTATTCTCCATCCCGGCAGCATGTCCTTTAACCAACACTTCTTCATCGGTTGGTTCTCCCGCTTCTTTATTGCTCATCTCGCTATTCGCTAAGACGCTTTCCCGCTCCGTTTCTGAAGCGTTTCGAAGTCGTACATGGACTTCATTCACTCCTGCCTCACTCAGTAATGTGGCTACCTGATCTTTAAGCGTTCTGCGAACGTTTTCATCTTCAGTCAAACAAATCAGGGTCAAATGGATTCGATCCTCTTTAACCATGATATCGCGAATAAAGTTCAGATCCGTATACAGAAGTCCGCTCACAGGCTCCTGAATGTCAGATAATACTTCCAGCACTTGGTCTCTTGATAACATGATGATAACACCTCTGCTTTATCTATTGGCATGTAATTCTTTCGTACAAGTACGGATCTATTATAACACTCTGGGGTGCAATATTTTAGTTTTTCATTTTTTCCCCTGATGCATATCTTAGAATTCCTTTGTACACCGAAGCTGCAACCTTGCGTTGATACTCATCCTCCGCCAGCAGTCTGGATTCTTCAGGATGTGACAGAAAGCCCACTTCCACGAGTACAGACGGCATTTTTAATGCTTGAAGCAAATATACGGTATTAACGGTTTTAGCAATTCGATCTGTATTTTCTAGGTTTCGTCTAATCTCGTCCTGAACGAGCGCAGCAAAATTGGGATTATCCTCATGATTCGGGTAATAGAACACCTGTGCTCCGCTCCAGCGATTAGAAGGGATGCTGTTCATGTGAATGCTGATAAACATATCGACCTGCTTATCCTCAATCATGCTTACACGCTGCTTCAGATCCTCTGTTTTTCGTTTGGAATATCCCTTGGTATCTTCAGGAGCTAGATCTACATCTGTTTCCCTTGTCATGACCACAGTAGCGCCTGCTTGCTGCAAATAGTCCCTTAGATACAAAGCCACGGCTAGATTGATGTCTTTTTCAATAACCCCTTGCTTACTTACGGCACCGCCGTCTGGACCCCCGTGTCCTGCATCCAGAGCGATAACCTTCCCTGACAGCGGTAAGCTCCAATAATTCCACGTTTTTGATGCAGGGACCTCATATATAGCAATACAGACAAATAGAGCCAGCAGCAGAGCCCCCAGCAAGACTCTCTTCATGGTTCGAACATGAATCCACACCAAGAGCTTATTCGAACGATTTTTCCGCATAAAAAAGCCACCTCCGATCCAAACTGACCATAATGATCTATATGGGACGAGGTGGACAAATATTCATTTAAATAAGGACAAACATTAGATTATATGGTCACCTGCTGCTCCGTCATTCCCTCGATAAGCACTTCAGCTACTTCGGGGCGCGTAAATTCCGGCGGTGGGCATTGTCCGTCTCTCAGGAGCCCTCTTACTTTCGTACCCGACAATGTTAAATGATCCTCTTTGCCGTGCGGGCAAGTCTTGCTTGATGCCATATTTCCGCATTTAGTACAGAAGAAGCTGTGTTCAAAGAAGAGCGGGGTGATTCCAAGCTCCTCTGGTGTAAAATGAGTAAAGATCTCCTGAGCCTCATATGTTCCATAATAATCGCCTACACCTGCATGATCACGGCCGACGATAAAATGGGTACAGCCATAATTTTTGCGGACCATCGCATGGAAGATCGCCTCCCTCGGTCCTGCATAACGCATGGCTGCTGGAAATACACCAAGGAAAGTCCGATTCGCCGGATAGTAATTCTCAAGCAGAACCAGATAACTCTTCATCCGGACATCAGCTGGAACATCATCAGACTTCGTCTCACCTACAAGTGGATTTAAGAACAGAGCGTCTACAATCTCCATCGCACTCTTCTGAATATATTCATGTGCACGGTGAACAGGATTGCGTGTTTGAAACCCTACCACCGTCTTCCAACCCTTGGCTTCAAACTGTTTACGGGTTTCTGCAGGATTATAATAAAATTCTTCGAACTTCGCTGGCTGCTTCCGGTTTAACACTTGAATCGAGCCGCCTACGTAAGTTGTATGGCGTTCGAACAGCTTTTTCACACCAGGATGTTCTTTATCATTTGTCTTGTAAACCTTAGTTGCTTCAACATCGTGATCTACCTTATACATACTTTCAACTGACAGTGTCCCGTAGACTACTCCATCTTCCTGACCTGTAAGAGCAATGACCTCACCAATTTCAAGCGATGCTGCAAACTCGGGATTCACATCAAGTGTAATGGGGATGCTCCAGACTGTACCATTTGCAAGCCGCATGTTATTAACCACCGACTGATAATCCTCTTCATTTAAAAACCCGGTCAGCGGAGAAAATGCGCCAACGCCAATCAAATCCAAATCCGAAATGGTCCAATTGGTAATTGGCAGCTGTCTTAGCTTCTTAGCTTGTTTGAGCAGTTCTTCTCGCTCTGCACCTGTTACAATACGATTAACTAGTGTTCCACCATGAGGCAATATCGTAGTCATGAACTCATCTCCTTATGAGCGATTGTCTATAACGATGATTTGCAGTTAAGTCATCCGCTTGATTTCAACATTACACCGCTTATTTGTGCAATCCACACTCAGTTTTGTCGTTGCCTGACCAGCGTCCTGCACGAGGATCTTCTCCCGGCATGACCTGTCTTGTGCAATATTCGCATCCTATGCTTGGATAATTCTGATCATGGAGCGCATTATAGATGAGATTGTTCTCGCGAATGTAGTTCCATACATCCTCGTTAGTCCAGCCCGCAATCGGATTAAATTTCATTAGGCCGAATTTCGTATCATACTCTACTTTCTTAGAATTCGCCCGAGTAGGCGCCTGATCCCGGCGAATTCCGGTAATCCAAGCATCATATTGAGACAGAATACGGGTGAGCGGCTCTACTTTACGGATATTGCAGCAAGCGTTCGGATCGGACTTCCACAGCTCAGCACCATGCTCTTGCGCCTGCTCTTCAGGTGTGATCTTGGGAGATACTCTGACAAAATCAATATGATAACGAGCTACAAGACGATCTCGTGTCTCATATGTCTCTTTGAAATGAAAATCTGTATCTAAGTAAAATATGTCTGTTTTAGGACTGATTTTTTGGAGCATATCAACCAAGACGACATCTTCCGCTCCAAAGCTGCAAGCAAATGTGATGTTCGGAAATGTCTCAACAGCAAAACGAATAATTTCCTCCGGCGTTGCATCCTCGAGCTCGACTGCCTTAACTCTAGCCAAGTCTTCTTTTTCTAACAAGTTCATTTGTACTTGCCTCCCATAAATGTACTACCTTACATTAAAACCTAGAAATTAGATATGAATTACAATTAAGTATAAATCTTACCAGAATAAAGTCAATGCTAAATCCAACTTTTTTACTAAGAATTTAAGGTTTTTCAAAAACTTTATCTGTATTTGATAAAAAGTATGCAAAAAAGCCTGTTCTCCATGCGTAAAGTTCCATTGGGAATGAGAAACGGGCACCGCCTAAGATGACCCGACGCATTCCTGCTTGGCTTACTTTAAAAAGAGAACAAGGCTTTTTCACTTCTTATGATTAGATCCATTAAGTAGATAATTCTGTGATTTACTGTTGCATTTATTGCCTATAAGGATGCTTGTTCAGAAACTCCAGTGCATTGAAGAGCATAACCGAAGCCTCCGCCCGCGTAATCTCTGACCTCGGAGAGAAGCTAAGCTTATCATCCAGACTTGTAATGTCCCAAATTAATGAGCGCTGAATTGCCCCTTGGTAAGATGGAGTGATGGAATCCGCATCGGAGATTTCTACAGGCTTGATGTTGATCAGCGGCAAACCTGCGTAATTTTCAATCATTTCTACCAATAGCGCTGTATATTGCTCCTTGGTAATCGACGTTGATGGCGTCAGCTCAGCCGGAACCATTAAACCATTGTTGCTGACTTCTTGGACTGCGTCTGCATACCAGCCTTCAAGCCATTCCTCACTGTATGATCCATATGCCTCTCCCATCACCTTCAGTGCCCCCTGTTTATCGGCAGGAATCTGCTTTATATAAGGGATCGACTCAAGACATCGCGCAATCAGCTGAACAGCCTCCGCGGTCGATAAGGCGAATTCAGGCTTAAACTCCCTGTTGCCTGTCCCTCTTACGATATTTCTTTCCTGCAAGGAAAGAATCTCAGCCTCTCCATGTATACTTCGAACATCGGAGAAACCGGCATCTGCATACGTTAAAGCCGCACCTGCTGTAAAAGCTAAAGAAACCGTCATGAGCCCAGTAACAATTGTTTTCATTCGTCGCATCGCCTTAACCTGCCTTCCGCTTAAAGAATAGAACTCCTTTTCGTACTCTAAACGATGATATCTCTAACAAGGTTGCAGCAGAGGCTGGGTATGTAGCTGATAAGTGCAATATTCTCTATAAACCGAAGGAATATGAACATATTGCAAGATGTGACTAAAGGGAGATTAATAATACACAGATATAATCATGAACAGTGAAATATACATATCTGTAATAATGACGCACTTCACATAGTCAATACACCATAAATAAAAAACCTCTGACCTGATGGCCAGAGGCTGTAATCTTGGAAATCCAAGATAAATATTAACGTTTCGAGAATTGTGGTGCACGACGAGCGGCTTTGAGACCGTATTTTTTACGTTCTTTCATACGTGGGTCACGAGTCAGGAAGCCTGCTTTTTTCAGACCTCGACGGTATTCTGGGTCAGCTTTCAGAAGTGCACGGGAGATACCGTGACGGATTGCGCCTGCTTGACCAGTGATACCACCACCATGAGCGATAACGAGAATATCGTAGTTGCCCAAAGTTTCAGTCAGTTCAAGTGGTTGTTTAACGATCAGTTTGAGTGTTTCCAAACCGCCAAAATAATCGTTGATGTCGCGTTTGTTAATGACAATGCGTCCTTCACCCGGTACAAGGCGAACACGTGCTACCGAATGTTTACGACGACCTGTCCCATAGTATTGTACTTGTGCCATGAAACTGTCCTCCTTTTAATTATCCGCGAAGTTCGTAAACTTCAGGTTTTTGTGCTGCATGTGGATGTTCAGCGCCAGCGTATGCTTTTAGTCTAAGCTTCATTTGGTTACCCATACGAGTCTTAGGAAGCATGCCGTGTACAGCGAGTTCGATCATACGTTCAGGTTTGTTTTTAACCATTTCTTTGGCAGGAGTGACTTTCAGACCACCTGGGTGCATAGAGTGACGGTAGTAGTTTTTGTTCTCCATTTTCTTACCAGTAAGAACGATTTTCTCTGCATTGATGACAACAACGAAATCGCCAGTGTCAACATGTGGAGTAAATTGTGGCTTGTGTTTACCGCGGATCAAAGCCGCAGCTTCGCTTGCCAGACGGCCGAGCGTTTTGCCTTCAGCATCAATGATGTGCCAATTACGCTCAACTTCATTAGGCTTCGCCATATAAGTGGTACGCATGAAAAGTTCCTCCTTCAAATGTTCGCGTTTCATAATACGCATAAATGTTAGTCGTTTATATTCGTTAAGTTCAACTGTTTGATTGATGGATTGATGTTGCATTTGGTGGTTCACTTAATTGGGGCTGTGGGAAAGCCATTAAGAAAACACAACTTATATATTACACGATTGCAGCCAAGTTCGCAAGGCATTTATCCGAGGTTTTTTTAGAAATCTTCATACTCTACGTTCCACAGCATCAGCCCTTTGCTGACTGCTGTAGGACCTGCTGCAGAGCGATCCTCTGCCTCCAAGATTATCTTCATATCTTCAGGCTTACGCTTCCCCTCGCCGACCTCCAGCATCGTGCCCACAATAATACGAACCATATGCTGCAAGAAGCCGTTTCCGGTAATAAACAGATGTATAACACCTTGATCTCGCGGATGACCTTTGCGGCACATGGAAGTATCGACAGTTAGCTTCGCCTCATACAGTGTCCTGATATGAGATTGTTTGGTCGAATGCCGGGAAGCGAAAGAAGTAAAGTCATGAGTCCCGAGCAAGTATGGAAGACTCTCCTGCATCGCTTGAATATCAAGCTTACCTGGATGATGCAGCTGCGTCCGTCTATTAAATAGATCGAGAAACTGATTGGCATTAATGGAGTAACGATATGTTTTTCTTTTGGCGGAACGTCTGGAATGAAACTCAAGCGGGACTTCAAAAGCATCTGTGAGTATGATGTCTTGAGGCAATCTGCCATTCAGCGCCATACACCAACGATCGATCGGAATTAGAGATTCAGTATGAAAATGAAAAACCTGTCCAATAGCATGCACCCCAGCGTCTGTACGACCTGATGCATGTATTTTGACCACCTCACCTGTAAGTGATTTGATCGCTTCTTCAATTCGATCCTGAATGGTGTTCCCGATCGGCTGGGTTTGGAAACCGAAATAATCCGTACCATCATAATTCACTTTCATACATATGTTCCGCATCGAATTCACACCTTTATCCCATACTAAGCACACAGCCTTTTAAGTCAAAACATACAGCACCCAATCTTCATCATAATGAAAAAGAGCTCCTATCGGAGCTCCTCCCCAAACCGTTGCTTCAATGAGGCAAGGAAAAAAAGGGCATGTTCAGAATGTATATCCTGTCACCCTTCCCTCTCTTTATGCCACTATTTACGCGCGGTCTACCAGTTCCAAGTAAACCATAGGCGCAGCGTCACCGCGACGAGGTCCTAGTTTCATGATACGAGTGTATCCACCTGGACGCTCAGCGTAACGAGGTGCGATTTCGCCAAACAGTTTTTGAATTGCATCCTGTTCACCATCAATCGTCTCGCGACGTACATAAGCAGCCACTTGACGACGTGCATGAAGATCCCCTTGCTTCGCTTTGGTGATCAGCTTTTCAGCGATAGAACGAACTTCTTTCGCTTTTGCTTCAGTCGTTTGAATACGCTCATACAAGAACAGATCCGTTACGAGGTCACGGAACAATGCTTTACGAGCACTGGAGTTACGACCCAACTTTTGGTATGCCATGTTTTCCCCTCCTTCACTTCAAACGATCGCTTGCTATTCTTCTGTACGAAGTCCCAAACCAAGCTCTTCGAGCTTCTCTTGCACTTCTTCCAAAGATTTGCGACCAAGGTTACGCACCTTCATCATGTCTTCTTCAGTCTTAGTGGTCAATTCCTGAACCGTGTTGATACCAGCACGCTTCAAGCAGTTATAGGATCGAACAGATAGATCGAGCTCTTCGATCGTCATTTCGAGTACTTTTTCTTTTTTGTCTTCTTCTTTTTCAACCATGATCTCTGCATCTTTAGCTTCGTCAGTCAGACCAACGAACAAGAACAGGTGCTCGGTTAAAATTTTGGCGCCAAGACTAACCGCTTCTTCTGGACGAATGCTTCCATCAGTCCAAATTTCAAGCGTCAGCTTGTCATAGTTCGTTACTTGACCAACACGCGTATTCTCAACACCGTAGTTGACACGTGCAATCGGGGTATAGATGGAATCCACAGGGATGACGCCGATCGGTTGGTCATCGCGTTTATTCCGATCCGCTTGGACGTAGCCACGACCGCGATTGGCAAAAATACGCATGTGTAGTCTCGAACCTGGACCAATTGTTGCAATATGAAGATCCGGGTTAAGGATTTCCACATCACTATCCGCACGAATATCTCCGGCTGTTACAGCCCCTTCACCTTCAGCATCAATCTCAAGAACTTTCTCTTCATCCGAATGAATTTTCAAAGACAAAGCTTTCAGGTTCAAAATGATTTCCGTTACGTCTTCCATTACGCCAGGAACTGTAGCAAATTCATGCAACACACCATCGATTTGTACCGATGATACTGCTGCACCTGGAAGCGAGGAAAGCAAGATACGGCGAAGCGAGTTGCCCAGCGTCGTACCATATCCACGTTCCAACGGTTCCACCACAAATTTGCCGTAAGTGCCATCATCATTGACGTCTACCGTCTCAATTTTCGGCTTTTCGATTTCTATCACTGCAATACCCCTCCTTCAAAACGTCGGTCCTATATGAAACATTTACCTTATCTAGTGTAGCCATGTAGTATGCCTAAACAACCATTATTAACAGATTGTGCCGGATTATACCACACTAAGGGGGCAAATCTCATTAGACACGACGACGTTTTGGAGGACGGCATCCGTTATGTGGCACAGGAGTTACGTCTTTGATCAGGTTAACTTCCAGACCTGCAGCTTGCAAAGAGCGGATAGCTGCTTCGCGGCCAGCACCTGGTCCTTTAACCATAACTTCAACTACTTTCATGCCGTGTTCCATTGCTGCTTTAGCTGCAGTTTCTGCTGCCATTTGAGCTGCGAACGGAGTCGACTTACGGGAACCTCTAAATCCAAGACCGCCGGAGCTTGCCCAGGAAATAGCGTTACCGTGTGGATCCGTAATGGTAACAATTGTGTTGTTGAACGTGGAACGGATGTGTGCCACGCCAGACTCAATATTTTTACGGTCACGACGTTTAGTACGTACGACTTTTTTCGGTTTAGCCATTGTAGATTATCCTCCCTTCTTATTTCTTTTTGTTTGCTACAGTACGACGAGGACCTTTACGCGTACGAGCATTTGTTTTAGTACGTTGTCCACGAACTGGAAGCCCACGACGGTGACGAATACCGCGGTAGCAGCCAATCTCAGTCAGACGTTTAATATTTAAAGAAATTTCTCGACGAAGGTCACCTTCTACTTTAACCAATTTGTCGATACCATCACGTAATTTGCTCACTTCATCTTCCGTTAGATCACGGACACGAGTATTTGGACTAATGCCTGTTTCGCTCAGAATTTTCTGGGAAGTCGTTTTACCGATTCCGAAAATGTAAGTCAAGGCGATCTCAACGCGTTTGTCACGTGGCAAATCCACACCAGCTATACGAGCCATTTTACGCTACACCCCCTTCTATTAACCTTGTTTTTGTTTGTGTTTCGGATTTTCGCAGATGACCATTACATTACCCTTGCGGCGAATGACTTTGCATTTCTCGCAAATAGGTTTTACAGAAGGTCTTACCTTCATGTTGATTACCTCCTCAAAGTTTTACGATGAGTAAAACTGACTTCGAAAGCATTCCACAGCTTCATGGAAGCAGTCTCATGTACATAGGGTACACCAAGATTGCATTTACATGCAAAACTGTTGTAACTCTCATTCGTTATTTCAGAAAATGCACCTTACTATTTACGATAAGTTATACGCCCTTTGGTTAGATCATAAGGCGATAACTGAACAACCACTTTATCTCCTGTCAGAATGCGGATAAAATGCATCCGCAGCTTGCCGGATACGTGAGCTAGAATTTGATGACCATTTTCAAGCTCTACTTTGAACGTTGCGTTAGGAAGCGGCTCTATAACCGTTCCTTCCACTTCAATGACATCTTCTTTGGCCACAGATAGTCTCCTTTCTTCTTCAGCTTTGAACTTCGCTTGCATTTATGAACTGCTGGACTGCATAACGCAGTTTCCCGTTCGTAACCCGTCCAATTTCGTTAATACTGTTTACAACCTCGCTGCTGATCATCGGCTGGGGATCAAGATGAAGAAGGTTCTTCTTCTTAGCTCCATCAAACTTACGTTTGTCCCCGTCAGCAATATATACATATCTGTTGTCCTCAACAGCGATGACTACTGCAAACTGGCCAGCATCCCTGCCTCGAAGGATTTTTACGATTTGACCGATTTGTGGGATTTCTTCATTCATCTTCTCATCACCTACGCATCTCGCCTTCGCAAAAATGGAGTACAGATCGACCGTCATACGACATTGCAAACAATCGAATATAGCTGGGTATCCCATGCACCTTCGGTTCATCGACTGAAGTACAAATACTGGCAGGAAAACCGTGATAACCTGTGAAAGACGACACAGCCCCTTGACTGCGATGATATTGATCAGTCATTTGGTGAAGTTCTCCGGTCAAAACCCGAGATGAATTGTGAACCGTCTGATCTTCCTGTACTTGCGTACTGGATAACCGTTCCTCACTCTTCCAACCCAGTTCTGCATCGGACTTACAAATGATCATTACCATTAACCCCGCAGTAAGGATACGATCTCTTGCGATACCGCATGAATTTCCTGTTCCCCGTCGATTTGACGCAGAAGACCTTTGTTCTCATAAAACGTGAGGAGTGGTGCTGTTTTGTTGATATATTCGTCAAGACGAGTACCTACGCTCTCTTCGTTGTCGTCAGAACGCTGATACAACTCGCCGCCGCATTTATCACAAATACCTTCCTGTTTAGGCGGATTAAAAACAACATGATACGTAGAACCGCAATTTTTGCACAAACGGCGACCTGTAAGTCGAGCCAGCAATTTGTTGCGGTCAACCTTCAAGTTGATGACATGATCCAGACCAGTATTTAAACGTTCAAGAATACCGTCCAGCGCTTCTGCTTGTGAAATGGTCCGTGGAAATCCATCCAACAGGAATCCTTTCTCACAATCAGGCTGCTGAAGACGTTCTTCAACAATACCGATGGTAACATCGTCTGGTACAAGCTTACCCTGATCCATGTATTCTTTAGCTTTAATCCCAATAGGAGTTCCTTGCTTTATCGCCAAACGAAATGCATCGCCTGTCGAAATGTGAGGAATGCCGAATTCATTAACAATCGCTTCTGCTTGTGTCCCTTTTCCTGCCCCAGGAGGGCCCATGAATAAGATGTTCACGTTATGTCACTCCCTCCAAGACTATCCCTTCAACAAGAAACAGCACAATAGGTGCCGGTCTTAGCAACTCACCAGCAAGGGCGAACTATTGCATTCTACCGGAACCTATGGCTATTTATTGATGAAACCTTTGTAATGGCGTTTGATCAATTGACTTTCAATTTGCTTAGTCGTATCCAATGCTACACCAATTACGATCAGCATGGAAGTACCAGCAAGCTGTGCAACTTGAGGCAAACCGGAAAGTGAGCCCAAGAATACAGGTAGAACGGAAATGACAGCCAAGAACAAAGCTCCGGTCATCGTCAAACGAGTCAAGACACGGGACAAGTATTTCTCAGTTGCTTTACCCGGACGAATGCCTGGGATATAACCGCCGTTCTTCTTCATGTTATCAGCCATTTGCTGCGGGTTCATCTGCACGAAAGTGTAGAAGAACGTGAAACCAATAATCATGATAACATAGAGTACCATACCCAGAGGTCTGTCATATGACAAATGCTCTGTAACCCAGTTCGCCCAGCCATAACCTGCCCAGAATGAAGCGATAATGATCGGAAACTGAAGAAGTGATACAGCAAAAATGACAGGGATAACGCCCGCCGCATTAATTTTCAGCGGAATATGGGTGTTTTGTCCACCATACATTTTGTTACCTACAACTCGCTTAGCATATTGAACCGGAATCTTCCGGATCGCCTGCTGGATGTAGATAACCCCTACAATGGTCAGGAGAAGAACCAGTGCCACGATAACAACCTTAAGGATGTTCATGAACACTTGATCTGCCTGAATGAATTCTGATTCTACTGTTGTACGGATGACATTCGGAATGGTAGCTACGATACCGGCAAAGATAATGATTGAAATCCCGTTACCAATACCTCTTTCCGTGATCTGCTCACCAAGCCACATGAGGAATGATGTACCTGCTGTCAGTACAATGGCGATGACTATAAAGTCAATCATTGTTGCATTAGGCACCATTTCCTGTCCATACAACCGGTTAAATCCGATCGATGTACCAAATGCTTGGATTAATCCCAACACCACTGTACCATACCGAGTGAGCTGGGCTAATTTTTTCTTACCATGCTCACCTTGTTTGGCCCATTCCGCAAGTTTTGGAATAACATCCATCGATAACAATTGTGTAATGATGGATGCAGTAATATATGGCATAATCCCTAGCGCAAAGATCGAGAACTGGAACAACGCTCCGCCCGAGAATGTGTTTAGAAGACCAAACAATTCTCTGCCTTGCGAATCTACCGCTTCGAAGACTTCTTTGTTAACTCCTGGAACAGGAACAAAAGAGCCGATACGGTAAATAATTAGAACAAAGAGAGTGAACAAAATTCGTTTACGAAGATCTTCGACTCGCCATATATTCTTTAGGGATGTGAGCATTAGATCACCTCGGTTTTACCGCCGGCAGCTTCGATTTTCTCTACCGCAGATTGAGAGAACTTATTCGCTTTTACTGTAAGTTTCACAGTAACTTCGCCATTGCCAAGAATTTTGATGCCAGATTTTGTGTTTTTCACAATACCTGTTTCAACCAAAACTTCTGGAGTTACTTCTGTACCTGCTTCAAAACTATTCAGATCTTCAATGTTCACAACCGCATATTCTTTGCGGGTAGGGTTTACGAAACCGCGTTTTGGCAGACGACGATACAGTGGGTTTTGACCACCCTCGAAGCCTGGGCGAACACCACCGCCAGAACGAGCGTTTTGACCTTTGTGACCGCGACCTGATGTTTTACCCATACCGCTACTTGGACCGCGACCAACGCGTTTGCGTTCTTTACGGGATCCAGGAGCTGGAGAAAGCTCATGTAACTTCATCGATCGTTGCACCTCCTTAATGATTTGTGGGAACAAGCCCTATAATGCTATTCCTTATGCCTCGATTTCTTTAACAGAAACCAAGTGACTTACTTTATTCACCATACCGCGGATCGCAGCATTGTCGTTATGAACCACAGTTTGGTTGAGTTTACGAAGACCGAGTGTGTTAACAGTCGTTCTTTGTGTCTCAGGACGTCCGATCAAACTGCGAACGAGGGTAATTTCCAGTTTAGCCATGAGATTCCCTCCTTAGCCCCGAAGCTCTTCGACAGTTTTTCCACGCAATTTCGCTACATCTTCAGCGCGTTTCAAGCGGGACAAACCTTCCAAGGTCGCATTGACCATGTTCATGGAATTCGAAGAACCCAGTGATTTTGTCAAAATGTCACCCACACCAGCAAGTTCCAGAACGGCACGAACTGGACCACCAGCGATAACCCCAGTACCTTCAGAAGCTGGTTTCAAAAGAACACGGCCAGCTCCGAATTTACCAGTGATCAAGTGAGGAATTGTTGTTCCTACGAGTGGTACGTGGATTAGATTTTTCTTAGCATCTTCAATACCTTTGCGGATTGCATCAGGTACTTCGCCTGCTTTACCGATACCAGCTCCAACCCAGCCGTTGCCATCACCGACAACTACCAGAGCGCTGAAGCTGAAACGACGTCCGCCTTTTACTACTTTAGCAACGCGATTAATATTTACAACTCTTTCAGTGAGTTCTAAAGTGTTAGGATCTACACGCAAGTCGTTAACCTCCTTTTAAAAAATATCTTAGAATTCAAGCCCTGCTTCACGAGCAGCATCAGCCAAAGCTTGAATACGTCCATGATAAAGGTAGCCACCACGATCGAAAACGATGTTAGTGTATCCTTTTTCTTTCGCACGTTTAGCAACGAGAGCGCCAACTTTCTTAGCTGCCTCAACGTTACCACCGTTTGTGATTTCGCCGCTGATTTCTTTGTCTACAGTCGATGCAGATACAATCGTTACACCTGCTACATCATCGATCAGTTGAGCATAGATATGTTTATCGGAACGGAACACGTTCAAACGTGGACGCTCAGCCGTACCAGAAATTTTACCACGAACACGGATATGTCTTTTCAGACGCACTTTGTTCTTATCTTGTTTAGTAATCATTTCACGTTTCCTCCCTTCAGTTAGCCTTGAGTAGCTTCACATTAAGACGCACAGGGTATATTAGAAACACGAGCATCTCCTGAAAAGCCAGGGGACGGCACAAAGTCGGTAAGAAATCTTATTTCTTCTTACCGGCTTTACCTTCCTTACGGATGATGCGTTCGCCTTCATATTTAATCCCTTTACCTTTATAAGGCTCAGGTTCGCGCACAGAGCGGATTTCAGCTGCATAAGCACCTACGCGCTCTTTGTTGATTCCACGAACGATGATTTTAGTGTTCGAAGGAACTTCGAACTCAATACCCGGTTCCGGTGTGATTTCTACCGGATGGGAGTAACCTACGTTCAGCACGATTTTATCTCCGGATTTGCTTGCACGATATCCGACCCCAACCAGTTCCAGAGATTTGGAGAATCCTTCAGTTACGCCAAGCACCATGTTATTTACTACGGAACGAGTAGTACCGTGCAAAGAACGATGTGTTTTGTTATCAGAAGGACGTGTTACAGTAATTTCATTATTTTCAACGGCAACCTTCATTTCTTTATGAAGTTCGCGTGTAAGTGTACCTTTAGGACCTTTAACCGTGATAGCGGTGTTGTCCAGAGTGACTTCTACGCCACTTGGTACTGTAATTGGTTTACGACCAATACGGGACATGTTGTTGCACCTCCTTGTTCTGTGACTTTATATTACCAAACGTAGCAGACAACTTCGCCGCCAGATTTAGCTTGACGAGCTTCTTTATCTGTCATTATACCTTTGGAAGTAGAGATGATCGCGATTCCGAGACCACCAAGTACGCGAGGTACTTCATTGCTTTTCGTGTAAACGCGAAGACCTGGTTTACTGATTCTTTTCAGACCAGTAATAACACGCTCGTTGTTTTGACCGTATTTCAAGAAGATACGGATGATGCCTTGTTTGTTATCATCCACATATTCTGCATCACGGATGAAACCTTCGCGCTTCAGGATTTCAGCGATTTGTTTTTTCATCGTCGAAGCAGGCATTTCTACCGTTTCGTGACGAACTGTGTTCGCATTACGAATGCGAGTAAGCATATCTGCAATTGGATCAGACATAGTCATTGTGTGTAAACCTCCTTCCCGTTCAGGACTTTTTACCAGCTTGCTTTTTTCACGCCAGGGATCTGGCCTTTATAAGCTAATTCACGGAAACAAATTCTGCAAATTTTAAACTTCTGCAATACAGAATGTGGACGACCGCAACGTTCACAACGTGTATAAGCACGAACTTTGTACTTCGGTGTGCGTTGTTGTTTAACTTTCATTGAAGTTTTTGCCACTTAGCCTGACACCTCCTAAATAATTTCGGAGAATTCGGGACCCTAGCTGGATTCCCGGATACTGTTATTTCTTACTTTGCGAATGGCATACCAAGTTGAGTAAGCAATTCGCGGGACTCTTCGTCCGTTTTAGCTGTAGTTACGATTACGATATCCATACCGCGCACTTTGTCGACTTTATCATACTCAATCTCTGGGAAGATGAGTTGTTCTTTAAGTCCAAGTGTGTAGTTACCGCGACCATCGAACGCTTTGTTCGATACGCCTTGGAAGTCACGTACACGAGGTAGAGTGATGTTGAACAGTTTATCAAGGAAGTGGTACATACGCTCTCCGCGCAATGTTACTTTAACCCCGATTGGCATGTTCTCACGAAGTTTAAAACCGGCGATCGATTTTTTAGCTTTAGTGATTACTGGTTTTTGACCAGAGATCAGCTGCATATCGTTCACAGCGGAATCAAGTACTTTGGAGTTTTGGACAGCGTCGCCCACACCCATGTTGATTACCACTTTCTCGATTTTAGGAACTTGCATTACTGTGCTGTATTCAAACTTCTGCATCAAAGCAGGAGTTACTTCATTCAGAAAACGTTCTTTCATTCTTGCCATGAATTATGGACCTCCTTTCTCATTCGATTACATTAGTCGATCGATTCTCCGGAACGTTTAGCAACGCGTACTTTATTGCCGTTGTCTAAAACATTGTAACCAATACGAGTTACATTTCCGCTCTTCGGATCAATGTGCATCACGTTCGATACATGGATTGGAGCTTCTTTCTCGATGATGCCGCCTTGTGGATTCAGCTGGTTAGGCTTTTGGTGTTTCTTCACGAGGTTAACACCTTCAACAAGAACGCGATTCTCACGAGGATAAGCTGCGATGACACGGCCTTTTTTGCCTTTGTCTTTACCGCTGATCACCATAACAGTGTCGTCTTTTTTGACGTGCAACTTGTTGTTATGAGATTCCAGGACTTTTTTCACTTTTGCCATTTCGTACACCTCCTATGACTTGCGTGAACAAGTATGAATCGAATCCTTTATACAAGGATCAATATACGTTCATTAGATAACTTCTGGAGCCAAGGAAACGATCTTCATGTAGTCTTTCTCGCGAAGTTCGCGAGCAACTGGTCCGAAAATACGAGTTCCGCGTGGGCTTCTGTCTTCCTTAACAACAACTGCTGCATTCTCATCAAATGCAATGTAAGATCCGTCTTTACGACGAACAGAACGTTTCGTACGAACAACTACCGCTCTTACTACATCACCTTTTTTGACAACGCCGCCTGGTGTTGCTTGTTTGACTGAACAAACGATCAGGTCTCCGATTTGTGCTGTACGACTACGTCCCGTACCACCCAGTACGCGGATACACATCAGTTCCTTCGCACCAGAGTTGTCAGCTACAGCCAAACGTGTAAATGGTTGAATCATCTTGTTTTCCTCCTTTCAGCAAAGCTGAATACCATTAAATGATAACCGCTTTTTCTACGACTTCAACAAGTCTCCAGTTTTTGTCTTTCGACAAAGGACGAGTTTCCATGATTTTAACAGTATCACCGATTTTCGCAGTGTTATTTTCATCATGTGCTTTGAACTTTTTCGTGTATTTGATGCGTTTATGGTACAAGTCATGCTTTTTGTAGGTTTCTACAGCAACCACGATTGTTTTGTCCATTTTGTCGCTAACCACTTTACCGATTTGCACTCGACGTGCGTTACGTTCTTCGCTCATTGTTGGCCTCCTTCCTCAATTACAGACGGATGTTCCATCCGGTACTATTTATTAGCTAATCCCAAGTTCTCTTTCACGGATGATCGTTTTAGCACGTGCAATTTCTTTACGTACGTCACGAATACGTGTCGGGTTATCAAGCTGACCGGTAGCGAGTTGAAAGCGGAGGTTAAAGAGTTCTTCTTTAAATCCGGCAATCTTTTGCTCAATTTCAGCAGTGGTTAGGTTGCGGAATTCACTAGCCTTCATTTACTTCACCACCCAATTCTTCACGTTTCACGAACTTCGTCTTGATTGGCAGCTTGTGAGCAGCCAGACGCATTGCTTCGCGAGCAACTTCTTCAGATACACCAGAAAGCTCGAACATGATCTTACCTGGTTTTACAACAGCAACCCATTTCTCAACATTACCTTTACCACTACCCATACGTACTTCGAGAGGCTTTTGAGTAATAGGTTTGTCTGGGAAGATTTTAATCCAAACTTTACCACCACGTTTGATGTAACGAGTCATCGCGATACGAGCAGCCTCGATCTGACGGTTCGTAATCCAAGATGGTTCAGTTGCTTGCAGACCGTACTCACCAAAGTTCAGTGTAGTTCCGCCTTTAGCTTGACCTTTCATGTGACCGCGTTGTTGCTTGCGGTGTTTTACGCGTTTTGGCACCAACATGATTAGTTGCCTCCTTCCTTAGCAGCTTGTTTCTTAGCCGTAGGAAGAACCTCTCCACGATAGATCCATACTTTCACGCCAAGACGGCCGTAAGTTGTATGAGCTTCTGCTGTACCATAGTCGATGTCGGCACGAAGCGTGTGCAGTGGAACAGTTCCTTCACTGTAGCCTTCAGAACGTGCGATCTCAGCACCGCCAAGACGTCCGCCTACTTGTGTTTTGATACCTTTAGCACCTGCACGCATAGTTCTTTGAATTGCTTGTTTCAGAGCACGACGGAAAGAAACACGGCGTTCCAATTGTTGTGCAATGCTTTCAGCAACGAGAATTGCGTCAAGGTCTGGTTGTTTGATTTCAGAGATGTTGATATGAACTTTCTTACCGCCAGCAATCTTCGTGATCTGACCACGGAGAATTTCAACTTCAGAACCACCTTTACCGATAACCATTCCTGGTTTAGCAGTGTGGATCGTTACGTTGACACGGTTAGCCGCTCTCTCGATTTCAATACGAGATACTGCGGAATCTTTCAATTTATTTTTCAGGTATTCACGAATTTTAACGTCTTCCAGCAAGAGATCACCGAAATCTTTGCCTGCGTACCATTTGGATTCCCAGTCACGAATGACACCAATACGGAGTCCAACGGGATTTACCTTTTGTCCCACACGTTTTCCCTCCTTATTTTTCAGATACCACCAAAGTAATGTGGCTAGTGCGTTTGTTGATCCGGCTTGCACGTCCCATTGCACGAGGGCGGAAACGTTTCATTGTCGGACCTTGGTTTACGTAAGCTTGCGAGATAACCAGTTTGTTAACATCCAGGGAGTAGTTGTGCTCCGCGTTTGCGATAGCAGAGTTCAGCAACTTCTCAACTACTGGAGAAGCGGATTTTGGAGTGTGGCGCAGAATCGCGATCGCCTCGCCCACTTGCTTGCCGCGAATCAAGTCAACAACGAGTTGAACTTTACGAGGAGCAATCCGAATAAACTTGGCATGTGCTTTTGCTTCCATTGTTTAACCTCCTCTCAAACATTAGCGCTTGATGATCATTTATCTTCTAGTCTTCTTATCGTCTGCTGCATGGCCTTTATAAGTACGCGTAGGAGCGAACTCACCCAGCTTGTGTCCAACCATATCTTCCGTTACATATACAGGAACGTGTTTACGGCCGTCATACACACCAAACGTATGTCCAATGAATTGTGGGAAAATTGTAGAACGACGGGACCAAGTTTTGATCACCAGCTTTTTGCCAGACTCGTTCATGTCTTCTACTTTTTTCAACAGGTAGCCATCTACGAATGGCCCTTTTTTAAGACTGCGACTCATGTGTAAATCCTCCCTTCATCCAATGTTCTCGTTCATTCACGATCGCTCGCGCGAAGTTATGCACAGATAGACTGTGTATTACTTCGTGCGGCGGCGAACGATGTATTTGTCAGAAGCTTTGTTTTTCTTACGCGTTTTGTAACCAAGAGTTGGTTTACCCCATGGAGACATTGGCGATTTACGTCCGATTGGAGCGCGTCCTTCACCACCACCGTGAGGGTGATCGTTAGGGTTCATTACTACCCCGCGAACTTCAGGACGTTGTCCGAGCCAGCGGCTACGGCCTGCTTTACCGATTTTAATAAGTTCGTGATCTTCGTTACCAACAGATCCGATTGTAGCGCGGCAAGTTTTAAGGATGCGGCGTACTTCACCGGAAGAAAGACGAACTGTTACATATTTTTCTTCTTTACCAAGAAGTTGAGCTTCAGTACCAGCTGCGCGAACCAATTGTCCACCTTTACCTGGTTGAAGTTCGATGTTGTGGATAACGGTACCTACTGGAATGTTCTCAAGTGGCAATGCGTTACCTGTTTTGATGTCGGAGCTAGGTCCGGATTCGATTTGATCCCCTACTTTAAGTCCTTTAGGAGCGATGATGTAACGTTTCTCACCATCTGCATAATGGATCAGAGCGATGTTGGAAGTACGGTTCGGGTCATACTCGATTGTAGCAACGCGGCCCGGTATTCCATCTTTAGTACGTTTAAAATCAATAATACGGTATTTACGTTTGTGTCCGCCGCCATGATGACGAACCGTAATTTTACCTTGGTTGTTACGGCCAGCTGTTTTGCTCAGTGGAGCAAGCAGCGATTTCTCTGGCTGATTTGTTGTGATCTCTTCAAAAGTAGACACAGACATGTTACGTCTAGCCGGAGACGTCGGTTTGTACTTTTTGATTGGCACTGATTTTCCCTCCTTACTTCAAGTTTCTTATTATACCGATTCAAAGAACTCAAGAGCTTTGCTGTCTGGAGTCAAAGTTACGAATGCTTTTTTCCACTCAGGAGTGTATCCAGAGTAACGTCCGTAGCGTTTCAACTTACCAGGTACGCGAAGAGTGTTCACGTTTTTCACTTTAACGTTGAAGATTTCTTCAACAGCAGCTTTGATTTCGGTTTTGTTCGCACGGATATCGACTTCAAATACATATTTCAAGTCGGCCATCATATCAGCTGTACGTTCAGTAATCACCGGACGTTTAATAATGTCACGAGGATTCTTCATTACGCGAGCACCTCCTCTACCTTCTGAACTGCTTCTTTCGTAATGATCAGTTTGTCGTACGTAAGTACGTCAAGAACATTAATGCCGTCAGCCGCTACAAATTTCACACCAGGAATATTTCTTGCGGAAAGAGCAACATTATCATCATAGCCCGGAGCAACGATCAAAGCTTTGCGATCTACTTTGAGGTTATTCAAAATAGCTGCAAACTCTTTAGTTTTCGGTGCATTCAGAGCAAGAGCATCCAGAACGATAATTTCGTTATCAATCACTTTGGAAGACAAAGCGGATTTAATCGCCAGACGACGAACTTTCTTAGGCAGTTTGAACGCATAGCTGCGTGGTGTTGGACCAAACACAGTACCGCCGCCTACCCATTGTGGTGCACGGATCGAACCTTGACGAGCGCGTCCAGTACCTTTTTGTTTCCAAGGCTTACGTCCACCGCCGCGTACTTCAGAACGTCCTTTTACTTTGTGTGTACCTTGACGCAGGGAAGCGCGTTGCATAACAACAGCATCGTGAAGTACATGGGTGTTCGGCTCAATTCCGAATACTGCATCGTTCAGTTCAACTTCTCCTACTTGGCTACCACTGACATTAAAAAGTGCTACTTTTGGCATTTTGTGTTCCTCCTTTCTTTAGGTGATTATTTCTTCACCGATTCTCTAATTTTAACGAAGCTGTTTTTCGGTCCAGGAATAGAACCTTTAACAAGCAATACGTTACGCTCAGCGTCTACTTTGATAACTTCAAGACGTTGAATTGTGATTGTCTCATGACCCATATGTCCCGGAAGGTGTTTACCTTTAGGAACACGGTTCGCTTGGATGGAACCCATGGAACCAGGACCTCTATGATAACGGGAACCGTGAGACATAGGTCCAGTGCTTTGTCCCCAACGTTTGATAACGCCGGCAAAACCTTTACCTTTGGAGATTCCTGTTACGTCAACAAATTCGCCTTCAGCGAAGATGTCTGCTTTAATTTCTTGGCCAACCTCGAATCCCGCAAGATCAACACCGCGGAGTTCGCGAACGTAGCGCTTAGGAGCTGTATTAGCTTTTTTCGCATGTCCTGTTTCAGGTTTGTTAGCACTTTTTTCTTTCTTATCGGCATAACCTAGTTGAACCGCTTCATAGCCGTCGTTCTCAAGGTCTTTCTTTTGCAAGACAACAGATGGACCTGCTTCAATAACTGTAACAGGGATTACGTTACCTTCTGGAGTAAACACTTGCGTCATGCCTAGTTTTTTACCTAAGATACCTTTCATGTTGACACCTCTTTTCCTTCCATTAATACATTACTAGATTACAATTTAATTTCGATATCTACACCGGACGGCAGATCCAAGCGCATCAAGGCATCCACAGTTTGTGGAGTTGGGTTAACAATATCGATCAAACGCTTATGTGTGCGCATTTCGAATTGCTCCCGGGAATCCTTGTACTTGTGTACCGCACGGAGAATAGTAATAATTTGTTTCTCAGTTGGAAGCGGAATCGGACCGGATACACCTGCACCCGAACGTTTTGCCGTTTCAACAATTTTCTCAGCGGATTGATCAAGAATTCTGTGGTCGTAAGCTTTCAAACGAATACGAATTTTTTGCTTTGCCATTTTAGTCCCTCCTTCTATCGCCCAATTTAATATCGGACATACTCCGTGAAAATTTTCTGACCCACTCTCCCATGGCAAAGGGGCCGGGTGTGTCAGTAACCTCTCACATCATCGCAACGTCACAGAACAACATTCATTATTATATAGAAAACTTAGGCGCAATGCAAGCTTTTATATAAAAAAGATAAATAAAATTCTGAATCGACTTCAGTTTCCTATTTTCTCGAATGCACTTCCCGAATCGCAACTCGAATTATTATATATGATAGAGCTCTAAAAAGCCAAAGGTAATTTATGAAAATGAATTTCTTATATAGAAAAAGGATCTTGGCGATTAACGCCAAGATCCTTTTGTTCGTTCCGATACACTGTTGCTCATTACAGTACACTGTTACTTTATATGATTCGGCTTGCAGCCAAATTATTTAATGATTGTTGCTACCGCACCAGCGCCTACTGTACGTCCACCTTCACGAATAGAGAACTTAGTTCCTTCTTCGATAGCGATTGGAGCGATCAGGGATACTGTTACTTCGATGTTGTCGCCAGGCATAACCATTTCAGTACCTTCTGGCAGGTTGATGATACCCGTTACGTCAGTTGTACGGAAGTAGAACTGAGGACGGTATCCAGTGAAGAAAGGCTTATGACGGCCACCTTCTTCTTTAGTCAGAACGTATACTTGAGCAGTGAACTCAGTATGAGGTTTAACTGAACCTGGTTTGGAAAGCACTTGTCCACGCTCGATTTGAGCACGGTCTACACCACGAAGCAATGCTCCGATGTTGTCACCCGCTTGAGCGGAATCCAGAAGTTTACGGAACATTTCAACGCCCGTTACTACGGATTTTTTGGACTCTTCAGCGATACCAACGATTTCGATTTCATCGCCGACTTTAACAGTACCACGCTCTACACGGCCTGTAGCAACTGTACCACGACCAGTGATGGAGAATACGTCCTCGACAGGCATCAAGAAAGGCTTGTCAGTGTCGCGCTCAGGAGTTGGGATGTAAGTGTCGATCTCTTTGAACATCTCAATGATTTTTTGAGCCCACTCGCCATCTGGGTTTTGAAGAGCTTCACGAGCAGATCCACGAGTGATTGGAGTGTCATCACCTGGGAAGTCGTATTCGCTAAGAAGGTCGCGAACTTCCATTTCAACCAGTTCAAGAAGTTCTTCGTCTTCTACCATGTCGCATTTGTTCAAGAATACTACGATGTAAGGTACGCCTACTTGGCGGGACAGAAGGATGTGCTCACGAGTTTGCGGCATAGGACCGTCAGCTGCGGATACAACCAGGATCGCTCCGTCCATTTGTGCAGCACCAGTGATCATGTTTTTAACATAGTCGGCGTGACCTGGGCAGTCAACGTGTGCATAGTGACGTGCATCAGTTTCGTACTCTACGTGTGCAGTAGAGATTGTGATACCGCGTTCGCGCTCTTCTGGAGCTTTGTCGATTTGATCGAATGCAACTGCTGCACCGCCGTAAGTTTTGGACAATACAGTAGTGATTGCTGCAGTCAAAGTAGTTTTACCATGGTCAACGTGACCAATAGTACCAATGTTAACGTGTGGTTTATTACGTTCGAATTTAGCCTTTGCCATTTGAACGTGGCCTCCTTAAAGTGGTTTATATTATATGTTGGCACTGTGTCTACAGCACCATAAGTAAACCTTATGACGCTGTGTACATCAGTGAGTAAAACTTATTCTCCCTTAACTTTGGACACGATTTCCTCGGAGATTGTTCTTGGTACTTCTTCGTAGTGAGAAAGTTCCATGGAGAACACTCCGCGTCCTTGTGTACCAGAACGGAGAGTTGTGGAGTATCCAAACATTTCAGAGAGAGGTACTTTAGCACGAATGATTTGCGTACCACCACGGGAATCCATACCTTCGATTCTACCGCGACGGGAGTTCAGCATACCCATTACGTCACCCATGTACTCTTCTGGAACAGTAACTTCCACTTTCATGATTGGCTCAAGCAGGACAGCTTTACACTTGTCTTTAGCTGCTTTAAGCGCCATTGATCCGGCAATTTTAAACGCCATCTCGTTGGAATCGACATCATGGTATGAACCGTCTACGATTGTAGCTTTAACGTCTACAAGTGGGAATCCTGCAAGGACACCATTTTTCATAGCTTCTTCAATACCTTGTTGAGCAGGACCAACGTATTCACGTGGTACAGATCCACCCACAATTTTGCTGTCGAATTGGTTACCGCTACCCGCTTCAAGCGGCTCGAATTCAACCCATACGTGTCCATACTGACCGCGGCCACCGGACTGACGTACGAATTTACCTTCAACGCGCGCTGCTTGACGGAATGTTTCACGGTAAGCAACCTGTGGTTGACCAATGTTTGTGTCCACTTTGAACTCACGACGCATACGGTCGATGATGATATCAAGGTGAAGCTCACCCATACCAGCCAAAATAGTTTGACCTGTTTCTTCATCAGTATGTGCACGAAGAGTTGGATCCTCTTCAGTCAACTTACCGAGAGCAACAGACATTTTGTCTTGGTCAGCTTTGGTTTTTGGTTCAACCGCGATTTGAATAACCGGATCAGGGAAGTTCATAGACTCCAGAATTACCGGATTCTTCTCATCACATAGTGTATCACCTGTACCTGTATCTTTCAAACCTACAGCAGATGCGATATCACCAGCATATACTTCAGTGATTTCTTGACGGCTGTTCGCGTGCATTTGAAGGATACGGCCGATACGTTCGCGTTTTCCTTTAGTTGCATTCAATACGTAGGATCCAGATGTAAGAACACCGGAGTATACGCGGAAGAATGTCAGTTTACCTACATAAGGATCCGTCATAATCTTGAACGCAAGTGCCGAGAACGGCTCTTCGTCAGAAGATTTACGAATCGCTTCTGTCCCATCTTCCAGATGACCTTTGATGTCAGGAACATCAATTGGAGCTGGCAGATAGTCTAGAACCGCATCCAGCATCAGCTGAACACCTTTGTTACGGTAAGAAGATCCACAGATAACTGGGAAGATTTTAACTTCTACTACCCCTTTACGAAGAGCGGATTTGATCTCATCAACAGTGAGTTCTTCGCCTTCTAGGTATTTCATAGTCAGATCTTCATCAAGCTCTGCTACTTTCTCGATCAGTTCCATACGAAGCTCTTCAACTTGATCTGCATATTCTGCAGGAATTGCAGTTTCTTCGATGTCTTTACCAAGATCGTCTTTATACATATATGCTTTTTGCTCAACGATATCAATGATACCAATGAAATCATTCTCAGCACCGATTGGAAGCTGAATAGCAACAGCATTTGCTTGAAGACGCTCGCGCATATCCTTTACAACGTTAAGGTAATCTGCACCGATGATATCCATTTTGTTTACATATGCGATACGAGGTACGCCATAACGGTCAGCCTGTCTCCATACAGTTTCAGACTGAGGCTCAACGCCTTCTTTCGCACTGAAAACACCTACTGCTCCGTCCAATACACGAAGGGAACGTTCAACTTCTACTGTGAAGTCAACGTGTCCCGGGGTATCAATGATATTAACGCGGTGACCTTTCCATTGAGCGGTCGTAGCAGCGGAAGTAATCGTGATCCCGCGCTCCTGTTCCTGCTCCATCCAGTCCATAGTCGCAGCACCCTCGTGAACTTCCCCGATTTTGTGCGTACGGCCTGTGTAGAACAAGATCCGCTCAGTGGTAGTAGTTTTACCGGCGTCAATATGCGCCATGATCCCGATGTTACGTGTATTTTTCAAGGAGAACTCTCTTGCCATGACATGGGTCTCCCTTCAAAATGAAGTTATATTTTAAAGACTGATAAATCCTACCAACGGTAGTGAGCAAACGCTTTGTTCGCTTCAGCCATTTTGTGTGTGTCTTCACGTTTCTTAACGGAAGCACCAGTGTTGTTGGAAGCGTCGATAATCTCAGCTGCCAAACGCTCTTCCATTGTTTTCTCACCGCGGCTGCGGGAGTAGTTTACGAGCCAACGTAGACCAAGGGAAGTACGTCTTTCCGGTTTAACCTCGATAGGTACTTGGTAGTTAGCACCGCCGACACGACGAGCTTTAACTTCCAGAACCGGCATAATATTTTTGATAGCTGCTTCAAAAACTTCCATAGGATCTTTACCCGTACGTTCTTGAATCAAGTTGAACGCATTGTAAAGAATGCTTTGAGCAACACCACGTTTTCCATCAAGCATGATGCGGTTGATCAGACGAGTAACAAGTTTGCTATTGTACACCGGATCAGGCAACACGTCTCTTTTGGTAACTGGACCTTTGCGTGGCATGGATATCCCCCTTTCTTGCATGTTTAATATTCTTAATTTGTTGTTGTTGTTGTTCTGTAACCGAAGCGCTTATTCGCAAACGGCTTACTGACTGTAAAATCAATGCATTGATCTTACGCTTTTTTAGCTTTAGGGCGTTTCGCACCATACTTGGAGCGAGCTTGCATACGGTTGTTAACACCTGCAGTATCAAGCGCACCACGAACGATATGGTAACGTACACCCGGAAGGTCTTTAACCCGACCACCGCGGATCAGAACGACACTGTGCTCTTGCAAGTTGTGTCCGATACCTGGGATGTAAGCAGTAACCTCAATACGGTTAGTCAAACGTACACGGGCATATTTACGAAGCGCGGAGTTCGGTTTCTTCGGAGTCATCGTACCTACACGAGTACAAACACCACGTTTTTGCGGAGCACTGATATCAGTAGACTCACGTTTTAGGGCATTGAAGCCTTTTTGCAACGCTGGAGATTTGGATTTGTAGATCTTTGCTTGACGTCCTTTACGAACGAGCTGATTAATAGTTGGCATGTTGCCACCCCCTTCCTAGATTCGTCATTCTATTTATAAACCTCAATTCTTAAGTCCACAGACCCAGGCGGTTCATAAAAGAACAAATGAAAAGTTTTTGCCGTTAGGAAGCTCTTGCATTCCAGACAAAAACATCTTCTTATACCTATTGTTTCAATACAGCCACCATAGCCGCTCCCACTTCAATTCCGCAAGCCTTGCCGAGCTGCTCCATCGTGTCGACTACATTCAGCTTCACTTGATGCTTCTCACATAGCGACTTGATCTTTGAAGTTATTCGCATATCAGCATCCTGTGCTACATAAACCTCAGCAGCCAGTCCTGATTCAACCATCTTCATGGTTTGCTTGGTACCGATCTTGACATGAGCATCCTGCAAAAAGTTGTCATTCGACATTTATCAATACCTCCGAAAAGACATGATAATATGCGGCTACTCACGCACCTTTGCTATATTAGCATTACAACACATTCTTTGTCAAGAGATTCAATCAAACTCTAAACATTAAGATTGCATTATCAGGAGGAAGCATGAAGCTTCTCTCCTGATATACAATCGGGTGTGTTTACCGATCGAATTCGCCTTATACAGACAAATTCGAGCTATTCATCAGTCTACAGATACCGGTTCAAGCTCTTCTAGTTGAGATTCGCCGTCTTCCGGATTAGCAAACTTCACACTGCGGTAACGGTTCATACCGGTACCTGCAGGGATCAGTTTACCGATAATTACATTCTCCTTCAATCCAAGAAGCTGATCGACCTTACCTTTGATTGCTGCATCAGTCAGGACACGAGTCGTTTCCTGGAAGGAAGCTGCTGACAAGAAGGAATCTGTTTCAAGGGATGCCTTCGTGATACCCAGAAGGACTGGCTTAGCCACTGCAGGCTCCTTGTCACTAAGAATTGCTGTCTTGTTCGCTGTTTCATATTCATGAGTATCGACAAATGAGCCAGGAAGCAGCGTTGTATCTCCTGCATCCACGATACGAATCTTGCGCAGCATTTGACGAATCATAACTTCAACGTGCTTGTCGTTGATTTCTACACCTTGGTTACGATATACACGCTGTACCTCTTGCAGGATGTAGTTCTGAACACCACGTACACCTTTGATGCGCAGCATTTCTTTCGGGTCAATCGAACCATCCGTAAGCTCATCACCCGCTTCAATCTCCATACCCTCGCTTACGCGCAGACGGGAGCCGTAGGTAACTGCATAGACTTTTGTCTCAGCTTCACCTTGGACTTCAATTTCACGACGATCTTTTGCTTCACGGATTTCTTTGATGACACCATCAATTTCACTGATGGTTGCTTGACCTTTCGGATTACGCGCTTCGAAAAGCTCCTGGATACGCGGAAGACCTTGCGTGATATCGTCTCCTGCGACACCACCAGTGTGGAACGTACGCATTGTAAGCTGTGTTCCTGGCTCACCGATGGATTGTGCAGCGATGATACCAACTGCTTCCCCGATCTCCACGTGTTTACCTGTTGCCAGGTTACGTCCATAACACTTCTTGCAGACACCATGACGCGCACGGCAGCTAAGTACAGAGCGAATTTGCAGTTTGTTTACACCTGCTGCAACGATTGCTTCTGCTTTGTCAGAGTCGATGAGTTCATTACGATGTGCAATGATTTCACCTGTCTCAGGATGACGAACGGTTTGGAAGCAATAGCGGCCTTCAATACGATCGTACAGATCTTCGATAACCTCTTTACCGTCTTGAATACGACTTACGGTAAAGCCTTTATCTGTTCCGCAATCATCTTCACGAACAATTACGTCTTGCGCTACGTCAACGAGACGACGAGTCAGGTAACCAGAGTCAGCTGTACGCAGTGCTGTATCGGCAAGACCTTTACGCGCACCGTGCGTGGACAGGAAGTACTCGAGTACCGTCAGACCTTCACGGAAGTTCGATTTGATTGGGAGTTCGATAATGCGACCGGATGGGTTGGCCATCAGACCCCGCATACCACCCAGCTGTGTAATCTGCGATTTGTTACCACGGGCTTTAGAGTCAACCATGAGCATGATGGAATTGAAGCGATCCATCGATTTCATAAGGACTTCCGTGATATCATCTTTTGCTTTGGACCAGATATCAATTACGCGGTCATAACGCTCTTCGTTCGTAATCAAACCACGACGGTACTGATTCGTAACGACAGCAACCTTCTCATCTGACACACGTAGAATCTCATTCTTCTCATCAGGGACAATAACGTCGGATACACCAACGGTAACCCCAGCGCGAGTGGAATACGTGAATCCAAGCTGTTTGACCTTATCCAGGATCATAGATGTTTGTGTTGTATGGTATACCTCGAAGCAGCGTGCAATGATATGACCAAGATAGTCTTTGCCGACTCCACCCGCTTGAGGTGCATTCATGATCGCTTCTCTAAGATCAGCACCTTTCTCATACACAAAGGAATGCTCCGGCGTACCTTGGAAGAGGTTAGCGCGAGTTGCATCATTAATGTATGGGAAGCTACTTGGGAAGATTTCGTTGAAGATAATCTTACCGACCGTTGTGATCAGCATCGCATTTTGTTGTTCATCCGTAAAGCTTGTTTTGTTGAGAGCTTTAACAGGGATCGCAACACGTGCATGAAGACCTGCAGTTCCGCGTTGGTATGCAGATACAGCTTCATTCACTGTACGAAGGATCATACCTGAGCCTTTTTCTTCTTTGTTATCCATTGTCAGATAGAAGGATCCAAGAACCATATCCTGAGATGGAGTAACAACCGGCTTACCGTCTTTAGGGTTCAAGATATTACCTGACGCAAGCATAAGAAGACGAGCTTCGGCTTGAGCTTCAGCGGACAAAGGTACGTGAACGGCCATTTGGTCACCGTCAAAGTCGGCGTTGTAAGCCGTACATACGAGCGGATGCAAACGAATCGCTTTACCTTCCACTAGAATCGGTTCAAATGCTTGAATACCCAAACGGTGAAGCGTAGGGGCACGGTTAAGGAGTACTGGGTGTTCCTTAATTACTTCTTCAAGGACATCCCATACTTCAGGACTAACACGTTCTACTTTACGTTTTGCACTCTTAATGTTATGAGCCAGACCTTTGTTCACAAGCTCTTTCATAACGAAAGGCTTGAACAACTCAAGCGCCATATCTTTAGGCAATCCGCATTGGTACATCTTAAGGTAAGGTCCTACAACGATAACGGAACGACCGGAATAGTCAACACGTTTACCGAGCAAGTTCTGACGGAAACGACCTTGTTTACCTTTCAGCATGTGGCTGAGAGATTTGAGCGGTCGGTTACCAGGTCCTGTAACAGGACGACCACGGCGACCGTTATCAATCAGAGCGTCAACTGCTTCTTGAAGCATACGCTTCTCATTCTGAACGATGATGTCTGGTGCACCGAGATCAAGAAGGCGTTTCAGACGGTTATTACGGTTAATTACACGACGATACAGATCGTTCAAGTCGGAAGTCGCAAAGCGGCCGCCATCAAGCTGAACCATCGGGCGAAGTTCCGGTGGAATGACAGGAAGTACATCCATGATCATCCAATCCGGTTTGTTGCCGGAGTTACGGAAAGCTTCGATAACCTCAAGGCGCTTAATCGCACGGTTGCGGCGCTGACCTTGAGCTGTGCGAAGCTCTTCTTTCAAGAATTCAAGCTCTTTATCAACATCGAGGTCTTGAAGCAGCTTTTTAACCGCTTCTGCACCCATGCCCGCTTGGAAACCGTAACCGTATTTCTCACGATAGCTGCGGTATTCTTTTTCAGACAGCAGTTGTTTTTTCTCCAATGGAGTTTCACCTGGATCGGTAACAACATAAGATGCAAAGTAAATGATCTCTTCAAGAGATCTCGGAGACATATCCAGAGCCAGACCCATACGGCTCGGAATGCCTTTGAAATACCAGATATGAGATACCGGAGCAGCCAGTTCAATATGCCCCATACGTTCACGGCGCACTTTTGCACGAGTCACTTCAACGCCGCAACGGTCACAAACAACGCCTTTATAACGAACGCGTTTGTATTTACCACAGTGACATTCCCAGTCCTTTGTAGGACCGAAGATCTTCTCGCAGAACAGACCTTCTTTTTCCGGTTTTAGTGTACGATAGTTAATCGTTTCCGGTTTTTTCACTTCTCCGCGGGACCAAGAGCGAATTTTTTCCGGGGATGCAAGCCCGATTTTCATATATTCGAAATTGTTTACGTCCAACAAGGAGCAACCCTCCTTAACCAAGTCCTAAATTTTAGGTTCTCCCCCCTCTGAAGCAAAAAGATTCAAAGGGGATCAGAGCCTGATGAAAAATTCCGGTATTGTTACGGTTGACTATAATGTTACTCTACACCGACTTCTGTGCCTTCAAGGTTAAGGCTTAGTTTATCGCCTGCAGCGTCATCATCGTCATCCGATTCTTTCAGATCGATCTCTTCTTCGTCTTTGGTGAGCATTTTAACGTCCATACCCAAGCTTTGCAGCTCTTTGATCAGTACCTTGAATGACTCAGGGATACCTGGTTCTGGAACATTCTCACCTTTGACAATGGATTCATAGGTCTTCACGCGTCCAACAACATCATCGGACTTAACCGTAAGAATCTCTTGCAGGGTATATGCTGCACCATAGGCTTCAAGCGCCCAAACCTCCATCTCACCGAAACGCTGACCGCCAAACTGAGCTTTACCACCCAGCGGCTGTTGCGTAACGAGAGAGTAAGGTCCTGTCGAACGGGCGTGGATCTTATCGTCAACCATGTGCGCAAGTTTGATCATGTGCATGACACCAACGGTAACTTCACGCTCGAAGCGCTCGCCCGTACGTCCGTCGAAGAGCACAGTCTTACCATTACGCTGCATTCCTGCTTCTTCCATCGTGTCAAATACATCATGCTCGGTTGCACCGTCAAATACCGGTGTAGCCACGTGGATACCAAGCTGCATTGCAGCCATACCCAAGTGAACTTCAAGCACCTGTCCGATGTTCATACGGGAAGGTACCCCTAGTGGGTTAAGCACGACTTGCACAGGCGTTCCATCCGGAAGGAATGGCATATCTTCTTCTGGAAGAATACGGGCCACGACCCCTTTGTTACCGTGACGTCCGGCCATTTTGTCACCCTCGGAGATTTTCCGTTTTTGAGCGATATAGACACGTACGAGCTGGTTAACACCTGGAGGCAGTTCATCACCGTTCTCACGTGTGAACACTTTAACATCTACGACGATACCATCCGTACCATGAGGTACACGGAGCGAAGTATCACGTACTTCACGAGCCTTCTCACCGAAAATAGCATGAAGGAGACGCTCTTCAGCTGTAAGCTCAGTTACCCCTTTAGGTGTAACTTTACCAACAAGAATGTCGCCGGCAGCAATTTCGGCACCAATGCGGATAATTCCACGTTCGTCAAGGTTACGAAGCGCTTCTTCACCTACGTTAGGGATATCGCGAGTAATTTCTTCAGGTCCGAGCTTCGTATCACGCGCTTCAGACTCATATTCCTCAATGTGAATGGAGGTGTATACGTCCTCTTTAACGAGTTTTTCGCTAAGAAGAATCGCATCCTCGTAGTTGTAACCTTCCCAAGTCATGAAGGCAACGACTACGTTGCGGCCCAGTGCCAATTCACCCATTTCAGTAGATGGTCCATCTGCCAAAATGTCGCCTTTTTTAATGTGATCGCCAATTTTTACAATCGGACGTTGGTTAATGCATGTTCCTTGGTTCGAACGCATAAATTTGTGTAATTTATGTTTAACGATATCGCCCTTAACTTCCTTGCCGTCAACGACTTCAATTCTGCGAACCCAAATTTCATTGGCAGAAGATCTCTCAATAATACCGTCATGTTTGGATACAATACATACACCGGAGTCTTTCGCGGCTTTGTGTTCCATACCCGTACCTACAAGCGGAGCTTTAGGGATGAGAAGTGGAACTGCCTGCCGCTGCATGTTGGATCCCATGAGTGCACGGTTGGAGTCATCGTTCTCAAGGAACGGAATGAGCGCCGTAGCAACGGATACTACCTGCTTAGGAGATACGTCCATGTAGTCAACGCGGTCATTAGGCATCGTTGTGATGTTGTCAGACTGCTTGTTGTAACGAACAACGACCATATCCTCAGCAAAGGAACCATCTTCGTTCAATTTGGCATTCGCCTGAGCGATAACGTAGTTATCTTCTTCATCTGCAGTTACATAACGAACTTGATCAGTAACTTGACCTGTCTTCGGATCTACCCAACGATATGGAGCCTCGATAAAGCCATATTCATTGACACGTGCAAACGTAGACAGGGAGTTGATCAAACCAATGTTCGGTCCTTCCGGAGTCTCGATCGGACACATACGACCATAATGGGACGGATGGACGTCACGGACTTCAAAGCCTGCGCGCTCACGAGTCAAACCACCTGGTCCTAGGGCGGACAGACGGCGTTTATGCGTAAGTTCACCCAGCGGGTTCGTTTGGTCCATAAACTGAGACAGCTGCGAGCTTCCGAAGAACTCTTTTATCGATGCAATTACCGGTCGAATGTTGATCAAAGCCTGAGGTGTAATGACATTTGCATCCTGAATGGACATTCTCTCACGAACGACACGCTCCATACGGGAAAGACCGATACGGAACTGGTTCTGCAAGAGCTCACCAACAGAACGAAGACGACGGTTACCCAAGTGGTCAATATCGTCTGTATCACCAATACCATGAAGCAGGTTCAAGAAGTAACTGATGGAAGAAATAATATCTGCTGGCGTAATGTGCTTCACAGATTTATCAATGTTGCTGTTCGCAATCAGTTTAACAACTTTACCATCTTCAATCGGAGAGAATACATCGATTGTTTGAACAGGAATATCATTAGCGTCAAGAACTCCGTTCGCCACATGATAAGTACGTTGTCCAACAGCCTCCTCATTCTCAAGAGCAGGCATGATTTCATCAAGCAATCTGCGGTCAACAATTTGTCCAGCCTCTGCAATGATCTCTCCAGTAGAGATATCAATCAAGGATTCAGCAAGACGTTGGTTGAACAAACGATTCTTGATGTGAAGCTTTTTGTTAATTTTGTAACGACCTACGTTCGCAAGGTCATAACGTTTTGGATCGAAGAAACGCGCTACAAGCAAGCTCTTCGCATTATCCAAAGTCGGCGGTTCGCCCGGACGAAGACGTTCGTAAATTTCGATCAGCGCTTTCTCTGTCGAATCGGTGTTGTCTTTATCCAGTGTGTTCCGGATATATTCATCGTTACCCAGCAAATCCAGAATCTCAGCATCTGTACCGAACCCAAGCGCTCTCAGCAGTACAGTCACCGGAATCTTACGCGTACGATCGATACGAACATAAATAATATCCTTCGCATCCATCTCAAGCTCCAGCCACGCTCCGCGATTCGGAATCACTGTTGCGGTATAAGATTTCTTTGCGTTCTTATCTAATTTGGTACTGAAATAGACGCTAGGAGAGCGAACCAACTGGCTGACAATAACCCGTTCCGCACCGTTGATAATAAAGGTGCCTGTTTCGGTCATCAGCGGGAAATCACCCATGAACACTTCCTGCTCTTTGACTTCGCCCGTTTCCTTATTAATGAGCCGGACTTTTACCCGAAGCGGTGCGGCATAAGTAACGTCGCGTTCTTTCGCGCCGTCTACCGTATATTTCGGTTCACCGAGACTGTAGTCGATAAATTCCAATACGAGATTACCTGTAAAATCCTGAATTGGCGAGATATCCTGGAACATTTCGCGCAATCCTTCCTCCAAAAACCATTCGTAAGATTTTTGTTGGATTTCAATCAGGTTCGGAATTTCGAGTATCTCGTTAATTCGTGCATAACTGCGCCGAGTGCGTCGACCATACTGAACAAGATGTCCTGCCAACTTAAACTCACCCCTCAATGTCTACTCACTTTTAAAAATTACGTTGCGAACCTCTGTTTGTAACCTTATAATGGAACTCATATAAGATGAATCAAGCAGAGAGAGAGCATCCACAAATAAAGAAAAGCCCTTACTCGAATGTTTTTTCGAAAAAAGAGCAACTTATTAGTGAATTTCTCCTTCATCCCAGAAAAACCCACTTACCTCATAGTCTGCCCAAAATGTACATATTATACGCGGATCAGCATATTAATATGCGATCCAATGCGAAAAAAAGATTGACATTTTAACAAACTAAAGCTAAGTAGGGCATCTTAATGCTGACATTTATTAAGAATACCACATTGGCGATACCAAGTCAATAGTCCTATTGCGATATTTTTTAGTTTGTATATACTAACTCGATTATTGTGCAGTCAAACGACAAGCCCCTAACCTCGCAACATATTCGCATTATTTCTCTGCCCTGAATATCCGGTACCCTTTATCCTTTGTCACTTCTTCAACCACACTAAACATCGATTCCAGCTTAGCCTTCGCAGACGGTGCCCCTTGTTTCTTCTGTATAACGATCCACAGCGATCCACCCTTATGAAGCTGCTCATAGGCCTCTTCAAAAATAGCGTGCACAACATCCTTGCCAGCCCGAATTGGAGGATTTGTAAGAATGACATCGAACTTATCTTCTCTCACTGCTTCCAGCCGGTCACTCTGTTTAATGACGGTATTTGCACTTACCTGGTTTTGAATTGCATTATGCCTCGCTAGTTCTACGGCGCGTTCGTTGATATCAATCATCGTAACAACTGCATCCGGCAACAGCTTAGCTGCTACAATCCCAATCGGACCATAGCCACATCCTACATCCAAAACCGACTTGGCTCCCTGAAGATCCATCGCTCCAATAAGAACCCTGCTGCCATAGTCCACACCGTTCTTTGAAAACACTCCTGCATCACTGGTTAGTTTAAGCTTGTTCCCTCTCAGCACGGTTTCAAGAGTTTGTCTATCGTGAGCGGCTTCAGGCTTATTAGAATAATAATGATCAGACATGGGACACCTCCAAATCACCTTCACATAAAAGTTACTGCCATTCATAACAACAAACCCCTTGACTCTATCAAGGGGTTTGTATGTTTTATTTCCAGTTCACTAGTTAAGTGAAATAGATTATTTTACTTCGATAGAAGCGCCAACTTCTTCAAGTTTAGCTTTAACTGTTTCTGCTTCTTCTTTGCTTACTTTTTCTTTCAGTGGTTTTGGAGCGTTGTCAACGAGTTCTTTAGCTTCTTTCAAGCCAAGACCTGTGATTTCGCGAACCGCTTTGATTACGTTGATCTTGGAAGCACCAGCAGATGTCAAGATTACGTCGAACTCAGTTTGCTCAGCAGCTTCAGCACCGCCAGCAGCGCCGCCCATAACAGCTACAGGAGCTGCAGCAGTTACGCCGAATTCTTCTTCGATTGCTTTAACAAGATCGTTCAGTTCCAAAACAGTCATACCTTTAATTGCTTCCAAGATTTGCTCTTTACTCATGGTAGAACCTCCATTATTTAAATTAGTATTTTATATAGCTTGGTAATTCAAAAAATTAAGCGCCTTGCTCTTCTTTTTGTTCGCCAACTGCTTTAACCGCAAGGGCGAAGTTGCGTACAGGTGCTTGAAGCACGCTGAGGAGCATGGAAAGAAGTCCTTCGCGGGATGGAAGTTCTGCCAGTGCTTTAACTTCTTCAACACCAACAACACGTCCTTCAACTACCGCACCTTTCAATTTCAGTGCATCGTTCTTCTTAGCGAAGTCGTTCAAAATTTTAGCTGGAGCAACAGCATCTTCACCGCTGAATGCAATCGCAGTAGGACCTGTCAGAACTTCATCAAGTTCAGTCAGCTCTGCAGCTGCAGTAGCACGGCGAAGCAATGTGTTCTTCAGGACTTGGAATTCGATACCCGCTTCACGAAGCTGTTTACGCAGCTCAGTTACTTGGGCAACGTTCAGACCACGGTAGTCAGCTACTACTGTAGTTGCGCTCTCACGCAATTTCGCAGTTACCACATCAACCGCTTCTTGTTTAGCTTGAATCACTTTTGCGTTTGCCAAATTGTACACCTCCTGATAGATTCCTTGCTCAGTACCGTATGGCACCTCGCATCTTCGTTAACCGCCAGAAGCGGAAGTTTCCCGTAAGATAGGTGAGGCTTGATCCAATATATCAGCTTCATTTATCCAATAAGAAAAGCCTCCGTAGAATCACGAAGGCTTGATAAAGTCACATTGAGCATAGAAACTCAATTGATACGTTCTATCATCACACCTCGGTAGGAAATTAAGCTTATAAAAAGCACCTACTGTCTACGGTAAGCATATTCGAATTTAAGGGTCAGTCACTTAAGACTTAACAACTTTTACAGAATAACAGATTCAGTAGACCAAAGTCAACTGGTATTTATTATCTGTAAGAAGCTGTACTCACACGAGCACCAGGTCCCATCGTTGAGGACAGGCTGATGTTTTTCAGGTAAACACCTTTTGCTGCAGCTGGTTTTGCACGGTTAAGTGCATCGATCAGTGCTTTAAGGTTATCATTCAACTGCTCAGCAGTGAAAGATGCTTTACCGATTGGCGCGTGAATTTGACCTGCACGATCCAGACGATACTCGATTTTACCGGCTTTAATTTCTTGAACAGCCTTGGAAACATCGAAAGTAACCGTTCCGGCTTTAGGGTTAGGCATCAGGCCTTTACCGCCGAGCAGACGGCCCAATTTACCTACTTCGCTCATCATATCAGGTGTAGCTACGCAGACATCGAACTCGAACCAACCTTGTTGGATTTTGTTGATCATATCTTGATCTCCAACAAAGTCTGCTCCAGCTGCTTCCGCCTCTTTCGCTTTGTCACCTTTTGCAAATACCAATACGCGTTGTGTTTTACCTGTACCGTGAGGCAAGACAACAACACCACGCACAGCTTGGTCTTGTTTACGTGGGTCTACACCCAAACGAACTGCAGCTTCAACTGTTTCGTCGAATTTAGCAGTCGCCGCCTTTTTGACAAGCTCAACAGCTTCCAAAGGCTCGTAGCTAGCTTCGCTGTCAATCAGCTTAGCAGCTTCAACATATTTCTTACCATGTTTAGCCATGTTTCTATTCCTCCTTTGTGGTTTTAGCGGATATACCTCCCACATGGCGGACACAAATTGTAGCCCGCGTTACGAACACTTCAATTAGTCTTCGATGGTGATACCCATGCTGCGAGCAGTACCTTCTACCATGCGCATTGCGGACTCAACGTTCGCAGCGTTCAGGTCAGGCATTTTTTGCTCAGCGATTTGACGAACAGCATCGCGTTTAATAGTTGCGACTTTGTTCTTGTTCGGCTCACCGGATCCTTTTTCAAGTTTAGCAGCTACTTTAAGCAGAACTGCAGCCGGTGGAGTTTTGGTGATGAAAGTAAAGGAACGATCTTCAAACACCGTAATTTCAACTGGAATGATCAAACCTGCTTGATCGGCTGTACGAGCGTTGAATTCTTTACAGAATGCCATGATGTTGACACCCGCTTGACCCAATGCCGGACCTACCGGAGGCGCAGGATTCGCTTTTCCTGCAGGGATCTGCAGTTTTACCATTTTGATTACCTTTTTGGCCATGTAAGACACCTCCTTGCATCAATAGTGGTCGACGAGCTTCATAAGCCCTCCCACAAGAAACCAATGTCAGCTTCGATAGAGCTTTTATAATTTCTCCACTTGAGTATAATCCAGCTCAAGCGGGGTTTCCCGTCCAAACATGTTGACGTGAACTTTCAGTTTGCTTTTCTCAGCCAATATTTCTTCCACGGAGCCCACAAAATTCGCAAAAGGACCAACCTTAATTCGTACAGATTCCTTAATGTCGAATTCAATCTTCGGTTTCGGTTCCACCACTCCCATATGCTTCAGAATCTGTTCAACTTCATCTGGCAGCAATGGTGTTGGCTTTGAACCTGACCCTGTCGATCCTACAAACCCAGTCACTCCAGGCGTGTTGCGAACAACATACCAGGAATCATCCGTTTGAATCATTTCGACCAGGACATATCCCGGGTAAATCTTACGCATGACAGTCTTTTTCTTTCCGTCCTTATTCACCACTTCTTCTTCCATTGGAACAAGAACACGGAATATCTTGTCCTCCATGCCCATGGACTCTACGCGCTTTTCCAAATTGGCTTTGACTTTGTTCTCATACCCTGAATAGGTATGAACGACATACCATCTTTTTTCCATATCAAGCCACCTGGGACCCTTCTTAAATTATCGCATCGATCACATAGGAAATTCCGATGTCAAGAACCCAAAAATAAAGCGTGATAACTATAACCGTCCCCAGAACAATCAGGGTGTAGTTAGTTAACTCTTTACGATTAGGCCAGCGAACTTTTTTAAGCTCTGCCCAGCTTTCTGAGAAAAAGGAAAACAGAGACTTGAAACTACGTTTCACGCCGACTACACCTCCAAATTAACTATCTGGTTTCGCGATGAGAAGTCTGCTCGTTACAAAACTTGCAAAATTTCTTCATCTCCATGCGGTCAGGGTGATTACGCTTGTTTTTTGTCGTTGTGTAATTTCTTTGTTTGCAATTCGTACAAGCCAAAGTAATAATTACCCGCATGATGTGCACCTCCCGAAGACATCCGAAGCATTATCAGAAGTCTCTAAATTGATCCTAAAAAAAAGCGCGAATTTAGGCCTACCTAAAACACTTTATCACAAGGGTATATTCATGTCAATGCAAGAATAAGCCTTATTCACTGGCTAAAATAACCTGTAGTCGGCGAACTTTCAGGTCTCGATTTGTTCTCAGAAAGCGTCTCTCTCCTATGCGAACGATAAATTGGACGAACGTGAATGATAGAAACGCCAATATTATACAGTATTAAACATTCCTTTTTTTTAAACGTCCTGTCTTTGAATGCAAGCAAAAAAAGACTCTTATTCGAGTCTTTCTTCAAGTTGCAATATTCTAATTATCTCGTACTTCAAGATATTTCTCAAGCTTGCGCTTCACTCTCTGCAGTGCATTGTCGATGGACTTTACGTGACGATCAAGATCAACCGCTATTTCTTGATAGGATCTGCCGTCTAAATAAAGCATCAATACTTTGCGTTCCAGATCACTTAGAATCTCGGACATCTTGTCTTCCAAGCCGACAAACTCTTCCTGATTAATGATAAGTTCTTCAGGATCACTCACCTGGGATCCACAAATGACATCCAGCAGGGTACGGTCTGACTCTTCATCATAAATCGGCTTGTCCAAAGAAACATAAGAATTCAGCGGAATATGCTTCTGACGAGTTGCAGTCTTGATGGCTGTGATAATCTGTCTAGTTATACATAACTCTGCAAATGCCTTGAAAGAAGCAAGCTTGTCCCCTCTGAAATCACGTATCGCCTTGTAAAGCCCGATCATTCCTTCTTGAATGATATCTTCCCTATCGGCACCGATTAAAAAGTAAGATCTTGCTTTGGCGCGTACAAAATTACGATACTTGTTAATCAAGTATTCCAGCGCCTCACTATCGTTGTTATGAACCGCTTGGACAATATCCTCATCGCTTAGGTAATCAAACTCGGACAACATGATATCTTTGAGGTCAACACTCACTAACAATCCCTCCGGCTGCAACGCAAGGAACCCCGTCACCTATCAAAATAATAGCATCAGTATAAATGATCGAACCTTCCATCGTCAACCACACACCGCCTAAAATTGAAAAGAATGATATAAATGTCAAGAGATACATAATACCAATTATTTACACTCGAAGAGCATTTGTCAATCTCTTCTCCACTGCTCGAACAATTTACGCATTTCCGGTGTGAGCTTTGAATCTATCGTATTTTTTGTCGATTTTTTTTGAAAATCTTCTTTGATGCGTTTGCCGACTTCCTTCTCATTCTGTTCCAGCTCGATCAGAAGTTCGCGCGCAGACAAGCGGAGTGCACCTTGCCCAAAGATGACATGCTGTTCCACCATATCGCTTGTTGCCACATAGATCTGACGTCTGCGGGAGCTGAGCTCGCCAACTAGACGCTCGATGCACTCGTCTGCCGTTTCTTTTTCTTTTGTAAAATAGACCTGGACTTTGCTCTCTGTAAAAGATTTGCCCAGGCCGGGAACTCGGTATGCATCAAATACGACAATGACTCGTCGACCCGAGAAGCCCTGATATTCAGCAAGCTTAGCCAGAAGCTTGTCCCGAGCTCCATCCAGGTCGGTCTGAGCTAGCGCAAAGAGCTCCTTCCACGCTCCGATCATGTTGTAGCCGTCCACGAGAAGCACATCACGGAGATCCTTCATGTCCCGCCAGCCCCTAGGCCTCTCGGGATCGGAGCACTTCGTACATGACTACACCGGCAGCTACAGAGGCGTTCAATGAATTGATCTGTCCTGCCATCGGCAGCTTAAGAAGGATGTCGCATTTTTCACGAACCAGGCGGCCCATGCCCTTGCCTTCGTTTCCAATCACTACAGCAACAGGCCCGGTAAACACTCCATTTCCGAAGACAGACTCCGTCGCTCTTATATCGGTGCCTACAACCCACACTCCAGCTTCCTTCAGCTCCTCAATCGTCTGTGCCAGATTGCTTACTCTTGCTACAGGCACATATTCAGCTGCTCCAGCTGAGGTTTTGGATACTGTAGCTGTCACTTGCGCCGATCGTCTCTTTGGAACAATGACACCATGCGCACCTGTGCAATCCGCTGTTCGCAAAATCGAACCTAGATTATGAGGATCTTCGATCTCATCAAGCAGCACAAGGAACGGAGCTTCTCCCTTCTCTTGTGCGGAAGCAAGGATATCCTCAACCTCAGCATATTCGTAGGGTGCCGCCTGTGCCACAACCCCTTGATGTTGGATACCTGGCACCATCTGGTCCAACTTACGCTTATCGACTTGCTGGATGATGACTCCTGCTTTTTTGGCTTCTGCAATAATCGGCATCGTCAAGTGCTTCTGGGCTTGATCGGCAATCCACACTTTGTTTAACGTTCTTCCGGAACGGAGCGCCTCGATAACCGAGTGCTTGCCGGCAATCCATTCTTCTTCCATAATTCCTTTATCCTCCTGGCTGACGCCTTCATTTCAGTTAGTTGTTATTCTCCTGCTGCATCTGTGTAATCCCCAAATCTATCAGCTCACGCAGCCGCGCTTCCCTCTTGCTTAGGTACAGATATCCGACAAGACATTCAAATGCTGTCGCATGACGATATTGCTGTACATCCGCATTTTTCGGCACGCTTGACTTGGCATTCCGCCCTTGTCTAACCACGTCCATTTCCTTGTCATCCAGCTTCGACTCAATTAGAGACAATATTCGACTCTGTCCTTTGGCTGATACGAAACTGGTCGCTTTCTGGTGAAGGTGATGTGGACGCAGATTGGGTTTCGACAACAAATATTGCCTTACTGCTACCTCGTATACCGCATCCCCGATATAGGCCAGCGCAATGGGCGGAATCAGTTCCGGCTTGCGTGAAGGAGAGTAAGGGAATAACCAATCCTGCTCTCCCTGTTCGCTGAGATTAATATCCGTTTCACTCATTTGCGCCGCCATCTTATGCCTTGAGCCGTATCTTCGATAACAATACCCATAGCAGTCAATTCATCACGAATTTCGTCTGCTCGTGCCCAATTCTTCGATTTACGGGCCTCGTTACGCTCTGCGATCAATTTCTCTACATCCTCGTGCAGATCGTCTTCATCCGATGTGTATATACGGAGCACTCCGTTCATCTCATCGAACGCGGCCAATACTGCCTCAAGCTCTGCACGGTTGGCCACTTCGGCCTGAAGCAGGCTATTGACCTCATTTACCCATTCAAACACGGCAGTAATAGCATCTGGTGTATTAAAATCATCCTGCATTTTTTCATGAAAGCTGGACAAAATTTCGGAAAGTCTGGATTTCAGCTCCTCGGATACAGGCTGGTCCAAGGTTACCGTTCCAAGACGATGCTTCACATTGTTAACCGCAATGGCAATCCGATCCACACTATTCTCGGCCTGTTGCATAATATCTTCACTGAAATTGAGTGGGTTTCGATAATGTGTCGAAAGCATGAAATATCGAATGGCTTCACGGCGATAGAGATTACGTAAATCTTTTACCAAAATCCCGTTCCCTAAAGACTTCGACATTTTCTCATTGTCGATCCGAATGAAGCCGTTATGCATCCAATAATTAGCCAGCGGCTTGCCTGTCAATGCTTCAGATTGGGCCACTTCACATTCATGATGCGGGAACTGCAGGTCTTGACCACCTCCATGAATATCCAGGGTGTCACCGAGCAGCTTGCGCGCCATGGCCGAGCACTCGATATGCCAGCCTGGGCGTCCCGGACCCCAAGGGCTTTCCCAATAAATTTCACCTGGCTTTGCTGCTTTCCATAGAACAAAATCCTGCGGATTTTCTTTGCGTTCATCTACACCGATTCGTATACCGAACTGAAGCTCATCGAGATTTTGCTTAGAGAGCTTGCCATACTCCGGGAATTTATGAGTACGATAATACACATCCCCGCCATTCTCATATGCAATCCCTTCCTTGAACAGCTGATCAATAAAATCAATAATCAGATCCATATTCTCGGTAACTCTCGGATTATGGGTTGCTCTCGGAATGCCCAGTCCATCTAGGTCTTCGTAATATGCTTTAATGAACCGATCTGCAACCTGCGGCACAGTGAGTCCTGTCTGTTCAGCTTTTTTTATCAATTTATCGTCTACATCCGTAAAGTTAACGACATAGTTCACATCATTACCCACAGTCTCTAGGTAGCTACGAACCACGTCGAAAAATATCATCGGTCGTGCATTTCCGATATGGATATAGTCGTATACTGTCGGTCCGCACACGTACATTTTCACTTTTCCCGGCTCCTGAGGAGTAAATACATCCTTGCTCCTTGTGAGCGTATTATAAATATGAAGTGCCATGATTCACGTTCCTTTCAATACATTTCAATCATTATATTGTACCACGTTTACGATTTGTTACCACGTATGACCGCCTCTTTACGGCTCCCTTCGTTAACTGCTGATCTAAGCTGATCCAGCTCCTCCCGCAGCGTAACCAGCTCTTGCTGCAGCTCACGCATGGAATCAACCACTGGATCTGGCAGCTGCTGGCTCAGTCGATCCACTCTCCGGCCATCCTGCTTAACGACGCGCCCCGGTATTCCAACGACCGTACTATTGGGCGGAACTTCTCTTAATACCACGGAATTTGCTCCAATATTGCTGTAATCCCCTACTTTGAACGATCCCAACACTTTGGAACCCGAGGATATCACCACATGATTACCAATGGTAGGATGTCTCTTTCCCTTCTCTTTACCCGTTCCGCCTAAGGTCACACCTTGATAAATCACCACATCATCACCAATTTCGCATGTTTCCCCAATGACGATCCCCATACCATGATCGATGAAGAGCCGATTCCCGATTGTAGCCCCTGGGTGAATCTCAATCCCCGTCATAAACCGGCTAAATTGAGAAATGATTCTAGCCACTGTGTACCATCCCCATCGGTAAAAATGATGCGCCAAGCGATGGGCCCAGATGGCATGCAATCCTGAGTAAGTAAATATCACTTCAAACCGACTTCTAGCAGCCGGGTCGTTATCAAAGACTGCCTGAATATCTGATTTTATTTTCTTAAACATAACTGTTCCCCTCTTCGCATCATTTACCCGTTCGTCTTTCGTAACTTTGATCCTGCTTGTTAGAGCATAGAATGAAAAAAACGCCTCAGCAGCCACATTGGGCTGCAGAGGCGTCTATCAAATCGCGGTTCCACTCTGCTTAGGATTCGCATAACACACCAATCCTATCTCGGACGTCCGTTAACGAGGACGAAACGTCGCTACCTACCCGAAGTAGCTTTCCAGCAAAGGAAAGGTCCAGGTTCGGAGGCGCAGCTCCCAGGCGCATTTTCGATCAGCAGAGCGTGAGATAACTTCCAGCCTTGAAGACTTGTTAAAAGTCTTACCCGGTTATCTTCTCTGGTCCACGTTCATGACTGTGTACTTCTCCTGTTCACAGCTGTTCAATATAGTCAGTCTTCCCCATAAGGTTACTCTTAATCACATTAGGACAAACAGAGCCTGCTTATCGTGATGTACTGCTTTTTATATATCTTAGCGAAAAGAACTTCGGCTGACAAGGATTATCCTTACTAGCTTCAATACAAATTTAAAATTGGGCTCTCAATCGGCCTAATACCTTATCCCGGCCTAACAAATAAATCGTTGCATTCAAATCCCGGCCATGGGTTTGGCCTGTCAGTGCCACACGAATCGGCATGAACAGCTGTTTGCCCTTGAAGCCTGTTTCTTTCTGCACTTCTTTGATCAAAGCCTGCATGTGGGAGGCAGTAAAGTCAGCGGATGTCTCTACTTTATCAGCAAATGCCCTCAGGACTGCTGGAACCTGCTCTTCCTTCAGAACCGATTCAGCTTCATCTTCAAATTCCACTTCATCCTTGAAGAACAAGGACGCTAGCTCCACAATATCGGATGCAGCAACCATCTGCTCCTGATACAGCGCCACCAGCTCTTCTGCCCAGACCTGCTTGTCTGCATCAAGCTCACCTGGAAGCAGTCCCGCTTGCTGCAAGTGCGGAATAGCAAGATCCGCGATTCGCTTCGGTTCCGCATTCTTGATATAAGAGTTATTGAGATGAGCCAGCTTATTCGTGTCAAATACCGCAGGAGACTTGGACAGCCGTGACGGATCAAAAATCTTGATCAGCTCATCCTTGCTGAAAATTTCCTCTTCCCCTTCCGGAGACCAGCCGAGCAGTGAGATATAGTTAAACAGTGCTTCCGGCAAATAGCCTAGCTTGTCATATTGCTCAATAAATTGAATAATCGACTCGTCGCGCTTGCTGAGCTTCTTATGATTCTCATTAACAATGAGGGTCATATGACCGAATACCGGCGGTTCCCAGTCAAAAGCTTCATAGATCATCAGCTGGCGAGGTGTATTGGAGATATGGTCTTCCCCACGCAGAACATGTGTGATTTTCATCAAATGATCATCAAGGGCAACAGCAAAATTGTAAGTAGGTATGCCGTCTTTTTTGACAATAACAAAGTCTCCGGTTTCTTTGGAATTAAAGGAAATCGTCCCTTTAACCATGTCATTAAAGGTGTAAATTTTCTCTTCCGGAACACGGAAACGTACACTTGGCACACGGCCCTCGGCTTCATAAGCCTTGCGTTCATCTTCAGTCAGATTACGATGCTTGCCGGAGTAACGCGGCGTCTCCCCGCGGGACATCTGCTCCTCGCGTTCCTGTTCAAGCTCTTCCTCCGTACAATAACAGAAATAAGCGAGACCGCGGTCAATCAAGTCCTGCCAGTATTTTTTGTAGATATCGAGACGCTCCGTTTGACGATAAGGGCCGTATTCTCCCCCAACATCAATACTCTCATCCCATTCCATGCCGAGCCATTTCAAATACGTCAGCTGACTCTCTTCTCCGCCTTCAATGTTCCGCTTCGTATCTGTATCTTCTATGCGGATAATAAATTTCCCGCCTTGATTTCTCGCATATAAATAATTGAATAATGCCGTTCTTGCATTTCCGATATGCAAATGTCCTGTCGGACTCGGCGCATAACGCACGCGAACTTCCGCGCTCATAATATCCCCTCCGATTCATTATTTCAAGATGATAGCACAGGTTGGATCAGGCATACAACCGATTGCGCAGCAATGCCCTCGCCCCGTCCTGCAAAGCCAAGCTGCTCTGTAGTCGTCGCTTTTACATTAACTTGAGAGAGCTCTGCACCCAGCGCCTTGGCAATGATCTCTGCCATTTGCGGAATATACGGCGCCATCTTCGGCTTTTGAGCAATGATCGTCGAATCCACATTACCCAGCTGATATCCACGCTCTACAGCAAGCTCCCATACTCGCTCCAGCAGCTTAAGACTATCCGCGTCTTTAAATACCGGATCCGTATCCGGAAAGTGCTTGCCGATATCACCAAGACCCAGAGCACCAAGAATGGCATCACTTATCGCATGCAAAAGCACGTCCGCATCGGAATGTCCCAGCAGTCCTTTTTCATAGGGAATGGTCACTCCCCCAATAATGCATGGTCTGCCCTCCACTAGCTGATGAACGTCAAATCCTTGTCCTACACGGATCATAAGTCTACTCTCCCCTTTTTTGCATAAATACAGCATAATCCAGGTCGTCCGGCGTCGTAATTTTAATATTCGTATAACGGCCCTCTACGACCTTTACCTGCTTCCCAAGCCGTTCAAGCAGCATCGCGTCATCTGTTCCAAGAAACTCCTCTTGCTTAGCCCGCTCATGAGCCTCAAGCAGTGCAGACAGACGAAAAGCCTGTGGTGTTTGGATACTCCACAGACTTCGCCGATCCGGCGTGGACATAATAATGCCTTCTTCATTTACTTGCTTGATCGTATCCTTGACAGGCACTGCAAGCAGCGCAGCCCCATGCTCCATTGCAGCATCCATACAGTTCTCGATAAGCTCGGGTGTCACGAAAGGCCGCACTCCATCATGCACAAGCACATAATCGGAAGTAAGCTCCTTCAAGCCTGCATAGACGGAATCCTGCCTTTCAGACCCTCCTGCAGTAACCCGAACCTGAATCCCAAGGCCAAACCTTTTGATCCACTCTTCACAGCGCGCAACATCTGCAGCACCTGTTACCACGATCATCTCTTTAATTCGCGACACACGGCTGAACACCTCAAGCGTATGTATAAAGATGGGCTTGTCCTGCAGCAGCAGAAACTGCTTGCTCTCCGCGTAACCCATACGCGTACCTCTGCCTGCTGCCACAATGACGGCTCCCCATGAATTGTCCATGCTCTTAAACCCCTGCCTTGTTCATCTGCTTAAGCATTCAGCTATCGGAACACTCAATCTCCATCATACCGCTTTATTGAGCTTTTTCCAACAGTTTCGGCTTGGCAAAAATCATTCGTCCTGCAGAGGTTTGGAGTACGCTTGTCACAAGCACCTCCATCATCGTACCGATGTATTCTCTCCCACCCTCGACGACAATCATGGTGCCGTCATCCAGGTAGGCTACGCCTTGACCATGCTCCTTGCCGTCCTTGATGATCTGGACCATAATTTCCTCACCTGGTAAAACTACCGGCTTGACTGCATTAGCCAAATCATTAATGTTCAGCACAGATACGCCTTGAAGCTCACATACCTTGTTCAGATTAAAGTCATTGGTTACAACCTTGCCCTGAAGTACCTTGGCAAGCTTAACCAGCTTGCTGTCCACCTCAGATATTTCTTCAAAATCGCCTTCATAGATCAGTACTTTAATCTCCAATTCCTTTTGAATCTTGTTAAGGATATCGAGCCCGCGCCGTCCGCGGTTACGCTTGAGCAGATCCGATGAATCCGCAATATGCTGAAGCTCCTCCAGTACGAATTCAGGGATAACGATGGTTCCTTCGATAAAGCCTGTCTTGCAGATGTCCGCAATCCGGCCATCAATAATGACACTCGTATCCAGTATTTTATGCTCTTCAATCCGTCTGTCTTCACTTATAGCACCGTTATTCCAACGTCCTGAAGTCCAGAACGTCCCTAGGTCCTCTTTCTTCGCAAGACCAAGCCGAAGTCCCATGTAACTGAAGACAAGCATCATCGCCACTTGAAGCAGCTCTCCTGGCTTTCCAAGCCAGTTCAATGACGGATATAGAAGTATAGAGAACAATAATCCAATTCCTAGCCCCAAAGCCCCCGCTGCCAATTCACTCATAGGAACACGAGCGAGCTTCGTTACTCCTTCTTCTACCCTTACATTCACCACAGAACCCAGCGTACTGCATAGTAAAGTAAAGACTGCAATCCCTGCTAGCATCCATAACGCAAGTGCTGTTGTCGTTCCCAGCCTGTCAGCCAGTTCTCTTAACCAAGGGACTGTTAGTCCTACCGAATGATATAACGCATAACCAGACCACGCTCCCATTAGCCCGGTAAATGTTAAGATGACTTTTTTCCACATGTCCCTTCACCTCCTTTGACCATTTCCCTATCCAGTATGAACCAATTAAGTTGGTCCTAATCCTGTAATGCAGGATATTTAAGGAAAAATATCTCTTGGATCTCCCCTCGATCCATAAGTAGGCTAAATAAAGCATTTTACGCTGCTGAGACTTGCGGATAAGTATCGAACTGTAAATCATGGTTGAAAATGGTTTGTGGGGTGGCATATAATAAATTCAACTGAAAACACTGAGGTGAATATAAGGAATGAGCACTTCCAGCCTGCAAACCTTTCAAGACCAAGTATCCGAATTGTTGCTCCGTCACCGTAGTCTCATTGATGTCTTGTCAAAGTTAGGACAAGCCGACGCTTCTGTTAATCGTGCAGTTTCCAAGGCCATTACGGAGTGCGGATGTATTGAACTTCATGCTTCCAAGCAGTCATACACACCTAACGGGAATTTGGAGGACGCTAAATCTTCTGTAGAGACGCATGTACATGGAGATTTATGTGACCATTGCAAAGAGATTGTCGGCTCAGAGCTTGGCCGCAATCTGTTCTATATGTCAGCGCTTTGCAATCTGCTCAATATTCAGCTCGAGGACGTCCTGGAGAATGAAGCCAACAAGTGTTCCACACTAGGCATATTCAACCTATCGTAACAAAATTCAAATTCAAGTAACTCTAGATCAGTTCTGCTAAATATACACAGCCTTCTATACACTTCTAATTCGTACTACAATGAATGCAATCCACACCATAAAAAAAGCATTTATCCTCTCCGGTACAATACGAGAGAATAAATGCTTTTTTATTCGAATGAGCATCTCTGCCCTATTTTTCCCTAATAACGATGTGATGTTTCATCTTCCTGGTTCTTATTCCGATTCCGATTGCGTCTGCGGTGAATGTATCGTTGTACACTATGGGACAGGCCGTATACGGCATACAACACTAAAGGAATAAATACAAACATAGATAATTGCTCAGAGAACAAAAATGCAAGTGCAATTGAAAACAAAACGACCAATGGAGCGATCCACACCGCTTTTTTGGGGATGCCTACTTTTTTGAAATTTGGATATTTCAGCGAACTAACCATGAGCAAGGATAATAGCAGTGTAGCAACCATCATAAACGGTGCAGAAATATCTTTGTTAAATAAGGACAGCAATGCAAGAACTCCACCTGCAGCCGGTATAGGCAGTCCTGTGAAATAACCGGGAATCCCGGGTTTAACATTAAATCGGGCTAACCTCAGAGCACCGCATATCGGAAATACGCTGGTTACGATCCAAGCAATGGCTACCGGAGCTTCCTGAAAAGAAACGGTATACATCAGATAAGCAGGAGCGGCACCAAAGGATACAATATCAGAAAGTGAATCCAGTTCTTTACCGAATTCGCTTTGAGCATTCAGCGCCCTTGCAATCCGGCCATCCAAACCATCAAGGAGCATTGCTATGACCACCATAAAAGCAGCAGTCGTATACTGATCCTCTGAGGCCAGCAAAATGGCAATCATTCCGAGTGATAAATTACCCAAGGTAAATAAATTCGGAATTGATTTTGTTATCATCACGTCACCCCATATGTGCGGCAATAAAAAACACAAATTATAATTAATTCTCAATTATTTATATTTGTCTGTCAATGAACATTTGCTCCTGTAGTCGCTTCAGTCCATCCTTGATCGTACGCGCACGTACTTCTCCGATGCCGTCGACTTCGTCCAATTCTTCAATTGTTGCCATAATGACGTGCGGCAAGTGTTCAAACTCCTCCACCAAATTATGAATAATTACATTTGGCAGTCGAGGAATCTTACTTAGAACACGGTACCCTCTTGGGGCAACTGATTCTTCGGAGGTCGCAGCTGATGCAGGATAGCCGAGCAAACGGACAATATGGTGGGTATCCAGCAGTTCATCATCTGTTGAACGTTTGAGACCACTCACAATCTCTTTGATCTTCTCATCGCTGTCATCCTTGGCATAGTCCTTATACAGAAGCATCGCTTCTTCTTCCGTATTGCTGACAAGCTCCTCCATCTGCATGGAGATAAGCCGCCCTTCATTCCCGAGCTCATTGATGTAGCGCTTGATCTCCATCTTAATTCGAAGAACCATTTCCACACGCTGAATGACATTAACAACCTCAGGTATGGTCACCAGCTCTTCAAATTCGGACGCGCTGAGATTGGTCAAGGATTGATTGAGCACAGCTCTGTATTTCTCAAGCGTTTGTATCGCCTGATTCGCTTTGGTCAGGATTACGCCAATTTCCTTCAATGCATACCGCAGTGTACCTTGGTAGAGCGTAATAATATTACGTCTTTGTGATATCGATACGACGAGCTTGCCTGTCTGCTTGGCAACCCTCTCCGCGGTTCTGTGCCGAATTCCTGTTTCAGAAGAAGAAATGGAAGAATCAGGAATCAACTGCGTATTCGCATACAAAATTCGTTTTAAATCCTCACTTAAGATAATGGCTCCGTCCATCTTGGCCAGCTCATATAGATAGTTTGGAGAGAAATCACAATTGATCGAAAAACCGCCATCCACAACCTCCATTACTTCAGGACTGTAACCAACAACGATAAGCGCACCCGTTTTTGCACGCAACACGTTCTCCAGTCCCTCTCGAAATGGTGTTCCGGGCGAAACCAATCTTAAGAGATTATTCATTTTATCCAATTGGCTCGATTCTTTCATCTTTCAATGCCCCCTAATCTAAAGCAACCGCTAGTGCATCTCCGACGGTGTTTACACCGATAAGTTCTATTCCCTTCGGGTGCTTCCAGCCTTTTAGGCTCTTCTCTGGCATAATCACCCGTTTGAATCCAAGCTTTTGCGCTTCTTTTGCTCTCTGCTCCGCACGAGATACGGCCCGAACCTCACCCGTAAGGCCTACCTCGCCAAACACAACATCATAAGGTTTGGTCGGCATATCCCGGAAGCTAGATGCGACACTGACGGCAACCGCCAGATCAATAGCGGGCTCATCCAGCTTCACCCCTCCGGCAACGTTTATATAAGCATCCTGGTTCTGTAAAAACATGCCCTGACGCTTTTCTAACACGGCGATGATGAGTGCCATACGATTGTAATCAACACCGGTAGCCATACGTCTTGGAGAAGGGAATTGGGTTGCGGATACCAGTGCCTGAAGCTCAACAAGCATTGGACGGGTCCCTTCCATGCTGGCAGCAACAGTGGAGCCTGCTACCCCAAGCGGTCGTTCGGACAAGAACATCTCGGATGGATTGGCAACCTCGGTTAACCCGATTTCACCCATCTCAAAAATCCCCATCTCATTGGTAGAGCCAAAACGGTTCTTCACCGCACGAAGCAGCCGATACGTATGATGTCTTTCGCCTTCGAAATAGAGCACACAATCCACCATATGCTCAAGCATTCGCGGTCCTGCGATCGCCCCTTCCTTAGTAACATGCCCTACAAGCACGGTCGCAATGCCCTGCCCTTTGGCAATTCGCATAAATCTTGAAGTGCATTCCCTTACCTGAGCCACACTGCCCGGCGCACTCGTAATTTCGGGTAAATACACCGTTTGAATGGAGTCGATCACCAAAAAATGCGGCTCCACCTGTTTGACTGCTTCCTCAATCCGTTCCATATTTGTTTCGCTGAGCACGTACAGCTCAGGAGACAAAGCTTCCAGCCGATCCGCACGCAGCTTCGTCTGCCTTACCGATTCCTCACCGGAAATATACAGCACTCGCAGTCCCGCTGTAGTCATAGCATGAGAGGTTTGCAGGAGCAACGTAGATTTACCGATACCCGGATCTCCGCCGACCAGAACAAGAGAGCCCGGAACGACTCCGCCGCCGAGCACTCGATTCAGTTCCTTAATACCTGTAAGGATGCGGGGCTCCTGGTCACTCTCTATGTTTATGATGGGCTGAGGCTTTTCTTTACTATCAAAAAGGGAAGAACCTCTCCCTTGTGTCTTAACGATACTTTCGGTTTCCTCCACCATGGAGTTCCAGGACTGACACCCCGGACATTTACCGTACCATTTAGGGGCTTCGTAGCCGCATTCGGTACAATAAAACTTCGTTTTAACTTTAGCCACTTCACTTCTCCTTATTTTTACACTATTCGATTAAAATCGTCTTTAAGTGCAAATGCCGAATTTACTAAAAAAGGATTTAATAAAAGTTTAACATTGAATGCATTTTGACGTAAAGCATAATTACCAAACTTTACACAGGATGTATTTTCTCCAAGTCAGTTCTTTTTAAATGACTTCTGCCTATCATGCACTTGCCTGAAAAAAAGGGTCCTTATCGCTCACGCGACAAGAACCCTTTCCAACATTTATAGTTATACGTGTGGCATTGAACAATGAAATCTTAAGTTCATTCTATCCAGATGCAAACAAATTTAAGAAGAACTTGTAGGTGTAGATACACTATCTTTTTTGGTGACCACCAAATTTCCTTCGTCCACATCAATAAGCAGGGAATCACCCTTTATCACATTACCCGTGAGCAGCTCTTCAGAGAGCCGGTCTTCAATATGCTTCTGAATTGCTCTGCGGAGCGGTCTAGCCCCATAAGCAGGATCAAAGCCTTCTTTGGCAAGGAACGACTTCGCTTGATCTGTCAGCTCAAAGTCGACATCATACTCACGCAGACGTTTACGCAGCTCCTCCGCCATCAGGGTAACAATCTCACCGATATGTTTTTCCTCAAGGGAATGGAATACGATGATCTCATCAATCCGGTTAAGGAATTCAGGACGGAAGCTCTTCTTCAGCTCATCCATCACCTTACCCTTCATGTTGTCATAATTCGCACCTGCGTCTACAACGGCCGTAAAGCCCAGCGTAGAATTACGCTTAATGGCATCTGCACCCACGTTCGACGTCAAGATGATGAGTGTGTTGCGGAAATCGACTACACGGCCCTTCGAATCTGTCAGACGACCGTCTTCCAGCACTTGAAGCAGGATGTTGAATACTTCCGGATGGGCTTTTTCAATCTCATCCAGGAGAACAACAGAGTATGGCTTGCGGCGTACTTTTTCAGTCAGCTGACCGCCTTCTTCATAGCCAACATATCCCGGAGGCGCTCCAACCAGTCTGGATGTGGAGTGCTTCTCCATGTATTCGGACATATCAATCCGGATTACGGCATTCTCATCGCCAAACATCGATTCGGCAAGAGCACGAGCGAGCTCTGTCTTACCTACCCCAGTTGGTCCCAGGAAGATGAAGGAGCCCATCGGACGTTTCGGGTCTTTTAGACCTGCACGTGCCCGGCGGATTGCACGGCTGACTGCTTTAACGGCTTCATCCTGCCCGATAACACGCTCGTGCAGAATACCTTCCATGTTCAACAGTCGATCAGTTTCTTCCTGCTTCAGCTTATTGACAGGAATCCCCGTCCAGCTGGCTACGACCTGTGCGATATCTTCAGGCGTTACCTCGGAGTCAGTACGTCCTTGTTTTTCCTTCCACTGATTCTTCGTTACGTCCAGCTCTTCGCGAATCTTCTGCTCTGTATCTCGCAGGGCAGCCGCCTTCTCGAATTCCTGGCTCTGAACAGCTGAATCCTTTTCTTTGCGAATATCATCGAGTCTGTTCTCGAGCTGCTTAAGATTAGGCGGTACCGTATAAGAGTTGAGCCTTACTTTGGAGCCCGCTTCGTCAATCAGGTCAATTGCTTTATCCGGGAGGAACCGGTCAGTAATGTAACGATCAGACAATTTAACTGCCTGTTCAATCGCTTCATCTGTAATTTTCACACGGTGATGCGCTTCATAACGATCTCTCAGGCCGTGCAGGATTTGAATCGCTTCATCCACGGAAGGCTGATCGACATTAATCGGTTGGAAACGGCGCTCAAGCGCAGCATCTTTTTCAATATATTTACGATACTCATCCAGGGTAGTCGCACCAATACATTGCAGTTCTCCACGGGCCAGAGCCGGCTTAAGGATGTTCGATGCATCAATAGCTCCTTCTGCTCCCCCTGCTCCAATCAGCGTATGCAGCTCATCAATGAAGAGAATAATATTTCCTGCTTGGCGGATCTCATCCATAATCTTCTTAAGTCTGTCTTCGAATTCACCACGGTATTTCGTTCCTGCAACGACGGAGCCCATATCAAGGGTCATAACACGTTTGTCACGCAGCGTTTCAGGAATTTCGTTCGCAATAATTTTCTGAGCTAGACCTTCAGCGATCGCTGTTTTACCTACCCCTGGCTCACCAATTAGCACCGGGTTGTTCTTTGTACGGCGGCTCAGCACCTGAATAACACGCTCAATCTCTTTGCTCCGGCCGATCACCGGATCCAGGTTGCCTTCCTTCGCAATGGAAGTAAGGTCGCGTGCAAGGCTGTCCAGTGTTGGTGTGCTAACGTTAGCTTGTGTTCCGTTATGACTGGACACCGCTTCGCTGCTTCCGAGCAATTGAAGCACTTGCTGACGAGCTTTGTTCAGGCTGATGCCCAGGTTGTTCAGCACTCGTGCCGCCACCCCTTCACCTTCACGGATAAGCCCGAGCAAAATATGTTCGGTTCCAACGTAGGTATGGCCCAGTTTACGTGCTTCATCCATCGAAAGTTCAATGACTTTCTTGGCACGTGGTGTATATGCAATGTTCGTAGGCTGCTCTTGACCGCGGCCAATGAGCGTTTCTACTTCATCTTGAATTTTCTCAAGTCCTAGACCCAGACCGATCAGAGCTTTGGCAGCAATGCCCTCGCCTTCTCGAATCAGGCCGAGCAAAATATGTTCGGTACCGATGTTATTATGACCTAAACGAACCGCTTCTTCTTGAGCTAAAGCCAGCACTTTTTGCGCTCGTTCTGTAAATCTTCCAAACATCATAGTTCTTGCACCTCCACAAGTTTAATTGCTTTTATCTCTATCCAGGTTGCCCTGTCACGGACAGCTCTGGCCGACAATAGTCGGTATCATCCCAAGCTGATTACTTATCCTGCCTATTACCTATGACAAGAACAGCACTCAACAGGGTTATTACTGTTATATCCCCACCGAGAAAGTAAAGCATTCGCTCTAACGGTAAATCCAAATACTTTCTCAGGGCTAATGTTTAAGAACATCTCGAATCATTTGTGCGCGGTAGATGTCTCTCGCATTGGGGTCCAAGACTTCTTCACCGAATTTTTTCTGTAAAAAACCGGGCTGAGTCATGACATTCAGTTCATTCATTTGCACAATAGAGGGCTCTTCAATCAACCCAAGGTCAATGCCCAATCGAACATCCGACAAGCGCTGTGCAGCTTCCTTAGAATCCATAATCACCGCATGGGATAGAATCCCGTAAGAACGCATAACCCGGTCCATAATGCGCTGCTTCGAATCGCGCATCAGTCTCTCGCGTGCATTACGCTCATGACCAATGATCTGAAGAACGACACTATATAAGTTCTCAATAATCTCGGCTTCGGACTGTCCTAATGTAATTTGATTCGATATTTGAAACAGATTCCCTGTCGCTTCGCTGCCTTCCCCATAAATTCCGCGAACAGCGAGACCGACTTGTGATACGGCAGTAAGCACTCGGCTGATTTGCTTCGTCATGACCAGAGCCGGTAAATGCATCATTACGGAAGCTCGGAGACCTGTGCCTACATTGGTAGGACAGCTTGTTAGATAGCCCCTTCTGTCATCAAATGAATAATTGATATGGGCTTCGAACACATCATCAATCGCTGATGCTCTCTTCCATGCCTCCTGCACCTGGAAACCTGGGAATAAACATTGGATACGCAAGTGATCCTCTTCATTCACCATAATGCTAATGGATTCATCTTCACTGAGGATTACAGCTCCGTTTCTCGATTCGTTCGCAAGATCGGGGCTGATCAAATGTTTTTCGACCAGAACTTCTTTATCGAATTGATCCAGTTCATTCAAATTCAGTACATGGAATTCACCAAACTTATGAACCTCCTCAAATCCAAGAACATCAATAATGTTGCGACGCACTTCTCTCGACTGTTCTTCTGTTGCCAGCATTGGAAACGGAAAGCTCTGCACATTACGAGCGACTCTTACCCGGCTACTGATGACAATCTCTGAGTCAGCAGCGGTATTCCGCATCCAATCACTTAGTGGTTTTTCGGTAAACCGGATATCCGACATGGTGCACACCTCCTTACTCTATTACCAAACTTTACTCCTGTGTTATCTCTTTTTCAAGCTCACGAATCTGGTCACGCAATTTAGCGGCCTCTTCAAATTCCTGAAGATTGATCTTCTCCTGCATTTCACGCTTGAATTCATCCACTCTTCGTTTCAGGTGGATTTTCTCCCCTGCGCGCACGGGTACTTTCCCGATATGTGTGGTGTTGCCATGCACGCGTTTCAGAAGCGGATCCAAGCGACTGGAGAAATGATTGTAGCAGGAGCTGCAGCCAAATCGGTTCAGCTTACTGAACTGACTAAACGTCATTCCGCATTGCTCACAGCGAAGTGTCTCCGGAGACGGTGCTCCAGCCGTTTTATATTTGCCTGATTCAAAGTCCATAAGACCAGACAAGAGCCCATGAATGGAAAAACCATTAGAGATACCTGAGATATGGTCACCTTTTTCCTTAGCACAGTTCTCGCAAATATGGAATTCCGTCTTCTCTCCGTTTACTATCTTTGTAAAATGGAGCGTTGCTGCGCGTTCATTACATTGTTGACACATCATAACCGCTTACCTCCTTTGCTTCACTTTCTTGATCATATGAACAATCCTATTCATTTGCCCAAGACCGAGATCAGCATTGCTTTTAGCATTCGAGCGCGAATCTGATCCCGATAGGGAAGTTTAATAAGCAGTACTTCTCGCGATATAGCCGCCTTGACCAAAGCAGCCTCTCTGCGGTTGAGGAATCCGGCCTCTTCCAGCTGATAGATAAGCCCTTCTGCTGCCGTCTGATTAATCTCATCCCCAATATGCTGATGAAAATGCCCGTTTAGAGCAAACTGTGCAGGAAGCTCCACACGCTGAATGCGAATATATCCGCCCCCGCCACGTTTACTTTCCACCAGATAGCCTTTTTCAAGGGTAAACCTTGTACTGATGACGTAATTAATCTGAGACGGTACACAAGAGAACTTATCAGCGAGATCGTTTCTTTGGATCTCAATCATGCCTTCAGAGCTATCCTGCAAAATATTTTTCAGATATTGTTCGATAATATCAGAAATATTGCGCATTCTACATCCCCCACTATATTAGCCCCTTAATAGCTCGAAATCATTACATTAAATTACACGGATCATCTGTATCTAAGGAAAAATCTCCCTACTGAGGTTACTACCCATCCTTGAAATTACCCATCTCGGATGGAGTGCGAATCTCTTTCGCATATAAAACTCACATTAGAAGTCCCCTGATACATTTATCTGTTTGATCTCTGTTGACTTTGACTTTCTTTGACTTTGTATTCATTATATCACATTATGTAGAATTCTCAAGAGGCGTTCCTTTTTCATTTTTCTCATTTTGACATAAAATATGCGCCTTACGAAAAAAACTCCCCTGAATTGTTCAGGAGAGTTTAAAACTTCAAGTATCTTACCTAAGCCTGAGCTGCCACAAAGTTAAATTAGAAGAAGTCCATAAAAAATGTTCGACCCGCAGGAATCACATGATCAAGCTGGGTTGCTCTAAGCGGGTTCCCTGCTAATCGTTCCATTAAATAAAGTTCTCGTGGCCGCTTGTAGCCCATAAACATCGCTGTAAATGACTGAATGTCCCCAGATACATCCGCAGATAACTTATCATCAGAAGGAAGAGGTTCTATATTGCCGTGTCCATCCTCGCTTACGGTCAGCTGCCAGAATCCCGTATTCCAGGATGCGACAGGATCCTCCACTTGGAGGATCAGGTTCAAGCTATGCTTCGCTTCAAACGGATACTGATCGATAAAAGCTCTCAAATCAACAATACGTGCCATAAAATAAGGAACAAGCTCCTGCTTCACTCTCGGTTCAGGCAGCAAGAAGGGCAGCTCGTCGTCTACGGGTACCATGCTTATCTTAAACTGCTCACTAGGATGGTTTGCAAAATAAGTCAGCAGCGCACGGCGTGCATTCTCATTCAGATAAACAAACTCATCACATATAAGCTCTTTGTCTTTATTCTCGTAAAGCACATATCCTTGCGCCTCTCCTTCAGGAGAATAGTACACTGCCGTATGTCCATCCTCGTTCAGCACGGAGCGCTTCCACCATGCTTCATCACGGACTAAGGTACCATTATAGCGACTGACAAAAGATTGATACAACCCATCAAGTATAGCGATATCTGTTACATCACGGACAATCTTCCCCTCGTATTCTACTCTTGGGGGGAGCTGGCGAGCTTGAATGAAGTACCTTTTGTATTCCGCAAAGACCTCCCAGCCGTATTTACGATAAAAGGGCACCAAAAAAGGGTGTAAGAACGATAGGCTCTGTCCTTGATTTTTCATTTCCTGCAGCGCATGCTTGAGCAATTGGGAGACATGACCCTTTCTACGGTTTTCCGGCCAAGTGGCGACCCCCGCAATGCCCCCCATATCAAATATTTTACCATTTACATATACTTTAAAAGGCAATAGCGTCAGCTTCGCTTGCAGCTCTTCATCATCAAACAAGCCCCAGTACTGCTCAGGAACGAAGTGCTGCCTACGCTTTTCCTTCTCATCGGCTGTCAGCTTATACCTAAAAGCATATTCAGATAACTGTGTACTTACATCAAACTCTTCCATTTTCAATTGCCGAATTTCCATGGTCCCACCTCACTATTTTTATTATTTTGTAAGTTAGCACATTTGTAGTCTCTATGTATTTATGAGAGTGAATATAGGGATTCAGTCTAGCAAAAGTTTGTCAGATCTAAATCTAATTGTCAATCTGAAGAGCTCTATATAAGAGGTCATGCAAATAAAAAAGACACTATCGATGAAAATCGATAGTGTCTTATGTGCTTGGCGACGTCCTACTCTCCCAGGACCCTGCGGTCCAAGTACCATCGGCGCTGGAGGGCTTAACGGTCGTGTTCGGGATGGGTACGTGTGGAACCCCTCCGCTATCGCCACCAAACGAGCATTTGTGCAACAAA
>NZ_JBHTKX010000011.1:0-64964 GCF_042678545.1 Paenibacillus provencensis | reverse complement strand
GAAAAGAGCGATAAGCTCATTTAGAAAAACTGACGAGAACATTATGTTCTCTTTATTTTGCTCCATCATTCATACGGTCTTGCGACGCGTACCGAATGATCTCGCTAAGCATTTTCAAAGAAAATGCCACTCACTCGTTGTTCAGTTTTCAAAGATCAACTTCGTTGCTTTTCAACTCTCGTCGTCAGCAACTTTTATATCATATCATGTCCGGTTTCGAAATGCAAGCTTTTTTTAAAAGTTTTTCAACTTCTGATCGAAGCTTACTTGCTGTGTTCTTGTTTGAACGGCTTATTTCTTGGCCGGAATTAGAATATACCATGTATATAATTATAATGCAATGCTTTTTTAAAAATATTTCATTTCTATGTTATTAATGATCATCAGCAATCTCATAAACACTAAAAATAAAAGTCGTTGCTATATTCGAGCAACGACTTTGATCCCTATCCAATAATAATACGCCCTTCTGGATGACGATACAGGTTCTTTGTCTTCTTAGGACGTACTGCATATGCGATTGTAAGTGGACCGATCCGTCCTATAAACATTGTAACGGTAATGATTAGTTTTCCCCATACGGTCAGCTCTGGTGTGAGGCCAACAGACAGTCCCACCGTACCAACCGCCGATGCGGCTTCAAACATAACGGCAAGGAATGGCGCATCCTCTGTCGTAAGCAATAGCATAACCACTCCCATATATATACCCAATGTGATAATAATGATCGTCATTGCTCTCATCACCAAGTCCTGAGGTACGCGGTGTCTGAAAAACACGATATCTTTTTGACCACGAACCATGGCTATAATGGCACCTATCATAATGAAAAAGGTTGTGGTCTTGATGCCGCCTCCGGTTGAGCCTGGAGAAGCACCTATAAACATAAGCAAAATGAAGAAAAACTGTGTAGCTGAACGGAGTTCTGTAATATCTATTGTACTTGTCCCCGAAGAACGGGTAGAGACGGACTGAAAGAACGATGCATACAATTTATGAGCCAAATCCAGTGATCCCAGCGTCTTTGTATTGGTAAATTCGAATATAAATAGGACAAGTGTGCCTATGGCAATAAGAAATCCCGAAACAGACAACACCATTTTTGAATGTAAGGACAACGAACGTTTCTTCGGAAACTCGAACAAGTCATTGAGCACAATAAAGCCCAAGCCACCGGAAATGACGAGTACAGAGGCAACCACATTAAAGAGCCAATCCCCTGTGTAATTCATAAAGCTGTTTCCGAACAAATCAAACCCACCATTGTTAAACAGGGATACCGAGTGGAATACGCCATAATAAAAAGCCTGGCCAAACGGCATCTCTACTGCCCAGCGAATAGTAAAAATGATTGCTGCAACACCCTCAATGGAGAAGGAGAAGATAAGCACCTTGCGTATAATACGCACAACTCCTTCCATCGTATCCGCATTAATCGCTTCTTTCAGGAGCAATCGATCTTTTAAAGACAATCTGCGGCCAAAGAGTAGGGCGATCAGTGTAGCAATGGTCATAAAGCCCAAACCACCCAGCTGCATCAGCACCATAATGACGATCTCGCCGAATAAGGTGAACGTGGTCCCCACATCTACAACAATAAGACCCGTCACACAGGCAGCTGACGTCGCTGTAAACAGCGCATCTACAAAATTGAGGGCTTGTCCGTTCTCATTGGCAATAGGCAGCATTAACAGAACCGTACCCACGCCAATAATAGCAAGAATCCCGGCAACGAGTATAAATGGTGGGGAAGCATATTTTTTAGTTATCCCTATCTTCTTCAAAACGGATCTCGCCTTTCTTGTCGCAGCACGCTTCTCGTGACTTATTAAAAGAGGAACAACTGAAGCTGTACTCGCTCGGTTGTTCCTCCAACTGTTGTACTTCAATTAAATAAGAGTAAGCTTGTCCACCCAGTTACTGCAATCGCAGCAACTACAATTGCAGTAACTTAATCCAATGCGCGCGGTCGCATATGCGGGAAGAGCAATACGTCCCGTATAGAAGGCGCATTAGCCAGCAGCATAACAAGGCGGTCAATACCGATACCAAGTCCTCCTGTAGGCGGCATACCATACTCAAGTGCGCGGATGAAGTCATCATCCATCTCATGGGCTTCATCATTACCCTGTTCTTTTTCTAGAAGCTGTGCTTCAAAACGCTGACGCTGATCAATTGGATCATTCAGCTCACTGAAGGCATTCGCATGCTCACGCGCTACGATAAACAACTCGAAGCGGTCTGTAAAGCGCGGATCTTCTTCGTTCTTCTTCGCAAGCGGCGAGATTTCTACGGGATGTCCGTATACAAATGTCGGCTGAATCAATGTCTCTTCTACAAACTCTTCAAAGAATGCGTTAAGGATATGGCCAAATGTCATATGAGGCTCAACCGGAACCTTATGTTCTTTGGCCAGCTGATGCGCTTCTTCATTCGTCATTTGCACACTGAAGTCTACTCCCTTCACTTCCTTCACCGCATCAACCATGGATACACGGCGCCATTTTGGAGTAAGGTCTACTTCATGTCCTTGATAGTTGATGGTTTGCGTACCCAGTACTTCTTGGGCAATATGTGCAATCATGTTCTCTGTAAGCTCCATGATATCCTGATAATCAGCATAAGCTTCATACAGCTCAATCATTGTAAATTCCGGGTTGTGACGAGTGGATACACCTTCGTTCCGATAAACACGGCCGATCTCGTATACTTTTTCCATACCGCCCACGATGAGTCGTTTCAAATGAAGCTCAATCGCGATACGCATGTACAGCTCCATATCCAGTGCATTATGATGCGTGATGAACGGACGCGCTGCCGCTCCGCCTGCAATCGCATGAAGGGTCGGTGTTTCCACTTCCAAGTATCCATGGGAATCCAAGTAACGACGCATGGATTGAATGATTCTCGAACGTGTAATGAATGTTTGCTGTACATCCTGATTCATAATGAGGTCTACATAACGCTGACGATAGCGCAGCTCTACATCTTTGAGACCTTGATATTTGTCTGGAAGCGGATATAGTGACTTCGAGAGAACATCAAGCTCTGTAACTTTAATAGAGGTTTCGCCTGTTTTTGTCTTGAAGACAATGCCTTTGACACCAATAATATCGCCAAGATCAAGGATTGTGAATGCATCCCACTGTGTCTCCGAAACGGTGTCTTTGCGCACATAGATTTGAATACGGCCGCTCAGATCCTGGATATGTGCGAAGCTCGCTTTACCCATCGTCCGTTTTGCCATAATCCGGCCTGCCACCGTTACTTCTACATTCTTCTCATCCAGCTCTTCTTTTGTAAGATCATTATATTGGCTAAGAATCACTCCCGCTTCACTGTTACGGACATATTTCTTGCCAAATGGATCGATACCCAGTCCACGAAGCTCGTCCAATTTAGCACGTCTGATCTGAAGAAGCTCGCTCAATTCTACTTCCGGGTTCATTGTTTCATCCGTCATTGCCTTGCTCAACTCCCTTAAATGATATGTATGCGTTTATAGGAAACGCACGCTGATACTGAAAAAAAGCTTCCCCAAGGGAAGCTTTTAATCCTTATCCCGAAAACATGGTATTACTTCTTAATATCCACGATTTTATACTGGATGACGCCTGCTGGAACGTTAACATCCACAACGGTTCCTTTTTTCTTGCCAAGGATCGCCTTGCCAACCGGACTTTCATTCGAGATTTTATTCTGCAGCGGATTGGATTCCGCTGTTCCGACAATCGTATATTCAACAACATCGCCGAACTCGAGATCTTCAACCGAAACTGTCGCTCCAATACCTACAGTATCTGTGTCGATTTCGTCACTGTTGATAATACGTGCATTACGAAGCATTTTCTCCAAAGTAATAACACGACCCTCGATGAAGGCTTGTTCATTCTTGGCATCTTCGTACTCGGAGTTCTCGCTAATATCGCCGTATCCGATTGCTACTTTGATCCGCTCAGCAACTTCGCGGCGCTTAACGGATTTGAGGTTCTCAAGTTCTTCTTCCAGCTTCTTGAGCCCTTCCTGTGTAAGAATGACTTCTTTATCGCTCATCTCAACCGATTCTCCTGTCATGGGAATAATGTAAGACCATTTCAATTACCTGTAAAAACAATATGCAAATCTTCAGAAAACAGAACACCTTGTTCTCTTGATGTAAAGTTTCAGTTAAAAGCTTATTGCCGAATTTATACCAAAAAATTATAGGTGAACGATATTCAAAAGTCAATGTCGACCCCTAGAGAATGTTGGAAATCAATATAAAATTACCAATTTATTAACACGCACAGTCTGCATGCACTGCTTCTGCCTCAATGCTCTTCTCGTTCTCATCATTTTGAGGCAGCTCTTCCAGGAAGTTCGTTAGAATGGAAACCATTTCATCACGCTTTGTCTCTTCCATGATCGCATCTTTAATACGAGAAGAACCTTTCAGCCCCTTCAGGTACCAAGACAGATGCTTGCGCATTTCGCGGACAGCGACATTCTCGCCTTTGAGTGCAATGAGACGGTCCATATGCAGAATGGCAATACGGATCTTCTCCTCTGGATCAGGATCTGGCAGGAGAATTCCTTTCTCAAGATATTCAATCGTCCGGTACAGCATCCAAGGATTCCCGAGTGCGGCGCGACCGATCATGACGCCATCAACACCGGATTCCTCCAATCTGCGTTTGGCTTCCTCAGGCGAGGAAATATCTCCGTTACCGATAATCGGAATGGATACCGATTCCTTAACTTCCTTTATAATGTCCCAGTCTGCATATCCGGTATACAGCTGTTCTCTCGTTCTGCCGTGCAAGGCAATTGCTTTGCCTCCGGCACTCTCCACTGCGCGTGCATTCTCCACAGCATATACATGATCATGATCCCAGCCGATCCGCATTTTCACCGTAACCGGCTTAGCGACAGCATCCACTACGGCAGATACCATTTCATAAATTTTGTTCGGATCAAGCAGCCACTTGGCACCAGCATCACTCTTGTTGATTTTTGGTGCAGGGCAGCCCATGTTAATGTCAATAATATCCGCATTCGTCTCCTGATCTACAACCTTTGCCGCACCCACAAGCGAATCACGGTCGCCACCAAAAATTTGCAAGCTAAGCGGCTTTTCCCGTTCATCTACAAAAAGCATCTCTCTTGTCCGCTTGTTTCCGTTCAGTATTCCTTTATCACTAACCATCTCCGCACATACCAGCCCTGCACCGAATTCCTTCGCAATCAGACGGAAAGCAGGGTTGCTGACTCCGGCCATCGGCGCAAGCACAACCTGGTTCTTTAATTCGATATCTGCTATTTTCAGCATAGAACTAATTCACCTCTTTTCCTATTGTTCTAGAATGGTTATATTTATAGTTTTTAAAACATCAATTGCGTATTTTGTAAAAAGAAAGGATATGGCTACCTCTGCAGCTCTGCTATTGTAATCTCCAGCGCTTCAGCAATGACTGCCAGCTGTTTATCCGTCGGCTTCCGGGTTCCCCGTTCAAACATCCCCAGCATCGCGAGAGAAATCCCTGACTGATCTGCTAAATTCTGCTGAGTAAAGCCTTTTAATTTTCGGAAAGCGCGGATGCGTCTGGCCAGTTGCATGTTTTCCACCGCTGTATTCCATCCCTTTCATCCAGTCTCTCAAGAGCTGTTTGTACAAAAGTATATATAGAGCCTGACTGTAGGCTTACTACATCCGACAAAGGTACAAGCACAAAAGCACGCTCCGCCATCCGCGGATGTGGCAGTACGAGCTGCTCCGTATTCATCTCTGTGCCTTCGTACCACAACAAATCAAGATCCACGGTTCTCGGTCCCCATCTGATATCCCGGACCCTTCCGAGGCGCTGCTCAATGTCCAGCATGAGGACAAGCAGTTCATTCGGCGGGAGCGAGGTCTCCACAGCAATCGCCATATTAATGAATGAAGGCTGGTCCACGTATCCAACCGGTTCGGTCTCATATAGATTGGAGCATCTGAGCACCTTCACTTTATCCTGCTGATGCAGCAGCTGAATGGCGGACAGCAGTGTAGCTTCCCGATCGCCCAAATTAGCCCCTAAAGCAATATAAGCCTCTGACGGATCAGAGGTTCGGTGTGCATTCATGAATCGTTATCCCACTTTCCTAGTGCGATGAAGTTCTATGGTTACCCCTCCAAAATGAATGTCAAACGGAGGATGCGGCTTTGTTACCTTCACAATAAGCGCATTGACATTAGTATAAGTCGCAAGGAGCGAAGATGCAATATATTCGCCTAAAGCTTCAATTAATTGGAACGATTGATTCTCGACAATATCCTTAACCTGTGCATGGATCTCAGCATAATTAATCGTTTGATTCAGGTCATCCGTACTTCCTGCTTCCTGCAGATCGAGATCCAGCTCAAGATCAATATAAAACCGCTGACCCAGCTTGCGCTCTTCTTCAAACACACCATGATATCCAAAATACTCCATACGGTGCAGCTTCATTTTATCCATTACTTCATCTCCTTCATCGTGAGATACAGCATAGCGTCACACATATCCACGGTCCGTTTGATCTTGGCTACATCATGTACACGCACTATTTGCGTGCCTTGGGCAATACCGAAAGCAACCGTCGCTGCTGTCCCCTCCACCAGATCATCTACAGGAAGGTTCAGTGTATTGCGGATAAATCTTTTGCGAGAGGTTGCCAGCAGGACCGGATACCCTAAGTTCGCCAAATCGCCAAGGGCCGCCATCATGAGCAGATTTTGTTCATATGATTTTGCAAAACCGATCCCCGGATCCAAAATGATATTATACTTATCTACTCCTGCCCCCAGCGCCAGATCAATGCTCTCCTGCACATCTTGAAGGGCATCACTTACAAAATCGCTGTAATCCGTGTTGTCCCGGTTATGCATTAGAATGATTGGACAGTTCTTTTCTTTTGCCAGCTCAGCCATGTGCGGATCAGCCTTACAGCCCCAAATATCATTGATGATATGCGCTCCTGCTTCTAATGCAGCTCGTGCCACCTCTGACTTATATGTATCAATGGAGAGAGGAATGTGAGGCGCGCGCTCTGAGATCGCCTTGATTACAGGTACAACCCGTGCAATCTCCTCTTCGTCACTGATCACCGTATGACCCGGACGTGTGGATTCACCGCCGATATCTATCATGTCAGCTCCTTGCTCATATAGCTCCAGCGCATGGGTTACAGCTCGCTCTACCTCATAATACTGTCCGCCATCAGAGAAGGAATCCGGCGTTACATTAACAATGCCCATAATGAGTGTTCTTTCTCCAAGAGAAAGCGTCATTTCTCCCTTTTGATAAGTGCGTTTATAAATTCTAGGTTGCAGCATCTCTCCTACCTGCCTTTATTCGATATAGATGTAACAGCTCTCTCGTCATCGGACCCATTCGTCCTTGTGATATCTCCAGTGCTGGATACCCAGCTGCCGGCAAATCCAAGATTGCAGTAATCGGAACCAATTCCTGAATGGAGCTTGTCATAAAAATTTCGTCAGCACCTCTCAGCGCCTCCCAGGTATAGCGCCCCTCAGTAACTGGGATCTTCCGTTCTTTGCAGGCTTCCAGTACGACTTCTCGTGTTATGCCCGGCAAGATACCCGTCGATAATTCTGGTGTGAATACCATCCCATCCTTCACAAAAAAGAGATTGCTGACCATACCTTCCGCCAAATGCCCTTCTGGTGTCAGCATCAATCCCTCTGCTTGAAGCTGAACGGCCTGCTCATACTGCATAAGCTCCCGCTTCGCCAAAATATTATTCATGTAATGCAGCGATTTAAATCGAACCTGCCCCTCAGGGGTATTACGTCTCGTTCGTAGAAGCTGAAGCGCCTTGCCCTTCTCATACCATTCGTCAGACATGGCAGGCAATGGTTTGGCGAATACAATGTGATTCGGCTCAGAATAATTACCTGCTGGAAGTCCCAGCAGCTCCTCCCCTGCAGAGACGGTATAACGAATATAAGCTTCCTCCAATTCATTCGCAGCAAGAAGTCTGGCAATCCATTGTTCAAGCTCATCCGGGTCAGCTGTAAAAGGAATGCCCAGCTCATTACACCCTGCAGCCATCCGTTCCAAATGCCGTCCCAAGATAGAGGGCTTACCGTGATACGTGCGAAAGGTCTCAAACAAGCCGATGCCATACAAGAAGCCGTGATCCATCACAGGGATCGCGGCTTGCTTCAATTCGGTCAACTGACCGTTCATCATCGTATATTTCATCTTAATCATCTTAAGCCTGCTTCCTTGTCCGCAGAAAATTTCGCAGCATCTGGTGTCCATAATCAGTAACAATCGATTCAGGATGGAACTGAACACCTTCAATGGGATACTCTCTATGTCTTAGGCCCATGATTTCGCCCTCTTCCGTCTCTGCCGTAATCTCCAGGCAGTCTGGCAGGCTCTCACGCTCCACCAGCAGGGAGTGATATCTCGTCGCCGTAAATGGCACCGGCAGGCCTTCAAAGACCGATTGTCCACCATGAAGGATTGGAGACGTTTTGCCATGCATTAATCTCTCTGCTCTAATCACGTTCCCACCAAAAGCCTGTCCGATCGCCTGATGCCCAAGACATACACCAAAGATCGGAATCTTGCCTTTGAAATGTGTCAGCACATCAAGACTGATACCCGCCTCATTCGGGGTACATGGTCCGGGTGAAATCAATATATGATCCGGCGCAAGCGCCTCTATTCCTTCAAGGTCTATCTCGTCATTGCGACGGACCTCAATTTCCTCACCTAGCTCACCTAAATACTGTACGAGGTTATACGTGAAAGAATCGTAATTATCAATAACTAGAATCATAATCTAATTAACCTCCTCTATTCTCTTCTCAGCTAAGCATTTGTGCAACAAATGCGATTCACGTTAGAAACGGTACATCACATTATAGTGTATGTTTCTATAGGTGTGAACTTCTAATATCAAGGAATGCAGCCTCTTCACTATATTGTACAGCTTTCATTACCGCGCGTGCTTTGTTTTTTGATTCCCGGTACTCCCGGTAAGGATCAGAATCAATAACGATTCCCGCCCCGGCCTGAATGTATCCTATTCCGTCTATTACCGTCAAGGTCCTTATAACGATGTTCAGCTCCATATCTCCATGGTAGCCAATCCAGCCGATCGAGCCGGTATAGGGCCCTCGCCTAACAGGCTCCAGCTCTTCTATGATCTCCATCGTGCGAACTTTGGGAGCACCTGTAATCGTTCCTCCTGGAAATGCAGCAGCAATGACATCAAAGGCATTTTTTCCGTCTGCAATCGTACCTTCAACTTGAGATACAAGATGCATAACATGGGAATAGTACTCAATCGTCATTAATTCAGGCACTCGGACGGTACCGTATTGTGCAACACGGCCGATATCGTTTCTTTCCAGATCAACAAGCATGATATGCTCAGCCCGCTCCTTCTCTGTATGCAGCAGCTCGCTAGCCATCCGCTCATCCTCTTCCGGCGTAGTTCCTCTTCGTCTAGTGCCTGCAATCGGCCTTGCTACCACTTGTCCATGGTCAAGCTTGACCAGCAGCTCAGGAGAACCGCTTACCAGCTCGAATTCCGGAGTACGCACATACCCCATATACGGAGATGGATTAAGCACACGAAGCCACTCGTATACATCCTCCGGAGAGGTGTGAAGCTCCTTCTGCTGGCGTAGAGACAGATTCACCTGAAATACATCGCCCTGGCTGATATAATCTTGAACTTTGCGGACGGCTTGCTCGAACGCTTCTCGGGCAAACGAAGATTCCCAGTCGGTCGTTACGTCAACAGAAGCATCTCCCTGCTGTGCCGCCAGCTCAATCCGATTTAACCGCTGCTCCAGCTCAAGCTTGTATTTCAAATCACCTGCAGCTTCAATTAGCTGCTCAGCTCTCGCCATCATTCGTTCTGCCCGAAGTCCAGCTTGATGAAATTGCTCCTCAAGAGAAAGCTCGGCATGCCTAAGCACATAAACTGCACTGAAGAGCGTCTTGCTCTCATGATCAATCATCCATACTTCATCAAACCGCATCCAGATATAATCAGGAAGCTCTGGATTATCCTCCGCTAATACAGGCAGCCTCTCAAGCGAGCGAGCAATATCATAGCTCAAGTAGCCGACAATGCCGCCGGAGAAAGGGGGGATCCCTTCTACACGAGGAGCAGTATATGGACTTATCCACTCCTCAAGTACGGGAAGAGGATCTCCTTCCAAAGTATGAGTCAGCTTTTCGTGTGCAGTAACCGTAAGATCCTCTATCTTTGCCCTATTCCCTTTGCCTGTAATAACAGATACAGGATCAAGGCCCAGATAAGTGTACCTGCCGTCTTTACCGCTCTCTAATACAAAAGCGTATGGAGAAGCTTGTTCCCAAGCGGGTTTCCATGAGCCAACTCTATCTCCTCCAGGGAAAGGCTTGCTTATTACATAAGGAAGAATAGTCCAGTCTTCCTTGCTCCAGGCCTGCCAGTGATCATATGTTGTCATTACTTTATTCATGTAAATCTTTATCCCCCAGCCGACTGATCTATTGTTTGTAAGTATACTAGAGCGCGCTGCTTTTTGAAAAGAGCGGCACTGCACCAATCTTGAATTTCAGAACATCTGTTAGGAAAACGGAAATAAAAAAAGACTGCAGGCAAACTCAATTAAGCAGTTTGTCTACAGTCTGCTCAGTTCTTAGCATGACCTAAGAACTGAGAAAAATTGCGTAAGTCAAGGTTCAGCTTACAATTAGCCTTCGAAGTTGTACAGCGGTGTGCTCAAGTAACGCTCACCATTACTTGGTACGATGGCAACGACACGTTTGCCAGCTCCAAGCTGCTTAGCTACTTGAAGAGCTGCACGAATGGCTGCACCAGAGGAAATACCCGCAAGAATACCCTCTTCTTTAGCTACTTGACGTGCAGTTTCAAAGGCATCTTCGTTCTCAATATGAACGATTTCATCATAAATGTCCTGATTCAGAATCTCAGGAATAAAGTTTGCACCAATTCCTTGGATTTTGTGAGGGCCTGGCGTTCCTCCAGCAAGAATCGGGGAGGCTGCAGGCTCAACGGCTACGATCTTGATATCCGGGTACTCTTTCTTCAGTACTTCACCAGCGCCTGTAATCGTTCCGCCAGTACCGATTCCTGCAACGAATGCATCCAGCGTTCCGCCGATGGATCCGATCGCTTCCACAATCTCAGGTCCAGTAGTTTCACGGTGAATCTTCACGTTCGCTTGGTTCTTAAACTGTTCTGCCATGAAATAGTTCGGATTCTCTTGAACGATCTCTTCCGCTTTCTTAACTGCACCGTTCATTCCTTCTGATCCTGGTGTCAGCACAAGCTCTGCGCCATATGCACGAAGCAGATTGCGGCGCTCCAAGCTCATCGTTTCAGGCATAACAATAATGACACGATAACCTTTGGCTGCTGCTACCATTGCGAGACCAATACCTGTGTTACCACTTGTTGCTTCAACAATAGCATCGCCTGGTTTAATACGTCCTTGCTTCTCAGCTTCTTCTACCATGCTGATTGCAATACGGTCTTTAACACTGGCACCTGGGTTCTGGTACTCGAGCTTAACATAGATTTCTGCGCTTCCCTCAGGCACGACGCGATTCAGACGCACAAGGGGTGTGTCTCCGATCAGTTCAGTAACGTTGTTAACAACTTTAGCCATGATAATTGACCTCCTTGAGATGGATGAAATATGAAGAATGCTGCTGCTTCTTGGTTGTTAAAATAATTCGGCTGACCACGCTGTAGAACAGAGTTAACCATGAATAGCGCGTCATGCTTCCGAATTTATAAAGAATTCATACAAGATTGATAAAAATCATTTATATTCCGAGTAAATCAGTAGGTATTTCAAAGTTAATATTATCAACCTTAGGTGCACTTGTCAATATTGCTCAAAAAAAATACTTTGACTTGGGTCTTTAGGGGGTTGTCAAAGTATTTTATAACAAGATTGTCGTCTCACTGAACTCAGACTATGATGCCTTATCCAGCTCTACGAGAATCTCTGCACCGTATTTATTCCGAAGCGACTTCTCCACTTCAGAGAGCGGCCCCGCTTCATTAAGTGCAAGCATTCGTCGAATTTCCTCCATTGCCTGCTCACGGGTCAGGGCGTTCTCTTCGTTAATATCATTGAGCCGGATAATGATATAAGCATCATCTATGAGAAGAGGACCGGCTGCAACACCGATATCCAGCTCCCTAGCAACATCCATCATCGCCTCAGGCTGAAAAGGATCATCCTCATCGATCAGGCCAAGGCTGCCCTTCGCATCCTTGCTATATTCATCGGTCGACAGCTCCTGAGCCAGCGCTTCAAAGCTTTCCCCCTGCTCCAGCCGGGACATGACCTGCTCTGCGGTCTCCGCGTCATTCACCTGAATCATGGAGAGGTCAAACTGTCTGCTTGGGGTATAGCTGTCCAGATGCTCTTCATAATACTGCTCGACTTCTGCTTCGCTGACTTCGATACCTGCAGTGGCTATTTTTTCGAGTAGGATGTGATAGGTCGCCTCCGCCTTCAAGTCTTCTATGCTAAGACCGAATTGGGTGAGCATCTCCTTGTAGTATGCTTCTTCTGAAGTGTAGCCTTCCATCGTCTCCTCCAGTTCAGCTTCTACCTCTGCCTCGGTTATTGATAACCCATTCTCTTTGGCTTCTTCCAAGACCGCACGACGATTCAGCATCTCAGTAAGCATGTTCTTACCGTATCTTGCCTTGAGCAAGTTAACCCATTCTTCCTCTGAAACATCCTGTCCAGCAATCCGGGCTACGGTCTCCTCCTGAGCCTGCATCTGAGAATCTGCTTCGTCAGAAGCCGTGTTCATTCCCTGAAGGATAAAAGTACCCATCATTACGACTGAAGCGGTCAGGACAACAACGGTTACCCACAGTCCTTTTTCCTGTTTCCTCATCCCATCTCATCTACCCCATAACGGATTAGCTTTTGGCTTGCTCAAGTATTGCTTCCAGATCCTCTTTATCAAATTGATAAGCTTCGTTGCAAAAGTGACATACAACCTCTGCTTTACCTTCCTCGATCAAGTTCGTCAGTTCTTCCTCTCCCAAGGAAATCAGTGTTTGCTCGACACGCTCACGAGAGCACTGACATTTGAACTCAATGTCCATCTGATCACGAATTTCCACATCCGGTAAGATCCGGCGCAACATATCCTCTACTTCTAATCCTTGCTCGAGCAGAGTCGTTACTGGAGGGAGCGAACCAAGTGAATTCTCAATTTCTGCAATCTCATCATCGTTTAACCCCGGCAGCAGCTGGATAATAAAACCGCCGGCAACAATCACCGAGTTATCTGTATTAACAAGCACACCAAGACCTACTGCGGATGGTGTCTGCTCCGAAGTTGCAAAATAATACGTAAAGTCTTCAGCAAGCTCACCGGAAACAATCGGGATACTGCCCCGGTAAGGCTCCTTCAATCCAAGGTCCTTGGTCACATGAATGTAGCCTGTAGTGCCGACCGCTCCTGCCACATCAAGTTTGCCCATGCTGTTGCTTGGCAAGTGAATATGGGGTTCATTTACGTAGCCGCGAACTTCTCCCTTCGCATTCGAATCGGCGACGATTTGCCCGACAGGGCCATCACCTTTAACCTGCACGGTTAGCTTTTCTTCTCCCTTGAGCATGGCACCCATCATAGCCGCAGCGGTTACCGTACGTCCCAACGCTGCCGTTACGACTGGAAAGGTATCATGTCTTCTGCGAAGCTCGTCAACCAGATGGGTTGTGCTGACCGCAAAAGCGCGTACACGTCCTCCCAGTGCCGTTCCACGTACTAGATAGTCCTTCTTGTTGTTGTCCATAGCTGTATAAATTGCCTCCTTAAATTAACTGAATGAGGATATATGCATAAATCCTCTATATGTTTATCATCATGCAGTGACGTCGATTTAATCATGCTTCGTTATTTCTTATTGTAATCGAAAAAGATAATGGAATAAAGGCAGCTAAGCTCTCGCCTTCTTCCATTATCTTTTGTAGAGAACAGGTATGATTATCCCTTGTTTCTTTCATATATAATTCGAAGCCCTTCCAGAGTGAGCATGGGATTTACCTCTTCAATCGTTCTGGTTTCGCTTGCGATCAGCTCTGCCAATCCGCCGGTTGCGATTACTTTGGGTGCAGCCTTCATCTCGTCCTTGATTCGATCAACGATTCCATCCACTTGTCCGGCATATCCGAATATGATTCCGGCCTGCATCGCGTGAACTGTATTGCGTCCGATTACTTTTTTAGGCTTCTCCAGTTCAATTCGAGGCAGCTTGGATGCACGCTGATAGAGCGCTTCTGTGGAGATTCCAATTCCCGGAACAATGGCTCCTCCCAAGTAGTTGCCCTCTGCATCAATACAATCAAATGTAGTGGCTGTACCGAAATCGACAACAACCAACGGACATTGATAACGATCTATTGCCGCTACCGCGTTTACGATACGATCTGCACCGACCTCGCGCGGGTTCTCATAACGGAGATTCAGACCCGTTTTGATTCCCGGTCCTACCAGCAGCGGTTTTTTACCAACATATTTGATGCACATCTCCTCCAGCACATTCACGAGCGGTGGAACAACAGAAGAGATAATCACGCCTTCTATTTTGGAAGCAGATATACCTGACATCTGAAATAAGTTATGGATCATAACACCATACTCGTCTACCGTAGACTGCCTGGAAGTACTAATGCGAAAATGGTGAAGGAGCTCCTTCTTCTTATAAATACCGAGTACGATATTGCTGTTTCCTACATCTACAACAAGAATCAAAGAGGATTATCCTCCTTTCTTTTCATTTAAATCTAAACTGATATCAAGGCTTTCGAAAGAGTAGGTTAGTCTGCCGACTGAAATAATATCCACTCCCGTCTCAGCAATACCACGAATGGTAGCAAGCGAAACATTGCCCGAAGCTTCTATTTTAACATGAGGTGACCGGCTGTGGATACGCTGAGTTGCTTCGCGCATCATAATGAGGTCCATATTGTCCAGCATTATGATGTCAGCCCCTGCTTCCAAGGCTTCATCTAACTGTTCAAGCGACTCGACTTCGACCTCGACCGTCATTGTATGAGGTATAGCTGCCCTGGCACGCTGAACAGCCTCTGTAATCCCGCCTGCTCCTTTGATGTGATTATCTTTGATCATGACCGCATCATATAGTCCAAACCGGTGATTATGACCGCCTCCGACGCGAACAGCATACTTCTCAAGTAAACGATGACCTGGTGTTGTTTTCCGCGTATCGACCAGCCTTGTGCTAAGGCCTTCCAGGGCATCCACATAGGAGCGTGTTCTTGTCGCAATTCCGGACATTCTTTGCAGCAAATTCAGAGCAAGCCGTTCTCCGGTCAGAAGACGGTGTGTGCTTCCTTCCACTTCTGCTAGTATTGTTCCCTTGGTTACCGCATCACCATCCTGGACATATGCGGTAAACGCGAGCTCTGGATCTACGATCTGAAATACGAGCTCAGCGACTGTCATTCCTGCAATGATACCTTCATCCTTGGCGTGAATTACAGCTTTGGACTTATGTCCTGGCGGGATGGTCGTCAAGGAAGTAACGTCACCTGCTCCCACATCCTCCTGCAGCCAGCCTTTAATTGATTCCTTCAATACTTCATTATATCCATTAAGCATGACTTACTTCCTCCACAATCTCCCGATCCCGCTGCTGAACCGTATGCTTTTGCCAATGATGATCATTTCTCACAGGATGATCCTCGCGGTAATGGGCTCCCCTGCTTTCTTTTCGGTATAGGGCGCCCTCTGTAACCAGCAGTGCACAGGTCAGCAAATTTGCGAATTCGTATTCTTCTTGCTTATCAAGCTTTGTATTAAAAATAGAACATTCCTGCTCAAGCAGAATCTTACCCTTTAGCAATCCCGATTCGGTTCGGCGCAGTCCTACTTGTCTAACCATGACCTTCTGCAGAGCCAGTCTTCGTACATGCACGGAATCGTAAGCACCAGTGATAAGCTCACGCTGAACACGAAGTCCGAAGGCATGCTGCTCCGTGTCAGGCAGTTGTCTGATTCTATCGACAATGCGTTTGCCAAATACAATAGCCTCTGACAAGGAGTTGCTCGCCAGCCGATTAGCTCCATGAACCCCAGTCGAGGATACTTCGCCGCATGCGAATAGTCGAGGAATACTGCTCTCTCCGTGCAGATCCGTCTTTACACCGCCCATCATATAATGGGCTGCTGGTGCCACCGGAATCCAGTCTTTTGTCATATCAAGGCCATAGCTCATGCAGTTCTCATATATCGTTGGAAAACGGCGCTTAATGAGTTCTGGCGTCTCATGTGTAATATCAAGATAGACATGTGTCGCATGAGTGTCTTCCATTTCACTTACGATTGCACGAGCAACCACATCTCTCGGTGCAAGCTCCAGCTGAGGGTGATATCGCTCCATGAACCGATTTCCGTGTATATTCCGCAGAACAGCTCCTTCTCCTCGAACTGCCTCCGAGATCAGGAATCTAGGCGCCTCTGGATAACATAATGAAGTCGGATGGAACTGGATAAACTCCATGTCCCGAATCTCGGCTCCTGCCCGGTAGGCCATGGCTACTCCATCTGCAGTAGCTACCTCGGGGTTGGTTGTATATCGATACAACTGCCCTGCTCCACCGGAACAGAGAACAACGGCATCTGCTTTCACAAAAGTACGCTGTCCATTCAGAGCCTGGACAAGAGCGCCGATACACTCTCCATCTGCTGTAATTAGATCGATTACAAAATGCTCATCCCATACGCTGATTGACGGATGCTCTGCCGCTTCTTTGGCCAGCGCTCTTACGATTTCATATCCTGTTGCATCTCCATTGGCATGCAATATCCGGCGATGGCTGTGAGCACCCTCCTGTGTCAAAGCAAGCTCGCCGTTCTCGATATCAAAAGCCGTGCCCAGCTGGATGAGCTCCTGAACTCGGTCCGGTCCTTCACTGACAAGTACCTCCACCGCTTCGCTGCGACACAATCCCGCTCCTGCCGTTAATGTATCTTGCATATGATACACGGGTGAATCGTCCTCAGCCGTCACGGCTGCAATGCCCCCTTGCGCATATCTCGTATTGCTCTCAAGGAGTGATTTTTTGGTAATCATGAGAACCTGGTGGTCTCTGCTTGCCTCAATCGCTGTATAAAGTCCGGCAATGCCTGAGCCTATAATCAGAATATCAGTTTCGATTTGAGGCAGATCATTCAAATCGAAATTAACCAAGTAAGAAGGAATCATCGTTTGCTATCTCCCGTCTCTTCATAAAAAGTAGACTGCTGAAAACATAGTGAATTATTTCACCTGCAACATACGCTCAAGGGATAAACGGGCACGATCGGCTACATCCTGCGGCACATAAATCTCAGGCTTCATCGTTTCAAGCGCCTTGACCAGCTTCTTGAGATTATTCACCTTCATATTCGGGCAGACCAAGAACTTCGTTGCAAAGTGGAATTCCTTGTCCGGACTATCCACTCGAAGCTGGTACCCTGTTCCATCTTCCGTGCCTACAATAAATTCTTTGCAAGCAGAGTCTCTGCAATATTCCAAAATAGCTGTCGTACTTCCAACAAAATCACCCATCTCAACGACTTCTGGACGGCACTCTGGATGAACAACAAACTCTGCATTTGGATATTTGGCGCGCATTTCAACGACGTCTTTTACGGTCAGCATGTCATGAGTGTTGCAATATCCTTCCCAGATGATCATCTTCTTGTCTGTATGCTGCTGTACATAATGGCCCAAATTTTTATCGGGAACCCATATAATTTCTTCTGCATCCAAGGATTGAATGACCTTAACCGCATTGGAGGAAGTACAGCATATATCGGTCTCTGCCTTGATCTCGGCTGAGGAGTTTATATATGTAACCACCTTCGCATTCGGATGCTGTGCTTTCAGCTTGCGCAGTCCATCCACATTCACCATGTCAGCCATGGGACAGCCGGCTCTTTCATCTGGAATAATGACTTTCTTGTTAGGTGCCAGAATCTTCGCGCTCTCTCCCATAAAGTGAACACCGCAGAACACAATAACATCGGCATCGGTCTGAGCTGCCTTCTGAGCAAGCAGGAATGAATCGCCCCGAAAGTCAGCTACCTCTTGAATTTCATCACGCTGATAATAGTGTGCCAAAATAATTGCGTTGCGCTCTTTCTTTAACACCTCAATACGTTTTTTCAGTTCACGATTCATTTCTGCCTTACGCTCTAATGCTAATGCTTCCACTTGAAGACCCTCTCCCTTATATAAGCAATAGATAAAAAACCGCTTTCACCTTTGTGATGTCATCGCTTGTTATTTGATTCACAAAGTACGACATACGAATACCATAGGTGGATCAATTTCATTCTCATTGAACGAGCTATAAAGTTGATTCAGGTTTACACCTAATTTACATAAGGTTCCTCTATGTGTCAATTCACAAAATTGTCGCAAATTAAGGGTCATGGTCTATGTTAAATCAAAAAAACCGAAGAACGCTCCTGCGTTCTCCGGTTTAATCTCTTTTATGACTTGTTCATTACGTTGTTGGCTTGTTATTATCCGGTGAATTTGCATCACCAGACTCTGGGTTGGATGGTGTTGTGTCAGGCTCTGTCTGACTAGGACCATCATTGGAAATATCACCAGCCTGGGATCCGTTGTTCTCTTTGCCTTGAATACGGACACGCACATCACCGACATTGTCGATTACAGGCTCGCCGTTCTCCGAAGAACCTCCGGACGAATCAGTACCTTTGTCTGTAATGGCACCTTTCTCAATCAACTGCTTAATATCTTCAAGATCAAGGGTTTCTCTCTCCAGAAGCGTTTCAGCAATCAGGTGTACTTCTTTAGAATGCTTGCTAAGCAGTTCTTTTGCTTGCTCATAGCATTCTGTAATCATACGTCTCATCTCTTGGTCAATTTCATGGGCAATCGCATCACTATAGTTTGGCTCATGTCCAAAATCGCGTCCCAGGAAGACTTGTCCCTGAGAGTTGCCAAATTGAAGAGGTCCGAGCTTCTCACTCATACCGTATTCCATAACCATGCTGCGTACAATGCCTGTCGCTTGTTGGAAGTCACTATATGCACCAGTTCCGATTTCACCGATAAAGATTTCTTCGGCAGCACGTCCGCCGAGCAAACCTGTGATACGGTCAAGGAGCTCCGGCTTCGTAGCAAGCATACGATCTTCTTTAGGCATCATAATAACATATCCGCCTGCACGTCCACGTGGGACAATCGTTACTTTATGAACCATATCGGCATTCTCCAAGAAATATCCGACAATCGTATGACCCGCTTCGTGATAAGCGACAATACGCTTCTCGCGATCACTGACTACACGGCTCTTCTTCTCTGTACCGACAATTACACGGTCAATCGCTTCATCCATTTCACGCATGGAAATGTCTTTGCGATTACGTCTTGCAGCAAGTAGCGCTGCTTCGTTCAGCAGATTCTCCAGGTCTGCACCTGTAAATCCGGTAGTACGCTTCGCAATAACATCCATCTTAACGTCTTTTGTAAGTGGTTTGTTGCGCGCATGTACTTTCAGAACCGCTTCACGGCCTTTGACGTCCGGACGATCTACCGTAATTTGACGGTCAAAACGTCCTGGGCGGAGAAGGGCAGGGTCAAGAATATCTTGACGGTTCGTCGCTGCAATAATGATAATACCTTCATTTGCACCAAAGCCGTCCATTTCGACGAGCAACTGGTTGAGCGTTTGCTCACGCTCATCATGACCGCCGCCGAGTCCGGCGCCGCGCTGTCGACCTACCGCATCGATTTCATCAATGAAGATGATACATGGTGCATTCTTCTTCGCATTCTCAAACAAGTCACGTACACGGGATGCACCGACACCGACGAACATTTCGACGAAGTCAGAACCCGAAATACTGAAGAACGGTACACCTGCTTCTCCTGCTACCGCACGAGCAAGAAGCGTTTTACCTGTTCCCGGAGGCCCGTTAAGCAGAACCCCTTTTGGAATTCTTGCGCCAACCGCCGCAAATTTACGAGGATCCTTCAAGAACTCAACGACTTCGACAAGCTCCTGCTTCTCTTCGTCAGCTCCTGCGACATCCTCAAAAGTAACTTTCTTCTTCTCTTCGTTATACAGACGTGCACGGCTCTTGCCAAAGTTCATCACTTTACCGCCGCCGCCCTGCGCCTGATTGAACAGGAAGAAGAACAGAACAAACATCAAAATAAGAGGTATAAACGATGTTAGCAGTGTCAGCCAGATGCTGTCACCTTCCATCGGTTGTTGCGCTAGTTCAAAGCCATTGGTCTCGCTGGCCTCAACGACTTCCTGTACAGCAGTCTCAGTGTAAGGGATATACGTAATGAAATTCTTTGGTTCGCCTTCAGCTACTTCTTTGTATTGACCTGTTACACGATATGTGTAACCGTCAAATTGGAGGCTCAGATTCTCTACGTTGTTAGTGGATAACTCCTGCCGAAACTGATTGTATTTAGGGGTATCAGCCGCTTCATTTCCACCATTAATGACTTGGTAGATGCCGACCACTACTAAAAATAAAATTAAATAAAAGCCAGAATTCCGGATGAACCGATTCATCCCCTACCTCCTCTCAAGACACTTAAATTATTTTAACATAGCCATTCTGCCCTTCTCAACAAAGGGAGGAACGTCATCCTTACTCAATGGCTGGGATATCAGCTAGTGTAAATTTCCGGTTTCAAAATCCCGATAAAGGGTAGGTTCCGGTATTTCTCTGCATAATCCAAACCGTATCCGACTACAAATGCATCAGGCAGCACGAAGCCTGTGTAGTCAGCCTCCAGATCGACTTTCCGGCCTGAAGGTTTATCAAACAAGGTTACCACCGTGGTTGACTTGGCTCCTCTGCGCTGCAGAAGATCAATTAGATGGGTAAGTGTAAGACCGCTGTCAATGATGTCCTCCACAATGAGGACGTCACGGTTCTCAACGCTAGCGTCAAGATCTTTAATAATTTTGACAACACCTGACGACTTGGTAGAAGCACCGTAGCTCGAAACGGCCATAAAGTCCATCTCAACTGGAACGGTTATGCTCTTCACCAAATCAGCCATAAATATAAACGCGCCTTTAAGTACACAAATGACTAAAGGATTGCGATCTGCATATTCCTTGCTCAGGATTTCTCCCAATTCCTTAATCTTGTTCTGAAGCTCTTCTTCACTAATCAATACTTCTTGAATATCGTTCTGCAACGTCGCGAACCTCCTAAGTTATACTATGAAAGTCATACCTGCACCATTACTGTCACTCGGGCCCACTAAAGTTCCTCCACCAGCATTCGAATGATGGACGTGGAATCTTCACTTACCGGGAAATGAATCGAGCGACGTACGCCCGGAATCCAGATGATGTTTCCGGCACCATCGCATATTACGGGAATACGAGAACGCAGGGACGGAGGAATTTTGGCATCTATAAAAATATCTTTAACCTTTTTGCTTCCGTTTAATCCCATCACTTTCATGGTATCTCCAGGCAATCGCGAACGAATCGTAAGCGGCCATATGAATGTATTCGCATCAAACAGCGCTTCACTAGCAGAAACCGGCCTGGATCGATTACCCAGACAGGATAAATGAAGTCTTGTGCCGATTTCAGTAAGATCCAATTGAGTGTCTCCATCCAAGAAATCCAACTGGTAACTATAATGCTCTAATACAGAAGACCTCTGGGAAGAAAAAATGATATTATCATATTCCCGAATGCAAACAATTCCTTGGCCAATATCGTGGCTCCACGTGGTGGGCTCATGCTGAACCGCACCTCTGCGAATGGTTTCAATCCTCGAAAAATCAACAAAATCATCGTTCGAAGGCAGATAATTTAATATTAATTTAATCAACCTCCGTTGTAAAGCGACATGTAGCTTCTTAAAATCAGTCACTTTAAAGGTTAGGTTGCCCTCTGAATTTCGAACCATTTCGGAATACGTCTGCCGGGAGATGGTATTCATATAATCATCTTCAACACTCATGACCTCAGCCAAGCGATTAAGTGACTCCGTAAGCTGATCATTATATTGCCCCAAATAAGGAAGTACATCCAGTCTAATCGCATTTCTTCTGTACTTCGTGCTCATATTGCTGCTGTCAATAACATAGGGCAGATCATATTGTTCACATTGATGAACCAAGTCCGTCTTGTTAATACGCAAACAAGGACGAATAAGTTCCACGTTTTTTTCAAAACGTTTAATTTTTATTCCGGTGAGTCCCGAAGGACCACTCCCCCTCAGCAAATGAAGCAGAACTGTCTCCGCCTGATCATCCGCATGATGAGCCAGAGCAATACTATCCGCATTGTATTTGGCAGCTATCTGATGGAGAAATTCATACCGCTTCTCTCGCGAAGCATCCTGTGCGTTCCTTCCGCTGTCTTGGACATACTGGGGTATATTTACCCTTGTCATCTCGAACGGAATCAATAGAGACTCGGCGAATTCCCTCACCATCTCCGCCTCCTGATCAGACTCTGCCCGAAATCCATGATGAACATGAGCACAGATTAGTGTAAGCGGTGTGTGATATTTCGAAATTTGATGCAGAATATGTAAAAGAGCCACAGAATCCGCTCCTCCGGATACTGCGACCACGATCCGGTAACCCGGCTGCCATAAATCAAAAGTCTCTGCCGTTTCCAGCACCCGAAGTGCCGTATTGCTCAGCTTGCTGCGTCCTTCCATGCTGCTCCTTCTTTCTATAAATCAAGGTTAGCCTATGTACCCCTAAAACACATCAGCGGAGCAGGAACATAATAGCTCCAGCCATGATTAGAGCAGATAATGCAAACGATGGAATTAACCACCTAGGAGCGGGCTCAGATCTGGACTCACTTTGCCGTTTAACTGGTCCATACACATGCTTCTTCCAATGCAGAAATGCCATTTCCGCATTTTCAAATTTTCCTTGTACTGCTTGTCCAAGCCAGCCTTTATATGGAGAGAGCCTCTCGCTTCGCAGAATCAATGCAGACAATGGACCCATTCCCCTTAACTGGGGAAGACTTTCTCCGGCAAGCCGCTGTAGTTCATCCCCCTCCAAGAGATGAATCAACAGGAGAGCAAAGGAGAATACGTCATATCCAGGATCAGCCACGCGGCTTCCCGCGTTCCAGTATCCCCTATCGTACCATTCTGTAAACTGTTTAGCACTGCGTCCGGCAGGACTTACTCCGCCGTAATCAATGAGCTCAACCTCCCCATACCGGGTGACAAGTACATTTTGCGGCTTTAGATCACAGAATATAAAGCCCATGCGATGCAGCTCGGCCAGCTTCTTCAGCAGCCTTAAACCTGTTATCGTTATCCAGTCCGAGCCATGCTTCCGAATAAAGTGATGAATGGGTTCGCCTCTAACATACTTCATCACGTAGAAAGGAATATCGGTACCATTGATTCGATAATCATCCACTTCCTTAAGATAGGAAGCGGACTTGCGTCCAGCTTGAGAATATTGACTTTCGAGCGATGTCAGGACATTAATTTCTGACTGCAAGTCTACTCCATTAAAGCCCATCTTCAACGCATACCGGCCTCCACCCGGTTCACGCTGAACCAAATAAACGATCCCGTTTGCTCCCTTACCCAGCGTTCTCAGGATAACATACTTGCCCTGTTTCCATTTGCCGGTTACCACTGTTCCAGGAGAAAAATCAGGACCCAGCGGCATAGTCACCCAGCATCCCTTCTTTAGTCCCTTGATCATAAGATATAAGCTCGTGTTCGTTTAGTGTACCATAACGGTAATAATCCATCACCTTTAATATTGCGGGTCCTGTAGGGGTTGCTCCCCTCATCTGGAGTCTGTTAAACATCGAGCGCAGGGCATAAACATCCTCAGTCCAAGGTATATCAATGACAGCCTCCTCGCCCCCATGCTTTCCCGGAAAGTGAAATACAGAAATTTGACTTATACCTTCACGCGCTTGAAGGCTCAGCATCAAATCTCGGATTCCTTCCTCGACAGCCGGAAGCTTAGGCTTCATGCTCGCGCTTGCATCAATTAGAAGCGCAACCTGCAAGGGAGTCGTTTCACTTAAGTTGTCCATTACCTTCACAACCTCCGCGCGCTGATGCGGTGGAAGCTCGGATAACGTCCCTTTTCCCAAAATTTGCTTCAACTCTTTATTAACCGCCATTTCAATGGTCTGAACCACGGTTTTGCGTGTCATCATCTGCATCGTCTTCGCCAAATGAGGCGTACCGACGATTCGGCTGATGCCTCCGCCTGCCTTCGCGATTTCATCTATTTCCTGACTTCCCAGCTCTCCAATGGTCCCATAATCCACTACGCCAACCACATTGACGGTAATGCCCTCCTCCAAGGCATGAGCCGCTGCAAGAACCGGACTTGATCCAACATTCGAACATCCATCTGTAATCAGCAAAATCTGCTTCATCATTCATTCCCCTTTCAAATCAACTGGATTATTCCTATTATTTCCAGTATTGAATTGATTCAAACGGGGGGATTTTTTTCTTCTATATAATAGGTCCTGATCAGCTGACGGTTCTTGGTCGCTCCATTCGATCCATTCCCGGAATTCGGAGTGTTGACCATTCAGGTCTGAAGTGATCGATTTTGCCGACCACAACGGTCATGTCATCATGAATTTTATTTTGCTGATAACGAATAACTCTCTCTAGTAGAATATCGGCAATTTCCTGTGGATCTTCACTATCCAGCTCCTGAATCATCCGCTTCATCCACAATTCTTTATTCACCGCATAGCCGGGCGCATCATAGATGCCATCGGTCATCATAATGACGATATCCCCCGGGTTCAGCTGGATACTGACGAGATCGACCTCAATATCTTTAATAATCCCTATCGGCAGGTTGCTGGCAGATACGGGAATGACCTCATCCCCTCTCTTAATGAAGCTGGGTGTCGATCCGATCTTCAAGAAGGTGGACTGGGCAGAATACTGATCGATCAGTGCCATATCCACTGTGGCATAAATCTCTTCCGGAGACCGCAGCATCAGAATTGAATTGACAGACTTAATTGCTAGCTTCGCATCCATCCCGGATTGAAGAAGCTGCTCCAAGATATTAAGAGCTGTGCTGCTCTCCATTCTCGCTCGTTCACCATTGCCCATTCCATCGCTTAACGCAACAGCAAAAGTTCCATTCCCGAGCTCGACTGTGCTGTAGCTGTCACCAGACAAGAGTCCTCCTCCCTTGGCTGCGCCAGCTACGCCTGTTGTCACTTCATAGGTTTTTGCCGAACCGAAGGTAACGGTCGCCAATCCCTGTTTCGGTAAAGTCATGACCTCCTCTACTACAGCAATATGTTCATCAAGAATATCGGACAGCAGTGGTGCAATAATTTTTCGGCATTCATCAAATCCTCTCGTATAAGCATGTACAATCTCAATCTCGACATGACCTGCGTCCAGGTTAATGATGTCGATGCTGTGAATGGATAAACCGAGCTGCTCCAAGGCGGAACGAATCTGATCCTCCTGCTTATGCATAATCGTTGTTTCGCGCTGGATCTCACGTGCCAGGTCCTCCATTACCTGAGACACGCCGGACAATTGCTCGGCAACCAGCACACGGCTGTCGTATATTTGCCGCTTCCATTGCATATTATCTTGGTATAGCCCATATTGACGCTTCATCACCTCTAAGACAGCATCCGTCTTGGCACATGATTTAGTCCAGGATGCAGGAATATCCCTCGCTTCAAAGTCTGGATTCTCTTCAATCGCCGACATCATTTCCGTCATGTACTTATAAGTCTGATAGAACTTGCCGTCCCAACACTGAGACTGCTTGAAGCAAGCAGCACAGGTCCCGTCAGCCACAGCATTCATAAAATGCTCCATATCCTGTTGTCCTTGCTTGATCTCAGGTGCCTCCGACATCTGATCAAAGCTCTTAGACAGCTGCTTAAACACCTGTGAGAACCGGGTTACTCGTTCAGCTGTCAAATCCCGAATCCGCTTCGCATATTCATGCTGATTATGGCTGTGGTCCTGCGTCCCAGGCACATATTTCGATATGACATTTAATATACTCTTCGGTGTCAGCAAAAAGAGCAATATTGCGGCACAGCTCTCATAGGTTGATGTGATCACATCTCCCGTTCCGCCTAGATAAATGGCCAGAATGGAGGAGCCAAGCAGCATCCCAAGCGAGACAGCCAGCTTCTTTCCTTCCTTCAGCATCCCCGCCAGCATGCCGGAGAAAGCAAGCAAGCTCATCTGATATATCGCTGACATATTGGCAAGACTCAGAATTAGTCCCGTGATTACCCCGACCGATGCGCCAAGCGGTGCACCTCCCATTAGAGCAAAGACAAGAATAAGATATCGTGACAGCACATTCTCAGCGGATAGATTATATACCGTAAAACCGACAGCCCCTGTCATGACGGATGCCAGTAGAATTATAAGACACAGGATCTCCTCGCTGCGGAGGTTTACATTTTTCTTGCGATAAGTGAACACGGGAATGGCCTGAATAAACACAAGGGTGAGCACGAAGCTGAGTATGGCATCGATCGTCATCATTAGGACCGCGTACCATGTGAATGAGGGTCCGATCAGGACGGTAAACAAATTGACCATAAAGGCTGAAATGAATACCATCACCGGTGCGTAAGACAACTCGGTCTTGCCAAAAGACGAGAGCCCTCGATAGAGGAGATAGAAAATACTGACCTCGGCGGCGATCGTAAATAGTGTGGGATAGGGAGCGAAAAAGCCTCCGGCCAGAATAGCGATCCCTACCGGGAGCAGAAAATCTCTTCTCAGGAACATAATGACGGCGAAGTAGGCTATGGCAAAAGGAGATAACTCGTCCAATATCATAGCCTTGCCGAGCAAAAAACCCATTACCGTCAGCAGAATCATCCATTTCTTCTCCGCAATGAACTGTACGGCCTTCAGCGATCCCGCCCAGGATTTTATTCTCGTGCCTGCTTCTTTACGAATGGCTTTGCCTCCTTTGCCTGTTCTCAGTCCAGGGAAAGGTATTACATTCCACTTGTCCATTACTTTGGCACCCCAATCGTTTGATTTGATGGTACCCATTATAGTCAGCTTGTTCTGTGAAAGTTTGTCAGAAACACAAACCGTGCCAAAAGAAATTTCCGACAAAAATAGGGAGTGTGCGAAAGTTCAGAGAAGCGTAGGCGAATGAAGCAACGGTATAGGCTTGTCCCTTTCTGTTCGTATCAAATTCGTATGTATTTGCCGGATGCGCAAGTCTTCTGTCCGCCTAAATCTGCTAGCGATATGAAAAGAGAATACCGGAATTCGCTTGAAACCTGTCGGACGATTCCTCACAAGCGACAAAAAAACCACAGACTATAAAAAGTCTGTGGTTCTTCTATACGATACAATCTATGCGTAAGATCAGGTTGATAACTTACATACGTTTCGCGCCGCGGCCTCCACGTTTACCTTCAGTGTTCTTCTTCAGCGACGAAATTCGCTCTTCACTGTCTTTCAGGAAGCGTGACATTTTATCCTCGAATGAAGGCTTGCCAAACGAAGGCTTGCCGGCAGAAGGTTTGTAAGGACGCCCTCCCCGTTCACGATTGTTATAGCTACTGCCGCCACTACCGCTGCTGCTGCCGCCGCCGAATCGTTCTCTGTCTCCACCAGTACGTTCCGGTCTTGGTGCTCTTGGTGGACGAGCCTGCTGTTGTACTTCACCTGCAGGGCGATCTACTGCCTGCTTAATGGAAAGTCCAATTTTGCCGTCTTTATCAACGTTAATGACCTTAACGGTTACGACGTCATTAATCTTCAGGTGATCATTGACATCCTTAACGTAATTATCGGCGATTTCCGAGATGTGAACGAGACCCGTGACACCTCCTGACAGATCCACAAATGCTCCAAAATGCGTGATGCCTGTCACTTTGCCCTCTAACTTGGTGCCCACTTCAATTGCCATAGAATAAAATGATCCTCCCTTAAAATTATACAACCCGATTTTTGAATCTGTTGCGGTATGTCAATTATACCTTATGCCCCAAAGCAAGGTCAACTGAGCCGACGCCTGCTTTGCAGCCTATTTTACGGTTATATTTGCATCAAATACCAGTAATTTTGACTGAATGTGATGTACCTGCCTGTCCTATTCATCTACTGGATAAATTGGTGTTTCACCCGGCATAAACATCCCGTACTTCTTCCGTGCCAGCTGCCCGATGTATTCAGGATCCTTCAGCCGCTCCACTTCATTGGACAGTTCGGTCTTCTCCTTCTGTGCCTCAGCATTAATCTTTGTCGCCTGCTCAAGCTTGGCACTCTTGTCCGCCATTTGAACAGATTGACTATAGAAAGTGTACACTGCCCACCCTGTAAAGCAAACCATAAAGGTAAGCCACAGCATGATTCGCCTGCGTGCCCCCGTAGTTGTTGATTTATGGGCGTTTCCTTGAGATGTACTTCGAATATGGCGCCCAGACGGTTTACTCATCCGTGGAACCTCCTTCATCATAATCAGGGCGATCTAGAACCAATAGGTCCACCACTCTTTAATTCGAACCCATACACGTTGCAGCCACATCGGCGTCTTCCATCTGCTGAGGAGTGGCCGGAGCGGCAAATAAAGCAGCTTCAATATCGGTCTGATCAACTGGTACAGCATCCTGATAATAAAAATAAACGCAGCCATTATAAATCCGAATAAAATGCGCAGGACTCTTATAATCCCTTTGATCGGAAGAACAAACAATACATTTAATATCCGGTAGATGCCGTATGCCAAACGTTTTACAATTCCAATTAACATTACCACAAATTTTTGAATCGTAACACTTAAAACCAAAAAATAGATCCAAACCCCTATGAACAGACCTAAAAAGACATAAAACCTCAAGTCTCCATGGTTAACTGTATAGAGTGTTCGAAATATAAATAAGGCTGCGATCAGCCAGTACATCAGATCAAGAATATGGATGCTCCACCGCGGAAATCTTAACTGACCCGACAGTACCCGGTAACTGTCATACACGATTCCCATAATCCCTCCGGAGAGGAGCATCCATCCCAGCGTAAGCCATTGAAGCTCAGGATTCATCGAAACAGCTTGCCAAGAAGCCCCTTGCCAGATTTAGCATTAGAACCGGGATCTAGATATACAAGGGAGCTGACGTACCCTTCAATTGAGAGCAATCCTTCCTCCAAGCTGAGGTTCTTAATATGTAAATTGTTGCCCCGAATTGTCAGATGACCAAGCTCTGTCTTCAGCAGAAATTCCTCGCTGTCAAAGCTCTCTACATTCATGACACCCGTAATATCGAGCAGCTTCCGATTCTGAATCGTCATGCTGTGCTGTTTCAGCTTCGTTTGTTCCATCATGGCATGTACCCCTCCCTTCTTACACCTAGCTTATGGGCAAGATACACAGATTAGAACATACCATGAATAGAAAAAAGCACTCTATCCAACCGAGGGATAGAGCGCTCTTCTGTTATGTTGACGGCATTTAAAAATCAAGTCCATTATTCTTGGCGATGGCTTCTTCCTTCACCACAGAGAATAAGCTGGATGCCTCTTCCTTACGTGTGCTTTCGGCTAATCTTTCGACGCGAACAGTAACGAGCTTCTGCCCGAATTGGACCGTAATCTCGTCACCCACCTTAACACTAGTGCTAGGCTTAGCTTCGCGTCCATTAATCAGCACTCTCCCCTGCTCAGAGACATCCTTCGCCACGGTACGGCGCTTAATCAGCCTGGACACTTTAAGAAATTTATCAACACGCATTTACTTTACGGCTTCTTTAAGTTTATTACCCGCTTTAAAAGCTGGAACGTTAGAAGCAGGGATTTCAATCGCTGTTCCTGTTTGCGGGTTGCGTCCCGTACGTCCGGAACGTTTACGAGTTTCGAAAGTACCGAAACCGATCAATTGAACTTTATCCCCACCTGCAAGTGCATCTGTAATTTCACCAAGGAAATTGTTAAGTACAGATTCTACGTCTTTTTTAGTTAATCCGCTCTTTTCAGAGATGTTGTTGATCAGATCTGTTTTGTTCATGTTTAAAAGCCTCCCAAATTAAAGAAAATGATACGCAACTATAGTGGAGCGTATTAACGCTGTCCTGTCACGTAACTTTACTATGTTTTCTATTCTTGCTTATACCGGAAAAATCCTTCTGTGATGGATCTTTTTTTGTGACATGCCCGGTATTTGTCCCATGGTTTGATCAAGAATACGATATTTTAGGGGCCATTGTCAAACAAGGCCGCCTCAGCAAAATAGGAATGCTATTCCAATTCCCTGTTCGTTGAATCCATTTCTCACAATACCTTTGAGTTGTGAACCATGTTCCATCAAATGTCTTTCAGCACTTTCTTTGCTTCCTGCCAGTATCCTTCCATCTCGTCTAAACTGCTGTCATGAACCGTTCGTCCCTGCTCTGCCAGCCGCTCCTCGATGTAGCGGAATCTGCGGCTAAATTTGCGGTTGACAGCAGACAACGCCTCTTCCGGGTCAGCATCAATGAACCTTGCGATATTAACGGACGCAAACAGGATGTCACCCAGCTCAAGCATTTGCTCCTGCGGAGACTGCCCTTCGGCAATAGATTCCTTCAACTCAGCCAGTTCCTCCTCGACTTTAGCGATGACGCCGCTCACGTCATCCCAGTCAAACCCGACTTTGGCCGCTTTCTTCTGCAGCTTGTATGATTTCATTAATGCCGGGAGATCTCTTGGGATGCCTGCCAGGGCCGATCTGTCTTCGCTCTCTTGACCTTTGCGCTTCTTCTCCTCCAGCTTCATCGCTTCCCAGTTTGCAAGCGCCTCGCCCGCATCCTCTGCTTGATTATCGCCAAAGACGTGCGGATGACGGAAGATCAGCTTATCATTCAACGTTTCAATCACATCATACACGTTAAATGAGCCTAGCTCTTCCTCCATTTGGGAGTGAAGCATGATTTGCAGGAGCAAGTCTCCGAGCTCCTCCTTCATGTGGTCCGGATCATCATCATCAATGGTTTCGAGCACTTCATAGGTTTCCTCGATCAGATTCTTACGGATCGAAGCATGGGTCTGTTCACGATCCCATGGACAGCCTTCCGGACTGCGAAGAATGGCCACAATCTCATGCAAGCGACTGAAGGTACGTCTCCGGAGCTGCTCATCGTATCTTCTCGGTACATAAATCAAGGAGAGATTGCCGTATCCCTCTACCCGATCGAGCTCATATAATGGAACTTCATGAATTTGCTCCTGACCCTCCACTCCAAGCGCATGGCAGGCATATACAAGGGTATCGTCAGGATAGACCTCCATTAGGCTCAGCTTCACATCAGAAGCGGTAAACATATCATATACCTGTCCTATTACCGTATGAAGCTGGGGATGAAACAGGCTTGCGTCAATGACACCGGCATCGAGCAGCTGAAATCCTTCTATCGGATCAAAGCCGAGTCTTGTGAAGGCTTCATCCAGGAAGCTCTCCCCACCGAGCACAGTCAGCTCGATTCCCCGCTCCGGGCAACGCTCCTTCAGCAGACGAACTGTAGCTTCCGCTACCATGGGATGCCCGGGTACAGCGTACACAATTTCTTCCCCTGCGGCCGCTCCGGCTGCCAGGTTCACCAGCTCCTCCGTTATGGCATCATAGACTTCGGGAAAAGAACTCTTGGCTTCATATATATTATCGAAAGAAGCAATCGTTAATTGTAGATCTTTCAGATCATTAAACACGGGATGATCGAATGTCCGTGCATAGATACGCGCAGCTTGCTTCAACCTCTTCAGTATTCCAAGCGTCAGCTGGTCTTCTCCTCCCGAACCAAGACCAACAACCGTGATCGCTCCGCTCATAAGCATTACCTCCAAAATAGTTTAAGTCGTATTTACTATAACACAGCATACATGCAGACATCAGATGACAGGCAGCAGCCACAATAGCATAGGGGGATTGGGATCACCCTGTGCTTGTCTTGCTCACAGCAGCTTCATCTTCTGAAGCAGCTGAGTGAGCTTCGCTCCCTTCGGCAGCACGGCAATCTCTGCTGCCGTAATCAGCTTCGTGCGGATGGCTCCCAGCACGAAGACAAGGACGCCTGCAGAGACGCCAAGCAGGCTCTGGACTAGCGCGGTGATCCTTCCATCCGCGCTAAACCCGGCGGCGCTTGTGCACAGCACAGCAGCGCCTGCGGATACAACCGCCGCGAAGGCTGCCATAGCGGCGGTAACCAGCGCCGGCTTGTATAACGCGGCGCTCAAGGACACGCGCAGCTGCAAGAGTCTTGCCAGCAGCAGCGTGTTCATGGCGGCTGCCGCTGCAAAGGCTGCCGCGGACGAGATTGCCGCTCCGCTGATTCCGAGCGGCGGCACGAGTATAAGGTTCAGCAGCGTCTTGATCGCTGCTGCCGCCAGCATGATGAGCGCAGGCGCTTTGGCGCTGCCGAGTCCCTGCAATAAGGCTGCGGCGATGACGCTAACGGTGCTCCCTGCAGCAGATAACGCGAGTATACGAAGCGTCATTGTTCCTTCTGCATTCATATACAGCATACGGTTAATAGGCTCTGCCAGCACCAAGATGCCCACGCTAGCAGCAAGGCCAATCAGCCAAAACCACTTCAAAGCCAGGCTGCTGTGTCTTTGGATTCCGGCTTGATCCTGTCTGATCTTGGCTTCTGCCAGAGCGGGAACGAATAATACTGATAACGATGTAGCCAGCATAGTGACAAGCTGGACAAGCGGCAATCCCCGATTATAAATGCCGAACGTCTGCATCGCTTCCAGATCGTTCAGCCCTTCTTGCTTTAACAGACGGGGGACGGTAAAGGTATCTACCATATTAATTAGAGGCACGGCGACTGAGCCAAGAGCAATTGGGATCGCATACCTCAGTACGGTACGGAGCAGCGCGCCCGTGGATTTCCTCTCCCGGTCCAAAGGCTGCGCCCCTATACGAGCACTTTTCTGACTTTTTCGAAATCCATTTGAGCGAGATCGTATCAGCCAGAATATCCACATGACGACAAGACCTGCCGCGCCTCCTGCTGCTGATCCCAGCATAGCACCAGCGGCAATACCCTCTGCACCGACGCCATAACCCATGAGCACAAATAATAGAATCAACATGACGGTCACACGTATCGTCTGCTCCGTAACCTGGGACACGGCGGTCGGCACCATGTTCTGAAGCCCTTGAAAGTAGCCTCTCAGACCTGCCATCACGGGCACGAATAATAGGGAGAGAGAAGCTGCCCGTACGGATGCAATCACCTCGCTGTTATCGATCAGGCCTCCAATAAGCGGTGCACTCCAATATGTAAGCACACAGAGACATCCGCCTATGATGGCAAGCAGTATGGTGGTCGCCTTCAGTACTCTTCGGCCTTCCTCTTCGTCTCCTCTTGCTTCTGCCTCTGCCACAAGCTTGGATACAGCAATAGGGAAGCCTGCGGTCGCCAGTGTAACGAGCATGATATAAAAGGGATAGACTGTGTTGTATATACCAAATACGCTGTCCCCTGCGATATTTTGCAGCGGGATCTTCTGCAGTGTTCCAATCAGTTTGGACAAGATGGCAGCGCTGCTCAGAACAAAAGCCCCTTGAAGCAGCTTTTTGCTTGAATCCGATGAGTTCATATATGTATACCTGCTTTGTTCTATAGAATGAAGGTGAAGTATATGAACCTTATTATACGAGCATTTCGCATAAATCCCAAAACAAGCTTCAAAAAATGCAAAAAACTCCTGCCTATAGGAAGGCGGGAGTTTTTCTAACACACTACTGCTCCATTTGTTTTCCAAGGAATGCGGCAGCAGTTTCAGCCATTTTGGTCTCTAGCTGAGACATTTTAGTGGATTCGTCCTTGTTGTACATAATGACTGCACCAATCGGATCTCCTCCCGATATGATCGGTGCCACTACATAGGAAGACAAAGGTTCGATATGATCTTTAGCTAATTCATAAGATCCGTTGCTGTTCTCAAGCAATGTCTTGCGGTTATCCATTGACGTTTCTAACATATGACCAATCTGCTTATCCAAATATTCCTTCTTGGATCCGCCTGCCACCGTAATAATCGTATCCCGGTCTGAGATTAACGTTACATGGCCAGTGCTTTCATACAGTGATTCTGCATACTCCTTCGCAAAATCCCCCAGTTCTCCAATTGGAGAGTATTTCTTCAGAATGACCTCGCCGTCACGGTCAACAAAAATCTCGAGCGGGTCTCCCTCGCGAATTCGCAAAGTACGGCGAATCTCTTTCGGAATAACCACACGACCAAGATCATCAATACGGCGGACGATACCAGTAGCTTTCATTTACATGTTGCCCCACTTTCTCGAGAAGATTTTTCAACTACTGTTCCTTTTTATGAGGAGGGTCCAGGGTAGTTAAGTGTGATTTCTATATAGAGAGAACTAAAGAAAAATATGTTCATCACGGGTAACAGACCAGCCTTTTGTGAAGGGACCCCTAGCAATAACTTTAGGGTCAGTCCGGCCACCAGATCCACCTCTGATCAAAATAATGACGATGCAGAACTTTAGTTCAATCTATCTAGACCATAGTATTCTTCTGTTCCCAGTTCCTTATACATGAAATATACAATAAGTTCCTAAGTGCAAGATCCGTTGAAATAAAAAAGAAAAGACGCAGTTTCCCGCGCCTCTATCTTGTTCTTATTTTCCATCTGTATTCGATTCTGTACTCTCGCCTTCTGCTCCTGAATCTGCTGCACCTTCATCGCCTGTCGATCCTTCTTCAGAACCTTCAGATCCAGCATCAGTGCCCTCAGTCCCTTCAGTACCTTCTGTTCCTTCCGTCCCCTCTGTACCTTCTTCAGCAGCCGGATTCGCAGGTAGTGTAATCTCGCCTTCAATGACTCCATCCACTTCATTCGTCATAAATTCCTGAATTTCTGTGTTGACGACAGAGCTTTTGAGCAGCTTCGTTTGCGCTTCTGTCAATTCTTCAAGTGTTGGCTCTGTACGTTTCTCAACCTTAATAATATGGTAGCCATAATCGGTCTCGACCGGCTCTCCAATGACACCTTGCTCTTGAGTTTTTGCTGCTTCCTTGAAAGCCTCTACCCAATTCGTAACTGGTGTGTCCTCATACAGCCCGCCATTTTCCGCAGATCCCGGATCTTCGGAGTATTCCTTGGCGATAGCAGCAAAATCCTCACCTTTATCCAGCTTGGCTTTTACTTCCTTCGCAAGCTTAAGAGCTTCCCCTTCTGGGCGTGCTTCACCTGACTCAGGATCCGTATTGCTGATCAGCACATGACGAACACTTGCTGTAATAAATTGATCTTTATTGGCTTCGTATTCTGTCTTGACCTGCTCGTCGGTTACATCCTGTGATTTGTACTCAATTAAGCTCAAGACACGCGTCATATAATTCTTAAGCTCGTCCTCTGTTACTTCGTAATCCTTAAGCATTTGATTCCAGGCTTCATCTCCGCCAACCTGGGTTTTCATTTGAGTGATCTGGGCTTCTGCCTCTTCAACGCCTTTTTCCCCAGCTTCTTGAGATACGTCTTTACTCAAATATTCATATGCTACCTGCTGCTTCACAAACATCTCGCGCATTTCATCCATTTGCAGGTACGCCGCAATCGTTGGATTCATGAACTCCATAATCTTGAGCTCTGAATTGAATTCTTTCTCCGTGATTTCGCCGCCTTTATATTTAACAACCACACTGCTCGTGTCGCCTTCAATTGAATTATTGAAACTGGTGCTGCCTCCTCCAGTATCATTGCTTCCGCATGCAGCCAGAAGAGATATCGATAGAGCGCCGACAGCCGTCACCGCGATCGTCTTCCAGGTTTTTCTGTTATTTTGCAACATCCTGTAGTTCCCCCTTTGATTTGAATGCATCCTTCAAGGCTGCAAGAAACTTCTCTAATGTTTGGAGCAATTCTTGATCACTCAGACCCTTGCCTTTAACATGTACGATCATGCTTTGTCCTTGTTCAAATTGTACACGTCTTTCGAATTGATTGCCAATCCGTGCTAGCTTTGCACCATCCACCGCTTTTTCGCGTCCTTCATAGAACTTCACAGAGATTTGATCACCGCGCTGTACAATCGTCTCGATGCCATACTTCTTGCCATACATTTTGAGTCTGGCAACGGACAGCAGATTCGTGACGGCTTCCGGCAGATCGCCAAACCGATCAACCAGCTCATCCTCAAGCTCCATTGCATCATCAAATGCAGCCAGAACCGCGACCTTTTTATAAATCTCGATCTTTTGAATACTGTCATAGATATAATCAGACGGCAGATAAGCATCAATACTGATATCGATCGACGTGCTCCAGCTCTGCTCCTGCGGTGCTTCTTCGCCGAGCATCGTTACTTTACGTCTATTAATCTCTTCTGACAACATCTGAGAGTACAGATCGAACCCGACAGAGGCGATGAAGCCATGCTGCTCCGCACCAAGCAAATTCCCGGCCCCGCGGATAGACAAGTCGCGCATCGCAATTTTGAATCCAGAGCCAAGCTCTGTGAATTCCTTAATGGATTGCAGCCTTTTCTCTGCTACTTCGGTAAGCACCTTGCCTCTTTGGTACGTAAAATAGGCATATGCAATTCGGTTCGAGCGCCCTACCCGGCCGCGCAGCTGATACAGCTGGGACAAGCCCATTTTATCTGCATCATGTACGATCAAGGTATTTACGTTTGGAATATCTACCCCGGTCTCGATGATACTCGTGCTGACAAGCACATCAAATTCGCCATCAAGAAAATCGAGAATTGTTTTTTCCAGTTCAGATTCGGTCATTTGTCCGTGACCAACCCCCACTCTTGCCTCAGGGACAAGTGCGGAAATCTCTGCTGCCATCTCCTGTATACCTTGTACCCGATTGTACAAATAGTACACTTGACCGCCTCGTGCCAGCTCCCGCTCAATCGCTTCACGAACCAGCGTTTGACTATGCTCTACAACATAGGTTTGTACGGGGAACCTGTTCTCTGGCGGTGTTTCAATAACCGACAAATCCCTTACACCCAGCATCGACATATGCAGTGTTCTCGGAATCGGAGTCGCTGTCAGTGTAAGCACATCGACATTTGTCTTCAGCTTCTTCAGCTTCTCTTTATGCGTTACACCGAATCGCTGCTCCTCATCCACGATTAACAACCCGAGGTCCTTAAACACAAGATCCTGAGAGAGCAGTCGATGTGTACCAATAACGATGTCAATAGTTCCTTGCTTAATCCCTTTAGCGGTCTCGTTCTGTTCTTTGCGTGTACGGAACCGGCTAAGAACGCTGATATTAAACGGATACCCGGAGAAACGCTCGCGGAACGTCTCATAATGCTGCTGTGCCAGAATCGTCGTCGGCACAAGCACGGCAACCTGTTTGCCTTCAATAGCCGCCTTGAATGCAGCACGAATAGCGACCTCTGTCTTACCGTAACCTACATCTCCACACAGCAGTCTGTCCATCGGACGACTTTGCTCCATATCCTTCTTGATTTCCTCAATAGCTCGGACCTGGTCTCTCGTTTCGTCATACGGGAACATGTCCTCGAATTCCTGCTGCTCAGCCGTATCCTTATCGAACGCATACCCCGGAGAGGATTGCCGCTCCGCGTAGAGCTTAATCAGGTCATCTGCTATATCCTGGACTGAGCTGCGGACTTTATTTTTGACACGAGTCCACTCATTCCCGCCCAGCTTATAGATCTTCGGCTCCTTCTCTTCGGAACCGACATATTTCTGAATGAGATCAATCTGCTCAATCGGAACAGACAGCTTGTCGCCGCCTGCATACAAAATATGCATGTAATCTTTATGGATACCGCCTACTTCAAGTGTGCCGATACCCATATACTTACCGATTCCATGATTTTGATGTACTACGTAATCTCCAACCTTGAGCTCACTATAGCTCTTGATCCGTTCTGCATTGTCCACATTACGCATCGGCTTTCGTACTTTACGCTGTTTCTGAGAGAACATCTCTCCCTCTGTGATGACAGCCAGCTGGATAGAAGGCATTTCAAATCCGCTCTGCAGATTGCCAATGACCATGTTTGGCTCATGGATGTCATAGTCCTGCAGCACTTTGCGCATCCGGTCAAGCCGTTCCTCTCCGCTAGCCATCATAACTACGTTGACTCCAGCTTTTTTCCAGCGCTCCATCTCCGCCTTGAGCACATTCATTTGACCATGGAAATCCTGCATACTGCGGCTGACCATATTCAGAATGTTCTGTGGCTGTGTGTTTGGTACCTGACGCAGGAAAATTGATACAAATAAAGTCTGGAACGGCCGATGGTACAGCACCTCATCATGGTCAAGCGAGAGCGTAAGCTGCGGCAGCGTTTTGCCATTTTGCAGCAGATGAACACTCCATTCGGATTCGTCGCGTTCGAGCTGCTTGCCCGTCTCCAGAAGTCGTGCCGGCTCATCCATGATTAAAATGGTATCCTCAGGCATGTAGTTATAAATGGTTTGCTTCTCAGGGTACAGCTCTGTTACATATTTATATATCTCCGGAAAATAGACATGCTCACGCAGCAGCTCGATTTCACGATGGATCTCCTCGCGCAGACGCAGCTTCGCTTGGCGATCCGTTGTTTTGTCGAGTTGCTCTTCAAGCAGAATGGCAGTTCGATCTGCAGCCTGTTCCATTCTCTCCTGACTTGCAATCAGTTCCTTACACGGTGTTATAACCACTTGCTCTACTCGGTCAATTGACCGCTGATCTGCGGGATCAAATGTCCGTATGGAGTCAATTTCATCATCAAACAGCTCAATACGATAAGCCAGCTCAGCAGTGAGTGGGAAGAAATCGATAATTCCTCCACGCACACTCATCTCACCTTGTGATTCAACACGCTCAACGCGTTCATATCCGAGCTCAACCATACGCTTGAGAAAATGCTCCAGCTCAATCGTCCCACTCTGCTTAAGGGCGATCTCTGCATTAGCTATCACCTGCGGAGCAGGCAGGTAGCGTCTAGCACCAGAGAGCGGAATCACAACAATGCCCCGAAAACCGGCTGCACACTTCAGTAAAACCTCAATGCGCTGAGCAAGTGTTTCAGGACTGGAAATCGCTGCTTCTGCAGCAATTAATTCATTGGCCGGGTAGAGCAGCACTTGGTCAGCGGAAAGCGCTTCCTGCAAGTCTTCTGCCACTTTCTGTGCCGCAAACATATTATGTGTTACCACGAGCATCGGTCGATCCAACTGTTTATGCATAGCTGCCATCATTACCTGGCGAGCTGAACCCGATAATCCGGAGATAAGCTGCTCCTTCATTCCTGACCGAATACCGGAAGTTATCGATTCAAAATCGGAATCTTTAGTAAAAGCTTCAATAAGTGCTTGTAGCAAAAGGGGCACCTCTCTTATAACTTACTTTACTATTAATATAACCTGTAACGGTTATACAACTGTAAACATATGGATAATGAATCTGATTTTATCATAATCTTTTTTGACTAACCTTACCAGCAAAAGTGGAGAGGCCGCAGTCAGATAACTGAAAAAAAAGCCTCAGCAAACGCTGCCAAGGCCGCAAGGCTGGATGCATAATTCCCATCCTTAAAGCACACTGTTCTATGCTTTTTGATTCCCAATTAACCGCTATTGCAGCGGGCTTGTTAACAGACTAAGCTCTGGGTTAACCAGTATAGCCTCATTACAGTAGTCACACGTAATGTTTACCAGCATTTCGCCTTTTGAATTATAGGCTATTATATCCCTTCGTTCGGCAGGGGTCAAGAAATGAAGACCCAGTCTTGCTTCTGTTACTTCGGATGAATCAATCTGTCCGATTGAAGTTCCACAATGCCTGCAGACATAATGAATTGGCATACTCAATACCCTCCTGAAAAGAAATGATATCTTCTATTCTTTCCAGAAATCACGAGTTTATATAATCCATTGAAAATCCTTCTGTAATTCAATTGATTCAGCTCGGCTGATTCAATTGAATTTCAATGTATATTCAGTTGATTCAGCCCCGCTGATTCAATTGAGTTACAATCTATATTCAGTTGATTCAGCCTCAACGATTAAATTTCGCCATCGTCCGTTCAAAAGTATCCTTCATAGCATACTCGAGGGCGTCACAGGTTGCTTCAATCATAGATTGGACGGCCTCCTGCTCCTTCTTCGCAAACTTAGACAGAACATAATCTACAATTGCGTAGCCTGGCTCCGGTCTCGAAATGCCCATACGAACACGATTGAACTGCTGTGTCCCTGTATGCTGAATAATGGATTTGATTCCATTATGGCCGCCGGCACTGCCTTGGTATCTGAGCCGAATCTTGCCCACTTCAGTGTCCATATCATCATAGACTACAATGAGATCTTCAAGGGCAACCTTATAATAATCCATATATGCTCTGATCGATTCGCCGGAGAGATTCATATACGTCATTGGCTTAATCAGCACAGCCTTCTCCCCTTGTATCATTCCTTCTCCGATGAGAGCCTTGCACTTGCTCTGATTAATAGTGATGCCATGGCGATCTGCCAAAGCGTCGAGTGCCATGAATCCTATGTTATGCCTCGTCTTGGCATATTCGGAACCGGGATTGCCAAGTCCCACTATCCATTTCATATGAGAGGCTGCCTCCTTCATATTTCATATTGCTTCCTTGCCAGCGCACAAATCTTGAACTACCAATTGGACTTACACGCAGTTTCACTTTACAATAAAAACAATTGTTCAGATTCGATCAGCATAACAGCAAGAAAGGATGAACCGGTCATGCGCCATGATATTGAACGTTTAACGCAGCCGTCCCAATTTCAGCACCATTTGGAACAGGCCATACCGGTGCAAGTGTATGACCACGGCAACCATGTCGAGATCGGATACATTACTATTTATGATGAGTACTTTGTTGAAATTAACGGTGCTCTGTTTAACCGATCTCATCATCAGTTCATTTCAAGGCCCGGATATTAAATAACCGGGATACGCCGACAGGGGTTACATTGTCGTCCTAGACGACAACGTAACCCCTTTTTCTTGTTTCATGCAGATCTTTATTCGATTTCAAACAATTTACTAATCGACAATTCCTCGTGAACCCGAATAATGGCTTCGCCAAGCAATGGAGCGACGGATAAGACATTCAGTTTCTTCGTTGGATTCGGATGTGTAATTGGAATCGTATCCGTTACAACAACTTCCTTCAGCGGTGAATTCTCCAGACGCTCCATAGCAGGGCCTGACAATACAGGATGCGTACAGCAAGCGTACACTTCTTTGGCTCCGCCTTCCATAAGTGCGTTGGCACCCAGCACAATAGTACCCGCAGTATCGATAATGTCATCGATCAAGATCGCTGTCTTGCCTTCAATATTACCGATAATATTCATAACTTCACTCACGTTAGGCTCCGGTCTGCGCTTGTCGATGATCGCAAGCGGAGCGTTCAGGAAGTCAGCCAATTTACGTGCGCGTACAACGCCGCCATGGTCAGGAGACACGACAACAGGATTCTCAATTTGCTTGGAACGGAAATACTGTGCCAAGATCGGAACCGCCAGCATGTGGTCTACCGGAATATCGAAGAAGCCCTGAATCTGCATGGCGTGCAGGTCCATCCCGATGACGCGTGTCGCTCCCGCTTTTTCAATCAGGTTAGCTACAAGTTTAGCTGTAATCGGATCTCTTGAGCGTGCCTTCCGATCTTGTCTTGCATATCCATAATAAGGAATGACAACATTGATCGTTTTGGCGGATGCACGCTTCAAGGCATCAATCATAACCAGCATTTCCATCAAGTTGTCGTTTACAGGGGCACAAGTCGACTGAACAATGTAAACATGACTGCCACGTACACTTTCAGACAGCTTCACTTGAATTTCACCGTCGCTAAAGCTAGTGGTACGGGACTCACCCATAGGAATACCAATGTAATCAGCAATTTGGTGTGCGAGCTTCGGGTTCGAGTTACAAGTAAATATTTTTAATTTGGAATCAAAATAAGTCATAAAATAAAAAACCTCCGTGCTGGTTCATTGGAATCTATTTTTAGATCTGCTGTGTCTAAACGTCGGCGCTGCTTTATCGCGAAATGCAGCAAAAATTAGGATTTAACGTTATTCTTCTTGGCTTTCGCACGTCCGCGAATCTTCTCTGCATAGCCAGGTTTATTCTCTTGACGGGTTCTTGCAATAGCAAGGTCATTCTCCGGAACAGCATGCGTAATGGTCGAACCTGCAACAACATAGGCGCCTTTACCTACTTTGACAGGGGCAATCAAATTCACGTTACTGCCGATGAAGGCATCATCTTCAATTTCTGTGACAGCTTTATTATATCCATCGTAGTTCACAGTTATCGCGCCGCAGCCGATATTCACATTCTTACCGACATTTGCATCGCCTACATAGCTGAGGTGAGAGACCTTCGAGCCATTGTCAATGGTCGCATTTTTGATCTCGACAAAATCGCCAACCTTCACTTGTTCTCCAAGCTTGGTTCCTGGACGCAAATATGCAAATGGCCCTACGGTTGTTTCATTACCCACTTCGGCATCGACCAATACGGATTGTTTAACGGTAACGTTATCGCCAATAACACTGTTCTCAATATCTGTATTCGGGCCAATGACCGATTGCTCTCCAATCTTGGTGCTGCCCTTCAGAATCGTTCCAGGGTACAAGACAGTGTCTGCGCCAATCTCTACATCCGCACCAATATAGGTGGAAGAAGGATCAATAATCGTTACCCCGTTCAGCATATGCTTGCGAGTAAGACGTTCGCGCATAAATCCTTCGGCTTCCGATAGAGCTACACGATCGTTTACACCAATCGATTCTGCTGCATCATAAGTCATGAAGGCCTCAACTGTTTCGCCTGCTTCACGAAAAATACCGACAACGTCAGTGAGGTAATATTCTTGCTGTGCATTGTTGTTCGTTACTTTATCCAGAGCTTCAAACAATTTTGCATTGTCAAAGCAATAAGTGCCTGTATTTATTTCTTGAACTGCATTTTCTGTTTCATTGCAATCCTTCTGTTCAACGATCTTCATTACAGAGCCATCTTCGCCCCGAATCACACGGCCATAACCCGCTGGGTTGTCCATATGAGCGGTCAGAACAGTAGCTGCAGCACCGCGGCTTTCATGCAGCTGCATCAAGCCTTCAAGCGTTTCACTTGTAACGAGCGGGGTGTCGCCGCAAATGACAATCGTGGTTCCTTTCTCAGAACCTAGCAAATCCTTAGCCTGTTTAACGGCATGTCCCGTGCCAAGCTGCTGCTCTTGTAATACGTATTCTGCGGAAGCTCCCAAGTAGGATTGCACAGCCTCTGCTCCATGTCCTACCACGACAACGTTACGAGTCACGCCTGCACGTTTTACGGTATCTAGAACGTGGCCGACCATCGGTTTGCCGCATACAGGATGCAACACCTTATATAATTTGGACTTCATTCGTTTGCCCTGCCCGGCGGCAAGTACAATAGCCATTTTCTTCAACATCCCGACCTCCTGCGCTGAAATTGTAATGTTATCCATTCTGCTGTTACAGAACGATAAGGATCCCATTTTTCGTTCACTTTGAAAGGAATAACGGTCTAGTCAACATCAAATTGGGCACAAGCAAGCAACCCATAATCCAAATTATGGGAGATAATTGATTGGTGCTCCAATATTGCTCATTAATGAATATACTTCATTCTTGAAAAAAAGAAAAGAGAGCCATAAAATGACCCTCTTTTCTTTCGAACCCCAATAATGTTCTTAAGCGCCTTCTTCGATAACCTCTTCCTCCGTCGCAGCACGTTCGTATTCAGCTAAAACAGCCGCTTGAATCTTCTCGCGTGTACCGGAAGAAATCGGATGGGCGATGTCACGGAATTCTCCATCGGGAGTCCGTTTGCTTGGCATAGCAACAAACATTCCGTTGTTACCATCAATAACGCGAATGTCATGAACGACGAACTCATTATCGATCGTAATCGAAGCTATAGCCTTCATTCTCCCCTCAGAGTTAACACGGCGGAGTCTGACATCTGTAATCTGCATGTGTGTTCACCACCTTTTTCCATCGGAACTTGGTGTATAATTCCACACAGCATGCAGAAACTCCTTCTTTTTATTTCCATAAAAATATCCTAATTTAAGGAATTTTTTGAGTTTTGGTGCGATTCAAGGGCTATTCGACAAAACTTGCGAAAGATCGATAGAAATCCTTCTGCATCGGGGAAGTTTATGTCACTCGCTTCGATTGAAATAATTACCCGGTACTACCGTGATTTGTTTCGTTTTGGGATCCACAGCCGTCAGGGTTGCCAGTGAAACATAATCATGAAGCAGACGTTCTTCAGAATCGACTTCGCCCGACTCAACAAGCACGCCGACTCCTGCCACTTCCGCATTGAACTCGCCCAATAAGTCGATCATACCTTGCACTGTTCCTCCCGCCTTCATAAAATCATCGACGATGAGTACGCGAGACTTCTCTGGGAGTGCCCTTCTAGACAGGGACATCGTGTGCAGACTCTTGTGAGAGCCGGATACGTAATTGATACTAACAGCTGAGCCTTCTGTCACTTGATGATCTCGTCTAACTAGGACTACAGGAAGATTGAGCTGTGAGCCTACCGCATAAGCAAGCGGAATTCCCTTGGTCTCTACAGTCATCACGACATCAATGTTTCGTCCTGCAAATGCCGTAGCCATAATCTTGCCGATCTCGTTCGTGGTAGCGGGCTGACCAAGCAGATCAGACATGTACAAATATCCGCCAGGTAGAATCCGATCCGGCTGTTCGAGTAATTCACATATATTCTGTATGAAGGATAAAGAACGTTCGTAGGACATCTTGGGCATAAACTTTACCCCGCCCGCTGCGCCAGCGAGTGTCTGCAGGTCCCCCATTCCTTCATCCTCAAATACTTCTTTGATAATGGCAAGGTCTTCGCTGATCGAAGATTTCGCCGCACCATAACGCTCTGCAAAAGTCGTTAAGGGAATCAGTGTATGTGGTCTCGAAAGCAAATATTGTGTCATTTCTACTAAACGAGCGCTTCGTTTTAATTTCTTCACGTCGATTCCTCACGATCTATCTCCAAATCCGAATGTTTATAATTCAATATATCATTTTTGTACGTATTTGTACAACAATCAATTTGTTTTTATACTATAAATGGAAAAAACAAAGTTTATGTCAGTAATCTTACTGCATACACTTCTTTGCAAAATCCTCGCAGGCCATTATAAATCCTCGGCACCTTCGATTCTTTCGATACAAGACCGAAGACGGTAGGTCCACTTCCAGACATGAGAACTCCGTCAGCTCCGAGCTTAATCATGGCTTCCTTCAATTGGCCTACTTCTGGATGCAGCTGCAAGGTCACATCCTCTAATACATTACCCAGTTCCTTACAAACCCCTGCAAAAGACTGATTGCGAATCGCATCTTCCATTCTTTTGGCGGATGGATGTCTCTCAATCTGATCGCTGCGTACACGACCATATACCTCTGCTGTAGATACGTTAATCGGCGGCTTCGCCAGCACTACCCAGCATTGCGGTGGATTCGGAAGCTGATGAAGCTTCTCTCCTCTTCCTGTAGCTAGTGCTGTTCCTCCTGTTATACAAAAAGGTACATCCGAGCCGAGCTCCGCACCCAGGAGCCTCAGCTCTTCATCAGATATACCAAGACCCCACAGCTTGTTTAAACCTCTCAGGGTTGCCGCAGCGTCACTGCTGCCGCCTGCAAGACCGGCTGCGACGGGAATCTTCTTATCCAGGTGAATGTATACACCTTTCTTGACATCGTATCTATCCTTCACCAGCTTGGCAGCCTGGAAGGCCAAGTTCTTCTCATCCAGGGGGATATATCCCGCCTGACTTGATATCATGATTGTATCCCGCTTGATTTCTGACATTTCAATCCGATCAGCAAGATCAACCATGGTCATAATCATTTCTACTTCATGATAACCATCGCTTCTTTTATGTAATACATCCAACATCAAATTAATTTTCGCAGGAGCTTTTTCATAAATTTTCAAGGCGACTCACCCACCCTCAGCTATTCCCTCAAGACAACTTAACATATTATATCAAAAGCGGGCTGTCAAGTCATATTTTTACCTGCACAATTGCTTCATTCTTTTAAAATATATAAAAGCCCCCTGTTGTATTCAGGGGGCCCTTCTTCGTTATTCTTGACCTTTGCGTGCTGCCTGCTCTGCAAGCTGTATAGCCCTCTTCACCATATTGCCTGCATCCTTGGCTTTTATCCCGCCCCATCCTTCTTGTTGAACGGTATCATAAAAGCCCAGGTCCTTGGCCAGCTCATACTTGAGCTCTTCTGACATTACACTGCGTCTTCTGCGGCTCATAAGGCTTCCTCCTTATTAGGGGACTCATAATTTCATGTTTCGATCGTTATTATGCCTCATGCGGGTTAACAATATTCGCAGTGGATAAACGTTTGTTAAGCCTATGCTTATACGCCCTCCTTAAGCACGCACCAGCTCTCTCACACTTAATAAGACGGAGCTGGAAGCTAATCCTCTCACTTGCGCAATAAAAAAAAACGGCCCCGTCCATAAATGGACGAGAGCCGCCTTGAAATCAAGCTTACACTTCGTTGTACGATATTTCGCTGATCACTTGCTCAGGATCATATACTGAAACCTGTACTGTTTCAGTCAATATATCGGCGTAACTGTAAGACACCCGTTTAAACGTTTGCTGTTCTTGATCTAGCTTCACAATAAAAACAGAAGGGTACGTTTCTTCCAATACACCAGTACGCTCAATTGTCTTGCGGCGTCCACCGTTTGCACGAAGTAGAATCTTCTGGCCAACATGAGCGTCGAGACTGCGTTTGATATCCAATAGCGAATTTTTAGCCATGGCTAACGACCACCTCTTTCCTTGTCCATTATACAAGGACTTTCAGAGTTTGTCAAATGATCAATTATATCAGCATCAAAATTGAGTTGTCAACGAATATTTTAGCAAAATTATCGCTTTAACATAGCACAACGCTTTTCCAATCCCATTTGCTTCTAGCTCACTGATTTTTAACACGATTAACCCTTGTTAAACGAAGCAAAAAAAGACCCCTTCAAATTAAGGAGTCTATATGCTATATATACTTCTTCAGTAAGCTTTAGATAGCCGCTGGCGAGACCTTAAGGGTGGACAGATCCTGAAGGGGCGGTAATCCAATCCGATAGCTCCCTCTGGACTCAAGTCCACCGACACCTTCACTGCCGCTAATGGTGTGATGGATGATATCATTTATGTTAATGGTATCCTTCACCGAGGTAAACGCCGCCTTCGCTGCCACATACACGGGATCAAGCGCATGTATTAATACCCTGCTAGGGCTGCTGGCGAAATTTGCTCCTGCACGAATCAGTGCTTCGAAATGAGACTGACATGCACCTGCAACGATCGTCAGCGCATCCAAATGCCACTCATATTGTCTGGCTACCTGGACGGCTGCAATGAAGTTGGATGAGTTCTTATAATGATTGATGTTATACAGATCATAGGGCTGTCTGCCCTTTAATACCCCATCATGGCCTGTAATGACAACAATATCAGGGCGTGAGCGTGGCAAGAGCCGATATAACGTATCCGCCATTGAAGCTTCATGTACATAATGTCCTTCGGCAGGTACACGTAGTCTGTCATACAATGCCATACTTTTCTTAAGATAATTGGGGTCTCCATCCAAATGGAGCACCTTGCCAGGCATTTCAAAAAAAGAAGGAGACTCTGTCTGTGTGTTCTTGTTCCACTCATCAACCAACCCCGCCTGGTTACGCTGTGCTTGCTCCAGACGATGCTTCTGCAATAGCGAGTAAGATTCATTTGCTTTAATATGTGCCAGCCTGGTTTTGTTCGTCTCTGGCTCATATGGCACTCTGATCAGATCATTCAGAGGAGAATCCGCAAAGAGCCTGAATTCGGTCCCTTTAATGTATGCTTTATTCTCCTTGAGGCCCTCCACTCGGAACGTGATATCTCCCCCATACGATTTCCGAACGACCAAGTCTCCTATATTCATCAACGTTATCACCTCTAACCCTATGTTATGGGCGAGGCAGGGCTTTGGTTCATCTCTTTTTCTTAATTTCCGGAAACACGAGTGATAAGCTTGTTAGAGCCTTATTCCGGCTTCCAGCAAGACATCGCTTAAACGAGCATACTCCTCAATACTGAGTGTCTCCCCTCGTCTCGTAGGTTCAATCCCAGCCGCCTCCAGCATGGGCTCCAGCTGGTCTCTGTTTTCTTTTGTAAAGAAACGACTCTTTAGATTATTAGCAATTGTCTTCCGTCTCTGTGCAAATGAAGCATGGATAACTTCAAAGAAAAACTTCTCATCCTTCACTTCAACGGGAGGCTTCTCTCTTACCTTTAACTTGATGACTGCGGATTCAACATTAGGCTGCGGAATAAATACCGTGTGGGGTACGATGCATACCAGTTCAGGCTCACTGTAATATTGAACCGCGATGCTGAGCGTCCCATAATCCTTCGTTCCCGGGGAAGCAGCCATTCGTTCTGCAACTTCCTTCTGAATCATGACAACAATGCTGTCGAGCGGCAGCTTCTCCTCGAGAAGCCTCATCAATATAGGTGTCGTTACATAGTAAGGCAAATTAGCAACAACGCTGACCTTATCCATACCCGCGAAATTTTCAGCAAACAATTCAGGAAGATCTGTTTTAAGAACATCTCCATGATGTACATATATATTAGAGTAAGGTTCCAGCACTTCTGTAAGGATCGGAATCAAGCGTTGGTCAATCTCAACCGCCGTCACCTTCCCTGCACGCTGTGCAAGCTTCTCTGTCAGTGCACCGATTCCCGGTCCAATCTCAAGTGCCCCCTTATGTTCATTGAGATCAGCTGCATCCACAATTTTATGAAGAATATTTTGGTCGATCAGAAAATTTTGTCCCAGGCTTTTTTTGAAAGAAAACCCGTGTCTTGCAATGATCTCTTTCGTTCGTCTTGGCGTTGCAATCTCATCTATATTTTTCACGTTCTCACGATCCCTCACGTTCTATTTGCTCTAGTGCTCGTACAAATTCCTCACGGCTAATCTGGAACATCGTCAGCCGCTTATGCAGCTGCTTGCCATTACAATATCCTATACCCAGAATGTTGCCCAGCATCATACGCCGATTCGCAGCGTCCTTATGGACGATAAGTCCAGCTTCGATCAGATCTTGCCAGTCTATAAGCGGCTCTGCACCATCATAGGTTGTATGCACCTTGGACAGTGCTGCCCGTATTGAGTCGGGAGATGCATTCTCTACACCAATATCGCCTTTGCGGGTCGCATCCTGCTCCTTAATGAACGCATGCTTCACGCCAGGAATCTTGTTTGATATAATCTTGCGAATTCGCTCGCCTGCATGATCGGGGTCCGTAAAGACGATAACACCCCTTCTTTGCTGGGCAAGCTCGATTTTTTTAAGTATTCGGCTGTTTATAGCGGAACCGCCGGTTTCAATCGTATCTGCATCCACTGCACGCTTGATGGCTACGGTATCATCTCTGCCTTCAACGACAATGATTTCTTTAATCATGACCACATGACTTCCTTTCTAAACAAAAAGAGAAGAGGAAAAGCTCCTCTTCTGCATGTTAAGGGGCAAACGATAGACTTGCTGTCTAAACTTTCGTTCACCTTATATAGCATCACCTAATCTTGTTGTTAATACTATAACATCAGGGACGTGATTGTAAAATATATTTTAATTCAGTTCCGGCTTCACCGGACCGATAACGTATACTGTTTTACCTTTTTTACGGCCAAAATGGATAGCCTGCTCTAAGCTGTCATAATACACATCAATTTTGTTGCCCTTAATTGCGCCGCCTGTATCTTCAGCACGACGGAATCCTACGCCTTCAATGTATACCCACCATCCAAGAGGGATCACATCAGGGTCAACTGCGATAGTACGTCCTTCCTGTACACGCGTGCCGGAAGCCGTCTTCGTACCAATACCCTCTTGTTCAGAGGAATAAGCCGTCATAGATACATTGCTTAGTACTTTTTTGGCCTTAAACGTAACTCCGTCCTTCGTGACGGATTCGCTGTCACTGGAAGCAGATACCTTCTTCACTTTATCAGCAAGGCTTGCTGATGATTTCGAAGAGGAAGCATTAGAAGATTTAGCTGCAGCTGTGGATTCAGTCGTGCTTGCAGCGGCAACTACGGTCTCCTGAACAGGTTCAGGCTTCTTCTTCGTTCCTACGGCAATGACTTTGTCAACACGGTTGGATTCAACCTTCTTGCCCGTCATTTTCTTGGACACCAATTCGCCATCCTGGAAGGTCTTCTCGATCGTCTGAACGATTACACCTTCCTTGCCGCTCTGAATGACCCGGTTATCGCCCTTGTACAAGCTTGGGTCAGCCGTTTTGATCACCTTGAACGGAATGGAAGCTTCCTGTGTTGCTGTTTGCTTGGTCACCCGGACTACTCGAATATTAAGATCCGCCTTCACCGCAGTGTCAGCAGCGGGATATACTTTATCATCTTCTGATACTTCGATGCTATGTGCAGCAAGTGCTTCCTTAACTGTATCTTGTGTCGTATAAATTTGCTCTGTCTCACCGTCTGCCGTTACGTTAATCGCTACAGCCCGGTTAATAGTTACTCGATCCCCATCTTCAATCTCATCACTCAAAGACATCGAGACTTCGTCATGCGGACTGACTGCGATTGAATGCTCATCCAGCACTTCACTAAGCATTCCTTCACGCGTTTCCAAGGTTTGAGCCTTGCCGTCCACGACGATTGAAATTTCCTTGCCTCCCTGACCATACACAATGAGTGAGATCATGACTAACAGTGCGATTGAGAAGATTGCGACTAGTGTGATCTGACGCAGATTCTCATGCTTCCATCGCAACGCGAAAGACTTGCTGGATGATGGTGACTCATGGGTCTCCTCTAGTTGGAAATTTCCCACTTCCTCCGTCCTCCTTCATAGTCCCGCCGTCAAGAGTATTGCATGATTGTATTTGACGCGACTATACCGATTTGTCTACAAAACCGGAGAAACTCCCGTCCGATTCTGCATCATGTGCCACTCTTCGCAGCATGATGTCACCTCCTGTTAACCAACAGTATGACGACAATGTAACTTTTATTCTCCTAAAGCAAAGAAGCCAAAAAAGAGTTTAAGAGGAACTCTTTCGTGGCTCCGATAAGTCCAAATGAGAATATCGGAAACATCATGCACGAGTTTTGCCTCTTCAATACGCTTACGGGGTTAGCTGTCGGGTTCGGGCGTAAGAGTCGCCCTCGCGTCAGATCCAGGCTGCTCATGGCAGCTGTCCTTTACGTTCACCCCAAGACTCAAATGTTGAAATCAAATACAGTGGTCCATGAAGAGAGACAACTCTCTTAATTTTAAATCTTCTGCCTAGCAGCAGACCACTATATCGGTTCCCCCGTTCTTTGTTTAATACAAAAGATTCAGCGAGAATGACTCATGAAGTGAATTCAAAGTGGTAAATCAAATGAATGTAAAATGGACTTTACCAACAATCAACAATTCACTGAAACGATGATATCCTGTTTCGATGCATGTTGTAAAGCAGTATTCAACTATGTTTTTCTAAATAATTGGTTAAAAATTTGTAATAATCAGCGGAAAACTCTTACAAAAAGTTTAATCGCTCCGTTTTACTCACTTTTTCACCTGTTTTTCTCTCTATTTTATCAAATACCAAATCGTTCCAGTGCATTTGCGGTCGTAATCTCTGCTAATTCCTCCACAGAAATGCCCTTCAGCTCTGCTGCCATTTCTGCCACCAGGGCCACATGAGCAGACTCATTTCTCTTGCCGCGGAATGGATGTGGTGTCAGGTATGGCGAATCCGTTTCGATCAAGAGCCGGTCAAGGGGTACTTTTGCTAGCACTTCCTTGGGCTGCTTTGCATTCTTGAACGTAATCGGCCCTCCGAAGGAGATATGAAAACCCATATCCAGCGCCATTTTTGCTGTTTCCCAGCTTCCTGAGAAGGAATGCATCACTCCGCCCACTTCATGTGCTTTCTCTTCACGTAGGATTCGAATAATATCTTCATGCGCATCTCGGTTATGAATGACAATCGGCATGGCGATCTCTCTAGCCAGTCCAATTTGTTGGCGCAACACCTCATGCTGAACTTCCTTGGGAGAAGTATCCCAATGATAATCCAGACCGATTTCACCGATCGCAACGACCTTCTCGTGTTTACATAATGATGCAATCCATTCCAGATCTCCATCCTTCATCGTGATGGCATCGACAGGATGCCAGCCTACTGCCGCATAGATAAAATCATAGGTTTCGGCAAGTTTCATCGTAGAAGGTATCGTTTCCCGGTTAAATCCTATATTAATCATGCGGGTAACCCCCTTTTCGACAGCGCGCTGAATCACTTCCTCGCGGTCAGCGTCGAACTCAGGGGCATCCAAATGTGTATGTGTGTCGAATAACATCATATAATCTTACTCCTTTCAAGGGCTGTATCTTGTCTCACATTATTTAAACATTCCTGCAATTTCCGGAGGGAGCTTGGGCAATGCATTCATCAGCTTCTCATGAGGGAAGTAGAGATGATAATTTCCTTTTTGCATGCCGCTTATGGAGCGTACAATTTCTGAAACCTCGGATATATCTCTTTGTCTTTCCTGCTTGTCTAGAATAATGATCTGTCTCTTGCTCCCCGCAATATCAGGTCGGAACACATCATACGGCAGATCCGTAGGAAAATCAATTTCAAGATCATAGGTTGGATTCAAGCCTGCCTTGAGAAATGCATCTTCAATCTGCTTGATATCCTTCTGCTCGATATAATCCACTTCAACATATTTATAGAGCTTACGGTCCAAGAACCGGGTACAAAGTTCACTTAGAATCGGGTCCTTCTCATCAGTCCATTCATTAAAAGCAGCTTGAATCGTGGATTCATCAATACGAAGATAATCTTTGACCGATATATCCCCCTTAATCAAATGAAGGAGCGGTCTAAGCATGAAGCCGAATGTGTAGCCTTCTGTTACCAGCTCCTTAGCTCTTCTAAAGATTTGACGCAGAACAATTTCAGAACTTCGAGTTACCGGGTGGAAATATACCTGCCAATACATCTGATATCTCGACATTAGATAATCCTCAACTGCATGCATTCCTGAATCTTTAACGACAACTCTCCCCTGGTAAGGGCGCAGCATACGGAGTATCCGATCAAGGTCAATTGTTCCATAATTCACTCCAGTATAATAGGCATCTCGCAGCAAGTAATCCATTCGATCTGCATCGAGCGGACTTGAAACCAGGTTGACAACGATAGGCTTATCATACGTCTTGGCAATGACAGAAGCGACCTTTTGGGCGAAATCAGGACCTACTGTATTTAGTATCCGGCCCACTTCGGTATCTCCCAGTATGATTTTACAGGTCCACTCTTCATGATCCATATCAAAAGCCTCTTCAATCGAATGAGAAAAAGGACCGTGTCCAACGTCATGCAATAAAGCTGCGCATAGAGCGACCAATTTCTCTTCCTTCGGCCAATCGGGATATTCATTCCGTTCAAACTGAGATATGATCTTCCTTGTAATTTCATACACACCTAAAGAATGAGAAAAGCGGCTGTGTTCTGCTCCGTGAAAAGTCAAATATGTAGTGCCCAGTTGTCTAATTCGGCGAAGACGCTGAAATTCCGGGGTATTAATAAGCTGCCATATAATCGGATCCTGAACATGCACATAGTTATGAACGGGGTCTTTAAATACTTTCTCTTCGTTAAGCTTTTGCTCCATCGATTATCAGCTCCTTTTTCAACTAAATTCTTATAACAAAATTCAATTGTGTGCAACTAAAGTAGGAATTCGACTTTATCCTTGCATCTTACTTGATTATTTCGACATTATACGACATAATTTGTCGAATAGTGCTGCGGTTTTGATTTCCAAATCGACACGCGTTATAATAATAGATAGGTACTAGAAAATCATCGTTAATACCAGTACTCATTCTATTTCTTCATACAATGTTAATGCAATTCTTTATTTTTAATGTTGACTGATTTGGGAATGGTTGGTATGATGATTAGCATAAAACATAAAATAATGTCGAATCATGACAGTAATAAGCGATGGCGAGAGGAGTTAGTATAAAATGATGAAATCTACAGGTATTGTAAGAAAAGTTGATGAACTGGGCCGGGTTGTTATACCTATCGAATTGCGCCGTACACTCGGTATTGGTGAAAAAGATGCACTTGAAATTTACGTAGACGGTGAGCGCATCATGCTTAAGAAATATGAGCCTGCTTGTATTTTCTGCGGCAACGCTGAAAACGTAACGTACTTCAAAGGTAAAATTGTTTGTCACGAATGTATTTCTGAAATTCCAGCACCGGTGACAAATTAAGTAGAATAGGTTATAATCAATTTGGTAGAGAAAAGCATACCTTCAATCAGTAATCATTAACGATTCCTTTAATATAGATGCTCGCTTTTCTTAAGAATATATAATTGTTATTTCTAACCTTTTTCATATCTCCTTAGGCACCTTCCTCGTCAGATACATTCTGCCGAAGAAGGTGTTTTTTTCTTTCATTCAATATGAGGGCTATTCTTCCTCTTTTAATAAAGCATTATATACATCTCTTTTGGAAAGCTCCCGATCTGCAGCTGTTCTCTTCATTGCGTCCTTGCGAGTATTGCCTTCCTTCTCATAGCGCTCCACATGCTCTGTAAGACTTAACTGCTGCCACCACTCATTCTGCAGCTCTTTCTCTTCATCCTGACTTCTTCCCTCTATAATCAAACAATATTCACCTAGAGGAGGATGTTCCTCAAGCCATTCAATACATTCCTCTAGATTCCCTCGCACATACTCTTCGTGACGCTTGGTCAGCTCTCTTGCGAGCACAGCTCTTCGGTTTCCCCATATCTCCAGCATAACGGCTAAAGTTTTTTGTACCCGGTGTGGCGACTCATAAAACAAAAGGGTCCCCTGCGATGCTCCAAAACTCTTCAGGATGGCAGTAATGTCCTTTTTCTCACGAGGGAGAAATCCGACAAAGGTAAATCTCTCGGTTCCAAGACCGGATGCAATTAGTGCGGATAGAGCAGCGTTCGCTCCTGGCACTGTCACCACAGGAATATTCGCCTTAATTGCGAGACTGACCAGGTCTGAACCAGGGTCTGAAATGGCCGGCATACCCGCATCGCTGACGAGAGCTAAATTTTTTCCTTCTATTATATATCGGATTAATTCAGGTCCACTGGCATCCTTGTTGTGCTCATGATAACTAAACAACAGCTCCGGGCTGATCTCAAAATGAGTTAATAGCTTTCGGGTCTGTCTCGTATCTTCTGCAGCAATGATGTTACAAGTCTTCAAGGTATTTACAGCTCGATAGGTGATATCTTCTAGATTGCCGATCGGTGTACCTACAAGATACAGTGTACCCGTCCCTTCCTTCTGATCAAAGCTCTTCTGTACTTGCATATTCATAGCTAACTCCTCTCCAGTTCCACGTTTCACTGATACTGCTTCAACATATGTCCAGCAGCTATCATGGACTCGGATAGTAAATATCCATAATTTCTTTGCAGTATTCCCCATTTTCGTTATACACGATTAGCGGAGGCAGCATTCTGACATCCGGTTTGCCATCTCGTAATGCCTCAATGAGCACCATATTCGCCTCTTTGTCGATTCGTGGATGGACCATGCGAATTCGTTTTGGCTCCAATCGGTATTTACGCATTAGGGTGATGATTTCACCGATTCTCTGGGGTTTATGTACCATAGATACTTTTCCGCCTGTACGCACCAAATGCATACAAGCTGTTAGTACTTCCTCCAAAGTACAGTGGATCTCATGCCTAGCAATTGCCTGATGCTCATTCAGTGTAATATCACTGCCGTTTAACGGCATATAGGGCGGATTCACGGTAATGGCATCATAACCGCCATAACCTGTAATGCTAGTCAGTTCTCTCAAATCTCCTTCCCGAATCATAATCTGATCCCCTAGTCCATTTAGCATCACACTTCGTCTAGCCATGTCAGCAATTCTAGGCTGAATCTCAATCCCTTCGATGGTTGCCTCTGTTCTTGTGGACATTAGGAGAGGAATGACTCCATTCCCTGTACAGAGATCTAGGACCTTTCCCCGTCTAGGAAGGACTGCGAATCTGGCCAGCAATACAGCGTCCATAGAGAAGCTGAACACCTCATCACTTTGAATAATACGCAAATCATGAGTTAACAGATCATCTAATCGTTCAGATGGCTGTAACTTAACCTTGTATATGCTCATTTTGATACCTGCCTGATTATTATTAATAGTGTGTAATGAATCGACCTTGATGCATAATCCAATCCGCTTAAGCTTTTTAAAAGAAAAGCCGTAGGGTATCCCTACGGCTCGTTACTTATTCAAAAATGACAGACAGAACAAACAATCACCTTCTGTACGTAAATGACCATAATAAACGTTACAAATATGGAAACCTTCGTAATACAATCTTGCTAAATTGTCGTACCCCTCTCCAACAACCTCTTCGGTAGTCTCGGTCGCGGGAACTAATTGTACAGGATTTTTGGGAGCTGGTGCAGGCGTCTCCGAAGAGGACTCCCGCTTTAGGACCTTGCGCAACTGTTCATTTTCCAGCGTCAAACGTTGGTTCTCTTCGAGCAGTTCCTTTACAATCATTTTTAATTCGCCAAGATCATTATTCATTTGTCCCATTTGTGTTTCCATTTCAAGAATGTGCGCAAAAATCGATTTTTTCTCCAAGATCCCACCCCGAAAGCAAACATAATGGTTACTTGATGACAACGTCATCCATAGAAAGCTCTTTTACTTTGTTGATCTCAAACAATTGAACATGTACCTTACGGTTGCCTGCGTGAATACCAACGACCTTGCCCTCACCTAGCGAGGTTACGACAAGCTTGCCGACCGCAGGAAGCTCTTCCTTAACACTCTCATAATTATCATGCTCAAATTTCAAGCAACACATAAGTCTGCCGCAAAGTCCAGATATTTTGGTTGGATTAAGGGACAGACTCTGATCCTTAGCCATCTTAATGGATACAGGTTCAAAATCACCCAGCCAGGATGAACAGCAGAGTATCCGTCCACATGGACCGATGCCTCCCAGCATCTTTGCCTCATCACGAACACCAATTTGGCGGAGCTCAATCCGTGTCCGAAAAATACTGGCCAAATCTTTAACTAACTCTCTAAAATCGACACGTCCTTCTGCCGTAAAATAAAATATAATTTTATTTCGATCAAATGTGAATTCCACATCGACAAGCTTCATCTTAAGTTCGTGCTCTTTGATTTTATTTAAACAGGTGCCAAATGCGTCTTTCGCAGCAAGCTTGTTCTCTTCCACCACTTTGGCGTCCGTGTCGCCTGCAATACGAATTACCTTCTTAAGAGGTAATACAACGTCAGATTCACCAACGACTTTCTTTCCTATAACGACTTTGCCGTACTCAATCCCTCTCGCTGTCTCTACGATGACGCTAGAATCTTTTTCAATAGGAAGATCGAGGGGATCAAAGTAATAAATTTTGCCCGCTTTCTTAAAACGGACACCGACTACATTATACAAACAAATTAACCCCCTTGTATGCCAATAAATCTCTATCGAAGCCTGAAGACAGGGCCGCAATCGAGAAGCGCATCATGTTAGGACTGTGCTAGGGTATAGAATGAACGTCCCTGAGATGTAGTCGCCTATGCTGACGAGCTCTACCTCAAGAGGCTAGTCCAATTAGTAATTGTTCTACACATAGCTGACCATTCACATTATACCGCAGCTTCTTTCTGCATTCTGCAGCCAAGTCCATATAGGACACCCACTGTTCGGTTGTACGAGTCATGGCAATGGTAGAGAGTGTATTGATTTGATCTATAAAAATAACGTTCTCCTGCTTACCGTAAATAATATAAAGCATGTCCTTGAACCATAAATGAAACAGTTCAAACATGAGTTCAAGATGTTCTGAAAGCCCTGTCTTGAACAGCTTCTGCTGGGCAGAAATCAGCGCTATATCGCCTCTGGACAGAGATTCTTTCCCTAATTGTAACACTACATTTCTAATTTCTGCAAACCAATTCTGGTCAAGCAAATTCTTGCAAGATTCAAGACCGGCGCTTAAAAATGAAGCTGTTCGGACAAGCGCGGGAGCGTATCCCTCCTTCTGCAGCATCTCCTGAATCAGGTCTGGATTCAGTGCCTTAAAGGGGATCTCCTGCGTTCGAGATAGAATCGTAGGGAGCATAGCTCCTTTGTTGCTCGTAATCAGTATTCCTACTGCCGGCACCTGTGGCTCCTCCAGGAACTTGAGCATGCTGTTGGCAGCTTGAACCGTCATTTTATCCGCCTGATCAATAATATAAATCTTAGGATTATTATTTTCAGACCGATAAGCAAATATTTTTTGCAAATCACGAATCTGATCTATTTTGAGGCTTGCGCTCTCAGGCTCTACATAATGGAGGTCTGGGTGATTACTATGTTTAACCTTTCGACACTCCAGACATTCACCGCATGCATCCTCTGCATTTTGAGTGCAAAAAATAGTTTGGGCAAATGCTGTTGCCATCTGACGTTGTCCGCTACCGGATGGACCACTGAATAAATAAGCATGACTGATCGCGTTTTTGCGGAGTCCGCCCTGCAGCATTTGTTTTGCTGTATCTTGCCCCAAAATTTCACGAAATGACATGAGTTCCTCCCCTAATAAAAAAACTGCTGCGGTCTAGAACTTCACTAAATAAATATGGATCTACACACTAAAAGTCAGCATGAGATATTATATATCATTTAGAAGAGAAGAACCAAAGAGATCATCCATCTCCGATCCTCCCGGAAACCATCCTCTAACTCCGAAATGGCTTCACCATAAAGTATCAACAGGATGGATATCACTTAGTTCAATCATCTAATCTCCATTATATCATGCCACGCAACCATTTTAATTTTAGTCTTCACAAAAAAAACATTTTCCATTTCTGCATTTTGTATATCCAAAAACTACGCAATCATATACTACACTTTGTATTTATCTATTTCCTCAGCTGCATGATAAGCAAATCAACCGCTCATCTTCTCTACAAAAAAACAAGCGATCGAAATCACTTGTCTTTGGATACGTCACAATATGAAATCAAAAGCTCAAGTTAATCAGCATTCCCCGAATCTCGCCGATTTTTTGCAGAAGCTCAATCTTCCCCTGCTCACTCTGAAGCAGCTCCTCCGCCATAGCAACCAGAGCGGCATCCACTTCATCCAGCAGCAGGTACTTCTTACCGCGCCCGCGACGATCCCAGCCTTTGGTCTGCTTCGCAGCTATGCCTCTTCTGACCGTGTCGTCTAAGAATCGTTTAACCAGCTGCTTATAAGCCTTGAGCTCCCGTATCGTCATCGATCTTGCTAATCGATCACCTTGAAGCTGAATTTCATTCAACCGGCGAGACAGCTCTGCCTGTGAAGCTCGATCGCCTTGCTGCTGCATCATATCGGCAAAGCCTTTATTTTGCACGGGCTTGGTATTATTCTCATTCGAATTGATACCGCTCTGAAGTGGTCTGAATCCTGGATTGATTTTCACAAGATATCCCTGCTTTCTGTTGCATAAAGACTGCTCTTAGAAATGTTCAAATCGATCAACCGGCAGAACGAACACGGTCGCTCCCCCTACTTGAACCTCTACAGGAAGTGGTAAATAGGAGTCCGTCGTCCCACTCATTGGCGTAACCGGAGTTACGAGCTGCTCTCTTACCTTACAGCTGCTGCGGATCACATTCATCACCGATTCTACCTGGCTGTCATCCACCCCGATCATAAATGTAGTGTTCCCTGCCTTCAAAAATCCACCTGTACTCGCGAGCTTCGTTGCACGAAAGTTAGCTTTGACCAGTGCACTAGATAAACGATTGCTGTCTTTATCCTGAATAATCGCAACAATGAGTTTCATCTCGAAACGCCTCCTCTAATTAATTTCCTGCTTAGTCCTTATGCTCCAAACCGCCTTCAACCGAATATCAGTCTTTAGAATGAAACATAAGTCACTGCTTTATTCCAGAGTAAGCCAACCTTGCCCATGGCAACATGACCTTCAATGATATAATGAGTCTTCCCCACTAAGGGAGTCTGACTAATAATAAAAAATAAAGCTTTAGCACTTATGAAGCATAATTCATCCTACCAAACGGAAAAGACTTCTTCTTAAATGAATCAATCCCATTTCTTATCAAACAGGTATTATTTTAATACTTAATAATTAGACATATACCCTCAAATATCCTTTATTACGCACCTTAGCTTCGTAATTAAACTACAAAAAACCTCTTCTTGTGACAAGGATGCGTCAATGATTTGGATCCGATCCGGGTCTTGCTTAGCAAGAATAAGATATCCCTCTCTTACCTTGTCATGAAACGATAGATTCTCCATATCAAGCCGATTCACTTCACGTCCTTGATTGGCAGCAATACGTGCTAATCCTTGTTCCGGAGTAATGTCAAAATAAAGAGTCAAATCGGGTGACAAGTGATCTGTGGCAAATTCATTAATGGAGCGGACTTCCTCCATACCAAGACCTCTAGCATAACCTTGATAAGCTAGACTGCTGTCAACAAAGCGGTCAGACAATACCATCACGCCATTTTGAAGGGCAGGAATGACCTTCTCCGCAAGATGTTGTCTACGAGCGGCTGCATAAAGCAATGCTTCAGTGCGAGCATCCATCGTCGTATGCTCAGGATTCAATATGATGGATCGGATTTTTTCCGCAATATCAATTCCACCGGGCTCGCGCGTTATCAGGTAAGGGATTTTTTTGTCTTCTAGATGCGCGGACAACTTCTTAATCATGGTCGTTTTACCGGATCCTTCTCCACCTTCAAATGTAATAAACTTTCCTATCGGCAATGTGTATCTCTCCTAAACTACGTTTTCATCCTTGGATTTATTTAAATCATTTAGCGTTATAAAATTGAACCATTTCAATCTAAATATAGCTGATTATTTGTTTTTTTTGGGGTTTATGCAAAATCCATATCTATATAAATAAATGTAATCATAAATGTTTCTGTTGTCATTTGTAAATATGAATTCATGGTGATGCCAACGTGCTTGGGCTACTTGAGATTCATTCCGTAGGCGTATCCCACAGATAGTTGATTGAAATGGCTTACTCTAGCTCATATATGACTAATAGGTGGCGTGGGTAAATTCAGAGTGTTTAACATGGTTCATTCGAATGCTTAGCCCTATGTTTTATCCCTATCTCTCATCCTGGATGCTTACCCTTACGTCTAAACCCACTTTCCCTAAGCTCCCTCTGTCTGTATACTTAGCAATACTTAGAAGACCTATGACAAAAGGGGTTTTAGCTTTTTTCTTGTATGACGAGCAGTTGGTTTAGATTTGCATCTTGTGTCCCTTGGCATTTTGCCCCCGCATTGCGAAGTGCAATTAAACGCTCCTTCATTGCTTCATCAATACGCTCTCCTGGATACAGAATAGGAATACCGGGCGGGTAAGGAATTACCATTTCTGCGGCTCTGCGGCCAGCACATTTACTGATTTCAACAGATTCGATATCTTCTTCCGATCTTGTTCGCATACTGAAAGGGACCGGACAGGAATAGACACCAGATTGCAAAATGTTCCACGTGGAAACAGGATTGTTGTTTGCTGCGGTATGATCTTTTTCTCTGGGCTCCTTCTCTAACGATATATGCACAAGGGCCTCTAAAAGGTGCATGGCATCTTCATCTGTAGAGCCTAGACTAAACAGGAGGACGACGTAACGGTCGTCACTCATCTCTGGCATGCAGCCGTGAGCTTCAAGCTCTCGCTGCAGCTCGTAACCGCTCAGATCCCCTGACTTGTCATAAATGACAAGTTTAAATGGGTCCTGAGCGGTATAACCTGCAGCCGCTGTTGCAGACGGCTGCAGCATACCGTAGCGCGGCATGGAGTGTATGCCGCGCCTTGCTGTATTCACGGCAGCAAGGCCAGCCGTGAAAGCTTCTGCGCCGTGCACGTGTAGATGCCGGCGCGCCAAGTCAAGCGAAGCCATGAGCGGGTACGAAGGGCTTGAGCTCTGGATCATGGACAAGCGCTGCTTCAGCAGTGTCCGATTGATCCGCTCTCCCTGTACATGCAGCATGGCTCCCATCGTCATAGCAGAGAGCATTTTATGAGTGGATTGGACCACGCCATCTGCTCCAGCTGACAACGCGGATGCCGGGATATCCGGATGCATTCCATAATGTGCGCCGTGTGCTTCATCCACAAGAAGCGGAACATGGTGTTGGTGACATATCTCTGCAATGGAATTGATAGAGAAGCCCATTCCATAATAGTTAGGCATCGTAATCAATACAGCCTTTGCTTGCGGATAGGCTTCAAGAGAAGCCCTAACCGTATCGGCAGAAGGAGCTGTGGCTAACCTGGAATTGTGATCCATCTCCGGTAACATAAAGACTGCCTCAGATCCGGCTAGCATTAATCCATGTAATACTGATTTATGAACATTCCGCTGAACGAGTATAAGATCACCTGGTTCTGTACATACCGTAAGGAGTAAGGCGATATTTCCTGAAGTGCTGCCTCCTACTAGCCAGTAGCTCTCTTCAGCGCCAAAACAGTCTGCAGCAAGTTGCTGAGCCTCTAAAATGACACCCTCAGGATGATGTAAATCATCTGTTCCTGTTATTTCGGTCACATCGATACTCATAACGTCATGCATTAATCGGCTGTAATCATCGGAGTAGACTTGTCCATTTTTATGACCCGGAACATGATAGGTTCGTTGTTGAGTTGATTTGTATTTCAAAAGTGCTTCGTATAAAGGTGCCCTATGCTTATCCATCTTGTTTCCCATAGATTATCATGAAACCTTTCTGTTATTATCCTTAAAGGTATATGATATCAAACTACTCTTGACCCATCCAAGTAAATTTAAGAAATATAAAAATAAAAAGGCCTTTCACAGACCTTTAAAATAAGTTCATATATAAGACTTGTCTATTATACATTATTTTGATGCAGCCAAATCTGCTTTAACTGATGAATAAAAAAAAGATACTTAGCATCCTGCGCGTCAGTGTGTACCATCTCCGTCTCACAATCTGTGCAAATAAACTCTGAAACTATAAAAATGCCTTCCTTTTTACGCTGCTCACAAACAATGCATGTATGTTCCATTTGTTGTGTTTCCATACGATCCCACCTTTATTCCTTTTGCTATCAGTATGGTACAGTTTCTACTATTTTAAACCTTTTCATAGTGAAACTCTACTTTATTTCCATAACATATGCTATTCAACCTAATATGCATAGGTGTCTGTACCTAATTATTTGTAACATTTAATTTTTTCCAAACAGTGATCCGATATATATTATATAAATTCGGTCTTTTGATTTCCGAACAGCTCGTATCAAGAGTCTTTTTCTGCTTTGAATAGGGGGTTATGAATCGAATGTCCGCAGTAATCGGAGATCAAGCTACTTACTATCAATATCGTCTTATCCGCAAGATCAATATATCCAGGCCAATATTACTTAGTTACTTAAGCTTAACATTCATTATGCTGCTCGCCAGCTTCATCTTCTTTTCTTGGTCTGGACTTTGGTATTTCCTTTTGTCCTGCGTAACCATGGTATGGATTCATTATTTGGTTGCTCGCTCTACTCTTCTTCTTAGTAATCGCCAGCTTAATCGGTGGCAGCGGTCCTGGAGAGTTCCCTGGGTGGGATTGATCCCTTCCCAACATATTGCTTACCCCTTTTTTAGCCGTATTCATTTACATATGACCTGGATTGGCCTTGTCTTTATCTTTGTTTTTATCATCGCTTCCCCTCCTGCTTTTGCGATGAATTTGTTTTTTTGGCATGTATGGTTGATGGCGCCACGCCTGATGTGCATCCTATGGCTATTCAGAGAAAGAAAAGACGGCTATCTAAAAATAACCCAACAAGAAGTAGCCTACTATATTCAATAAAGAGCTGATGAACAATCATCCTATGCATATGAAAAAGACCTTCACTCTTGTGAAGGTCTAGTTACTGTCTACGGTCTTAGGTTTAATAATGGAAGGGTCAAGTGTAGGTACCAATACCGTCAGATAACCATTATGCAAGGATAAATGAACACGGGTGCTGTCTTTTATAAAAATGCGAGGAGCGGATTCAGTGTTGTTCGTATCCTCGGCTGCCGTATCTTCTGTCCAGCCCCACTCTATAATTTCATTAATATATTCTTGAGGTATATCTGAATTCTTCCCTACACCAGGCAAAGTGTATTGTACATAATCCATTTCTGGATTATTCGATGCTCGATCCATTCGATTGGCTTCTTTAGGTACTGGAAAACTATTTACATTCACTGCACCCTCGTATGAGTCCCATGAAGTGCCTTGGCTGCAAGCAGTAAGGATTATAGTGAAGCAGATGATAGCATAGAGACATAGCATTCTGTAACGCAGTCGAAATTCCCCCTTTGTTGCGAAGTGACACGATCTCTATGTTAAATGAACCCTATTCTATTATAACTTCTCAGTTGTTTTAATCCGTAACAAAAATGTTACTACCTATTACATATTAGAGTCATATATAAAAATAGACAAAATAAAAACCACCGTCGTCATCGACAGTGGTTCTTTGCTTGGCAACGTCCTACTCTCCCAGGACCCTGCGGTCCAAGTACCATCGGCGCTGGAGGGCTTAACGGTCGTGTTCGGGATGGGTACGTGTGGAACCCCTCCGCTATCGCCACCAAACAGGATTTTTCGAAGCATACGCTTCTTGAAAAATCATCTGAAAAATCCATTCTTCACGTTAGAATCGGTACATCACATAAGTGTGTATGATTCTATAAGTGTGAACTTTTCAATCCAAGGATTTACTCCCTGAAAACTAGATACGA
>NZ_JBHTKX010000010.1:0-80396 GCF_042678545.1 Paenibacillus provencensis | reverse complement strand
CTCAAGATGAGATTTCCCAACTAGTAAGACCCCTTGAAGACGACGAGGTAGATAGGCTGGGGGTGGAAGTGCAGCAATGCATGGAGCTGACCAGTACTAATCGGTCGAGGGCTTATCCAAAAAAACATCCCACAAAGTGAAGCGAATGCTTCCGGAGTAAATTCCGAATACTTTGCGGGGACCCCGAGAATAACGGGGAAAGCAATAAATCGCAGATTGTTTCGTATCTAGTTTTCAGGGAGTAAATCCTTGAAGGAAAATTACACATCTTTTGGAGAGATACCCAAGTGGCTATAAGGGGACCCTCTGCTAAGGGGTTAGACTGCGTAAGCGGTGCGAGGGTTCGAATCCCTCTCTCTCCGCCACTAATTATCTAGTTGATTTTCAGAATCGGCTGTGATAACATAGGACAAGTTGTGTGATAAAAATATGGCGGTGTAGCTCAGCTGGCTAGAGCGTACGGTTCATACCCGTGAGGTCGGGGGTTCGATCCCCTCCGCCGCTACCATATTATCCTGGAGACTTAGCTCAGCTGGGAGAGCATCTGCCTTACAAGCAGAGGGTCGGGGGTTCGATCCCCTCAGTCTCCACCATATACGCCGGTGTAGCTCAACTGGTAGAGCAACTGACTTGTAATCAGTAGGTTGGGGGTTCAAGTCCTCTCGCCGGCACCATTTTTCATAAAGTTAGGAACTGTGGTGTAGAGGCCTAACATGCCTGCCTGTCACGCAGGAGATCGCGGGTTCGAATCCCGTCAGTTCCGCCATTTAACTTTTTGAGAAATGTCAATGAAGCACATGTTCCACGTATAAAGTGGGAAGGGTTTACCCGACACTTTATTTTTTTTGCCACAACACCTTGGCTCGGTAGCTCAGTCGGTAGAGCAGAGGACTGAAAATCCTCGTGTCGGCGGTTCGATTCCGTCCCGAGCCACTTTTTAATCCTGGAGGATTAGCGAAGTGGCCAAACGCATCAGACTGTAAATCTGCTCCCTTACGGGTTCGGTGGTTCGAATCCATCATCCTCCACCAGTTTTTATGAGCCATTAGCTCAGTTGGTAGAGCACCTGACTTTTAATCAGGGTGTCGAAGGTTCGAGTCCTTCATGGCTCATCACTAAAGTCATCAGTTCAATACTGATGGCTTTTTTTGTTGTATAATGAGTTCATTGCTTGGCCGTGTTTTTTGGAACATAGTCCTTTATAATAAAAATAATGAAGATAAAGATGTGCTTATAATCATTGAACCATCATTGATATCGAATAATCATGCATAAATATCTAAATACGCTTGCTCTACTTATTGATTTAAACATAAAGTCGCAAAGTGGTGAGGAATTGTGATGGATCATAAATCGTTATTACAGAAGCTGCAGCACATTATGGAGACACCGTTCGAAATTAATGGACTTCAAACCATAGAGAATGCCAAATTTAAAGCTGAAGAGAGTTTAGGAGAAGCGTCGTTCATTGTGAATGATCGGCTGTATTTTCATTTGAGTCATGAAAATCAAGAGCAGCCACTTGTGATATCTGTCCCAGCTCATCAGGTTAGTGCATCAGAGAGAGCTTTAATCGAATGGATTATTACTTCTATGCAGTCTGCTTCTCCGATGCATGCGGATCATACAACAGAGCAGTCTAATATGAATATGCTGGGCGCCTGGATTATTGAACAGATCGACAGTTCGGATGCAGTAACTATACCAGAAGGACTGGATAATCTTACATCTGTTTTTAGAGTAGGGATCGTTCCCTTTTATATAACGTATGAGGGCGGACATGATTCTGGTGTTGCTCCAAAATCGATGTACAAGCTGCTTCAATCTTACTTTGGCGGAGAGATCATGCTTGTACTCTTGCAACAAGATAAATGGCTCGTTCTTGCAGAAGAAGCTATGGTTCTGGATCGGACAGAGTTAAAAGATGTGGATCAAGGTGCGGAAAGAACAGAACTGGCACTTGAGAGCGAACTGATGGCATTTGCCGAAGGCTTATATGAAGTCGTAGCTAATGAGTGGGTAGGCGTATTTAATCTATCCGTTCATTCTCCGCTGTATTCCTTGGACAGCCTGCCGCACGTAACCTCTCTGCTGATGGAGACGATTCAGCTTGGGAAGATTTTTAGAATGAGTGAACATGTGCATTTCCCTTGGCGGTTTACACTTGAGCGCTTGGTATCCAGAATACCAGAAGAGCAGAGATCAAGTTATTTGAACGAGGTGAAAGATTCCTCCATACTATTTGATGAAGAAACGATATCAACACTAGAGATTTTCTTTCAGCTGGATTGTAATGTCAGTGAAACCGCAAAACGTCTCTACATTCACAGAAATACCCTGATATACCGGCTGGACAAGATTAAGCAAGAGACCGGTTTAGATGTTCGAAGCTTTAAAGACGCCGTTTTGGTGAAGCTGACACTGCTCTTGTACAAAGTGACGAAAAGGCTCTGATTTTTTTGTATGAATTGTGCATAGTCATAAGAGACCGAACTAGGTTAATATAAGAACAGAAAATGAATTCGATTACATTATTGATATTGCTGTGTGTATTCGTTTACATGAATTAATGAAATTATGCTGAGGAGGCAATAATCATGGCTGGTGTACGTTTAGAACATATCTACAAACAATATCCAGGTTCAGATAAGGCGACGGTAGTTGATATCAACTTAGACATTAAGGATAAAGAGTTTCTGGTACTTGTAGGTCCTTCCGGTTGCGGTAAATCCACAACACTTCGAATGATTGCCGGCCTTGAGGAAATCTCCGACGGTAAACTATATATCGGTGATCGTGTCGTTAACGACGTGGCTCCAAAAGACCGCGATATCGCGATGGTATTCCAATCCTATGCCTTGTATCCGCATATGAACGTATATCAGAACATGGCATTCGGTTTGAAGCTTCGCAAAGTGAAAAAAGAAGAAATCGATAAGAGCGTTCGCGAAGCAGCTAAAATTCTCGATATCGAGCATTTGCTGGATCGCAAACCAAAAGCTCTTTCCGGTGGTCAGCGTCAGCGTGTCGCATTGGGACGTGCGATCGTCCGTAATCCTCAAGTCTTCTTGATGGATGAGCCGCTCTCCAACTTGGATGCTAAACTTCGTGGACAGATGCGCGCGGAGATTACTAAACTGGCTAAACGTTTGGAAACAACCGTTATCTACGTAACGCATGACCAAATCGAAGCGATGACGATGGGTGATCGTATCGTTGTAATGAAAGACGGATATATTCAACAAGCGGCTTCTCCGGAAGAGCTGTATAACAATCCGACGAACTTGTTCGTTGCCGGCTTTATTGGATCTCCAACAATGAACTTCATCAAAGGTAAGCTGTCTCAGCAAGGAGACACTCTTCGCTTTACAGCTACTGGTGTTGATGTAGAGATCCCGCAAGGGAAAGCTCAGATTCTGAAGAGCAAAGGCTATGCGGGTAAAGATGTGATTCTGGGTGTTCGTCCAGAAGATATTCATGAAGAGCCTGTATTTCTGGAAGCTTCCCCACACACTGTGTTTACGGCTAAAGTAGACGTAAGTGAGAATCTTGGTCATGAATTGCTCTTGTACCTCAGCGGTGTAGGCAGTGATGTTACTATTGCCCGTGTTGATGGACGCTCCAATACTCGTGATGGCAGCACTGTAAAAATGGCAATCGACATGAACAAAGTTCATATCTTCGATATCGAAACAGAAGCTAATGTACTTGTTCAAGACTAAGATCTTTGGACAGAATAGAGAGGGTTGTCTTGGCTTAGCGCCAGGGCAGCCCTTTTCATTTTATATTAGTACTGAATAAATCATTCATGGCATGAACATTGCATTCAGACCTAATTTCCTATACGATAATGACATTGAAACTTCCGATTATAGGTAAAGAGATGTACATAACATATGTTAACCGAATCAATTTCATAACTCATTAAAAAGGTGAATCGAAACTATATAGACAAAAAATCAATTTGATCTATATATATCCCTGATTTAAGCAGCTAAAGGTATTATGAAATTGATTCAACAGCAAGATAATTCGCAGGAGTCATCCTGATTGTAATGGAAGGAAGAATCCAACATGGCTAAAAAAGTAAAAGTAACAGAGCTAGCTAACGAATTTCAGCTTGAGGTCGTTTCAGGCGAGAAAGGTCTTAAGCGGCCTATTACAGTAGATGATCTGAACAGACCAGGCCTTGAAATGGCCGGTTATTTTGAATACTATCCAACGGAACGAGTACAGCTGCTGGGCAAAACAGAGCTTGCCTTCTTGCGGATGCTGCCTGAAGAAGAGCGTCGAGATCGAATGAGCCGTTTATGTCATGAAGAAACACCGTGTATTGTGGTGACGCGCGGTCTGGATGTGCCTCAGGAGCTGGTTGATATCAGTAATGAGCGTGATCTGCCTGTTCTGCGCAGTTCAATGTCGACAACGATCTTATCAAGTCGTATTACAGGTTTCTTGGAGGGTAAGCTTGCACCAACGACAACCATTCATGGGGTTTTGTGTGATGTGTATGGCATTGGTCTTCTCATTACAGGAAGCAGTGGGATCGGTAAGAGTGAGGCAGCTCTTGAACTCGTAAAACGGGGTCACCGCCTTGTCGCGGATGATGCAGTCGAAATCAGCCAAACGGCAGATAATCAATTACATGGTACCGCACCTGAGCTCATCAGACATTTGCTTGAGATTCGCGGAGTGGGGATTATCAATGTAATGACACTATTTGGTGTGGGCGCTATTCGGAATCACAAGAGGATTACGCTTGTTGTTCGGCTTGAGGCTTGGCAGCAGGATAAGCAATATGACCGTCTTGGGCTTGACGAGGAGACGACTCGTATTATTGATACGGATGTGCCGCTCGTTACGATTCCGGTCCGCCCTGGCCGTAACCTAGGTGTCATTATTGAAGTAGCAGCTATGAACTTCCGTTTGAAACGAATGGGTGTTAATGCTGCGCTTCAGTTTACGAACAAACTGACGGCAACGATTGCAGAAGACAATGATGATATGGACTGATTATGTCCATACCTATGCACCTATCGACGCGAATAAAGTATAACAAAAGTGATGATAAATTTAAGGAGTGGACAAATGGGTACCTTATTACTTGATCCTATTGCTTTTTCCATTGGTTCTCTTAATGTTCATTGGTATGGGCTGATATTAGGGACTGCAGCCATTGTAGGCTTACTGCTGGCCATGCAGGAAGGCAAACGTTTCGGTATACCTTCTGATTTCTTTATGGATTTATTACTGCTGGGTGTCCCTTCGGCCATTATCGGGGCAAGGATTTATTATGTTGCCTTTCAATGGGATGACTACAAGGACAACTTCTGGGATGTGTTTAAGATATGGCAGGGCGGTATCGCCATATATGGTGCGCTGATTGGCGCAATCATTTGTGCATTTTTCTATTTCAGGCATAAAGGATATAACTTCTGGCGAATCGTAGATATTTGTGCGCCAGGATTGCTTATCGGTCAGGCCATCGGCCGCTGGGGGAACTTCGTTAACCAGGAGGCATACGGTGGACCTGTGGAAGAATCTTTCCTGAGAAATACACTTCATCTGCCTGACTTTATTGTTAATCAGATGAACGTGCAAGGTACATATCATCATCCGGCATTTTTGTACGAATCGGTTTGGAATATCGTGGGCTTGCTGATCCTGTTTATTCTGCGTCGTCAGAAGTTCATGCGTGCCGGCGAGCTGTTCATGTCCTACTTCATCTGGTACTCTATCGGACGTTTCTTTATCGAAGCACTGCGTACAGACAGCCTGGCATTCCAAGGTCCAGAATGGCTTGCATCGATGATTCACGGTATGTGGTCACCTATGATCGCTATGGGCTTCGAAATGGGTTATTTGGATCCCGAATATGGCAATATCCGGATTTCGCAGCTGCTGTCTATCGCTTTTGTATTGATTGCAATCGTTCTGATCGTTGTGCGCCGAGTGACTGGTGCCTCCAAGGAACGTTATTCAGATCCGATTGTGTCAACGAAGACACCGGCAGTTAAGGAAGATGACGAGCTGACAAGTATGGATAAGGAAAAGGACATCAAAGATGCTTCTCACAGCAACAAGGGGAGCTCTGATCAGAAAAAGGAGTAGTCCAGCATGATTAACACCGTTTTATTTGATTTAGATGGAACAATAATAGATACGAACGAGCTGATTATCAGCTCGTTTCTGCATGTCCTGGATCAGCTTGGTCCAGGAGCTCTTCCGCGCGAGGAGATTATTCCGCATATGGGCGGAACCCTGGAGCAGCAGATGCAGGCTTTTACAGGGAAGTCAGATGTAGCTGAGTACGTCACAGGCTATCGTGCATACAATGCGATCCACCATGACGCAATGGTTAATCCGTTCCCTCATGTTACAGAGGTCTGCGAGAAGCTTCGTGAGCAAGGAATCCGGATGGGGGTTGTAACGACAAAAATTCGGCCAAGCACGCTTAAGGTGCTTGAAATGTATGATCTTAAGAAGTATATGGAGGTCATAGTTACAGTATCGGATGTGACGCATCCCAAACCGCATCCGGAACCGGTTCAGAAGGCAGTTGAAGAGCTCGGAGCCGATCCAGCCCAAACCTTAATGGTTGGTGACAGTCCTGTTGATATCCAGTCAGCGAAAGCAGCTGGAGTCAAAGCGGCGGGAGTGGCTTGGTCATTGAAGGGTGAGGCGAAGCTGCGGGAGTACGGCCCGGATTATATTTTGCATGATATGAACGATATATTGACTATAATCCAGAAGGAGCAGTAATCGTGAGAAAGGTGGAGCGTTATCCTGTAGAGGGGCACAATGCACTATGGCATATTTACCGTACGGTGAGTCCCTTTAAAGGGGTTCGCAATTTCATCTGGATCCAGCTCTCAAGATACTGCCCTATCCTGCCATTAAAGAACTGGATCTATCGAAGCCGGCTTCGTATGAAGGTAGGAGATTATACCGCATTTGGACTTATGGTGATGGTGGATGTGTTTTTTCCGGAAAGGATCAAGATTGGCACAAACTCCGTCATTGGATACAACACTACAATTCTCGCACATGAGTATCTCATTAAGGAATATCGGCTAGGAGATGTTATCATAGGTGATAATGTGCTGATTGGAGCAAATTCAACGATCCTGCCTGGAGTCACCATTGGAGATGGTGCGGTCGTTGCTGCCGGTTCCGTTGTTCATAAGGATGTTGCGCCGGGTGCTTTTGTTGGCGGCAATCCGCTTCGTGAGCTGAAGTCTAGGGCCGTTATCCCCAGTGATAGTGAGTCAACAGAAACAGAATAGGTATGACTTGGATAGAAAAAGGACCCGCTGCAGGTCCTTTTTGCATATAAAAAAGCTTCATTATTGTGAGTGCAGACAACCTCTTGCAATTCAAGGTGAATTGACGTGCCATGGAAGACGTGATATTATATCGAATAATTCTTTAATTTGTTAGATTGGTAGTACATTAACGCAATAAAGATATTATTCGTGATTAAAATATAAATAATGAGGGGAAATTCATATGTCTAAACCAAAGGGTTTCGAAAAACCAGCTGGTGTACGCGATTATCTGCCTCATGTGGTTGATAAACTGCGCCGCATCGAGCATCGGGTACTGGAGTGCATGGGCAGCTGGGGATATCGTCAGATCATAACACCCTCCATGGAATACTATGACACCGTGGGTGTTGCCAGCTCTACCTCGGATCGGAAGCTATTTAAACTGCTTAATAATCGGGGAACTACACTTGTCCTTCGTTCTGATATGACAGCACCGATTGCACGGGTTGTATCTTCACTTCTCAAGGAGGAGAAGCTGCCTCTGCGTCTGTCTTATCATGCAAATGTGTTTCGGGCGATCGAAGAGGAAGCAGGAAGGGAAGCGGAATTCTTTCAGACCGGTGTGGAGCTGGTTGGAGACGACTCGCCGGAAGCGGATGCAGAGGTTGTCGCTCTGGCTATTGCTTCTTTGAAAGCTGCAGGAGTTCAGTCCTTCAAGATTGCGATGGGACATGTAGGATTCTTGAACGGACTCTTTGAAGAGATTGTTCCGGGTCAGAAGGAATTGCAGAAGGAGCTTAAGGAAGTCCTGCTGAAACGTGACTATGTCGGTTATCGTGAGAAGATTGATGCATTGCCTTTGGAAGATGAATCGAAGGAACGGATGAACGCGATTCTCCGCCTACGTGGAGGGAAGGAGATTTGCAGCAAGGCAGAACAGCTGAGTGCAAGCAGTGAAGCCCGCAGCTCCATGAACCATCTCTGCAGCGTGTGGGAAGTGCTAGAAGCCTACGGCGTATCACAGCATGTTCTGATTGATCTGACGATGATTGGTGACTTTTCTTATTACACAGGTATGACCTTTGAGGGATACGCAGCAGAGCTGGGTTCACCCGTATGCAGCGGAGGCAGATATGACAAATTGCTGAAGCAATTTGGAAAAGATGTGCCTGCTACCGGTTTTGCTCTCAAGACAAACCGAATTGTCGACGGAGTAAGAGGAATTCGTGTAGAACAGCCGCTCCCTGTACTTATTGAATATACCAAGGAGCACCGGGCAGAGGCTTTGTCACGGGCAGGCGAGATGAGAAGCGAAGGACGGATTGTTGTAACCAGGCTGATGGGAAGAGATGACGATTGTTATAACCAGGCAATAGAAATGGGGGAGCAGGGCTCCAACTATGCGGTGTCTATGCTCCAGGGAAAATATGAGAAGGTATATACTTACAGTAATTCAATATAAGTCAGCAGAAGGCAGAGGGAGGGAGTATCAAGCATGAGCGAAATTTTGAAGGTAGCTATGCCGAAAGGAAGAATATATAAGAAAGCTTCTGAGCTGTTTCGTGCGGCAGGCATTGCAATTCCAGCGGATATCGATGAATCCCGCAAGCTGGTCATTCCACTGCCAGAGGCACAGCTTGAATTTATTATGGCCAAGCCGGTAGATGTTCCAACTTATGTAGAGTATGGAGCAGCCGATATCGGTATTGTCGGTAAGGATGTCTTGTTAGAGGAAAACAAAGACGTGTATGAGCTGCTTGATTTAGGGATCGCTCGCTGCCGAATGTCGGTCATCGGACTACCGGACTGGGAGCCAGGCATCAGGCAGCGAGTGGCCACGAAATATCCGAATGTGGCTTCACAGTATTTTAGGGAGCAGGGCCAGCAAGTAGAGGTCATTAAGCTGAACGGGTCAATTGAGCTTGCTCCATTAATCGGTTTGGCCGACCGGATCGTTGATATGGTCGAGACCGGACAGACGCTTCGCGAGAACGGGCTCATTGAATTCGAAAGCATGTTTGAGATCACTAGCCGATTGATTGCAAACCGGGTAAGCTACCGAATGAAGAATGCACAGATTCAGAGTTTATGTGATGCATTGCAGCAGGTTATTACAGCACCTGCTGAATAGATGATAAATAGTTCACGGCATGAAATGATGGAGCAGCTTCATTGATGTAACCCCTGACAATATAAGGTTCAACATGACCTTGCTTTATGGAATGAACAATTAAGCAACTGAATACTTAACAAGATAAATAAAGGATTGTTGCCCTGAAAGTATGTCGATAAAGGAGGATTGGAAGATGAGAATCGTACCGGCGAAGGAGTTTCGTCTACAGCGTGATGTGGATTATGGAACGAAGGAACAAAATGAAGCGGTTCGTCAAATCATTCAGGATGTCCGGAGCGATGGAGATGCAGCTGTGCTAAAGTATACTGCTCTCCATGACCGGACCGAAATAAGTGCAGCGGAGCTGAAGGTGACCGAGGCGGAGATGAATGCAGCTTATGATGTAGTGGAGCCTTCATTTATCACCGCGATTCGAGCAGCTGCGCACAACATACGTAAATTTCATGAGAAACAGAAACGAAGTTCCTGGATGGACTTTGAGCCTGATGGAAGTCTGCTCGGACAGATTATCCGGCCGCTGGACCGTGTCGGTGTCTACGTGCCGGGTGGCAAGGCAGCATATCCTTCCTCTGTGCTGATGAATGTCATTCCAGCACAGGTGGCCGGTGTGCGTGAGATTGTGATGGTGACGCCGCCGGCTACGAGCGGCGGCGAAGGCGTTGACCCGTACATTCTCGTGGCTGCTGCGGAAGCAGGCGTTAACGAGATGTACCGGGTGGGCGGCGCGCAGGCGATTGCCGCCTTGGCTTACGGCACGGAGAGCATCCAGAAGGTCGACAAGATCTGTGGACCGGGCAATATTTATGTGGCGCTCGCGAAGCGTGAGGTGTTCGGGGCCGTCGATATCGACAGTATTGCAGGCCCGAGCGAAATTGTGGTCCTGGCGGATGAAACCGCGAAAGCGGACTATGTTGCCGCCGACCTGTTATCTCAGGCGGAGCACGACGAAATGGCGTCCGCCATCCTTGTGACGACATCCCAGCAGCTGGCTGAAGAGGTACAGCGAGAGGTGGAAGAACAGCTTAGCAAGCTGCCGAGAGAAGACATTGCGAGAGCTTCGGTCGAGGCGCATGGAGCGATTATCGTCGTCAGCTCCCTGCTTGAAGGCATTGAGGTTGTGAACCAGCTGGCGCCGGAGCATCTTGAAGTGATGGTGGCGGAGCCGATGGCTTATGTATCTTATATCCGTCATGCTGGAGCAATCTTTCTCGGACCGTACAGCTCTGAGCCGGTAGGGGATTATTTTGCAGGGCCGAATCATATTATTCCGACCAACGGAACGGCAAGATATGCATCGCCGGTCGATGTGGACGATTTTACGAAAAAATCGAGTCTTATCTATTACAGCAAGGAAGCGCTCCTCAGGAATGGAGAAGCCATTATGGAGCTGGCTCGTCATGAAGGATTAGAAGGGCATGCACGAGCGATTGAAATTAGATTACAGCAGGAACGCAATTAATTGCATAAGATGATTTCTAACTGCCCTGCGTTTGCTTTAAGCAAGAGTATAAATATCAAAACAATCATAACGAAATAAGAGCGAGATGCTGGAGAGCGGAGGCGTAAAATGGGAAATCAGGACAACAGCGTTAACAGTTTTATTGAAGAAGGCCGCGGAGCAAGTGTCAGCCGAAAAACGAACGAGACCGACATTCAGCTTGCCTTCGGTGTGGATGGAACAGGTCGTTCCGAGATTGAGACAGATGTACCTTTTCTGAACCATATGCTTGACTTGTTCACGAAGCACGGGCAATTTGATCTCCAAGTCGTCGCCAAAGGCGATATTGAAATTGATGACCATCACACGGTGGAGGATATCGGCATTTGTCTGGGGCAAACGTTGCTAACTGCATTAGGCGATAAAAAAGGAATCAAGCGGTATGCAAGTGTGTTTGTTCCGATGGACGAGGCTCTGGCGCAGGTTGTCATTGACATCAGCAATCGTCCGCACTTTGAATATCGGGCAGAGTATCCTTCCCAGCAGGTAGGAAGCTTCTCCACAGAGCTGGTACAGGAATTTCTGTGGAAGTTCGCGCTTGAGGCACGAATTACGCTTCACGTTATCGTTCATTACGGACAAAATACCCATCATATGATCGAGGCTGTGTTCAAGGCGCTCGGAAGAGCACTGGATGAAGCGACAGCAGTCGATCCGCGTGTTACCGGTGTGCCATCAACGAAGGGAGTGCTGTAGCCTTATGACCATAGCCATTGTTGATTACGGAATGGGGAACCTGCACAGCGTAAGCAAGGCTGTCGAAAGACTGGGTTATACCGCACTGGTAACAGGGGATGAACAAGAGATTCTAGGGGCTGCCGGCGTCATTCTGCCGGGTGTAGGGGCATTTGGAGATGCGATGCAGCATCTTCGGGAAGCGAAGCTTGATACCGTCATTAAGCAGGTGAGCGAGGATGGAACACCGCTGCTCGGCATTTGTCTAGGAATGCAGCTGCTATTCAGCAGAAGTGAGGAGCACGGGAATCATGAGGGTCTCGGTATTTTGCCGGGGAATGTTATAAGGTTCGAAGAGAGGGCAGATTACAAGGTTCCGCATATGGGATGGAATGAGCTCGAATTTATACATCAGGACAGCCCCCTGTTTGAAGGACTGGAGGAAGGCCATGTGTACTTTGTCCATTCTTATCACGCTAAGCCTGAAGTAGAATCAAATCTGCTGGCGGTTACAGATTATGGTTATCCGGTGACGGCCATTGTCGGCCATGGCTCCGTGTATGGTATGCAGTTTCATCCCGAGAAGAGCGGGAAGCTTGGGATGCAGCTCTTAAACAATTTTCTGCGTTTAGCAGAAGCTTCTGAATGAGGTCTTGAGGACATAATGTAGCGATAGTTCAAGTTGATGTGAGAATCAAGAGAAGATGGGGGAGGCCTGAATTAGTATGTCTTTGTTCACTATATATCCAGCCATTGATATTCTAGGCGGCAAATGTGTAAGGCTGGTACAAGGAGACTATAACCAGGAGACTGTGTACAACGACAATCCGGTTGCAGCCGCTAAGGAATGGGAAGCACAAGGGGGCACCTTCATTCATTTGGTCGATCTTGATGGAGCAAAGGAAGGCAAGCCAGTTAATGCAGAAGTAATCGGACAGATTGCTTCCGCTGTAAATGTTCCTGTACAAGTCGGAGGCGGTCTCCGCCGAATAGAGGATGTGGAACAGCTTCTGTCTCTTGGCGTCAGTCGGGTTATTCTCGGCACTGCGGCAATCGAGGATCGAAAATTTACAGAAACCGTACTAGCTTCATATGGTGACAAGGTGGCTATTGGCATTGATGCACGAGATGGCTATGTTGCGACGAGAGGCTGGCTTGAAACTTCTCAGGTCAAAGCAGAGGTACTCGCCAAGGAGCTTGCCGCATACGGAGCTAAGACTTTTATTTTCACGGATATTTCGAGAGACGGAATGATGCAGGGGCCAAATATTGAAGCCATTGTATCATTAGCTGAAGTCAGTGGACAGCAGGTCATTGCATCAGGAGGAGTCAGCACGATGGAGGATCTTGTGCGTCTTCACAGATACAGAGATCAGGGCGTCAGCGGCGCAATCGTTGGAAAGGCATTGTATACGGGTGCCGTTGATCTGAGGCAGGCCATCGAAACGATCAATAACAGTGGTTTAACATAGACGAAATAGAGGAGAGGAGGGTGAACCTATGCTGGCCAAGCGGATCATACCATGCCTGGATGTGAAGGACGGCAGAGTTGTAAAAGGAGTCAATTTCGTCAATCTAAGAGATGCCGGTGATCCTGTAGAGCTTGCTGCCTTATACGATAAGGAAGGTGCAGACGAGATTGTCTTCTTGGATATATCGGCTTCAGCAGAAGGACGGGAAACGATGATCGAGGTCGTCCGTCAAACCGCTGGAGAAATTGCGATTCCTTTCACGGTAGGCGGGGGAATTAAGCATGTGGATGATATGAAGAAAATTTTGCGTGCGGGTGCGGATAAAATCGGGATTAATACAGCAGCTGTACTGAACCCTGATTTAATTACTCAAGGTGCACAGCGGTTTGGATCTCAGTGTATTGTGGTTGCTGTTGATGCCAAGTGGAACGAGTCGATCAACGACTGGGAGGTATATACACACGGCGGAAGAAAGGCAACGGGCATTCGAGCACTGGATTGGGTCAAACGAGCTGAGCAGCTGGGAGCTGGAGAATTGCTGCTTACGAGCATGGATACAGACGGAACGAAGGACGGATTTGATATCGCACTGACGAAGGCTGTGAGTGAGGCAGTCTGGATTCCCGTTATTGCTTCAGGCGGTGCAGGGCAAGAAGCGCATTTTGAAGAAGTGTTCACAGAAGGCAAAGCAGATGCAGGGCTTGCTGCAACGATCTTTCACTATAAAGAGATCGCTATACCGCATCTCAAACAGCAGCTGAAATCCAAAGGGGTTGAAATTCGATGAGTACAGAACTAGCAATAGAAGCAGTCCGTTTCGATGAAAAAGGGCTTGTCCCTGCTATTGTTCAGGATGCGGACACCAAAGAAGTGCTGATGATGGCCTATATGAATGAAGAGTCGCTGCTTAAGTCGATCTCATCGGGAGAGACCTGGTTTTGGTCCCGTTCACGGGGTGAGCTATGGAATAAAGGAGCGACGTCCGGCAATGTGCAGTCGATTGTTTCATTAAAATATGATTGTGATGGAGATACGCTGCTCGTACTGGTGAATCCCAAAGGACCAGCATGCCATACGGGTGAGAACAGCTGCTTCTTCCGTGAACTTAGTGGTGTGAATCAGGCGAGGGCTTATGTGTCCGGTACTGGTGAGGCTGGTGCAGAAGTGCAGGCAGGCAGCCGGTTTGATGTGCTGGCGGAGCTGGAGCGTGTCATCTCAGAGCGCGAGAAGGAGCGTCCAGAAGGTGCGTACACGACATATCTGTTCGATAAAGGCGTAGATAAGATACTTAAGAAAATTGGTGAGGAAGCGTCAGAAACGATCATCGCTGCCAAGAACAAGGATAACCAAGAGCTTAGACTCGAGGTCAGTGACCTGATCTATCATTTGCTCGTTCTTCTTGAAGAGCGGAAGCTTCCACTGGATGAAATCATGCAGGAGCTCAGTCTTCGCCATGAACGTCCACGCCGGGATTAAGGCAGGTGGGGACTCTATGTCTATGCTAATCGACTTCCATACACATCATGCCAGATGTGGACATGCGGTAGGAGAACTGGAAGCCTATGTACAGCAAGCAGTTCGGCTCGGCTACAGTCAAATTGGGCTGTCGGACCACATGCCGCTGATCCATGTCAATCCGGCAACGTATTATCCTGAAATGGCGATGCCAATGGAGGAGCTCCCCCGTTACGTGGAGGAGTGCCTATCACTTAGGGAAAAGTACAAGGGACAAATTAAGGTGCTTGTCGGTCTAGAGGGAGACTATATCGAGGGATTTGAAGAGAAGATTGAGCAGATCATTAACGCCTATCCTTTTGATTATGTCATTGGATCCGTTCATTTCCTTAAGGAATGGGACATTTCGGATTATCGGCAGGTGCACAACTGGGAGAACAAGGATGTCCTTGAAGTGTACAAGACGTATTACGATGCGGTTGAGAAGGCGGCGCGCTCAGGTCTCTATGATTATCTTGGGCACATCGATGTGATCAAGCGTTTCGGTTATACACCAAAGTCATCGGAAGCAGAGGAATGGCTGCAGCTGGAATTATCTGTCCTTAAGACCATTGCAGCGAGCAAGTTGGCAATAGAGCTGAATGCGTCTGGTCTATCCAAGCCTTGTGCCGAAATGTTCCCGAGCCGGCGAATACTTGAGAAAGCCTTTGTATTGAACATTCCAATCACGGTTGGATCAGATGCGCATGATCCGGCAAAAGTGGGTGAGCATGTCGATCAGGCAAGAGATCTTCTACGGGAAATCGGATATACAGAACTTGCCGTATTCGAGCAGCGAAAACGGTCGTCTGTTCCATTGTAATCCAGTCGTTGCAGAGTATAATGGAAATATAAGGCTGAAAAATGAAGTGCTCGGTAGTGATGTCTAAAATTTGATTCGGGAGGCATGTATGCAGCATTCTCTCCGTATATTTTCGGGATCGTCTAACCCTCAGCTCGTGCAAAATATTTGCCGCAAGCTTGGAGTCGAATCGGGTAAGATCAAGATAGCCCGTTTCCAGAGCGGTGAGATATATGTCCACTATGAGGAAACGATCCGAAATTGTGATGTGTTCCTAGTACAATCGCTGTCGAGACCGATCAATGAGCTGCTTGTTGAGCTGCTCGTGATGATTGATGCCGCCAAGCGGGCATCTGCACGGACGGTTAATGTCATATTGCCCTACTACGGCTATGCAAGGCAGGAACGCAAATCTGCACCGCGTGAGCCGATCTCTGCCAAGCTGCTGGCTGATGTACTGACGACAGCGGGTGCGAGCAGAATTGTAACGATAGATTTGCACGCCGCTGCGATCCAAGGCTTCTTCAATATACCTGTGGATCACTTGACGGCTCTTGACTTGATATGTGACTACTTGAAGAGTAAGAATATTGTGAATCCGGTAATTGTGTCGCCGGATGCAGGCCGGGCCTCCATGGCGGAGAAGCTGGCCAGCAGGCTGGATTCGCCATTCGCCATTATGATCAAGAAGCGTCCCAATCATAATGAATCAGTTATTACTCATGTCATCGGGGATGTAGATGGCAGAACACCAATCATCATTGAAGATCTAATTGATACAGGTACGACCATTGTAAATGTGGTGGAGGGGCTTAAGGAGAGAGGGGCCGGCTCTGCTATTGTAAGCGCGACGCATGGTCTTTTTTCAGGGCCTGCCTTGGAAAGGCTTACGCACCCTCACATCTCTGAGATTGTAGTTACCGACTCTATTGCTCTGCCGGAGTCCGGTGATCCATCGTGTTTCACGGTCTTGTCGGTTGCACCCATGCTGGCGAGGGCCATTCGTATTATTCTAGATGGCGGCTCAATCGCTACGTTGTTTAAGGATGCTGGTGTATAGAAGTTCTCCCGTCTATAGGGAGAGCTTTTTTTATTGTTGATCTATATACGCTTGATTAGAGCAAACAACGGTATGAAGATATTGATTCTTTTGATGGTGGATAGTATAAATTTTCATGGAGTGCATAGTTTTGCAATACCGGCGAAGACTTGCTCAGATTATGTTATACTGGAGAGTATGAAATTGTATGTTATAGGGAGGTGCCTTGGCACATATGAAAAGCAAGCCACAGCGGACTGACAGCTCTTCTAATAATGTTATACAGGTTCATCTCGATGCTTCTTTCTTCTTTGAAAGAGCCGTCCGCGAGCTGGATCGCAATCATTATGACAAGGCGCTTAAATATTTTCGCAAAGCTGTTGAATATGAACCGGACAATCCGGTGAATCATTTTAATATGGCGGGTATATTATCAGAGATGGGTGATTATGCCGGCTCGAATGAAGTATTGGAACATATCATGAAGCACGTTGATTCTGGAATGACAGAATGCTACTTCTATATGGCCAATAACTATGCCAACATGGAGCAGTTTGAATCTGCAGAGGAAGCACTGGTGACCTATTTGGAGGAGGATGAGCAAGGGCACTTTCTCGAAGAAGCAGAAGAAATGATAGAGCTTCTATCTCACGAACTCAAACGCAAGCTTCATGTAAAAAGGATTAAAGCAAGAGAAGGTGTTGCAGAGCATGATGTTGCACGCAGTTTGCTGGAGGAAGGCAAGTTTGCACAGGCAGCAGAAATGCTGGAGAGCATTGCTTCCGAGCATCCCGATTTTGTATCCGCGCGCAACAATCTAGCTCTGGCTTATTATTATATGGGACGATTCCCAAAAGCCAAGCAAACGATATATGATCTGCTTGAGCAGGAGCCCGGCAATTTGCATGCGCTGTGCAATCTGGCGATTTTTTATCAGAATGATGGAGACGAAGAGCAAGTTGCACTTCTCTTGAAGCAGCTCTTGACCTTGGTTCCGTTTGAACAAGAGCATGTATTTAAGCTGGGCACTACGATGGGGATAATGGGTCAGCACGAAGCTGCCTATATGCATTTCCGCCGGCTGCTAAGGAGCGGGGAAGCAGCGAATGATCCTTCGCTCGTGCATTATACGGCCGTCGCTGCTTGCAATACGGAAAAGTATGATACGGCGAATCGTCTGTGGCAGATGGTCAGCAAGCTGGATCCGGACTCAGAGGTGCCGAAGTTTTATTTGGACCAGCTTCATTCGAGAAAAATGGATCAAAGAGTGGGTCCTGTAAGCTATCACTATCACTTACCGTTTGAAGAGCAGTTTCGTTTGTGGGAGAAGTATGGAAGCCATGTGCCTGAAGATATCAAAAAAGATCCTTTAATTCGTTCTTCTTTCTTCTGGGCTCTTCATCGCGGCGATGATCCGACGAAGGCTAATGTGATTCGGGCGCTTCAGATTATCGGGGACTATGAGGTTCAGCAGGCCCTTACCTCTTTTTTGGAGGAGGAACAGAGTCTGGAACTGAAGCAAATGGCGCTCTCTGTACTACGTGAGATTGGAGATCTGAACGAATCTGATGTGGATACTGGAGCTTCTGAATCCTCAGCGAATCCTTACGGTCAAGGCACACCGGTACTGACACAATACCTTTTTGGCCGGAGCGAGCAGGGGCAGGAGCCTTCACCCGTACTGGATGATCAGCAGCAGGCAGTCTTAGACATGGCACTTGAGGAGATGCACAAACGATCTGAGCATTTGCGTGAAGGTGTTCAATATTTATGGGCAGACTATCTGATGAGAGTGTCTCCTGACATGCCAACCATTCAGCATGTGGAAGGGTGGTCAGCTGCCCTGGAATATTTGACGATGAAGTATGTGTCTAAGGGAATAACGTATTCAGAACTGGCTCAAAGATACGGGATTTCAGCATCAACTGTAAGCAGATACGTGAAACAAATTGATCGTGTATGTGATATTCAGCATCGTATGGAACACATCTTTCAAGCTCTGAAGGAGAAGAAATCGTAGCATTCCACAATAAACGCTAGGGAGGTATTAGTATGTCTCACTATAGATCGGTTATTATTGGAACAGGACCAGCAGGCCTGACTTCAGCCATATATTTGGCTCGTGCGAGTATGAATCCACTCGTAATCGAGGGTCTTGAGCCGGGAGGACAATTGACAACCACAACAGAGGTAGAGAACTTTCCGGGCTTTCCCGAAGGTATTCTAGGTCCCGAGCTGATGGATAACATGCGTAAGCAGGCTGAACGCTTTGGGGCAGAGTTTAAGAGCGGCTGGGTGGACGACATCGACTTGTCTGTTCGTCCATTCCGGATCAAAGTGGAAGGTCGGGAGGAAATAACAGCCGATGCAGTTATTATCTCGACAGGTGCTTCTGCCAAGTATTTGGGTATTCCAGGGGAAAAAGAAAATGTAGGCCGCGGTGTTAGCACCTGCGCGACTTGTGATGGTTTCTTCTTCCGAAGCAAGAAAATTGTCGTTATTGGCGGAGGAGATTCAGCGATGGAGGAAGCAAACTTCTTGACTCGCTTTGCCTCCAGCGTAACCGTCGTTCACCGCCGCGAGGAGCTCCGCGCTTCAAAAATTATGCAGGACCGTGCACGTGGGAATGAAAAAGTGGATTGGGCTCTTAATCGGACTCCGCTTGAGGTCGTTGTGGAGGAGTCAGGGGTCAAAGGTCTCAAGGTTCAGAACAATGAGACGGGCGAGGAAGAGTTGATTGAAGCTTCCGGCGTGTTTGTCGCGATTGGACATCGTCCAAATACGGAGTTCTTGAAAGAGCAGATTACACTGGATGCCGGAGGTTACATTGCGGTTAATCCAGGCACAACGGAAACGAATATTCCAGGGGTGTTTGCTTGCGGCGACGTTCAAGATACGAAGTATCGCCAAGCAATTACGGCAGCGGGCTCAGGCTGTATGGCCGCTATGGACTGTGAGAAGTTTTTGGAAGGCAGCATGACACATGACTGGAGCGAGACACTTAATCCATAATGAATATAAGCTTCAAATGACCAGCCGGGCACGATCCTATTGTGCGCGGCTGATTTTATGCACGGCTTTTCAGCTAAAATTCTGCAGAGAGCATCCAAGAATTTTTTGTTACAGGTCGTTTTTTGTCAAGTGTTTTAGCACTTTCTTCGTCTTGACCGACTTTGTTCCTTCAATTATAGTGATAACGTAAGAATAAATATTACAGATGATAAAGGTGGCTTGCTAGCAATGTCTGAAAATATCTACGTTGGAGTGGATTTGGGCGGAACGGCGATCAAAGTCGGAATCTGCGACGAGCAAGGAAAACTTCTACATACCTATGAAGGACCTACAGAAGTGGACAAAGGTGTAGATACTGTTATTGACAACATCGAAAAGTATGTCCGTCAAATCGTAGAGGAGTCACCATACAGTTGGGACCGGCTTGCAGGAGTTGGTGCAGGAGTTGCCGGATTCACTAATGTGCGTGAAGGAATTGTTATTCTCGCACCCAACGTAGGATTTCGAGATGTTCCAATTCGTTCCATTCTCGAAGAAAGACTTGGCAAGCCTGTCAAAATAGATAATGACGCGAATGTAGCAGCACTTGGCGAGGCATGGGCGGGTGCGGGCGCAGGCGTTGAGAATTGTGTGTGCTATACGCTTGGAACAGGCGTTGGCGGTGGAATTATTATTAATGGCAAGATCTATCAAGGCTTCTCGGGTATGGCCGGAGAGCTTGGTCATGTCAGCATTGTGCCGGATCTTGAGGCTATTAAATGCGGCTGTGGCAAGATGGGCTGTTTAGAAACCGTTTCATCCGCAACGGGTATTATTCGTATGGCGAAGGATGCTGTAGAGCGCGGAGATCACACGAGCCTCAGTACAGTCCCGGTAATTATGGCGAAGGACGTGTTCGATGCAGCCAAAGCAGGAGATGAGGTAGCTCTTCGCATTGTTCATCGTGCAGCTTTCTATCTGGGTAAATCCCTGGCTGCAGTGACAGCTGTACTGAATCCGCAAGCATATATTATCGGTGGCGGTGTATCGAAGGCAGGAAACATCCTGTTCGACGAAGTACGCAGCGTATTTGCGAGTTACACGCCTGAACCTCTGCAAGAAGGGGTATCTATTGTACCGGCCACACTTGGTAATGATGCAGGAATCGTCGGAGCCGCAGGATTGTTGATTCGATCTTAATCCATACAAGAAATCATACTGGACGAACTGAAATTGATAGGGGGGATATTCATGTCAGAAGGTGAAAATTCACCAGCAGGAGGAGCAACCCTTATTATCATTACAGGGATGTCAGGAGCAGGGAAGACGATTGCAGTGCAAAGTCTTGAAGATCTGGGCTTCTTCTGTGTCGATAACCTGCCTCCGGTGCTCATTCCTAAGTTTGCGGAGCTCATTGTACAGTCAAACGGGAAGATCTCTAAAGTGGCGCTCGTCATTGATTTACGGGGACGTGAATTTTTTACGGCATTGTCCGAATCTTTAAACTACATCAAGGATCACTTCACAATCCATTGTGAGATCATGTTCCTGGATGCACAAGATGGAGTATTAGTACAGCGTTATAAGGAGAGCAGACGCCGTCATCCGCTTGCACCTGATGGTATGCCGCTTGACGGGATAAGACTGGAGCGCAAGATGCTGGAGGAGCTCAAAAATTCAGCTAACCAGGTCATCGATACCAGTAATATGAAGCCTGCTCAGCTGAAGGAGCGCATCATTTCCCGCTTCTCACATCTTGAGGCGAATATGCTTTCGGTCAATGTAACGTCGTTCGGATTCAAATACGGAATTCCAATTGATGCTGATCTTGTATTTGATGTACGGTTCTTGCCGAACCCTCATTACGTGGAGCATCTGCGTCCAAATACTGGACAGAACAGTGATGTCTATGAATATGTTATGAAATGGCCAGAGACGCAGTCCTTTTTAACAAAGCTGCTGGATATGCTGCATTTTCTTATTCCGCAATACCGGAAGGAAGGGAAGAGTCAAGTCATTATTGGGATTGGCTGCACAGGCGGCAAGCACCGCTCGGTTGCCATTTCTGAATACCTTGGCAAGATGCTTGGCGCCAGCGAGACGGAATCTGTATCTGTAACTCATCGAGATGCGGATCGAGATCGTCATTAATGCGTCAGAATTACGAGATTTAGTACAGACAAGTTGCAGGTAGGCACAATTCACCTTAAGGGACAGAACATGACCATTCTACAGGCTGACCGAAAGAATCAATGGTGAGCATATTGTGTAAAAGTTTATCCTAATAATAGCCATTGCGGAGGTTTATGATGTATAATCCGCTCTTGCCTGAATCAATTTCATAAATAAATTTAAAGGTGATTTGAAACTATATATAGACAAATAAAATCATTTTGATCTATATATACCCTTGATTGAAGCAGCTAAAGGTATTATGAAATTGATTCGCCTAGGTGATAAATAGCTTAACTTGAGCAACTTCTTATAGAAGGTGAAGTGATGAAAGTGGCTGTTGAACAAATGAAACGTCCGCATATCGTCGTAATGGGCGGGGGTACGGGGCTGTCTGTTATGCTGCGGGGGTTAAAGAATAAGCCGCTTGATATCACGGCAATCGTTACGGTAGCTGACGACGGGGGGAGCTCAGGCATATTGCGCGATGAGCTGCAAATGCCGCCTCCCGGCGATATCCGTAATGTACTCACAGCACTTGCTGATGTGGAACCGCTGATGTCAGAATTGCTTAATTATCGTTTCAGTGGAAGTAATGGTTTAGCAGGACATAGTCTTGGCAATCTTATCCTGGCAGGCATGACAGATATTACGGGCGATTTCGTAACAGCAGTCCGAGAGATCAGCCGCGTCTTTGCAGTACGAGGACAGGTGCTTCCCGCTGCTGGTGAGGCAGTCGTCCTGCACGCAGAAATGGAAGATGGCACAATCGTAACCGGTGAGTCACAGATCCCTGAACATGGCGGCCGGATTAAACGTGTATTCCTTGAACCGGACCACGTGGAGCCGTTGCCAGAGGCTGTTGCAGCTATTGAACAAGCGGATGCCATTATTATGGGTCCTGGCAGCCTTTACACCAGTATACTGCCCAATCTGCTCGTTCCCAAATTGGCAGAAGCTGTGGTTGCTTCCCAGGCAGCGAAGATCTTTATTTGCAACGTGATGACCCAGCCAGGGGAAACCGACGGGTATACAGTAAGTGATCATCTAAAAGCTATTGATGCGCATATTGGGACGAGATTGTTTGACTACGTTATTGTAAATAATGGAGATATACCAGAGCCGGTACAGGAGATGTATGCAGAGAAAGGTGCTAAGCCTGTACAGATGGATCTGGAAGAAATTCTAAAGTTGTCTAACGAGTGTATTGCAGATCGGCTTGTATTGTACAGGACCTATCTTAGACATGATGCGAATAAGCTCAGTCATCATATCTATACACTCGTTCAAAATTGGATGATTCGAAAGAGGTGAGACCCTTGTCGTTTGCGGCACAGACCAAAAAAGAACTAACCATGATCGAAAGTGAGCCCTGCTGTGAAAAAGCGGAACTGTCAGCACTCATCCGTATGCTTGGAGCGGTTCAGCTCTCGAACAAAAAGGTTATTTTGGATGTTTCTACGGAGAATGCCGCGATAGCAAGGCGAATTTATTCTTTGCTCAAAAAACACTTTCAAGTGCATACCGAGCTGTTGGTTCGTAAAAAAATGCGGCTCAAAAAGAATAATGTATATATCGTCCGAATTCCGGCAAGAGTTCAGGAAATTTTGAAGGAGCTTCACATCGTTTCGGAAGGCTTTATGTTCACACCAGGCATAGAGGAAGAGGTTATCCGTAAGAACTGCTGTAAGCGGGCTTACTTGCGGGGTGCCTTCATGGCTGGTGGATCGGTGAACAATCCCGAAGGATCTTCCTATCATCTGGAGATTGCATCCATGTATGAAGAGCATTGCCAGGCCCTCGTTGATCTTGCGAATGAGTTCAATCTGAATGCACGCTGCATCGAAAGAAAAAAAGGCTTTATTTTTTACATCAAAGAAGGCGAAAAGATCATTGAAATGCTGAGCATTATCGGTGCTCATCAGGCGCTGTTCAAATTTGAGGACGTTCGAATTATGCGGGACATGAGGAATTCAGTGAACCGGATTGTGAACTGTGAGACGGCCAACTTGAATAAGACGATTGGTGCGGCAGTCCGCCAGATTGAGAACATCAAGTTCCTGGATAAGGAAGTGGGACTTGATACTCTGCCCGATAAGCTTCGTGAAGTCGCTGAAGTAAGGCTTGCCCATCCGGATATTAATTTGAAGGAAGTTGGGGAATTACTAAAAGGGACAGTGAGCAAATCGGGTGTGAATCATCGCCTGCGCAAAATTGATGAAATGGCCGAAAAAATTAGAACAGAGAAGGGTTTATTTACGAACTCAAAGTTATAAGCAATAACTCTTTTTTTTTCTAGTTTCATTCATGCTATAATGGTATAATGTTTATAATTATGAAGTATTGATTGTTGTATAGATTTTGAAGAGGGGGTAAGTTTCCATGACAAAGCACCCGGTAGTAGTCCGTTTGAAGACGGGTCTTCATGCCAGACCAGCCGCACTATTCGTACAAGAAGCGAATAAGTATTCGTCTGAGATTTTTGTGGAAAAAGATGATAAAAAAGTAAATGCAAAGAGCATCATGGGAATTATGAGCCTTGCAATCAGCACAGGGACTGAAGTAGTCATTAGTGCAGAGGGTGCGGATTCAGAACAGGCTGTAAACGCTTTAGTAAGTCTCGTAAGCAAAGAAGAGCTGGAGAACCAATAATTCACCATCTTTTTTATAACGCCAAAATACAGAGAGAAAGCTCCGAGAAATCGCAATATCATTAAGCTAGAGCCTAGCCTTAATGACATTACGAAAAATCGGGGCTTTTTTGTATTTTGGACATGCTTGTACATATTGAAACTTTTTTTTAAGGGACTGCGTCCAATGGTATAGATTGCAAATTGAAGGAGGTTAGATGAAGTGGGGAACAAGAAATGGATTAAACCTTTCGCTGCCGCAGCCATCGCTGGAGCACTATTAATTGGAGGATGGAGCTGGTCTGCAGGGGGAACAGCATTAGCCCAGGAGGCAGCAGCGATGCAGAACTTCATTTCGGTCACAGGGAAAGGTGAAATAGCAGTTAAGCCGGATATTGCCTATTTGTCGATTGGAGCATCATCAGAAGCGGATACCGCTGCAGCAGCGCAAAAAGCGAACGCAGCCAAAATTCAAAAGATTAATACACTGCTGAAGAATACCTGGAAAGTGGACAGCAAGGATATTCAGACCAATCAATTCTATGTACAGCCCAATTATACTTACAGCGAGAAGGATGGACAGAAAATTAAAGGCTACACTGCTTATCATACGCTCAAAGTGTCTTACCGTAATCTTGAGAAAGTCGGCGAGCTGCTGGATGCTGCAACAAATGCGGGTGCGAATCAGATCGATAATGTTGTGTTCTCGATAGAGGATACCGAAGCGTTTGAAACACAAGTTATTGATAAGGCCATGGCGAATGCGAAGCTTAAAGCTGGAGCGATAGCGAATGCGGCTCAGCGTCAGCTGGGTATCGTGCTCAGCGTCAGCCAGGGAAGTCTGGACGAACCCATTACTTATCACAGAGAGTCGCTGGAATTGCAGTCAACTAGTAAAGCCGAAGACAGTGCAAACACAGCAATTGAGAGTGGAGAAATTAAGTTGTCTACTCAGCTGACAGTACGGTATGAGCTGAAGTAGCAATGTCAGAGCTTTACACAATGGTGTTAAATAAACTGAAAAATGGTATTCAAAAAAACATAAAATCCTCGTCCCTTCAAATCAGGAACGAGGATTTTGGTGTTATTACAGCTTATAGACCTTGCGCAGATGTGGAAGACTCAAGAACTTGGTCAACCAATCCGTATGCCTTCGCTTCTTCAGCGGACATGAAGTTATCGCGGTCTGTGTCGCGTTCAATGCGTTCGAGAGGCTGACCTGTACGTTCAGCTAGGATGTGGTTCAGCTTATCGCGCATTTTGAGAATACGGCGTGCACGAATTTCAATATCAGAGGCTTGGCCTTGCGCTCCACCAAGCGGCTGATGGATCATCACTTCACTGTTAGGGAGAGCAAAACGCTTGCCCTTCGCACCTGCGTTAAGCAGGAAGGCACCCATTGAAGCAGCCATACCCATACAGATCGTGGAAACATCGGGTTTAATAAATTGCATTGTATCATATATTGCCATACCCGCCGTGATGGAACCGCCAGGGCTGTTAATGTATAAATGAATGTCTTTCTCTGGATCTTCCGCAGCTAGAAACAGCATTTGAGCAATGATGGAATTAGCGACGACATCGTTGACATCACTGCCAAGGAAAATGATACGATCTTTCAGCAGTCTGGAATAAATGTCATAAGCGCGTTCACCGCGATTGCTTTGTTCTACGACCATAGGAATATAACTCATGCGAAAAACCTCCTCAAAAAAATTTAGAGTCTTAAGTTCACGAGACACGAGAACAGGAACTTCATCTACATATACTTACTGTTTCCGTATTAACCACATCATAAACAATTTCAAACAAAAAGTCAAAGAAAGTCAAACTAATTTGATAAAAAAAGAAACCTGTTCGGTTTCATCGGTTAAATGTATATGAAGCCACTATATAGTAATGGCGCGCCCGCGAGGAATCGAACCTCGATCTCAGGCTCCGGAGGCCTACGTCATATCCGTTGGACCACGGGCGCACATTCAAGTAACTGTCTATGACAGTAATATTGATTATATCTGAATGCGAAAAAATTTGCAAGAGAGTTCCATGATAGAGTTTGATGTTGAACATATTTGTACAACCTATAGATGAAGGGATGAAAACCGATGGTATCGCTTTTTTAATTGTGATATTTTACACAAGCGAATAAAGGGAAACGGCTTTGTAAAATATACTTTTGGACCCCTTGCATCCCACGTTAGATTTGGTTAAAATAAACGTGGGACTTAAAAAGTTAACCCGGGACATTTTTAGTCCACCTCAGAGACCGGAATGAAGGAGCTTGCGGAAGTGGATAGCATGCGAACGATATTAGAAGTGCAGAAGCAGCTTCTACCTGATCTCATGGACGTAATGAAGAAGAGATATACGATTCTACGCCAGATCATGATTTCGGAATTGATTGGCAGAAGAACACTTGCGAACGCCATGGATATGACGGAGCGTGTACTCAGAGCAGAGACGGATCTGCTGAAATCGCAAGGACTCATTGAGATTGAAACGGTGGGAATGAGAATAAGTCAGGCTGGAGAAGAGCTGCTTGAAATGCTTGAACCTGTAGCCAAGGAATTGTTTGGACTATCAGAGATGGAAGAGCAGATCAGAAGAACTTATGGACTTCAGAAGGTCATTGTCGTTCCAGGGGATTCTGAGCATTCGGAATATGCTAAGCGAGAGCTGGGGCGCGCCGGAGCGAAAGCACTGCTGAGTGTCATGCATGATGAGGATGTGGTAGCTGTAACGGGCGGTTCCACAACAGCAGCGATTGCAGAGCATCTAACCCCATCATCATCCAAGCGAGATGTATGGCTCGTGCCTGCACGAGGTGGTCTTGGAGAGAGCTTGGAGCTTCAGGCGAATACGATTGCTTCCATGATGGCGAAGAAGCTTGGAGCACAATATCGGCTCTTGCATGTACCGGATCTATTAAGCAATCATGCCTATGATTCACTGATACAAGACTCCAACATACAGGAAATTCTGGATATGATCCGTAATGCGCGCATCGTGATTCACGGAATAGGCGGTGCGATGGAAATGGCCAAACGGCGCAAGCTGGCACCACAGACGGTCACTGAAATACGTGATGAGGGTGCCGTGGCAGAATCCTTCGGCTATTATTTCAATAGCGAGGGCGAGATTGTTCATACGATGCTGACCCTGGGTATGCGCTTAGAGGATATCAGACGTACCGAGGTTGTTATCGCTATTGCAGGCGGTAAGAGCAAGGCAGCTTCGATACAGGCGGTGCTTCGCTTCGGACAAGAAGATATTCTAGTCATAGATGAAGCGGCAGCAGCTGAAATTGTTAAAGATTTATAGAGTTATGGATTCGTTGTCTTGATGGGCCTTAACAGGCTTGTCTTGAATATATAAAAATTTAAAGCAAAACTTGGGAGGAACTTACTCATGGTAAAAGTAGGTATTAACGGTTTTGGACGTATTGGACGTAACGTATTCCGCGCAGCGCTGAACAACAGCGATGTAGAAATCGTAGCAATCAATGATTTGACAGACGTGAGCACTTTGGCTCACTTGCTTAAATACGACACAACTCATGGTCGTCTGAACGCAACTGTAGAAGCTAAAGAAGGTGCGCTGATCGTTAACGGCAAAGAAGTTAAAGTATTTGCTGAGCGTAACCCTGAGAACCTGCCTTGGGCAGCTAACGGCGTTGAAATCGTTGTTGAGTCCACAGGTATCTTCACAGCAAAAGAAAAAGCAGAAGCTCACCTTAAAGGCGGAGCTAAAAAAGTAATCATCTCTGCTCCAGCTACAAACGAAGATATTACAGTTGTTATGGGCGTAAACGAAGACAAATACGACCCAGCTAACCATACAGTAATCTCTAACGCTTCTTGTACGACGAACTGCTTGGCACCATTTGCTAAAGTTCTTGACGAGTCCTTTGGTATCGTTAAAGGTATGATGACAACTGTTCACTCTTACACTAACGACCAGCAAGTACTTGACCTGCCGCACAAAGACCTTCGTCGTGCTCGTGCAGCAGCTGAGAACATCATTCCTTCTACAACAGGTGCAGCTAAGGCTGTTAGCCTTGTATTGCCACAGCTGAAAGGTAAACTGAACGGTATGGCAATGCGCGTTCCTACTAAGAACGTATCCGTAACTGACCTGGTTGTTGAGCTTGGCAAAAACGTAACTGTAGACGAAGTAAACGCAGCTCTTAAAGAAGCAGCTAACGGACCACTGAAAGGGATCCTTAACTACTCCGACGAGCCGCTTGTATCCAGCGACTACAACAGCGACCCAGCTTCTTCCACAATTGACGCTCTCTCCACTATGGTAGTAGGCGACAACATGGTTAAAGTTGTTTCTTGGTATGACAACGAGTGGGGCTACTCCAACCGTGTCGTAGACCTCGCTGCTTACATTGCAAGCAAAGGTCTGTAAGACAAACGATAGGAATTCAAAATAAGGTGAAGAGGAGAACAAGGTTTTTGGTCTCCTCTTCACCATGATTTTATCTTTAATGCCAGAGAACCGGGGATACCGGATATAGAAGATTACATTATATAGAGATTATTATTTATATCATGCTGCTGTTTAATAAAAATGAGCTGTCCACCTTAAGGCCGGATGGCAACTGCACACAAGATGCCGGTGATTGGCTGTGGTAGATAGCGCTTAGGAGGAACGTGGAGATGAACAAGAAAAGTGTACGTGATGTAGAAGTAACAGGAAAGCGCGTATTTGTTCGCGTCGATTTTAATGTACCGCTCGAAGATGGAAAGATTACGGATGATACTCGTATTCGTGAAACACTGCCAACAATTAAGTTTCTGATTGAGAATGGTGCAAAAGTGATTCTTGCAAGCCATATGGGTCGTCCAAAAGGTGAGTTCGTTGATTCTCTTCGTTTGACACCTGCTGCAAACCGTTTGTCCGAGCTGCTTGGCAAACCGGTTGCAAAAGCGGACGAGGCTGTTGGCGAAGCAGTTAAAGCAGAAATCGAGAAGTTGAACAACGGTGACGTGCTTGTGCTTGAAAACGTCCGTTTCTATCCTGGAGAAGAGAAAAACGATCCAGAACTGGCAAAACAATTTGCAGAACTGGCTGACCTGTTCGTGAATGATGCATTCGGTGCAGCACACCGTGCTCATGCTTCCACAGAAGGTATCGCGCATCATCTTCCAGCTGTATCCGGCCTATTGATGGAGAAAGAATTGTCTGTACTTGGTAAAGCATTGTCCAACCCAGAGCGTCCTTTCACAGCCATTATCGGCGGATCAAAAGTAAAAGACAAAATTGATGTGATCGACAACCTGTTGAATCTTGCAGACAACGTATTGATCGGCGGAGGTCTCACATACACATTCTTCAAAGCTCAAGGTCATGAAATTGGACTGTCCCTTCTGGATGAATCCAAAATGGACGTTGCTCTAAGCTTCATCGAAAAAGCGAAAAAGCTTGGTAAAAACTTCCTTCTTCCTGAAGATATCGTGATTACGAAAGAATTCAGTGCAGATGCAGAAACGAAGATCGTAAACATCGATGAAATTCCTGCAGATTGGGAAGGTATTGATATCGGGCCGAAGACTCGTGCGAAATATGCTGAAGTGATTAAGAACTCCAAGCTGGTTGTTTGGAACGGACCAATGGGCGTATTCGAGATTGAGCCATTCTCCCATGGTACTCGTCAAGTTGCAGAAGCTTGTGCAGCAACAGAAGGCTACACTGTAATCGGTGGCGGCGATTCTGCAGCAGCAGCAGAGAAATTTAATCTTGCTGACAAAATGGACCACATCTCTACAGGCGGTGGTGCTTCCCTGGAATTCATGGAAGGTAAAGCACTCCCAGGTGTTGTGGCATTGAACGATAAATAAATTTGAATCCCATTTGAGGAGGCGATAAACGGTGAGCAGAACAAAAGTCATCGCAGGTAACTGGAAAATGTTTAAAACTGTACCGGAAGCCACTTCGTTTATCGAAGCGGTAAAAGGCAAAGTCGAAGCAGAAGGCGTGGAGAGCGTGATTTGTGCTCCTTTCACGAACCTGCCGGCTCTGGTAGAAGCAGTTAAAGGCACGAATATCAAAATTGGTGCACAAAACCTTCATTTTGAAGACAATGGCGCATTCACAGGTGAAATCAGCGGTGGGATGCTGAAGGATCTGGGTGTGGATTACGTTGTAATCGGACATTCTGAGCGTCGTCAGTACTTCAATGAAACCGACGAAACCGTGAACAAGAAAGTCCACGCAGCATTCCGTCATGGTCTTACACCGATCGTATGTGTAGGCGAGAAATTGGAAGAGCGTGAAGCAGATCAAACGAAGGATGTTTGCAAAGTGCAAACAGAAGCGGCTTTTGCAGGACTTGCTGCTGACCAAGCAGCTCAAGTCATCGTAGCTTATGAGCCAATCTGGGCGATCGGAACAGGCAAATCTTCAACTGCACAAGATGCGAACGAAGTCATTGCTTACATCCGCAGCATCATTAAAGGTCTGTACAACGAAGATGTAGCGAATGCTGTTGTTATTCAATACGGCGGAAGCGTGAAGCCAGCTAATGTAGCTGAATATCTTGGACAAAGCGATATTGACGGTGCATTGGTAGGCGGAGCAAGCCTGGAGCCTGAATCCTACATCGCGCTCGTTCAGGGGGCGAAGTAAGATGACTGCACCAAAACCTGTAGCTCTGATTATTATGGACGGCTTTGGACTGCGCAACACAGAAGTGGGTAACGCAGTAGCTCAAGCGAAGAAGCCGAATTATGATCGTTATATGGCGAAATATCCGCATACAACACTTACTGCTTGCGGTGAAGCGGTTGGACTGCCGGAAGGACAAATGGGGAACTCTGAAGTAGGTCACTTGAATATTGGCGCAGGCCGTATTGTATATCAGGATCTTACCCGGATCTCCAAGTCAATTCGCGAAGGCGAGTTCTTCGATAACGAAACACTCCTAGGTGCAGTGCGTGCTGCTAAGTCCACGGGTAAAAAGCTTCACCTGTACGGACTATTGTCCGACGGTGGGGTTCACAGCCATATTAATCACCTGTTCGCAATGCTTGACCTTGCCAAAAAAGAAGATATGCACGATGTTTACATCCATGCATTCCTCGATGGGCGCGACGTATCCCCGGACAGCGGTATCAAGTTCCTTGGGGAGCTGAATGCCAAAATTGCTGAAGTGGGCATTGGTAAGATCGCAACTGTTCAAGGACGTTACTACGCGATGGACCGCGACAAACGCTGGGAACGTGTAGAGAAGTCCTACCGTGCAATCGTGTATGGAGACGGACCGGTATATACCGACCCGATGGTGGCGGTCAAAGAATCCTACGAGAAATCCGTATTCGATGAATTCGTTGAACCAACGGTAATCGTTAAGGAAGATGGACAACCTGTTGGACTCGTGGAAAGCGGCGATTCTGTCATATTCCTGAACTTCCGTCCTGACCGTGCAATCCAGCTGTCTCAAGTGTTTACCAACCAGGATTTCCGCGGCTTCGATCGTGGAGATAAATTCCCTGAGGGACTTCACTTTGTATGTCTCACACTCTTTAGTGAAACGGTTGAAGGGTATGTGGCTTACTCGCCGAAGAACCTGGATAATACACTTGGCGAAGTGCTTGTACAGAACAACAAGAAACAGCTTCGTATTGCGGAGACGGAGAAATATCCGCACGTTACTTTCTTCTTCAGCGGCGGCCGCGATGTTGAGCTTCCTGGCGAGACTCGCATTCTCATCAATTCACCGAAGGTGGCAACTTATGACCTGAAGCCTGAGATGAGCGCTTATGAAGTAGCGGATGCTTGTGTGAAGGAGATCGAGGCAGACAAACATGACGCGATCATTCTGAATTTTGCAAACCCGGACATGGTAGGTCACTCCGGTAAGCTTGAGCCGACGATCAAAGCGGTAGAAGCAACCGATGAATGTATGGGCCGTGTGGTAGAGGCTGTTCTTGCAAAAGGCGGCGTTGTACTGATTACAGCGGACCATGGTAATGCGGATATGGTATTTGACGAGAATGGCAAACCGTTCACAGCGCATACAACGAACCCGGTTCCGTTCATCGTGACGTCTGAGAACGTAGAGCTCCGTGATGGCGGAATTCTCGCAGATATCGCTCCAACGATCCTAGATCTGATGGAACTTCCGCAGCCTGCGGAGATGACCGGACATTCTGTTATTTCAGGACGCAAGTAAGCTGTAAAATGAACCGATTTGCAATCCTATGCGCGTATAGGGTTTAATGATAGAAGGTATGCTGGCAAGATAGAATGAACTAAAGAAACGAACAGTTATCTACTGATCTATTCTACAGCAGGACTGATTTAGACTTTAGCTCAATCTATATAGCAAAAAAAGAAACGAAGAATAAAGGAGAGTAATTACTCATGACAATTATTTCTGACGTATACGCACGCGAAGTCCTTGACTCCCGCGGTAATCCTACAGTAGAAGTTGAAGTATATACAGAGTCCGGTGCAATCGGACGCGCAATCGTTCCATCCGGTGCTTCCACTGGTGCACACGAAGCAGTTGAGCTTCGCGATGGTGACAAAGACCGTTACCTTGGTAAAGGTGTTCTGAACGCAGTTAAGAACGTAAACGAAAAAATCGCTCCAGAAATTATCGGTATGGACGCGCTTGATCAGCTTGGTATCGACAAACTGATGATCTCTTTAGATGGTACGCCAAACAAAGGTAAATTCGGTGCGAACGCAATTCTTGCTGTATCTATGGCAGTTGCTCGCGCAGCTGCAGACGCTCTTGATCTTCCACTGTATGTATACCTTGGCGGATTCAACGCGAAACAGCTTCCAGTTCCAATGATGAACATCGTTAACGGCGGTGAGCATGCGGACAACAACGTTGACGTACAAGAGTTCATGATCCTGCCTGTAGGTGCTCCTTCCTTCAAGGAAGCTCTTCGTACAGGTGCTGAAATCTTCCACAGCCTGAAATCCGTTCTGAAAGCAAAAGGACTGAATACAGCTGTTGGTGACGAGGGCGGTTTCGCTCCTAACTTCACTTCCAATGAAGACGCTCTTGGCGCGATCATGGAAGCTATTGAAAAAGCAGGCTACAAACCAGGTGAAGACGTTCTTCTTGGTATGGACGTAGCTTCTACTGAATTCTACAAAGATGGTAAATACACGCTGGCTGGTGAAGGCAAATCCTTTACTTCCGCTGAGTTCGTAGACCTTCTTGCTTCTTGGGTTGATAAATACCCGATCGTTACAATCGAAGATGGCTGCTCCGAGGATGACTGGGAAGGTTGGAAACTCCTTACTGAGAAGCTGGGAGACAAAATCCAACTCGTTGGTGACGACTTGTTCGTTACAAACACGGAGCGTCTGTCTAAAGGTATCGACGAGAAGATCGGTAACTCGATCCTTATCAAAGTTAACCAAATCGGTACACTTACTGAAACATTCGATGCAATCGAAATGGCGAAACGCGCTGGCTACACAGCAGTTATCTCCCACCGTTCCGGTGAATCCGAAGACAGCACTATTGCTGACATTGCGGTTGCAACAAACGCTGGCCAAATCAAAACGGGTGCACCTTCCCGTACGGACCGTATCGCGAAATACAACCAACTTCTTCGCATCGAAGATCAATTGGGTGAACTCGCTCAATACAACGGCCTGACTTCCTTCTACAACTTGAAAAAATAATAAGCGCTAAGCTTATTACAGGAGTCGCCCATCCGGGCGGCTCTTTTTTTGCTTAAACGCAGTGTATGCTGATGATTGCAGTTTAATGTCCATGATGCCGATATAGAGGAGAGAAAGGAGGTGCGTAATGGATATCGCAGCAATGTCTACAGTCATGTCAATGACAGCAGTTAAGCAGGCAGCATCCATTCAGGTGCTGAATATGGCGAAGAGTCAAGCGGAAGTGATGGGTACACAGATGGCACAAATGCTCTCTGAGAGTGCTCCGCATCCGACCTCAGGCCATTCGATTGATGTAAAAGCTTAAGGACTTTCGGATTGTATAAGTGCAGAGCGTATGGTACAATAAAAATATTGTTTACTGCGTGGAGTTACGCACATTTCGTATAGGAGGTGGAAGTTATGGATATCGTTTTGAAATTGCTTCTCGTTATTTTCGCCATCGGTTTAATCGTCGTCGTTCTTCTTCAACAAGGTAAAAGTGCGGGTCTTTCCGGTGCCATCTCCGGCGGTGCGGAACATCTATTTGGCAAAACCAAAGCACGCGGATTGGAACTTGTATTGCAACGGGTTACCGTTGGTCTCGCAGCAGGGTTTATGATCCTTGCGATTCTCGTAGCTGTATTTGAATAATTCAATCTTTGACGCATAGAACCTTCGTTCCTCAGAGGAACGAAGGTTTTCTTTGTAACTAGGGCTATTCGCCTGATTTGAGAGCTTTATCGACGGAAGATCCCTATTTGGATATATACAAAATCCATTCTTGGATTAAATTCGTGTATACTAGGGTAAGATTTTACTAACGATATCAAGGCGTATGTTATGACGGAGAAATAGATCGACCGTCAATAACAATGAATAACAAAGTACATAAAGGCCTACTCTTATGTTTCCTAGAGGTGAACTAAATGATAACTGAACAACAATTACTTGATTTTATGCTGGAAACGGCCTATAAACCGATGACTTATCAAGAGCTGGAGCAGCATTTCGGTATTGAAGATGCCGCTGAATTCAAAGCGTTCTTGAAGCTTCTCAATCAGCTTGAGGATGAGGGAAGGATCGTCCTGACCCGTACGAACCGTTATGGCGTGCCTGGACGCATGCAGATGGTGAAGGGAAGATTGCAGGCTCATGCGAAGGGATTTGCTTTTCTTATCCCCGAGGATCGTGAGCATCCGGATGTCTATATTCATGCAAACGATTTGAAGAGTGCGATGAATGGGGATACGGTGCTGGTTCGTGTAACCTCAAAAGGCCCGGAAGGCGGAAGGCTTGAAGGTGAAGTCATTCGTATCGTCAAGCGTGCCGTAGTACAAGTCGTTGGCGTTTTCCAGAGCCAAGAAGTATACGGATTTGTGATTCCTGATGACAAGCGGATCAACCGCGATATTTTTATCCCGCGTACGAGCTTCAATAACGCGGTAGATGGCCAGAAGGTTGTCGTCAATATTGTAAGCTATCCGGAAGGACGCGCCGCTGCAGAAGGAGAAATCATCGAGATTCTGGGACATAAAGATGACCCGGGTATCGATATTCTGTCTGTTATTCGGAAGCATCAGCTGCCTGAAGCATTCCCGGAGGAAGTAATCGAAGAGGCAGAACAGGCGCCTGACTCCATTACGGAGGATGAAATTATTAAGCAGGGCCGCAGAGATCTGCGCGGACTGAATATTGTGACCATCGACGGTGAAGATGCGAAGGACCTGGATGATGCGGTCAACGTGGAGCGTCTGCCTAACGGTAATTATCGTCTAGGCGTTCATATCGCTGATGTCGGTTACTATGTACGTGAGAATTCCAAGCTAGATCAAGAAGCGTATAACCGGGGCTGCAGTGTGTATTTGGTGGACCGGGTTATCCCGATGCTGCCGCACCGTCTCTCCAACGGCATATGCAGCTTGAATCCCCAAGTGGATCGGCTGACGATGTCCTGTGTGATGGAATTCAATGAACAGATGAAGGTCGTGAACCACGAAGTCTTCACCAGTGTTATCAAAACCAAAGAACGTATGACATATAAGAATGTGTACAAAATTTTGGAGGAAGAAGACCCTGAGCTGATCGAACGGTACAGTGAGCTGGTAGATGACTTCAAGCTGATGAAGGAAATCGCCATGAAGCTGCGTGAGATGCGTATGCGACGGGGCGCGGTGGACTTTGATTTTGAAGAAAGCAAGATTCTCGTGGATGAGGAAGGCAAGCCGGTTGATATCGTCAAGAGAGAGCGCACGGTGGCGGAGCAGATCATTGAGGAATTTATGCTGGCAGCAAATGAAACCGTAGCAGAGCATTTTCACTGGCTGAAGGTGCCGTTCATCTACCGTGTGCATGAGGACCCAGATCAGGAGAAGCTGCAGAACTTCCTGGGCTTCGCTGCAAACTTTGGATTTCACGTCAAGGGGCGCGGGAACTCCATTCATCCAAGAGCGCTTCAATCTCTGCTTGAGGAGATCCAAGGCACGAAGGAACAGACGGTCATCAGCACGATGATGCTTCGTTCCATGAAGCAGGCAAAGTACGATTCGGAGATGTCCGGTCACTTTGGCTTAGCAGCAGAATTCTACAGCCACTTTACGTCACCGATTCGTCGTTATCCTGATCTTGTGATTCACCGTGTCATGCGAGAAGTGTTCGAGAATGGCGGTGCGCTTCCAGAGAATAGACAGGAGTACCTGGCCAGCCGGATGCCTGACATTGCTCAGCAATCCTCGGAGCGGGAACGTGTAGCCGTTGAGGCCGAGCGTGACACAGAGAAGATGAAGAAGGCACAGTACATGATGGATAAGGTTGGAGAAGAGTTTGACGGCATGATCAGCAGTGTTACCAGCTTCGGTATGTTCATTGAGCTTGAGAATACGGTAGAAGGTCTCATTCGCCTCAGCATGCTGACAGATGACTATTATCATTTTGATGATCAGCATATGATCCTTGTTGGCGAGCGGACCTCGAAAATATTCCGTATCGGAGATGAAGTGAAGATCCGTGTTGCACGGGTGAATATGGATGAATACACCATTGATTTTGAAATGGTAGACATGAAGCCCCGGCAGGAGCGCGGTCCTGGTGCCGGCTTCGGTGGTGGCTCCCGACGTGAAGGCCGTGAGGGCCGCGGAGGCAGAGACAACCGAGGCGGTAATCAAGGCGGACGAGACAGCAGGGGCAAGGGCGGCGGTGGAAACCGCGGCAAAAATGGCGGCCGAGGCGGACAGCAGGGAGTATCCGGTACAGAATCACGCGGAGGGCAGAGCTTCGGCTTTGGCTCCGGCAAAGGTGGATACAGCTCGACAGGCGGATCAACTAACGGCTTGGCAGAAGGCGGACGGGATGGACATTCAAGCCAGGGTAAAGGCCGTAAGAAAAAAACATCGAAGAGCGGCGTGTTCATTGGTGAACAAGCAGCTCAGACACCAAGTGGCAGCCCGTCAAAAGGCGGCGAGGGCTCTGGCAAGCGCAAGCGTAAAGGGAATGGCAAAAACGGCGGAAACGGCATGGCCGCATTTGTCCGTAAGAAAAAGAAATAGCATATTTGTATAAGCAACGTCGTTGGATTGCTCTCTATATTAGGAGAGCCTCCGACGGCTTTTGTATGATTAGGTCGACCAGAGCTTCTGGTTGGCCTATTTCTGTAGGTTCGCATCATGCAAGAGCCATTCCTCTCTGCCGGTTATAAACTGCGGTGATGCTTCATATAATCGGCTGGGGCGACGCCATAATGCCGTTTGAACGTCTTGCTGAAATGGGGGTAATCTATATAGCCTGTTCGTTCGCACGCTTCGGATGCGCTGCAGGCTTGCTGCTCAAGCAGTGATCTGGCTTCCTCCATTCGCAGCTTAATGAGATACTGTACATAGCTCACACCCGTTTCCTCCTTAAACAGCCTGCTGAAATAGGTCACGGACATGCCTGCAATATCAGCAGCCTGCTGTACGGAGAGGTCGCTTGCATGAAGATGCTTCCGCGTATGAGCAATGGCTTTTAAAATCTGATTTCGTGAGCTGAAATTGCGATGTTGCTTAACCTGGTCTAAGAGAAGTGTAACGTAATGAAGAAAAGCGGCTTCGGGTTCGGCAGAATTCGGCTGAATCGCCGCTTCTTTGTTTGAATGAGGATAAGATACATCGATTCCCCGCGTCTTAAGCATCTCGTTGAGGTCTGATTTGATCTGATCGATGACCATGTTCGGCGGTGCAGCAGGTGCATCCCGCAGCAAGCCTTGATCTAGAAGGCGGACTGCCGCTTGATGTGCAGTCGTCTCATCAAGTCTCCATATGCTGCTCTCAAGCTCCCTCAGCAGCTCCAGCTGATGAACGACCCATTGCTTCTGGTGAAGGAGCTGCTGCTTGCGGGATTCGATTTTACGAAGGATCGATTCGAGTGCAGCTTTGAATTTGTCGGGGCTTACCGGCTTTACTAGGTAATCTTCCACACCGAGCTGCAGCGCAGTCCGGGCATATTCGAAATCACTGTAACCGGAAATAATCAGGAACACAACATGGGGGTTCGCTGCTCTTGCCTGCTCGATGAACGTAAGTCCATCCATCGCTGGCATGCAGATGTCGGTTACAATAAGATCAGGCTGCTCGGATAACAGCAGGAGTGCTTCCTGTCCATCCTCAGCCTCACCGACAACTTGATAGGGGAGCCCGGAGGACTCCACCTGCTTCGCAAGACTGGCATGAATCATGTACTCATCATCCGCAATAATGACTTTATACATATAGATCCCTCCTCATTTTATGGACGGGCTGGCTGTAGATGGAGTGGAAGCTTAATATCAATCACGGTACCGGCAGGACCGGAGGAATGAATGCTTAATCCGTAATCACATCCAAAGGACAGCCTAAGCCGATCATGAACACTAGTGAGCCCAATTCCGCTGGATTGAATAAGTGGTTCCCATTCTACTCTGGATTCTTCAGCATCACTGAAGAACTGATTCAGCAGTTCCATTCGCTTCTCTTCCATTCCTTTACCATGATCCATAATTCGCAATATATAATTGCCGTCCGTATCCGCTGTCCCGGTCAGACCGATATAGGTAGGCGGCAGACGATGGTGCTGATAGCCGTGGATAAATGCATTCTCAACGAGCGGCTGCAGTGTCAGCCGCACTAGTGGAATCTGATCCATTACAGACTCCTCAATGCAGATATCGACTGTTAATTTTCGGTATCTCGCCTTTTGGATATCCAAATACGCCTTTAAATGCCCGATCTCCTCCCGAAGCGTAACGATTTGATGCGCATTCTTCAGATTGTAGCGGAACAGATCTGCGAGGGAAGTTGTCATCCGGCTGATCACCATTTGGTTGTCGAGGATGGCATGAGCATTAATCACTTCAAGTGTATTGTACAGAAAATGGGGATTGATCTGAGATTGCATCGCGTGAAGTGCCGATTCCTTCTGCTTCAGGCTCAGCTCGCGCTCTTTGAGCTTGACGGATTGAACCTCGTCGATGAGTCGTTTCAGCTCCCCAACCATATGGGAATAGCTGCGGAACAGCCCGCCAATCTCATCCTTGCGTCTGGTCATACGGGTAATAGGGGGAGTAAAATCACCGGATTGTACACGTCTCATGAAATGCTGGAGCAGCGACAGGGCGCGGCTGATCTGTAAGGAGAATCCCCCCATAACAAGTAGCGTCACCAGCATAATGATGACAAACAAATACACGGTTGTTGATCTTAAATTAAGGAGCTCGAACACGACGGCATTCTTAGGCTGCTCCAGTGCCACAGCCCATTTGGAGAGAGTGGCCTCCTCATATAATAAAATATTTTCGGTGTTGCCTTCGTATTCATGTATTAGGCCGGCGGGCTCTGCTGAGAATTTCTTCGCAAGGGACGCAGGTAAGAGATCGCCAATTCGCTCCTTGTCCGGATGATACAGGATACGGTTATTTTGCATATCGGCAATCCACAGATGAAGGTCCTCCCTGGATACATTGCTGCAAATGCCGGCAATCTGGTCCAGATTCAGATCAACCACGAGCAGTCCCTCGTAGAGATAGCTTTTGCTGCTCGAAATTTTTCGGATTAATGTCAGCACTGGCTCTGAACCGAGGTAGCGGATGCCCGTCATATGAAAATCGTCCATCTGGTCCATGTCCGCTAGCAGCAGCTGATTACGCTGCCTGATGCTCCGCATATCGAGCATTTCTTCAGAGCGGCTGTAGTCGCTGACCTGCATACCGTTCTTGGCAAGAACAGACAGCCCGACAAGATCATCACGTCCATAGAGCATTTGGGCGAATAGTCCTTTTTCGATGGCATCAGATAGCTTCAAGTATTCATAAGGGGTCATGCTGGTACGATTGATTAGTGTTTGGATATGCGAATTGGAGAGAAAGGGGTAGGTTGAAGTTTCAAGATTGGATACATATAAATTCAGGTATTCACTGGTCTGAGTAACGATACGTTCGTTGGATGCGATGGCGGACTCTTCAATTGTGCGGGTCGATGCATTGTACCAATAGGAGCCGAGAATGATCACAGGCAGACAGACAAAGATCAGGCTGATTGCAATCAGTTTCTTATTAATAGACAGGCTGGACAAGATATGAACCACCTCTTTTTACGATGAAAATAAGGTGAGTGCAGGAAAAGACAACTAGAGTAGGAATAACCATTCCACCTTTACTTACAATATTTACAATATAGATAGGATTGGAACTAATATAGCGGGGGGCGGTTAAATGGTCAAGCATAAGAAGGTGTCCATACTCGTATGTATGCTGCTTGTGTTCTCTGTATTCGCGGCAGCTTGCAGTGGAGGGGGAACAACGGGAAGCAGTGAGGTAGCTGGAACTGATCCCGAGAACAATGGGGGAGCTGCTCAGGAAGAAGTAGAAATCACTCTCGGATATTACTCCGATGGAAAGAGTGACGCCAAGATGAAGGAGCTGATCGAGAAGTTTACCGCCAAGTTTCCACATATCAAAGTAGATACGCAAAGTGCGCCGTATGGACAGTTCTATCAGAAGCTTGATACACAAATTGCCGCAGGCAAAGCGCCGGATGTTTGGCTCTCAGACGGAGCGCTCGTCATGAAGTATGCGGAGAGAGGCACGCTGAAGGACGTCACGGAGTGGATTGATCGTGATCTGAACAAGGATGACTATTACGGATTGGAATTTAACAAGGATGCAGATGGGCGTTACTGGGGTATTCCGCAAGGCATCCAGATCGGAGTTCTGTATTATAACAAGGACCTATTTGATAAAGCAGGAGTCGAATATCCGACAGAGGCATGGAGCTGGGAAGATCTGAAGACAGCTGCGACGAAGCTCACGGTAGACGGCAGCGGCAAGGTGGCGGCAGAGGAAGGATTCGATACGAATAACGTCAGTCAATTTGGACTTACTTTCTTCAGCATTACAGAAGGCTGGTTTACGGTACTGAAGTCATTTGGTGGCGGCATTCTTGACGAGACGGGTACACAGTCCATTGTGGATTCCGATGGCAATAAGGAAGCGATGAACTGGATCGTGGACGGTATGCAAAAAGGCATCTTCACTGATCCCGTGGATCTGAAGAGCTTCCAGAGTGCCATGGCCGTGTTCCCAAGCGGATCGGCCGCAATGCGGATCGGTATTTACGCCAGGGTGCAGGCTGCGAATGAAGCAGGACTGAATTACGATGTGACCGTGCTGCCGACAGGTCCGGATGGCAAGCGGTTTGCCCCGGTTATAGCAAACTCCTGGGTAATCAGCGCAAAAGCCGATGAAGCCAAAGCAGCTGCAGCGTGGGAATGGATGAAGTTCTGGGCTACCGAGGATGAGGTGCAGAAGGAATGGGCAGCGCTGGGTGAAGCCGTTCCGGTCAAGAAGTCAGTGGCCAACTCCGACGTATTCCTTATGGCAGGGGAGAAGCCTGCGAATCGTCAGGCGTTCCTCGACAGCTTTGAATTTGCCGGGACACTGGATACCAATGCCGTATGGGAAGAGTGGGTATCCAAATTCAATGAGAATGCAGAGCGCGCCTTCCTTGGTGATGCTACGGTGGATGATTCACTAACGAAGGCAAATGGAGAAATCCAGGATGTGCTGGATGCATTTTATGAGAAATAACGAAGCCAAAGGAGCTGCCGCGGATGACACTAAGCAAACCGACTAGGGCCGTGCCCAAGAGAGGGCAGAAGCTCAAGTCCGCGGGCCGCAGCCGATACTTGCGATCTGAAGGAAGATGGGGACTCCTGATGGTGTCCCCGTATCTTGTTCACTTTATCGTGTTCGTCGCCGGCCCGCTACTTGTCTCCCTGTATTTCAGCTTTTCCGATTATGACATGCTGACCCCGCCGCAGTGGATCGGAACAGAGAACTATAACAAGCTGTTTAACGAGCCGCTGTTCTGGAAGTCACTGTGGAACACGATCTATTTTGCCATTCTGTTTGTGCCGCTCCAGACGATTCTCGCTCTGGTCCTGGCTGTGATGCTGAATCAGAAGCTGAAGGGACTCAAGTGGTTTCGGATGGCGCATTTTATACCGGTGATCTCCTCGTGGACCGTTATTCTGTACGTAGCGGATGCGATATTCAATCCCCGGTTCGGGTTCGCGAACTCCCTGCTGGTCAAGTGGGGATTGGAGCCGCAGCAATGGCTGAACAGTGAAAACTGGGTTATTCCCCTGCTTGTGATCATTGCCGTCTGGAAAGGCATTGGGTACATCATGGTGTTGTTCTTGGCGGGTCTGCAAAATGTCCCGAATGAGCTGTACGAGGCAGCGGAGATGGATGGTGCAGGTACGCTTCGTAAGTTCCGGAGCATCACCGTACCGCTCATCTCGCCGACTACATTTCTCGTCATCATTCTCAGCACGATTTCTACGTTTCAGGCGTTTGAGCAGATTTATGTCATGACAGGCGGGGGAGATATTGCTGCTGCAGGAGGTCCGCGCGATTCCAGTCTCGTTCTTATGCTGTATCTGTACCGTGAAGGGTTCTCGTTCCTCCACATGGGCTATGCATCGGCCATTGCCTGGGTGCTGTTCGTGATTTTGTTCAGCCTAACTCTCGTGCAGATGAAGCTGCAAAATCGGTGGGTGCATTATAACTAGAAGGTCTCATTAATGAGAAGAAGTGTCTTCCTAAGGAAGGAGGTCAATCCATGCAATCCTCTCGTAAAAAGTCGGGTGAAATCCTGGCTTATATCGCCATCATTCTCAGCTCGCTCATTATGCTGGTCCCTTTTGCCAAAGCGATTCTGAATTCATTAAAAACGTATGCGGAATACACCGCTGTACCGCCGACCTGGTTCCCTAAAGATTTTCAGTGGTCCAACTATGCGGAGGTCTTGAAGCTCGGTGATTTCGGCACACAGACGATGAACAGCTTCATTGTTGCGATTCTGTCTGTCGTCGGCACACTGCTGTCCTGTTCTCTGGTCGGGTATGCCTTTGCCAGGCTCCGTTTCCCCTTTAAAAATATCCTGTTCATGTTTGTACTCGGCACGATGATGATCCCTCCGGTCGTCATCATCATTCCGCATTTCATTATCTTTAACTCGTTGAACATGCTGGACACCCTCACACCATTGTGGGTGATTGAGTGGCTGGCACAGCCGTTCGGCATCTTCCTGATGCGGCAGGCTTTTCTCAGTATACCGGCAGATTATGAGGAGTCAGCCAAGATGGAAGGAGCCAATCCGCTGCGAATCTACTGGCGCATCTATATGCCGCTCAGTCTGCCGTCTCTCGCCACCCTTTCTATTTTTACGTTCATGACCAAATGGAATGAGATCTTGGCACCGTCGATCTACTTGAGCTCCAGTGAGAAGTTTACCCTTCCGATCGGCATCCTGGGTCTGAAGGGTCAATGGGTTGGCAATGAGCAGCTGATGGTGGCTGCGGCACTGATGAGTTTGCTCCCGATTCTGATCGTATTCTTGTTTGCGGAGAAGTACTTTGTGCAGAACCATACGGCATCAGGTATTAAGTGATAAGGAGGGAGAGTAAGGATGGATCATAATGAGGCAAGCCGAGATGGTCGGGACAAGACAACGTTATCTAATCATTGGCTATCACCGCAGGCTCACTGGCAGTCACGTACTGACGGGCAGGAGGATGGGTTGGAGCCTCACGATCGTTTATTTCCCATCGCGGCTTTCAGTGGGTCCCTGAGCGAGTACAGCCTTCCGGAAGCAATGAGGATTACGGCTGAGCTTGGTTTTGATGGTATTGAGATTGCCTGCCGCGCTCCTCATCTTCCGCTTGATATATCACTTGAGGAAGTGGGGGCGTTGAGAGAGCGGGCACAGGGTCTGGATCTTGCCATTCCGGCATTAGCGGGATATGTCGGGCACTTTTCCAACTTAACTGAGGAGGAGTGTAAGGCTGCTTTAGAAGATGTTCGACAGCTCATTCAGATCGCAAGTGTAATGGGTGTCCCATATGTACGTGTGTTCCCGGGTGGACCGAATGCGTTTAAGGCAGGGGATCATCATTATGAACAGGCAGCCCGGCATTTGCGAGCCTGCGTAGAAGAGGCGTCCGAATCGGGTGTTCAGATCCTTATTGAGATTCATAACCAGACGCTGACAGAGGACGCCGCAAGTGCTATGAAGCTGCTGGAATCAACAGGTGATGACAGGCTGGGATTCATCCATGATGCGGGCAATATGTACATTTCCGATGTCCACTATGGGGCTGAGTCTGTTCAGGAGCTGGGGGCTGCTCTCCGTCATGTTCATGTAAAGGATGAGAAGAGAATAGTCAGTGCAGGCGAAGAGGGATCGTTCGTGAACTTGACACGTCATGGCAATGAGGCATTTATGCAGTGCCGGCTGGGAGAAGGTGAAGTAGATCATGCTCCACTGCTGGCCGCTCTCTATAAGAGCGGATATAGCGGGTGGATTACGCTGGAATGTGCAGCTCCTTATCCTGCAGTCGAACGACTCGCTTATGATTTGAAGGAGATTCAAAGATTGATGGCAGAGGTGAAAGGTAAGTGCAATTGAAGGTAGAGAATGAAGATGAGATGTGGAGTCATTCAAGTAGAGTTAGGAGTATTTGAGCATGACATTTTGCGAAGATCTCTTCATGGAAGGAGCGGGATTGATGTCATCCTTAAGGGGCTTGCGTGGATCGGGAAGGACAGAGAAGTTTGCGGTGATTGGCTGTCAGCATCCGCATATCTCGATTTTTATTGAGGAGATGCTGGAGCTGGGTTATGCGTGTGCGGGCATATTTGAACCAGGCGATCTGGCGCTGGCAGCTCAACTGGCAGAGAGGTACCAGCTGGAGCTTGCAGGCAGCAGCAAGGAACTCCTTGAAGAGGAGCAGGTTCAGATGATTGGGAGCTCTGCCGTCAACAACCAGAAGCTCCAGATCGCGCTGGATTGCGAAAAATACGGCAAGCACTTGATGCTGGATAAGCCAGCAGTTGTTAACTCGAATGGGTATAGCGAGCTTGAGGAGCTAATTAATAGAGGGAATATTCAAATTGGGATGCTGTTAACAGAGCGTTATCGACCTTCGTTATATACGCTGCGGGAATTCGTGCTGGATGGCGAGCTGGGAGAGTTGATTAGTATCACGATGCGGAAGCCGCATCGGCTTCGGCCGGAGACCCGCCCAGCCTGGCATTTCAACAAGCAGGAGTCGGGAGGCATTATTGTCGACTTGCTGGTGCATGACTTTGATCTGCTGCGCTGGCTGACCGGACAAGAGATTCAAAGCGTTCAGGCAACGATGGGAAAAAGAATACTGCCACAATATCCAGATTTCTACGATACAGCAGCGGTCCAAACCGTGCTGGATGGCGGGGTGAGCGCTCAGCTGTATGCGGATTGGCATGCTCCGGAGAAATGCTGGACTTGGGGAGATGGGCGGATCTTCGTGATGGGCACCTTGGGCAGCGCCGAAATTCGGCTGGCAGGTGATCCTGCAGCGAAGCTGGATGGTGAAGAGGAGCTGTTACTCGTGATGACGCATGAGGAGCCTTTGCGGCAAGTACCACTGCGTACGCCTTCGGTTCGCATCGTGGAGGATTTTTTAAACCGGATTGAGGGGAAGCCGCATGAATTTACGCATCAGGATCTCTTGGCAGCTACAGGAGCAACACTGCTGGCAGATGAGCAGGCAGAGCGGGTCCTTGTTTACTCAGGGAAAGAACATATAAGGAGAGGGTGAGCGGTTATGTCAGCAGGAATGATGCCTGTGAGATATGGGATTGTGGGCTGTGGAATTATTGCAGAGGTGCATGCCAGTGAAATCGCAAAGCTACCGGAGGCAGAGCTTGTCGCGATATGTGATGTGAATCCGGATCAGGCCGCGCGATTCGCTGCACAATATGGAGCGGCGGCATACTCGGATCTGGATGAGATATTGGCCAGGCAGGATATTGAAGTGGTATCCATCTGCACACCAAGCGGGCTGCATGAGGAGCAGGTCGTTCGAGCGGCTAGAGCGGGCAAGCACATCCTCGTCGAGAAGCCGATGGCGATCCAGATGGAAGGCGTAGAGCGCATGATTAAAGCCTGTGAGAAGGCGGGCGTTCTGCTTGCCACCGTATTTCCCCGCCGCATGTCTCCGCAAGCGCAATATGCGAAACAGCTCATTGCTTCCGGTGCTCTTGGCAAGCTCAGTCTCTGTTCCGCCTACGTGAAGATCTATCGGAGCCAGGCTTATTATGACAGTGCCGGATGGCGTGGAACGTGGGCAATGGACGGAGGAGGAGCCATGATGAATCAGGGCATACATACCGTGGATATGCTCCAGTGGCTGGCGGGTCCAGTTGCTTCCATCGAGGGCAGAGCGAGAAACGTGCTGCGTGATATCGAGGTGGAGGACACCGTAACCTCCCTGCTCCAATATGAGAGCGGTGCGATGGGTGTGCTGGAGATTACAACCACCGCCTATAAAGGCAAGGGGCAGCGGCTTGAGCTGTATGGTGAGAAAGGAACACTGATTATTGAAGAGGATGATATTGTGATGCTTGAACTGGATGGAGCGGAGAGCAAGCTGCCGGAGTTCGCCCCTTTTGCCGTCATTCCAGATGGGCATCGGGAGCAAATTCGGGATTTGGCATATGCGGTACGTGAAGGTCGTGCGCCCGTTGTTCCGGGAACAGAGGGAAGGCACTCGTTGGAGATTATTCTGGGAACCTATGCTTCCTCGCGTCTGAAGCAGGAGATTAAGCTCAAGGAACATTTTTCGTTGGTGTAGGGGCATCAGCGAATTTGGATCAGGATTATGCTCTTTGAAGAGGAAGGTGGGGACGAAGGTGAGTGAGCTCATGATTACACCGATATTCCAAACGCATGCAGATCAGCTGCAGGTTCGTGTATTTGCAACACGTGAAGAGATGGGTAAGGCGGCTGCCGCAGAGGCAGTTCGCTCTTTACAGCAGCGGCTTCGCATACAGGAACGAGTAAGAGTTATTTTTGCCGCAGCTCCTTCACAAAATGAATTTTTGCATGCGCTTATGGAAGCAGCCGATGTGGAGTGGGATAGAGTAGAGGCTTTTCATATGGATGAGTATATCGGGTTGTCCCGCACGGCAGACCAAAGCTTTGCCAGGTTTGTAGAGGAGCGTGTTATACGTCTAGCAGAGCCTGGGCTAAATGCATGGCACCCACTAAACGGGACGGCAGAACCGGCAGAGGAGTGCCGCAGATATGAAGTGCTCTTGAGGGAGAGACCGATTGACTTTGTATTCATGGGGATTGGTGAGAATGGTCATATTGCCTTTAACGATCCCCCGGTGGCTGATTTTGCAGATAAAGCTTGGGTGAAGCCGGTGGAGCTCGATGAGGCGTGCAGACAGCAGCAGGTGAATGATGGATGCTTTCCGAGCTTCGAGGAAGTACCTACCCATGCGCTTACATTGACGGTGCCCGCACTCATGTCCGGAACAGAGCTGTTCTGCATGGTGCCGGGACCGACAAAGAAGCAGGCGGTATACTGCACTGTGAACGGTAAGATTAGCGAGGCTTGCCCGGCCAGCATTTTGCGTACGCACCAGAGGTGTACTTTGTATGTGGATGTGGAAGCTTGGGGAGAAGTGGCGAGTGAGCATGGCTAGAATAAATGTGTTCGTTCAAACATCCACATAAACCTTTACTGCTAGGCTCAAACAACTGTTTTTCTGACACAAGCGCCGTACAGATACACAATACAGACTTCAAAGAAGCATACCAAAGCCACGGAAGCTGCTACAGTAAAGCATTCATGCATATAACCAAATTAAACACAAACCTCAGTATGCCATTCCCTTAGCATATTTCGTTAACTGCTTTAAGTATCTTACTGATACCCAGCGTCGTTAAGACGCTTTTTTATATGAGAAGGAGGCCTTTACAGATGGATAACGGACGTTATGTGGAAGCTGTGCATTATGCCACGGGGAATCGAATTGAGGTGGAGATGACCGATGACTGTTTCGCGGAGATAGCTGACGTAGCGGGTGGAACGGTCTATTTCGCACCAGGCCTAGTGGACTTGCAAGTTAATGGGTATATGGGGATTGATTTTAACAGCCCGGCGCTTACTGTAGAGCAGGTTCATCAAGTAACTCGACTGTTACAAGCCGTTGGTGTCGTAAAATATTGCCCAACCGTAATTACAAACAGCGAAGAAGCGATGAGCCAGTCGATTAGAACGATTGCTGCCGCTTGTATATTGGATGAGGTGACGCAGAATAGCGTTGCAGGCATTCATTTGGAAGGACCTTTTATTTCGCGAGAGGATGGACCGAGAGGTGCGCATCCTGCAGAATTCGTTACCCCGCCTGATATTGGTTTATTGCAGCGCCTGCAGAGAGCAGGGAATGGATTAATTCGGATCGTAACAATGTCGCCTGAGTGGGATTGCAGTGATGCTTTTATAGAACAGTGTGTGCAAGAAGGAATCATTGTATCCATTGGTCATACAGCGGCGAGCAGTGAGCAGATTGTGGATGCGGTGAGATGTGGGGCTGCTATGTCTACTCACCTTGGCAACGGTGCCCATCTCCTGCTTCCGAGACACCCTAACTACCTGTGGGATCAGCTGGCAGCAGATTCGCTTCATACCTGCTTTATTGCCGATGGGTTTCATTTGCCGGATGCTGTTCAGAAGGTCATTATGCGCGTGAAAAAGGAAAAGGCCATACTCGTCAGCGATGCAGCGCATTTGGCGGGTTTACCGGCAGGAGATTATAAGACACATATCGGTGGAAGAGTAACACTGACGGAATCGGGAAAGCTTCATTTAACCGATCAGTCTGAGCTGCTTGCCGGGTCTGCTCAAATGCTGATTCAAGGGATCAGCCGACTGGTTCGCAAGAGATTGTGCGCAATGGAGGAAGCCTGGAATATGGGATCTATTCATCCTTGGAGACTACTGAATATATACAGTGAGGCTCAGCCGGAGCTTGGGCCGAGTGTTCTTTTTACAATACGAGATGGAGAATTCCAATTGCTTCAAACCGTCGGCAGCGGGGTACAACGCATATAGGGGTTTGTTACCTTGATTTCTCATCACAGTATTTGATACAATGAAGTCCGGAAATGATTATTATTTCCCAATGTCTTATAGACGAAGTAACCGTCAGTGCTTGCTACATTACGATAACGAAGAGGTGAAGAGAACATGGCGAAGAAGAATGACGGCAAGGTATTAGCGCAGAATAAGAAGGCTTCCCATGACTATTTCATCGAGGATACGTATGAAGCAGGAATGGTGCTGACCGGGACTGAGATCAAGTCTCTGCGGAATGGACGTGCGAATATTGGAGATGCGTTTGCGACGATTCGGAACGGCGAGATCCATATTCATAACATGCATATCAGTCCATTTGAGCAAGGGAACCGCAATAACCCGGAAGATCCTACGCGTACACGCAAGCTGCTCTTGCACAAGGCGCAGATTAACAAGCTGCTGGGTCTGTCGAAGCAGGAGGGGTACTCCATCGTACCGCTCAAGATTTATGTCCGCAATGGATATGCGAAGCTGCTGCTCGGACTGGGTAAGGGTAAGAAGCAGTACGACAAGCGTGACACAGCTGCGAAGCGGGATGCACAGCGTGATATCCAGCGTGCATTGCGCGAGAAGCAGAAGATTGCTAGGTAACTTAATTTAGCCTTGCTTCTAACGAGTTGAATGAAATGCATGGGTCTGAGTCAGCTCTGAAGTAGCTGAGAAGGATAGGTTCGGTATGACGCGCTTTCCAACTCTCTCCTTGTTTACCTGCAAGTTATAGGTTGGAGTAAGTCGCATTATATATACTTTTGTGATATACTAAGGAAGTACGAGAGAGAACAAGTGCTCTGGTACAACCAATTGCTTCTAGTTCATCCTTTCACCATGGAGGGGAAGGATGCGGAATAGATCTACTGGTGCTCTAATTGAACCGATCTATCCAGGAGGCCCTTTATAACAAGGGGGCGTTTTTGGATTCGACGGGGATAGTTCGAGCATGAGTAGCGGGTAGTGGGGACGCGTCCGCTTCATCAACGCTAAAGCCTATTAAACGGCAAACAACAAAACAACTACGCTTTCGCAGCTTAATAACCTGTGTGCGTGCTCTCGCTCTGTATCGCCCATGTACCGGGATGAGGGCCCAACTTTAGTGGGATACGCTGTCTAGTCTCCGCCTGCGGCTAGCTGAAGAAGACAAACAGGCTGACCCAACGTAGAGCCGGTTACGGGGCGCTACTCGGGTGACATCAAAACTGTGACTACACCCGTAGAAGCTTATGTGGCGTTATCTTCGGACAGGGGTTCGACTCCCCTCGCCTCCATTTAAGTACTTAAGGCATCAACCAGATCATCTGGTTGGTGGTTTTTTAGTTTGTGATATAATAATTAAAACTCAAACAGAACGGAGGGACTTCAGATGGTTGTTAATCGAGAACAGCTCCAAGAAGTTCTAAAAAAAGCAAATCAACATGCACGAAAGCAAGCCAAAGATTTAGGTGCTTCTATCTACTATATAAAAAATAACAAACGTATACGTGAAGACGCGAAAGGAAATAAGTTTGAAGTTATTTTTGATGAATCCGGACAACGGCAGGAACTTGAATACCATGAATGACATTAAACCGATCATGACGGTTTTCGCTGGAACTAATGGTGCTGGAAAGAGCACGCTAAGTATGCAGATGAGGGATTGGTTGGGGGAACTTGTTGATCCAGATCAGATTGCTCGAGAATTAAACCCGGATGACCCAAGAAGTGCAGATCTGTCTGCGGGTAAAGAAGCTGTTAAAAGAATTCGGGCGTTAAATCAAAGCCATAAGGATTTTGCGATTGAAACTACTTTGTCGGGGACATTTGTATTGAAGCATATGAAAGCCGTAAAAGAAAATGGTTTCGATATTGTGATGTACTATATTGGTCTTCAAGATGTACAGATGCATATTGATCGTGTGGCATCACGTGTCGAGCAGGGTGGACATTGGATCGCTGAAGAGGATATTCGCTATAGATACGGTCAGTCTTTGCAAAATTTAAATCCTGCATTAACAATTGCCGATGAAGTTATCATCATTGATAATACACATGAGCCTAAAATCATTGCCGAGATTCAACAAGGTAAACTTAGAGACTGCGTGAGTCCTGTACCTGCTTGGTCCGAAGGTGTTCTTCTAAAATATATATGACTAATTGAGACTTATCAAAACTGTGACTGCACCCGTAGAAGACTAAGTGGTGATAGTTTCAGACCAGGAATTCGAGTCCCCTCGCCTCCAAGATGGTATTTAATGAAAAGTATCGTGTTGAAGGCTTTTAGGAAACTCCATGAAAGAAAAAGAATTAGACAGTGAGCATTTGAACGACGCTCCGCTTGTCTGATTCTTTTTTTATTGTGATAAAGGGAGCTACTGCATTTGAGGATAGACGTGGAGATCCACACAGAGTTGAGACAGAACAAGAACATGAATTACGTCGTTTGTACTTGGAGGTAGATGTTCTAAAAAAGTGGTTACTATGTCTATCGGAAGCGTAAAGCTAACGAGTTTGATATGGAGTTGAAACTTAAAATCAAAGAAATTTATGAGCGGCGTGACAAGACGGTAGGGTATCGCCGCATACAGGACGAGCCTTTTGTGTGTAGGTGCATTGGAAAAACCACTAGTTGGTTGTACTAAAATATAAGGTTTCCTTATTCATTGCTCAGGATAAGTAGAATGAGATGCTCGTCCGATGTTTATAATAGAACAAATTTAACCAGTTCAACATACATAGTTAATTGGATATAGTGGAGGTTATGAAGTGGAGTACATTAATAAATTCTTTTTCTCATTACTGGTGTCGGTTGTAGTATTAAATATATCAGGAAATGCTTTGGCTCAGACCAGTGATGTATTTACACAAGCAGTAGAGGAAGCAGGCGTTCCTTTTGATATAAATACATACGATGCGACTACAGCACCTGATGTATTAACTATACATGACAAGGATCGATTAAAGTTCCTCGGAATGAAGCTTGTCACTCCTCTATTCCCTCTAAAAGTGGACAAAGAAGAAGCAGTAAAGATTGCTTCTGCTAAAAGTCCGAAGTTTGCTAAAGAAGCGAGCTCAATTAGAGCTGAATATCAGCTTTTCAGCTACCCTTTTATGAATGCATTTACCGAGGAAGGGTTAAACAGTAACAGTCAATTAAAGAAGGATGGGTTTATGCTCAACACACCTGTATACATTGTTACTTTTTTTGGTATAAAAGGTACAGGGCATGCAATGAAAGGTAAAAAAGCTCCAACGTATAGTCAGTTCAATGTAGTCATTGACGCTAATTCTGGTAAATCACTATTATCATTTACTTATAGGTAATGAAAATCCCAACCAGATATCCTGTTGGTAGAGTGAGAAACAAAAAAAGTCCCTATAGATGATCTGAATGGTATAATATGGTTGTGCAACAGACGGATGTAAGGCGGTCGGCTAGTCTCCTGTAAAGGAGGTGATGCCTGTGGAGGTAAACCAAGCATTGGCTTTAATGATGCAATTCGGCTCGCTCATCATAGCGCTGATCGGATTGATCGTCACTATCGTCGTTGCCATAGTTAACCGAGACAAAAAGAAATAGACCGCCCTTTTGGATGAGGCCGCGGTCTATTTCTCGTAGCTAACCCAACTGCCGACCGCTCTTATAGCGGTATGTTGTACAGGGAGTCGTGTTACAGCACGGCTCCTATTTCTATTGTTATGATATCACAGCTGGATTATACAGGCAATTTATGACGATACGAAGGAATGATTATTTTGCATATATTGACCGAACTCTAAAATATCAGGGATCATACTTCCTTTTTCTTGCCTTTATTAAGGCATTTTTTTATATCTGCGATTTCAGATCCACCAGATTCTCCCCAATATACAGTTCCTCACCCACCCATCCTAAAATCCAGTAACCCTTACCTGAAATTTAAAGGATATCTTAATCGCCCGGTCCCTTCTTATAATATATACAAAGGTGTGTCTATATGGTTAATCGTCAGCTTGGAAGGGGGATACTTTGTGGAATTGTGCCAGCTTGAATATTTTATTCAGATTTGCAAATCGGGGAGCTTCACCAAGGCCAAAGAAGAATTGGGTGTGACCCAGCCTACAACTTAGCCAGCAAATTCGGGTGTTGGAAGATGAGTATAATATTCCATTGTTCGATCGGGTAAACAGGGGGGTAGAAGTAACGGAAGCGGGAAAAATCCTCTTGAATAAGGGCAACGCGATTATGGAGCTTCTGGAAGAGGCGCGAAATGAAATACATAACCGAAGACATAAAACGATAGAATCCATTTCGATTGGATGCTGACAAGCCGAGCTCGAATACCTTGCTCCTTACTTTATGAGACTCCACCAGACCCACCCTCACTTCTCCTGCAAGCTGACCGATTAGCGAGATAAGGGCAGGAAGGGCAATGGCAACACCCGTTGTAAATACAATACTCATCAGGATCAGAAAGGCCAAGTTTTGCCAGACTCCCAATAATCCGAGACCGATGGCAGCCATAATCAATCCGAACCACAACACACGTTTAACACCATACTTTGCAACTAGCTTACCGTCGAACGGAGAAACAAGCATTCCAATAATGCCCGCAGCCCGAACCCACAGGATCTCCTCATGGCTCAATTGAAACGACGAGCTCGTTAGGTAACTGCCGAGCGTCGTAAAATATCCAACCAGTGTAGTAAACAGAACAGTAGATATGATGTAGCAAAAAGGAAGTCCTTTTTTATGAAAAATGGTACCGATCCGGGCAAAGGAGGCAGAGATACTGCTTCGCTTCTGACCACTATTGTCGCTCGGAATTCCTAAGGTGATGAATAAGAAAGATATGAAATAGATTCCGAATAAAAAATAGAATACGTACGACCAGCTAAATGTGAATACGATGATACTGCTGTAAATTTGCCCAATAATACTGGCCATAAGAAAGGCTGTGCTAATAAATCCGATGATGGTTACCCTCTTCTTGGCTGGGAACATCTCCATGGCGTAGGCTAGAACAGATGGAGGAAACATAGAAGCCGCCAAGCCTTGAAGACATCTTAGAGCAACAAGCCAAGAAAAGGTTTGTGCAGTTCCGATCAATAGTGTTGTTAAGGTCAGCAGCAGAAGACCGGCGATCATCAACTTTTTACGCCCAAACCGATCAGATAGCACACCGAAGAGTAATCCTCCGCCTGCAATGCAAACGAGAATGCGCTGCCGACCCAAGCGGCTTGAGAGGAAAAGACAGTAAATGTTTCAGCGAATAACGGGATTAGAGGAATCGTAATATTGACAGCGGAGACAACGACCAATGAACACCAGAATAAGATGGGAGTTGCGAATGAGCCAGCGGTGGTTTTGAAACGAATATCCATTTATCCTCCTTATGCGTGCACTTAAACTCATCTTATAAGCTGCCGATCTTGCGGATCAATATGGATCTAACTATACATCGTATAGCTTTTCATTATAGATTGAACGATTGAAATGAGATTGCGCTGATTCCTTTCAGGGTAAAATATATATAGAAAAATGCTATAAATGGTATAGTAAATTGCTAAAATACAATACTTAAAAAAAGCGCTATGATGATGAAGAAGAAGGTCAGTGGTGGCTGAATCACAATACTAAATCGAGAGGAAAGTAATAAATATGCCTAAATTAAATGTGGGAACAGAAAACGGACAACCTATTGAATTGCATTTTGAAGATCTTGGCAAAGGTAAGCCGGTCATTCTCATCCATGGCTGGCCGCTCAGCGGACGTTCTTGGGAGAAGCAGGTTCCAGCGCTCATAGAAGCGGGTTACCGTGTAATCACCTATGATCGCCGCGGGTTCGGACAATCCTCTCAGCCGTATAACGGATACGACTATGATACGTTTGCAGCCGATCTTGATCAGCTGATTGGACATCTGGATCTTAACGATGTAACACTGGTCGGGTTCTCAATGGGCGGTGGTGAGGTTGCCCGGTACGTTGGTACGTATGGAACGAGCCGTGTCAGAAAAGCGGTGCTCGCAGGCGCGGTTCCTCCGTACTTCTATAAATCCGCCGAGCATCCGGAAGGTGGTCTGGACGAAGAGACGATTCAAGAATTTCAAGCTGGTCTGAAAGAAGACAGAATTGCTTTTCTCGATGGCTTCACACATAACTTCTTCAAAGCTGGAGATCGAACGGACCTGGTCAGCGAGCCCTTCCGTTTGTACAACCTTGCGATCGCTTCCGCCGCTTCTCCAAAAGGCACACTCGATTGTGTTGCTGCCTTCGGCCGAACCGACTTCCGTGGAGACTTGGACAAATTCGATATCCCGCTGCTCGTGATCCATGGTGATTCCGATGCGGTCGTTCCGCTTGAAGTCAGTGGTCAGCTCTCTCATGAAGCAGTTAAAGGAAGTGAGCTCGTTGTCATCGAAGGCGGACCACATGGATTGAATGCAACTCATCCTGAACAATTTAATAAAGCTTTAATTGAATTCCTGAATAACTAAATGATAAATAAATGAATAACAAAACACCGCGAGTTTCCTGCCGAGAGCGCTGTCTCCCGAGCTGCGCGGTGTTTTTTTATGATTTGGGTCTAAATCAAAAGAATCAGACAGTACGAGCGGATTTCTGTAGTGGAGTTGATTTGCTCCCTGATTTGCTGGGCCTTACACTTCCCCGAAAGAGATCAGAAGCTGTAAAGCTCACAGACTTTTAATGGTAGTTGTTGGATTCACTTTCGGTATATTTGCCGTTATGGTCGTGCTGCGACTGCTTCCGTCGATCATTGCGAGCCTGCTGTTTCTGCTGGGCATCGAGGCTGTTCACAGGTGTGGACTCCAGATCCTTCACTTCATTAATAAGGTTCTTGTCCGGTTGGTTAGTGCTCAATTGATAATTCCTCCTTATTTAACTGAAATAGCTTTGTGAAGTTTATTATGTGCCGGGTTATATGCGGCTATTCCGAGGAGCCAAACCATATCAAAAGGACCCAGCGATCGCTGGGTCCTTCATGTAAGCTGCAGTCACGCACGTATTAGATTCGATCCTTTGGAGCCAGCTCAATGGCGGAGCGGATAGCGGCCAGCATGCTCTTGTCTTCAGCAATGTTTTTGCCTGCAATATCAAACGCCGTGCCATGGTCGACAGAGGTGCGAATAATACCGCCCTTCAGCCCAACCGTAATGTTGACGCCTTCTTCAATACCCATGACCTTGATTGGCGCATGTCCTTGGTCGTGGTAGCAAGCAACGACAATGTCAAAATCGCCTCTGCCTGCTCTAAAGAACAGGGTGTCTGCAGGAAGAGGTCCCACTACATTAATGCCTTCCTTCTGGGCACGCTCGATGCCGGGTTGAAGTTTTTCCTCTTCCTCACCGTTGCCGAAGAGTCCATTCTCACCCGCATGCGGGTTAATTCCACAGACAGCGACTCTTGGGTTGTCGAAGCCGGCTTTCTTCAGTGTATCGTGAGCCAGCTTAACGACAGTATACGTTCTTTCCGGGTCAATGCTTTGGATCGCTTCGATAAGCCCCATATGGGTTGTCAAGTGAATTACCCGCAGGTTGGGGGTCGTCAGCATCATCGAGAAATCTTTTGTATCCGTGAGATCCGCTAAAATTTCAGTGTGTCCTGGATATAAATGTCCGCCCTGATGCAGAGCTTCCTTATTCAACGGTGCCGTACAGATGGAGTGGATCTTATGCTGCTTCGCAAGCTCAATGGCTCTTGCCAGGAACTGAAATGCTGCATCTCCAGCTACAGCGGACACTTCACCGAATTTTAGATCTGCCGGGACGAGATCCAGATCGATCACGTCCACGGTACCAAATTCATATTTTGCCTCAGATGGCTCTTGAATGGAACGCACCTTTAGATCTGAGCCGATGATCGGCAGAACCCGTTCTAATATTTTGGCATCCCCAATCACAAGAGGATTGCAATTATCGTACATTTCTTGATGGGCTAGTGCCTTCATAATGATCTCGGGTCCAATGCCTGCCGCATCACCCATTGTAATTCCAACTGTTGGTTTCATACTCTATGACCTCCTCTTAACTTTTGAATCGCATGGACAAATACGTCCGGCTTGCCGAATCCGCCTGCTTTGGTAATAACATGCAGATCATTCACGCCAATAAATTTGGAGATCGGCACGCCAATTTCCAGCTCGTCCAATAGCTCAAAGCCGCTGATATTCCACTTCATGCAGATTTGCTTAGCTGTATCTCCGCCTGTCATGGATACTCCCTTGAAATAACCCTTCTCAAGCAGTCTTGCACAAACCTCTCCAATCGCTCGCACAATCTCGTTACTTACCTCGGTATGGTTAAGTCCTCTGGACTCGCCTGTGGTACGTGCTTGTTCGATATCGGTCTGTTCCGCCGTGGAGTAAATCACAATATCCTTGCCCTCTAATGCTCTTGACTTCACTTCTTCATATACACGGTCCATTTCAGCATCGCGCTCCGATTGATCGGATACAGCCTTGTAAGATTTAAATTGTACCGGGTAAACATCCGTTTGTTCAAGCAGCTGTCTAAGCTGTGCGCGGGAGTTCTTGTTAACGCTGCCGACGACGGTAAGAATCGGACCTTGATTTTCAGCGATCGTAAGCTCTACCTGAGTGCTTGAAATGCCGTAATGTTCGGGCAGATAGTTAGCAATACCCGCTGAACCAGCCCATGCAAACGTATAGCTCAGCTGCTTCGTTATTTGCAATATCAGTTCCAAATGAAGCTCTTTGGTGGAGTCCACAAGCACATACGGAATGGAATTCTTTTTAAAGTTGTTCAGTTTATTTTCAACATGGTCTTTCCCTGCCTCCAGATCGCTTACAGATATTTCACCGACTTCATACTTCGTTTGAAGCTTAAGCAAGTCTGGAAGGTAAGAGAGCGTAACCGGTGTCTTGGGATCATTCGCAATCTCTGTTTCACCAAGCGGTACACCATTTAAATAGTGGACAGCGTTCAAGATGGTGCGATTATTTTTAGGATAACCAGGTGCAATCATCATAAAGTCAGGCTTTACGACATCATAAAGTGCATCAATTTCAGCACCGATATTTCCACGCATTGTCGAATCCATTTTTTTAAAAATCGTCTCGAATCCGGCCTTTGTTAAGAATTTCGCTGCCCCGCTTACCCGCTGATAGGCCTCTTCCTGGGTAATGGAGCGGCTGTCTGTATCAAAGACGACGGCATCGTAATGACGAATGTTGTCCTCGTCCATATCAAATAATACGCTAGTTTTAAGGCCATGACGTGCGAGTTGGACCCCACTGTCATTGGCGCCAGTCAAATCATCTGCAATGATGGCTAGTTTCATGCAGTTACCTCCTCCTTGAGAAAAATGAGTGCAAATTGAGGGGCTAATTATAACCTCTATGCAGCTGGATTGTTATATTTTTCGACTCCGCCGGATTTCTCCAATCGCTTGGATAAGAAGCCAATGAAGATCGGCAATAATATAGCCGTTGTTACGACACTTGCCGCGATTTGTACCGTAGCGATTTCAGCAATCGGGCCAAAGGAAGCATTCGCTGCGACGATCGCAGCCGGTGTACCTACTGCATTACCAGCTGTTGATCCTTCCGATGCACCTACAATTGGGTTCCAGCCAATGGCTTTGAAGAGCAGGAAACCGAGACCGCCTGTGAGCAGCACGGTCAGTACGCCGAGTAGGATACCACCAAGACCCCCTTGGATGATGGATGAGAAATTGATGCCCATACCCAGAGAGAAGGCGAAGAAAGGAACCAGCTTGTCACTGCCTTTGTGCAGCCATTCTGCCATATTGCGGTCCAGGTTACCAATGATAACACCGACGAGAAGTGGAAGCAGTACGGCTACGAAGGACATTGGCGAGAACATGCCATCGGCAAAGCCCATCGCGCCAAAGATCGAGAGCGCTACCATGGTAAGAAACGGTCCGTCACTAAGTGCAAGGAATGGGTAAGCTGCTTTGTCATCTTCTTTACCATATTGTCCGGCTAATGCAATGTAGAGTCCGCCGTTCGAGTTTGTCATAGCGGCAATAATGGCGAGAGGGGCTAGACCCAGGAATAGTCCAGTCGATGAATCGGCAAACAGAATGGCAATCAGACCGATAATTGCGCCGATCGCCCATTTGACCACCAGCAGTGTGACGCCTTTAGCAACCGATGACCCCGCTGATTTGAACGTGATTTGCGTGCCTGCAATTAATAGGAACAATGCAATGAGTGTGCTCGAGCTATTGACGAACAAGGCTTCGGTAAAGCCGCCTATCCGCAAAGCGTTGGGAGCAAATGTATTGATACATGCCCCGATGAGAAGAGGGACAACCATCATGCCGCCAGGGATACGATCTAACGTCGTTTTAATATTCATATTGTTTAGCTCCTTGTGTAATCGTTTTAATAAAGCGTTTGCAGGAACAATACTATATCATACTGATGATTTTAGCAACATTAAATTTTTATAAATGTGTCTAAAATGTAAATATGTTTAATTATGCAACAATTCAGACCATAAAAAAAGCGTAAACTTAATCATTCTTAAGTTTACGCCACAGCGTGGCTCGATTAATCCCTAATCGCTCCGCTGCCCTGGATTGATTATTATTTTCTTCTTTCAACACATATGAAATAACTTCATTTTCGATTTCTTTTAAGGTACCCGTCAGGTCTATGGAATGTGAAGCTTTCGAGGAAGAGTATCCGTCCAACAATCGGGAGAGGGTTTCTGCTGAAAGCACATACTCTGTTTCATTCATGGCGGCTTGTTTAATCAGCTGCTTTAACTGGCTTATAGACATATGGGCCGCTTTTTGCTGTATCAGCTGCAATGCATCTTCCTTAATTTTTACAGCAGTCGTTCCATATTTCTGATAATAATCGGATAGAAAATGCTGAATCAGTGATGGCAGATCATCCAGTCTGTCCAAGAGAGTCGGCATGATGATGGTATTCAGCTTAATGTGCTGAGGCCAATGTTCGTCCAGTGTCTGTTCGCTGATAATGAATACTCCAACCTGCTGATTCAGGCAGGACTCCATAAATGCGATCAGTTCTGGATCCTCTATGCGGAGTTCCACATGGTTCAATTCTACATTTCTTACTTTGGCCAGCGGAATGTCGCTTAATATACCCGGGGGAACCTGCTTCAGATCGATCTGGAGCAGCAGACCTCCATTGCCATACCTTTGATGGATGTACTTCACCAAGTAGGACTTTCCTGTATCCTCCTCACCCAACACATGAATGGGCTCATGATTCTTATAGAGCATCTTGATATTGGTTAACGTTGTCCGCATCGCGGAGGATTCAGCTACAATGGGTTCTACGGATGTCTCATAATGGGCTTTGATGCCAAGATGAGCAAAAGCGTAGGGCTGTCCCTTTTCCAAGGAATAGACCTTGTAACTGATATTGTTTAATGTCGTTTCATAAGCGCTGACGGTGAGCTGATAATCATCCACCACAAAGACATTTTGAACTTTCGATTGATGAAAGTCGATATTTGTGTTGGTCACATATATATGGTTCTCTGTCAAAGGGTTATGGTCGAAATCGTTCAGCTGCTCAAATACGACTTCATTTTGATCATTCAAAATGATGAGGTTCGGGTGCTCATTCATCACAAGTTCATTCAAAATAATCGATATGGTGTTGTTCTTGCTCAAGTAGCGATTAATAAGCTGAGCATCATCCAGAGCTCTCAATATGGATTCTTTGCCGGATTGAATAAGAAGCCCCTTCATGCCATATGCATTCGCTGTATTTACGGTAATAACGTCTCCAACAATTTGGCGGTAACCTGCCGCTTTTAGTTCAAGCAGCAGCCTTGCCACATCCTCGGAGCTGTGTATGGTATAGACCTTCAGAGGCAAATCCATCAGATCAATAATCGATTGTGCGCCAGATGTAATATTGGAAAAACCAACGATGGCCGTTTGGCCATTAAACTGACTGGCTAGTGTCAGCGAACGAATCATATCGTATCCTGAAAGATGGACGTCGATGACGGGAATCGTCACGGCTTCTTTAATTAATTGAGCCGTCCCGCCGCGGCTAATAATAACCTCTGCCCCGTTTTTCTCTGCATTCGCTGCGAGCTCGGCTCCTCTGCCAAGATCACCAACCGCATATTGAATGTCTAGGTGGGGAAACAGAGGAATGCACTCTTGTATAATAGGTATCATTGCTTCATAAGGAGCAATAATGTAGACGTGTGTATACATATGTATCCTGCCTTTATATATTACAGACTTTAGTAACCCTAACCTGCTCATCTTATTATAACCAACTCAAGGAGGAAGCGCACCAGAGAGCAATCATGTCAAATGGCATTAATCCTTCTCGTTCTGGGCCGATTTCTTCAGCTTTGCTATATTTTGAATCAAATCGCGGATTGTAGATTCTACAACGGGATCGCCACGTAGCTGTACGTTGTAATCTGCCTCAGTTTCTCTAATGATCTTAAGTATATATTCTTCTTGTGGCTCAGGATTATACTCGTATTTCTGCTCTCTGCCATTCAACCAATCGATAGAAACCTCATATAGATCAGCGATTCTCTGCAGCATGTCCAAGTCAGGCTCTCTTATTCCATACTCCCAGTTCGCATAAGTGCTGCTACGTTTTAGTCCTAACTTTTTGGATACGAAGACCTGAGACCATCCTCTGTGTTCTCTTTGTTGTTTCAGACGATCTCCCAAGACAGACATTATGAAATCCCTCCTAAAAAGTTAGTTTAGCATGGTTACACAGAATAAAGTTTTATTTACACAATAAGTGTTTATATACACGGAATGTGTAGACAAAAATGAGGAAATTTATACACTATACGTGTAAAAAATCTAAAAAATGTAGTTGCAAAATGTGGAAAAAGTAGTAAAATAGGACGAAAAGCTAGGTTTTAATTATTTTCACGATCATTTTCATTTGCTATAATAATTGGTATATATAGATGGAGTTTTCTTAATTTTGTCTATATATAGTCCTCGAGCTGAACTTATGGTTGAGTGGTTGTGAAATTGCGGTTCATTAGTAAGAGTATTCTTAAGTCAGGATTAGATTCCACAGTATTACACACTAATGCTGACTCATTTTGTGTAAGTACAAACATACTAAGGAGGAATCTATGTTGGGGAAGACTTCGATTTACTCGCTTATCGAGAAGAAGAGACATGAACTCAATATTCTGGCCGATTGGTATGGTTATAACTCTGAAATTGTACTTGCAAAATCCAGAGAAGTAGATGACGATATTAACAAATACTACAGTCTGGTCAAACAGAAGAGTGCTCATGATCATCAGTAATTTGTATTCAAGGAAGCGATCATTCGCTGCGATGTTAATTATAATGCTGTGAAAGACCCATCTTATCGGATGGGTCTTTCTGTGTTCATTCTGAGCCAGGCTTATGAGGAGGCACCTATGAAAAGGAAGGAGCAAATGTGATCTGTATCTTTCAAATCGCTTTAGGAATCTGTTACTATGGAATGGTGAGGTAAACGTATACAACATAAACTGTAAACGCCTACACCATTCGTTTTTTGCGTACTCTTTCACTAAAATAGCAATCAATACATTGATCTAGACAATCTCTAGTATTTAGAAGAGACATTTCAGGAGGGAATCATTTGAGCTCACAACTTATCGGTGTTCCATTAGAAGGATTTGCAGAATTCAGCAGAAAGGTCGCGGCAGAAGGTGCAGTACTGCTCAAGAACGAGGGTCAGGTGTTGCCTATACAACAATCCGAAAACGTTTCAGTTTTTGGACGTACTCAGGTAAATTACTATCGGAGCGGCACAGGATCAGGCGGCAGTGTCAATGTGGTGTACACAACCAATCTGCTGGATGGCCTGCGTGCAAAGTCTCAAATTAAGGTCAATGAAGAGCTTGCTGCTACATATGAGAAATGGATTGAGCAGAATCCATTTGATAACGGCGGAGGCGGATGGGCAGCAGAACCTTGGCATCAGAAAGAAATGCCATTGACAGATGAATTGGTATCTGCGGCTCGAGGCAATTCTGCAAAGGCAATTATAGTGATCGGGCGTACAGCCGGTGAAGATCAGGATAATGCGAACGAGCAGGGCAGCTATCAGCTGACCGATGATGAAAAAGCGATGCTCACCATGGTTACGAAGTATTTTGAACAAACGGTTGTCGTACTTAATGTCTCGAACATCATCGATATGAGCTGGCTTGACGATGTAAGTCATGTTCACCCCATTTCAGCTGTTATCTATTCGTGGCAGGGCGGAATGGAAGGCGGAAATGCGATCGCCGATGTGCTGGTGGGGGATGTACCGCCGAGTGGTAAGCTGACAGATACGATTGCATATTCCATCGATGATTATCCTTCGACCCGCAATTACGGCAACGAGTTTAAAAACCTGTACGAAGAAGACATCTACGTAGGCTACCGTTATTTTGAAACCTTTTGTCCGGATAAGGTGCAGTTTGCATTTGGATATGGATTGTCCTACACCACTTTCTCTATTGTTCAGTCAGAGGGAGCGACGAAGGGAACTGAAGGCGGAGCCGAGTTCATTGAATTGAAGGTCACTGTAACAAACATAGGCAGCACTTATGCGGGCAAAGAAACCGTTCAAGTCTACTACGAAGCACCTCAAGGGAAGCTGGGGCAGCCTGTCAGAGCCCTTGCGGCTTTTGCTAAGACAAAGCTTCTTGAACCCGGTGAATCGGAGGAATTGACACTTCGCTTATCCGTTGATTCCATGGCTTCCTACGATGACAGCGGCATAACGGGATACCCATCGGCTTACGTATTGGAGGAAGGGGTCTATCGGTTCTATGTCGGCAGCAGTGTTAAACAACTGGAAGCTGTAACTGTAGATGGTGAGGATGGTTATGTCATTGAACAGCTCGTTGTAGTTGAGCAGCTCCAGGAGGCAATGGCGCCAACCGAAGGCTTCAAGCGGATGAAGCCAGGTGCACGTGGGGCGGATGGCACATATGAGCTGACCGCAGCGGACGTTCCAACACGGAAGATCTCTCTCGGAGAGCGAATTGAGAAGAATCTTCCGCAGACCCTTGCGCAGACGGGAGACCAGGGGTACAAGCTGAGAGATGTGCAAGAACGCAAAGTCAGCATGGAGCAATTTATTGCTCAGCTGAGCGACCAGGATCTGGCGGCTATCGTTCGGGGCGAGGGTATGAGCAGTCCGCTCGTTACGCCAGGGACGGCTTCGGCTTTTGGAGGAGTCAGCGACAGTCTGCTTGGCTTTGGCATTCCGGTAGGATGTACCGCAGATGGACCTTCCGGCATCCGGATGGACAGCGGGCAGCAGGCAACACAGGTTGCGATCGGAACACTACTCGCAGCGACATGGAATATTGATCTGGTAGAAGAACTCTATGTTATGGAAGGTAGAGAGTTGGTCCGCAACGAAATCGACACCCTGCTTGGGCCGGGCCTTAATATTCGCCGCAGCCCACTGAATGGTCGGAACTTTGAGTATTTCTCAGAAGATCCACTGGTAACCGGTTTGTTTGCAGCAGCTTGTACACGTGGAATCCGCAAGGGCGGCTCATTTGCTACACTGAAGCACTTTGCCTGCAATAATCAGGAGAAGTATCGTACCAAAGTCGATGCTGTCGTATCGGAGCGTGCCCTGCGTGAGATTTATCTAAAGGGCTTTGAAATGGCAGTAAAACAAGGTGGAGCGAACTCCATCATGACGTCATATAATCCGATTAACGGCCATTGGGCTGCATCCAATTATGATCTGAATACGACAATTCTGCGCGGGGAATGGGGTTATAAAGGTATCGTAATGACCGACTGGTGGGCTGTGATGAACGATTCGGCGAGCGGCGGCCCGGCCGATCGCAAGAACACCAACTTCATGGTTCGTGCACAAAATGATCTGTATATGGTCGTCAGTAACTATGGAGCGGAAACGAATGCGTATGGCGATAATACGATAGAGTCTCTGGAGAACGGTACCCTGACGCGTGGGGAATTGCAGCGTAATGCCATCAATATTTGTGAGTGGCTGATGCAGGCTCCGGTGTTCTCAAGAGATACGTTTATTAAGGAGAACGTTGAACAATTCAAGGCAAGTGCATCCCTGCATCCAGAACAGGTGCAGACGGTAGCTGAGGAAGGTCAAGTGAAGATCGTTCCAGACGGTTCAACCGTGATTAAAGTCGAATCGCCGGGAGTGTACCGCATTTTTGCGAATCTGATGTCTCCAGATGGCGAGCTTGCACAGAGTGCATGCAACCTGTTGCTGAACGGCCAAGTGGTCACCACGGTCCAGACGAACGGAACGGAAGGCAAATGGGTGAAGCTGAAGCAGATCAAGGTGGAGCTCGAAGCAGGTCTGTATGAAATGACGTTTGAACATATCAAGCCAGGCATGCATATTGATCAAATCGAATTCAAGCTAGTGTAATAAGTTAATAAGTATTCAGTGGGAAGCCTCCGTAATTGCGGAGGCTTTTTGCTCTCGCGGGTTGTAGTCTTTTTAGTACAAGCCGCAGTTTTGAAGCAGGCAGATTTTGTGTTGATTAGGATCTGCGGCAAGATTGCAACAGAATAATTCACCTAAATCACAAGGATCTGTTACGGAATTCCAACAAACGGACAAGTTCCATTGACCTTATCATTAGACCCGTTGTAAGATGTCCCTGAATGCTGAAGTGAGACGAGCTGATCGTGAGTCTGACCACAGCACATAGCAGGAGAGGATAGGTGTATCAATGACCAAATCGAGCAAGAACGCCATGCGTTTTTTCAGTGTCGTCGGAATGATCGAGGGGATTTCCTTCATTTTATTGCTTGCCATAGCCATGCCTTTGAAATATGCATTTGATATTCCAGCAGCAGTGACCATTGTCGGGGGAGCTCATGGATTTTTGTTTGTTCTCTATATCATTGCCATCGCAATCGCAGCGTTCCTCAACCGCTGGTCGATCAAGATGGTGCTCGCTGCACTCGTCGCCTCCATCATACCTTTCGGACCTTTTATTATCGATCGTAGAATCCGCAGAGGTGCAGCAACGGTCTAATCAGATATATTTAGTAGCACCGAATAGATAAGATAATGCTCAAACATAAGAAGTAAAACAGGATGATAAGGTAGCCGTTAAGCCGTCGAGGAAAACTCAACGGTTTTTTTCTGTGATTTTTGAAGGAAGGTGTATGTGCTCCATGTTAGTCAACCCTAATGATGATTTGGGTTAAGGTACAAGCTCAGTTTATATATAAATAGTTACATATTTGACTGCGCTAAACATGACTAACACGATTCTTGTCATTATTTCTCGGGAAATATGCTTTGTAGCTCGCCACCCATCTATTAATGGAGTAGAAAAATCACAGAATATGCAATAACATAGGAATAATTGATAGATAATTGGATGCATCATGAAGATGAGCTTATTACGAATACAGCATGTTCAAAAAACATCAGGCCCCTTGTTCTTATTCCCCATATTGATCTGGAAAAGTCGCTGCAAAATGACCGGGAGGGAATTACAATGAGTTTCAAGCGATCATTCAAAAGGAATGGAAAGATTCTCTGCGCAATCCGCAAATATTGCTGATGACTTACATTGCAGATAATGTTTGCTTCTTATTCAGCCGAATGGGAACAGAAGAATGTGCCGAAGAACAGAGCATGCTGCTTCTCAGCTTTCCAATCCTTATGTTGTCACCTGCTAGCACATCCGAGATTTTGATAGGGAAAAGCTTCCTGACCGCCGTGTTAATGCTGGTTGCCGTAGCCGCTTCTATTGCTTTATCTGAAGTGCGGAAATAAATTGGCTTGTGCTCATCATTCTAGTGGTGATTAACATGATTATGATCATTTCAATCGAAAACAGATCTGTTATACTATCTCTTCCAATATCACAGCGATTAGAATTAAGGCTAGTCCTATGTAAAATAAAATGGAGTGCAGCTTGTCTTTATTGGAGAAAAGTAAAGCTAATGATAACAGTAACAAGAAAATTCCGAACATTTCTAAACTTTCAGACAACAATAACAATGATGTTCACCTCTGCAAGTATTAGCTATAGAATTATAGATAATGACATGGATATTTTCATTAGGTAAATATAGGATATAGTAGAGAGCAGGCAAGGATTATAGCATATGGAGGCTTATCAGATGGATAAAAAGGTGCTGTTAACAGGATTCGATCCTTTTGGGGGAGAACAGATCAATCCTGCTCTAGAAGCTGTGAAGCGGCTAAATTGCAAGAAGACGAGCAACGTGAAATTGGTTGCCTATGAAATCCCGACCGTTTTTGCCAAGTCCATTCAGCATGTCATTTCTGCTATTGAACAAGAGCAACCCGATGTTGTCATCTGTATTGGACAGGCTGGCGGGCGGACACAGATTACGCCGGAGCGCATCGCCATTAATTTAGATGATGCTCGTATACCAGATAATGACCAGCAGCAGCCAATTGACGAGCCGGTCGTACAAAGTGGGCCGGCTGCGTATTTTTCTACGTTACCGATCAAAAAGATGGTGGAAGCGATGAGAGTAGCCGGCATTCCTTCAGCCGTGTCCAATACAGCAGGCACTTTTGTATGCAACCATTTGTTTTATGGATTAATGCATTATTTGCATTACCATTCACCACATGTTCGCGGAGGGTTCATCCATATCCCGTATCTTCCTGAGCAAACACTGAACTCCACAGCCCCGAGCTTAAGTCTTGATCTCATTGTAAAAGGTCTTGAAATTGCTGCGATCACGGCTGCAAATGCAGAAGTGGACATCAAGGCAGGTGGAGGAGAGCTTCATTAAATGAATGGAGCTGTTTCAATATAGACCGGAATCGTGCATACAAAAGCACGGTTCTTTTTCTTTTTATAGATCGGAATTAATGACATCATACCTTTCATTGTTTTAATGAGTTATGAAATTGATTCACAGAAAACTTTTTATCCTGATCCCAGGGTATTATATATGACTCACATACAGCAATCCGGTTATGAGTATCCTTTTGAAGTCATGTTCCTGCCGATTAAGGACGAGAATGGTGAAGTGCGCAAGCTGTCGGTTGATATCAAAGAGGCGACGGTATCCATTGAAACTTCCCTGGACAGTGTCCAGCAATCCATTAAAAGATGGAAGAAGAGATTGGAGGGGAATTAGACAAGATAAAAGCACCATGGCTATAATGAGAGCACGATTTATGGGATTGGGAGGTAACATATCATGCAGGATACTGTACTGATGCTGCTGCAGTTATTAGAGCGGGCTGCACTGCTGCTGATGTGCTTGTTCGTGCTAATCCGGGTTCCCCGGTTCAGGATCTTTTTTCAGAACGGGGACAAGACATGGAAGGAGCTTGCCATTGCCAGCCTGATCTTCAGCGGGTTTGCCTTGTTCGGCACATACAGCGGTATTAATGTCGAGGGCTCGCTCGTCAATGTGCGGATTATTGCTATTATGTCCGGCGGGATATTATTCGGTCCTTGGGTAGGACTCATTACTGGTGTCATCTCGGGTATACACCGTTTCTTGATCGATATCGGCGGTGTTACCTCTGTCCCTTGCTTGATTACAAGCATAACGGCAGGGGTCGTGTCAGGGTATATTTACAGGCTAAAGTCAGCAGAGCAGAGATGGAAAGCAGGTATCATCGCCGGTATGGCCTGCGAAGCTCTGACCATGATCCTCATACTAGTGATGGCCGAGCCAGCCTCTTTAGGTATAGAGATTGTTTCCCGAATTGCTTTTCCGATGATTCTAAGCCAGGTTAGTGTCGGTCTCATTGTGTTGCTGGTTCAAAGCGTAGAGGGGGAGAAGGAAGTCGTCGCGGCCAAACAGGCCAAGCTCTCACTTGATATTGCCAACAAGACGCTCCCCTATTTCCGGAGCATTAACCAGGAATCGCCGCATACGATCTGCCGGATTATTAAGGATGACATTGGTGCGGATGCGGTGGCGATTACGGATACGAAGCTGATTCTAGCCTATGTCGGAGTGGGTGAAGAGCATTACTTAGAACGCCATGAGATTATCAGTGAAGAGACGAAGAAGACAATCTCCAGCGGTCAAATTACGATTCGAAATAACGATACGGCTCATACCTATCCATACATCAAGTCGCTGATGATTATTCCACTTCAGGAAAAGGGAGAAGTGACAGGTGCGCTGAAAATATATTATGCCAAGGCTCATAAAATTACGGATTCGCTGCAAGCCCTTGCCATCGGTTTGTCGCAAATGATCTCGACCTTGATGGAGGTGTCCAGGGTGGAGGGAATGAAAGAGATGGCGAACAAGGCCGAGCTGAAGGCGCTGCAGACGAAGATCAATCCTCATTTTTTGTTCAATGCGCTGAACGCAATTGCTTCGTCTATACGAATCAATCCTGATAAGGCGAGAGAGCTGATCGTGAATTTGTCAGGATATATGCGCTATAATCTGGAGCTCACCGATAAAATGATTGATATTCACGCTGAGCTGCAGCAGGTTCAGCATTATATAGAGATTGAAAAAGCCCGCTTTGGTCACCGCCTGAACGTGGAGTACGATATCGATGAGGTACAAGTACGGATTCCAAGTCTAATCATTCAGCCGCTGGTTGAGAATGCAATTAATCATGGGATACTGAAAACAAAAGGACCCGGTACGGTAACGATTGCAGTGAAAGAGCACGAAGGAAGGGTGCGGATTACCATTGCGGATACAGGAGCAGGCATTCCGGAGGAGATCATTGAGAAGGTGCAGGAAGGCAATATGCCTGAGCATAACATCGGTCTGTATAACGTACATCAGCGTGTAAAGCTTATTTATGGAGAAGGTCTGCATATCCGGCGTTTGGTCCAGGGCACCGAAATATTTTTTGATGTAAAAAAGGAGAAACAGGCATGAAAGCAATCATTGTAGAAGATGAAGTTCTTGCCCGTCAGGAGCTGGCCTATCTGATTCGAACGCACAGCAGCATCGAGATTGAAGAGGAATTCGAGGATGGCCTTGATGCACTCAAATATTTGCAGAGCCATAAGGTGGATGTTCTGTTTCTAGATATTAATGTGCCTTCCATCGACGGTGTGCTGCTTGCCCAGAACATAAGCAAGTTCCAGGTGAAGCCTTATATCGTCTTCACTACGGCGTATAAAGAGCATGCGGCTGAGGCTTTTGAAATAGAAGCCTTTGATTATATTTTGAAGCCTTATAGTGAATCCCGCATATCCTCAATGCTGGCGAAGCTTGAAGGTGCCTACGGGCAGAGGCATATGCCTGTACAAGAAGTGCCGAAGCCGGCTATTCGTAAGGTTAATCTGTGGAAGAATGAAAAAATCATCGTTGTCGACAGTGACGATATTTACTATGCCTCTGCCCAGGAGAAAACTACGGAAGTGATGACCAGAGCAGAGACATACACCATGAGTGTCAGCATCAGCGAATTCCATTCCCGGCTGCCTGGGGAGTCTTTTTATCGCTGTCACCGCTCGTATATAGTAAATCTGTCTAAAATACGTGAAATCATCCCTTGGTTTAATCATACGTATCTGCTGAAATTAGCGGATCTTGATGTGGAGATTCCGGTCTGCCGCAGCAAAGTGAAGGAGTTCAAGCAGCTCATGCGCATATAAATGCAGTTTATTCTCCATTTGTGCTATCTCGTTCCTGAACACGTTAGAACTCACTGTGAAAGCGTTACAATAAAGTAGCGTAAGGGGCACTGCATCGTACGCTCAGAACAGAGAGAGAGAAAGAAGGAACGAGATATGAATTCAAAGAATAGCAACCGCTTTCTTATTGTGCTCGGTACCATTATTATGCAAATGGGTCTTGGGACCATCTATACATGGAGCTTGTTTAACGCTCCGCTTGTGACTAAATTCGGATGGGAGCTTAGCTCCGTATCGATTACCTTTTCCATTACAAGCTTTGCGCTTGCCTTCGCCACACTGTTTGCGGGTAAGATTCAAGAAAAAATGGGACTTAGAAAACTGACGGCAGTGTCCGGTATATTGCTCGGTATTGGGCTTATGCTCAGTTCTCAGGCAAGCTCACTTGCGGCCTTGTATGTGCTGGCAGGCGTTATTGTCGGCTTTGCCGACGGGACGGCATACATTACGTCTCTATCCAATTTGATCAAATGGTTCCCGAACCGGAAAGGTCTCATATCCGGGATTTCGGTCGGAGCATACGGTACAGGGAGCCTCGTGTTTAAATACATTAACGGCGGCTTGATTGAATCCGTTGGTGTGTCTCAGGCTTTTCTGTATTGGGGATTGATCGTCATGGCGATGATCCTAACCGGTTCACTGCTTGTCAGAGAAGCAAGCATCGTTCCTTCCTCCTCTGAGAGCGGCGAGAGAGAAGCGAAGCAGGCTGGAGGAGCTCTTCAAGGAGCGAAAGATTATACAACAGGTGAAATGCTGCGCACGAAACAAGCTTATCTATTGTTCATTGTATTCTTTACAGCGTGTATGAGCGGACTTTATCTGATCGGGATCGTCAAGGATATTGGTATGCAGCTGGCGCATTTGGATGCCGCAACGGCAGCCAATGCGGTTGCCATGATCGCCATATTCAACACGGCAGGACGACTGATTCTAGGTGCTCTGTCGGACAAAGTGAGCCGGATCAAGCTGGTAGGATGTACGCTTGCTGTTACGGCAGCCGCTGCGCTCGTGCTAAGTGCCGTGCCGCTGAACTACGGTTTGTTCTTTGCCTGCGTGGCTGCCATTGCTTTCTGCTTCGGAGGTAACATCACTGTATTTCCGGCCATTGTGAGCGACTTCTTCGGACTGAAGAATCATACGAAGAATTACGGTATTGTCTACCAGGGCTTTGGTATCGGGGCATTGTCCGGTTCGTTCATTGCTGCCATGCTCGGAGGCTTCAAGCCAACCTTTATCGTCATCGGTGCGCTATGTGTTGTAGCTGTGCTTATTGCATTGACGATTAAACCACCGTTCGCGGGAATAAAGGAAAAGGATGTTGCATTCAAAGCATACAAACGTACAGCCTAATCGTAATACAAAGCCTGAAGAACCTTTAGTTAAAAGGAACTTCAGGCTTTTTTTGTTTGTAGCGTCTGGCAGTAATCCAATTGACCGCTATGACGACAATATAACAAATTAGGGAAATTAGACAATATTCAAAGATAAGAGAGAGGTCTGTCAATTTCAGGTTGAATGTGAAACCGTGAATTGAGCTAAAAAATAACAGTAGAAGAAGAATACTCACCTGTTCTACCGTATAAAGCAAGGCAAGCAATGCTAAACCGCCAAGCCAAAAAATAGAGGTTAAAATAATGAAATCCCCGCTGCGGCGTCTCATGAATAGAGCATAGAGCATCCAGGTGGTCAGATAGAGCAGGGAGACAGCTGTAGACAAAATACTATGATCTTCATATATAGCCCAGAACAAGTTCATGGTACCGAAGAACAGGTTGATCATAAACATGATGAGCAGATGCATAGGGTACATTGCCCATTTTTCTGCTATTCGAATATGGCTCACTCCCTTGTATAAGTTCTTATTCTTATAGACACCTATTGACCGGTAAAGGTTACGTGGCAAATAAAAAAGGAGATCCTCACGCAGCGTCACGCTTGCAGGGTCTCCTTTTTTATATATGGATTATAGTCTTGTACCCGACCACTTTTTGTCGCCGGATAAATATTTCTCCGTCAGGATGGACAACAGCTGAATGCCAACTTCGTTATGCCCGCCTTCCGGAATGATGATATCGGCGTATCTCTTGGACGGTTCAATAAATGCTTCATGCATCGGCTTCACTGTAGCCAAGTACTGCTGGTTAATGGATTGGATCGTACGTCCACGTTCCTCGATATCACGAACGACACGGCGCAGAATACGCACATCGGGATCGGAATCGACAAATACTTTAATATCCAGCATTTCGCGGAGCTTCTCATCAGACAAGACATGCAATCCCTCAATCATCACGATGTTGTTAGAATGCAGCTCTACCGTCTCGGAAGAGGATCTGGCATGAATCGTAAAATCGTAGACTGGCGCATGGACCGTTTGTCCATCACGAAGTGCTGCGAGGTGCTCGATCAACAGCTCGTTGTCAAATGCGAAGGGATGATCGTAATTCGTCAGCTCCCGTTCGGACAGACTAAGGTGAGCCTGATCTTTATAGTAGTTGTCTTGAGATATAAAAGTCACTTTGCTCGACCCCAGCCGTTCAATAACGGAGCGAGCTACCGTAGTTTTACCTGAGCCGGTTCCTCCGGCAATACCAATAATGAGCATGTCGAATATATAAACCTCCCTAGAATAATTGCAGGAGCAACCTTAGTATTTTAGCACAGCATTCTTGATTTATCTATGACAAGGGAGAAGGGAAGAATTGTGAATAGAACGGTGTATCTCTAGACTTTGTATTATTGGAATTAAATATGAGCATCTGGGCCCTTTGAAAAAAATGCATCTAAATATTCGTAAACCGATCAATTCGCATTTGAATCTGTGAAAAAAATAACGCTGATGCGAGGGCAGCCCTCTTGCATCAGCGTTATTATGTTCTAGTCATTATTCAGACTCTTACCCTTGTATGACCGATTCCCATTATCGGTTGGATGACCTGCCAGACTGAGTTCACGTGCGTGTTCCGCTGTATATGTGCTGTACTGAAGACTGATCGAGCACGTATCCGTTGCCGCCTTGCAGTTCATCCTCCTTGCTGTAGCCGGTGCCTGATTTCGGTTTGCTGATAAATACGAGTCCAAAATCGGCTTCATCCGGTTGATCCGTGTTTTTATTTTTGAGCATGACGATTGATTTCAGCTGGGCTTTTATAGCCTTCACGCATATATTCAGCATTGCCTACAATTTCGGAGCTTACTTGTGGATCTAGGTAAGGATTCTCAAATAGATCCAGACGGAATATGTTCTTCAGCAGTCAGGTTTCTCTAAAAAGAACGAAGCCCCTCTTCAAGGATCGAGAGAGGAGCTTCAAGCAATGGTATAAGCTATTCTTCAATAAAATGCTTATAGATGACCTGTGTTCCCTTTTCATCGTAACCCAGCTTAGACAACTGCTCATACACGGATTCGGCAAGAGTAAGGCCTGGCGTCTTTAGACCCATCTCCTTCGCGGATTCAAGCGCAATACGCATGTCCTTAATAAAATGCTTCACGTAAAATCCAGGCTCGAAATTGCCTCCGATCATGCGAGGACCGAGGTTGCTTAGAGACCAGCTGCCGGCTGCACCGGTTTCAATGCTCTTCAGTACAGTCTCCGGATCAAGTCCTGAAGTCTTGGCGTAAGCCAGCGCTTCCGCTACCCCGATCATATTCGAAGCAATGGCGATCTGATTACACATCTTGGTGTGTTGTCCTGCACCGGCTGTGCCTTGGTGAACGATGTTGGTTCCCATCAGCTGAAACAGCGGGGTCATCGTCTCGAAATCAGCGGCATGTCCACCTACCATAATGGACAGCTTGGCATCTCTTGCGCCGATATCACCGCCCGATACGGGAGCATCCAGGGCATGAAGTCCTTTTGCAGCTGCCTCTTCATAAATCTTCTCGGCCAGTTGGGGACTGGATGTCGTCATATCAATCAGATAGGTTCCTGCAGCACTGTTCGCGATTATTCCATCCTCGCCAAGGTAAATTTCCTCCACATCTTGCGGGTAGCCTACCATCGTAATGATAACCTGACAGGCTGCGGCCAGACTTGCCGGAGTTTCGTGCCAGACGGCTCCTTGCTCCACGAGCTGCTGTGCTTTTTCCGCTGTCCGGGTGTACACATGAAGCTTGTAACCAGCCTGCTGAATATGTCCCGCCATACTCTTGCCCATTACGCCTGTACCAATGAATCCTACAGCTGTTTGTTCTGATGAAATCGTCATATGAAATGCTGCCTCCTTTGTATATTCTATTACCAAGTATACCAGCTTACTGAGATGGGAGCAGAAGTGATTAGCCAATCGTCGTTGATGGCGTTATATCATTAAAGCATATAATCCACCCTTTGCGGATAAGCCGGTACCACAAGATGTACTGTATACGGTGCTTGAGGCCGCACGCTGGGCGCCATCCTCAAACCATTTACAGCCATGGCGTTTCCATATTGCTCAGACAGAAGTAGAGCGCGAGCTGTTTAAGGAATTTTTCTCCCTGGCAGCCCCGGGACGAACAGGCCCCATCCTCTATTCATTCGGTACAAGCTTTATTCTCTAAGCATTTAAAGTATGGTTTGTTTTTCATATGAATGTATTTCTGTTATGCAAACGGTTGCATTTATAATAAATTAAATTTATATTGAAGATGATCATTTTGAATGGATTTGGGAAATACCTATTAGTTGAATCAATTTCATAATCACCGATTAATGAGTTATTAAATTGATTCAGTTGTTTGACAGCAGTCCAATTTTCAATTAGTCAGGTCGCTTTTTGGTTAATTTAATTTAGCAGCAAGATTATATAATGAACCGGAGGCTCAAGTTATGATCAAGGAAAATCAGTTGAACGTACATAAGACTAAGCTTTCCAAAGCTTCAGACACTCAAGTAGATTGGAAGCAATTCGATGAGCAGTATGCATACAGCGGTGATGACTTAGGTGCTCATTACCATAATGGTTCTGTAACGCTGAAACTATGGGCTCCCCTTGCCTCTGAAGTTAAGGTGAAACTATTCGATCCTGAAGATGATACGAAGATGGTCGGTCAATTCCTGCTCGTCCAGGGAGAACGCGGCATTTGGAGCCTGGTTCTAGGGCCGGATGATCTATCCGCAGATGACCTTCATGGCTATTTCTATCAATATGAAGTCACACACCAAGGTGTCACCAAAAAAGTGCTTGATCCCTATGCCAAATCCATGGCTCCATCACGGGTGGATACCAAAGGAGTTGCGGGTGAGGACGGCGATCTGATTGGCAAGGCGGCCATCGTAGATTTGGAACGAACCCGTGTCGTCAATTTGAGCTTTGCTTCTATTAAAGAGTACAACAAAAGAGAAGACGCCATCATATGGGAAATTCATGTACGGGATTTCACCTCCGACCCGGCAATCGAAGGAGAACTGACAGCAAGATGGGGGACTTATAAAGCCTTTGAGGACAAACTGGCGTATATTAAATCACTTGGAGTAACCCATGTTCAGCTGCTGCCTGTTATGGCCTGGTATTTAGGGAATGAGCTGCGGATGGGAGAAAGAGAGCTTCACTATTCTGCGCGGGGCAATGAATATAACTGGGGGTATGACCCGCATAATTATTTCTCGCCGGATGGGGCGTATTCCGAGAACCCTGCGGACCCCGAGCTTCGCATTAAGGAGCTGAAGTCGCTCATCCATGCCATTCATGAGGCCGGAATGGGTGTTATTCTCGATGTCGTATACACACATATGGCGCTCCCGGAGTTCCTCAATGATATTGTACCGGGTTATTATGCCTGGCAGAATGCCGAGGGAGAATTTATCGGAGGCTTTGGCAACAATCTGGCGACGGATCGGAAGATGGCAGAGAAGCTAATGGTGGATTCGGTCAAATACTGGTTCAGTGAATATAAAATCGACGGTCTGCGCTGGGACATGATGGGGGATGCAACGTATCCTGCCGTGCAAAAGGCATATGATGAAGCAGCAAAAATCAACCCTCAAGCGCTATTTATCGGCGAAGGTTGGCGTACCTTTGCTGGGGACGAATCCGATGCGGACTTGAAGGGGCTTGCTGCAGATCAGGACTGGATGGACAAGACAGACGATGTCGGTGTTTTCTCAGATGAAATCCGCAATGAGCTGAAGTCAGGCTTTGGCAACGAGGGAGAACCCCGCTTTCTGACGGGCGGGCCAAGAGACATCGAGCTTATTTTTAGAAACATTAAAGCACAACCCTCTAATATTCCGGCAGACAGTCCTGGGGATGTTGTTCAATATATTGAAGCCCATGACAATTTAACGCTTTATGATGTGATTGCGATCTCAACAGATAAGGATCCTGAGGTTCCTGAGGACGATCTGGAGATTCATCAGCGGATTCGTCTGGGACATGTGCTTGTGCTCACATCTCAGGGAACGGTATTCCTGCATGCAGGACAGGAGTATGGAAGAACGAAGCAGTGGAAGACCGATGGCGTACCCGAGCATAAATTTCACGAGTTTGCGTCAACCGGGGATAAGATCCACTATTATGTCAACGACTCTCATGACTCTACGGATGCGGTCAATATGTTCGAATGGGCAAAAGTCACAGACGAAGAGCAATACCCTGTGAATATCGAGACCCGCAAGCATCTTCAAGGGCTAATAGAACTTAGAAAAGCTTCGGATGCATTCCGGTTAGACAGCATGGAGCTGATTGATCGTAATGTGACAAGAATAAATACACCAGATATCCAAAAAACAGATCTTGTCATTGCATACAGCTGTTTATCAAGTGATGAGAGCGAATGCTATCATGTGTTTGTGAATGCCGACAAGAAAGCAAGGAAACTAAGATTGCAACAGGACTTTACTCCATGTGAGGTTATTGTAGACCAAACACGTGCAGGAATTAGCCGGTTGGACCAACCGACAGGATTGAAGCTCACTGCGGATGCGATTATTTTAGAGCCGCTGACGGCTATTGTCTTGAAGGAGACGAAGAGACAGCCATAGATGAAGATAAATAGATGAATGGACAAATAGAGATATAGAGGAATATTCGAGAGGATCTCGTAATACTAACCCATACATTCTTTTAAAAAGGGGATTATTACGTTGGATGATCCTACGTCTGAATCAGTCCGCTTGAACTTTGGGAAATACGAGATTCCGGCTGATCTGAAACTGCTTCTATCTATAGAAGAAGATTTCCGTTCACTTCATTCATTCACAAAGCTTGGATAAGGCTCCTATCATCTGCATCAGCCCTATGGATTTTGGAGACACCAATATCTGCACAGTAAGGGATATGAAGATGAAGCACTCGGAGTGAAAGTCGCTATTCAGGACTATGAACCAACGGACAGTTCATTATGGACCTATTTAATAATAGGTTCGATGAAGTGTGAAGACTAAGGGAATGTAAGAATCAATATCTAATGGATCCGAGCAGGTTAAGAACCTGGCTCGGTTTTTTATTGGTATTAAGGTTGTTACTTATACAAAGTGCTCTAAAACAAAAAGTTGGCTTTTATATGGAATTAAATAGTTGACAACAATATAACCATCGGTTACATTATAACCAGAGGTTACAAACCAGTGGTTACCAACGGGAGGAGCGTTTGATGGCGGGGAATAAGCAGGAGATTCGTTCTGAAGAAACGAAGAGGGCAATTTTGACGATGGCAGCAGAACTTTTTTCGAAACGTGGCTTTGATATGGTGTCCATGAGAGAGATTGCAAGAGCAGCAGGCTGCTCCCATACAACAATCTATATTTATTTCAAAGATAAAGAAGCGCTGCTTCATGAATTATCCGTACCTCCTCTGGAGCGTTTGAAGTCGAGTATGCGTCAGGCGCTTGAAGATACAGGCATGGGCTCCACAGATAGGCTTATCGAGGTAAGCTGGCGCTTTATTTTATTCTGTTTGCAGCACCGCAATATGCACACGATATTTTTTGGGGCCAATACAGAGAGAGTAGATATAGAGCCGGAGCTTCCGCTCAATAAACTGCGTAATGAACTTTTTAATCTGTTTAAGAGAGGTCTTGGAGATATTTACGAGTTAGAAGAAGAGAGTGAGACATTATTGTCCTTCTCCCGCATCTACTTTTACATGCTGCACGGAATTGTAGGAACATATCATCTATCCAGCGAAACAGCTGAGGAGTTATCAGCGAGACTATTACCTACATTTAAGGAATCATTTGAAGTAGTATTGCTGGGTTTTACCGAGAAGTTAAAATCAAGGAGGTAATTCAATGAAAATAGAGCGGGTATCCGAGCATATCTGGGCGTTGAAGACGTGGATGCTGATTCCGGTGCGTGTATGGATTGTAGCAGAAGAGGATGGTGTTACCCTCGTGGACGCTGGAGTGGGATCGATGGCAAAAGGAATAATGAAGTTCATAGAGCAGCTGGAAGCAGGACCGATTAAACAGATTGTACTAACCCATGGGCATTCCGATCATGTTGGCTCGGTGACTTCGATTTTGAAACAGTATAAGGTTCCAGTTTATGTGCATCCCATTGAGATTCCTTATATGGAAGGAGACAGGGCTTACCCTCGTCGTAAAAAAGCAGCGGCCTCGCTGCCTAAGCAAATCGTAACTCCTCTTGCAGTGAATCAGGACGGCAGGATTGAGAGTTTAGGATCGTTGAGTTGTTACTTTACACCCGGACATTCTCCAGGACACGTCGCTTATTATCATGAGAAGGATGGAGTTCTGCTGGCAGGCGACCTATTTACATCTAAGAACGGCAGGCTTAATCGTCCGATGCCGATGTTTACAGCAGATATGCAGGAAGCCGTACGAAGCAGTCGTATCATCCAAGAGTTGAAGCCACGCAGAGTAGAGGTATGTCACGGCAAACCCGTCTATGATGCGGCAGATCATCTGGATGAGTATGTAAGGATGATGGGCTCCTCGTAAATATATTAGTATGCATGCTAAAAAGTGGCCTGTCGTGATCGACAGGTTTTTGTTTATCTACAGATGATTATCAAGTTCATAAACGTTTAATGGAGTAAAGAAAGTTTTATATATTTTTTTCAAAAAAAGTGTTGCATAATTTTTATGAGCATGGTATATTCTAATTCCGGCCAAGAAATAAGCCGTTCAAACAAGAACACAGCAAGTAAGCTTCGATCAGAAGTTAAAAAAACTTTTAAAAAAAGCTTGCATTTCGAAACCGGACATGATATGATATAAAAGTTGCTGACGACGAGAGTTGAAAAGCAACGAAGTTGATCTTTGAAAACTGAACAACGAGTGAGTAAAGAATTTCGATTCTTCGAAATTCTAAACGCGAGGTTATGGTGCATGTCGTCAGACTGTATGATAACCGAGCAAAATAAAGAGAACATAATGTTCTCGTCAGTTTTTCTAAATGAGCATATCGCTCTTTTCAATATTCGTTAAGAATCATCCGCTCTTACGAGATGGACCGAATCTTAACGGGTCGATGTTGCTGGACAACATCTTTATTGGAGAGTTTGATCCTGGCTCAGGACGAACGCTGGCGGCGTGCCTAATACATGCAAGTCGAGCGGAGTCGATGAGGAGCTTGCTTCTCTGAGACTTA
>NZ_JBHTKX010000009.1:0-92471 GCF_042678545.1 Paenibacillus provencensis | reverse complement strand
ACTAAATCTGTTGTAAAATGATTCATAGGGAAGACCTCTCTCTGTGAATTTTGTGTGGTAACTCAATTCTACAAGAAAAGGTCTTCCTTTTGCATTTATTCATTTACACATAATATTTTATACTCTCGTTTTGAGATTGTTAAATGCATACATATATATTCAGTAATATATTCAGTAATATATACAGTAATATTTTTATGTTTATACTTCTGGGTACAAAACTATGTCTGCAACCCCATATAAATTAGATTTGATTCTCTATTTATGTGCCCAGGTAATGGATGAGGAGGTGTAGAGAAGGGACAGTGCAGGAACTACGATTTATCCAATGCAGGACTTTTTTCAAGATATAGCTTAGTTAAAAAAAATCTTGAAGAAAAAGGCGGATCTAGATCTCAGAGTGGAATGACAGTTCATACAGAAAGTAATTCGACACAAAATTGCTTTGTGCAGTATAGTGGTGCACCAGGAGGTTACATAGCTTTATGAGGAACATACAAGCAAGGAGTACCCCAACCATATTGATGTAGGAGAGAAGTTTCGAGGACTAAAAAGATACCTGGTGAGATTGCTGGATACTTACCAATACCCTCCCACTGAAAATAGCGGATATTCTATTCATCGGTCCACGGAGAAGAACTCTCAAGTCTTTATGAAAGATACCTAAAAGTACCGGCAGATATCCTATCTTTCAGACTATGTTTCCCAGATCGGCAATATACAAAAAGTGGGCAAAAACATAGGCGGCATGGAGAATGTCGGAAATCATAAATAATGCCCTTCCAATTTCCAACTGGGGAAAGGATAGGGCAGAAAACTTTGTTTTCAAGTTACTCGCCTTTTGGAATCGCAAGTGCGAAACCACGAGATAGGTGCGAGAAAAGAAGGAGACTAAGGACCCTTCTTCTCGATATTTCCTAAGCTACTTTTTTTCACCTCAATCAGTACATCCATATTTCTTTTATAATCCTCAATCACTTCTCTGCGACGAAGGACTACCTTTTTTGTTGAGTCGTTAAATTTTCTCCAGGCTTCTATAGCCGTTTCAGCTGCTCTCACCGCATTAATACCGGGACCCCTCCTCTGTAACTGAAGAATCAACTTTCACTGCAAATTATCTAAATTTAATTTTCCTTCAATACGCTGGATTTTTACATTGAAAATTATTTAAGTAGATGGTCATTTCGTGATGAAGTTTCACGAATAAAGACAGATATTATATTCGGGCCATTGTAAAGTAGTTAAGAGGATTAACACGACGAAGATCAAGTTCAACGCCAGATTTATCAAACCATTTGTTTAAAGAAATATCGTGCCATAAGAAACGCTCAAAAACCTCTTCAAACGCCTCTTTCTCTTCGCAGCCCATAAATTCAAGAGAACGTGGTTTTTTCTCTGAGTAAAAGAGGACCGGTATGACCTCTTTAGCATTTATTCTTTTCATAGATTCTATTGAGCGATATTTCTTTGCGAAATCTAATGCCTTAGAAATCCCACCGGTCTCATACTCGTCATATTTGAGATAGAGATAGATCTGATGCGATTGGGAATCTGACTGTGTCACTGTAAAAAATGGCTCCCAGCCAATTTCCTTCATCTCATTCTCATACAAAAAACAAAAGCTGGAAACCGTATTAGAATTAACTAGTACCTTAGATGGTTTCGGTTGACCGGTGAATCGAGAATCGTCAAGTAAAGGTCTGAGGTTTGAATTAAGTTGCTTCCTATACAATTCATTTGAGTTAATGTGAGATAAGACTAATGGTTCTAAAGTTTCCATATTGCCTACATAGAGATTTAAGTAAGTAGACCAAGGGCCGATTGCATTCATATAATTCCGAAATATGTTTTGCCAACGCGACCAGATACTTTGTCTGGCTGTTGTAATGAAAAATATAGAATCCGGTATAGAGGAGGCTAGGGATTTTCTATCAATACCCTGAGCGATGTAATTTAAAAATTGTTGATATCTCGAGAATTTCTCAAATAAAAAACTACCTTTCTCAGTACCCATATCGAACTCTACCCATGAGTGAAACTTTTTCTGCCCATCCTTAGACCTGATAATGAACTCTCCGTCTGGACGGAAAATTTTTTCAACCTGTTTTTTTTCGCCATCATCTATTGTCGTATAACCAACAGAAGAATACCGATTATCAATAAAGTCAAAGGAGAAGTTATGCTTAATTGCAAGCAATTCCATGAGAACGTTGAAATCAACACCAAGCATATGATGTTTTAATAGCCTTTCTTTCGGAGGCCGGTAAAGGTTGTAAGGGAAATAACCATGCTCTTTGTCCCAGCCTGTTCGATGATATCCCTCAATCTGTGGAATATCAAGAAGGTGGTATGCAATTGATAGACCGTCTTCCGAAAGAGAAAAGATTCTTTGATCGTTCTCTGGATGCTTACCCGCAACCACCACAAGACCACTTTTCTGCAGCTCCGCTAATCTATTCCATATACTTCTTAAACGAGGAACTCTTAGTTGGTCCCACGTGAAATGGGGATATGTTAATGGGATGTCCGATGAATCAAGCAAAAAATATAGTTGGTATGCAGTAAGGCTTCTGTAAATGAATAAACGTTCAATAATATGACTCTTTGTAGGACTTAATTTATGGATCTTTCGAATGTCCAAATCTAGTGACAACTCCTTTCGAACTTTCTCTTGATTATGGCATGTATTTACTTACCTTTCCGTACGGTTATTTCTTGTCACCAAAATCAAGTAACTAGAGGTTAGCAAATAAAACCTTTATCTACAATGCTTCTGTCGACCTTTTGTGAAGTTATAGACTGGTGACAAATCTAGTGACAACATAAGTGATTTTCTTAGTGATGGCATCACCTGGTTTATCATCATAGTTGTCACCAACAATGTCGCCAAAATAGAGACGATTTATGAAGAAATAAATTTTAGGAATAGATTTGATGGAATTACATAATAAAATCAAATTCCAGACTGTGCATTTGGATCAATTATCTTGCTTATATCCAGTATTATATTTTTGAGTTACCTAGAGGTGAGCTTAATATCACCCAGAGTTCACCCTATCTTTTTCTCGGTGAATAATAGAACAGATAATTATAATAATCTCAAGATATGAAAACGTAAGAATGCAGCAACTACACAGCGAAGAGGAACTTGCATATAGAATTATCTATGAATAAATGGGGATTGATGTAATATATATTCTATAATTTGCTATCTGCATAGATACCATATATGCTTAAGGTAACCCAAAGGTCACCCAAAGGTGACTGAGAGGTGACCTAAAATTTCTGTAAGGGGGTGGTGTGGTGTCATCTCGATTTTACTCAGATGAACACTATCAGGCATTCTATTCAAGGCTAACTCAACAACATATTCACGTATTAATGGTTATAACTGAAAATAGCTACATAGCTAAGAAAGATATTATTGAAAAGCTGAGTTCAGAGTATTCCAAAAATCCGATTGTAGCAGCTATTGATGCTTTGCTCTTTGCAGGGTTGATATCCTACAGATATAGTAGGAAGCAACATCAATATTATCTGTCAGCGGATGGAGTTGCCTTTAGTGAATATGCCAATAATCAATTACAGGAGGAAAGTCAAAATGGGACTCTCGAATAGTAAAGTTCTTAATTATATGAATGAAAGTGGTTTGATTACCGATGTATCACTTCGTTTCGGAGTAATCGGTGCAGGACAAAAAGGAAATAAAGATGCAGATATTTTCGCTGGGTATACTTATGCGGATGGAACACAAATCTATCCAAGCTTAGCAATCAATTTTTCAAAAACAGATATGATCCACCTCAAGAACATTCCTGAAGAAGATCGAGTTCATTTTGAAGGATTTAAAGGAGCAGCGAGAACACCATCACTGGTTGTTGAGACATTCGATCCAGAAATTAATCCTGGAGCGGTAAAGCTTCGCGATCAACTTGTACAAGCTATGGAACGTAAATTCGAGAACATAGATCACCTTATCATTTGCGCAGGTGCGGGAGGAGGTTTTGGTACTGGATTCATCTCTTTAGTTCTCGGACTTATTAAGGAGCAGTTCTTCCCAGTACCAATTACTCTATTGCTTTCAGTTCCAATCGATGATCCTACAGAAATGTCCAATGCAATTCTTCTTATGTCTGAACTCAATGAATTCAAGAAATTACAAGATGACCTTTTCGGACCAGGTGAAGAGAAGCCAATTGGAAGCTTTATCATCACAGATAACAAAAAATTGTATACTGATTTTTCGAGTAAGAAAGAGCATCGTATTAACACTGATGCACTTATTTCTTGGAAAGATCAAGGAAACGACGCAATTATCAGCACAATTCATGAAGCAAACGTTATTCCAGCGAATTTCGGATCAGATAACGTGACTTACGATCCTTCAGACTTTGTAAAGCTCATTCAGTTGTCAGGTGGATTTCTTAGTATCCACAAAGCCAGTATTGAAGCTCCTTACGATGTTCAAGATCTTAAAACAAAAATGAAGAATAGTATTAGTCGTGGATACTTTGCTTGTGACCACAATTATGATACTGCAACCATGTACGGCGGATTCGTATTACGGCCTTCTGGTGCAGAAATTTTCAAAGACGTAAAAACAGAACAAACAATTAAGCAAGTAATTAATGAATTTTCTGGAACCGCTCAAGGGAAATACGGTGATCCTATCTGGCACGACAATTATGCAGTGGTCTATACAATGTTTTCTGGAATGATTATGCCTAATCGAATTGTAGAAATGACAAAAGAATACGATGCTATATTAGAAAAACAAAAACAAGTAAAGAGTAAGGAAATTGAAGTAAATATCTCTGGAGCCATGGAATCCGTGAAGCAATCGTCCTTTAACCCATATCAAAAACGCAACGGAAATCGTTTTGGTGGTTCTGGTGCTGCTGGAATGGGAGGCTCAGTCTTCAGTCGGAAAACAAATGAAGATGCTGCTTCGGCATCAGAAGAGGTTGCAGTGACTGAAGAACAACCGAAGAAAAAATTCGGTTCAGGTGGAGGACAGGCTACACCAGCTAACCCCTGGGCAAAGATAAAAAAATAGTATAAACAAAAAAACGACGCCGGTAATTACTGACGTCGTTTTTATCTATGCGAAGTACCAGTTTCTATAAGTGATGTTTATTTTCTTTCATCAACTCAAGCACAATGCGCAAGCCGGAATTTATAACTTTAGTAGCGAAGCCTTTTTTCTTACCTTTTGAAATTTTATCGAGTTCCTTTAGCAATTTATTATCTATCAAATAAGTCCTACGTGTATGCGTTTCTTCTACAGTTAAATCATTTGTATTGGCGAGTGTAGAGAGAATGTTGTTAATTCCAGATGCAGAAGCAGACTGCTTTTCATCAGTAAATTGAGTGTTACTTGAAGGATTAGTAATTCTTGCTTCATTAATGTTAGGTTTATCTATATCTGTGCTGCTAGAGAATGTCGAATCCACTGACAAAGAAGAATTTTTCTTTTCATCAACGATAGCTGCCTCACTCTCTCTTATATCATTTTCTGATAGTTGATCTGTTTGAGGCAATGCTGACATAACACCTTCGGGTTCTTCGACTGGAGTAGTTGTTAAATTTTCTACTTTGTTATCGATTTTAACTTCTTCCTTTGTAATTTCAGAGCCTGGGAGAAGATGATCGTTGAGAATTCTCATTTTTTGCGAAGAGCCTGTATCTTTAATGTCATCATTCAACAAACCTTTAAATAGCTCCCTTTTCGACACGTGTCAACAGCTCCTCTAAATATAATTGATATTGCTCTAACGCATCACGATCTTCTCTTGTACTGTTTTGAATACCTAGTATAGAAAATTCTTTTATACGATTTCTTCTTTTAATAACGGTCTCAAACATCCAGTTGCCGTAATCCTCTCTTGCTTGATCAATAATAGAAGTATCTATCTTTGTACGTGTATCACTCATACTTGGTAAAATGCCTGCCAAGTTCAGCTGAGGACTTATCTTTGTTTTTATCAATTCGACAAGTTGAAGGTAACGAGGAACAGCTTTAAAACAGAGAGGCTCCGATTGTAACATTACAACAACATAATCACTCGCCACTAATGCCGAAACTGATAAATCACCTAAGTTTGGTGGCTGATCAATAACAATAAAATCATATCGATCTTTAACGATTTCCAGTGTTTCTTGTAAAGAGGAATGAACGTGTCTTTTCATTTCATTCATTCTGTTACCTAAAGTTGATAGAATATCATCTGCAGGAAGCAGGTCGAGATTTTCACGTACATTAACTATATATTTTTCAGGATCTCTCTCTACTATGGCGTCTAGTACAGTTTGTTCCTCAAATTGATATATATCTTTACCAGAAAGAATCTGAGTGGTATTACCTTGTGAGTCAAAATCAACTGTTAATACCTTATATCCTCTTTCAGCGAGTAGATAACTGGTAATACAAGTCGTAGAACTCTTACCGACTCCGCCTTTTTGCACGCCTATCGATATCGTTGTTCCCATATAAACCTCCGCTTGTATAAATATACTTAACTTCTATTTTGAAATAATGTTGGAGCAGAGTCAATACGTTATTGAATATAAACAAGAATACAAATAGTCACACAGATTTAAATATAAACATAATTAGTAAATAGAATAGATATATGTGTAAATAAATGAATAAAAAAGTATTCAGTTTATTATTAGTCAGTTTAATTATTCATGACCTGTTGACACCTTCAAATCAATCAACTATTATTGTTTGTATAAATAAACCGAATATGATCCTAGCGGATCTCGAAAAGCGAAGCACGCTTAATGCCAAAAGGCATTTAGCGTGCTTTTTTTATGTTCATAAACCCTCTAGAAAGGGGTGAGTAGAGGCAATGGATTTAACACCAGGAGAACTTATGAGAACATACCGGAACAGAAAAAACCTAACTCAAGAAGAACTTGCAGAGAAGGTCGGTTCTTATCAGGTAAGAATAAGTCGTTTGGAAAATCAGTTAGAGTTGCCGACTGACAAGGAGATTGAGGATATAGAAAGAGTTCTGGGTACTTCCATCTGGACGAACCAGAAAGGGGATGCAATGAATGGAGCATGAAACAGAGCGTGAACGAAAACGCAATGTTATCATTGCGACTCCTAAACCAGACCTTGGTGAAGGTTTAAAGAAACATTTTGAGATTGAAGGGATAAATGTTCTCGGAGTATATGTCATCATAGAGCATCTTATTGAAGACCTTCATTCTTTCAAAAACCAACCTGATTTTAAGCTAGATGGATTGGTCATTAACAGTTCAATGGCTAAGAAAGGAAAAGATAAGCGGCTTGAGTTTTTAGCAGACGTAATCGAGAAAATAAGAGATGACTTTAGTGAGACCTCTATCATCTTCCTGTCAGATGAAACACAGGGTCATCCATTATTAGCTGAGTTAGTATCGATGGGCATCTACAACATATTCGCAAAGTCTGCGCAAAAGTCGGAGTCTTTAAATGTCAAACAGTTGATTCGTTGTATTGATCATCCCATGCTTTACAACGAAGTAAAGAAATTTCGTGAGTTCGACAAAGATATCCCCTGGAGGAGATTTGTAAACGGCGGTCAGTCCATCACAATTAATGTTAATTCTGCTAAAGAAAGCATGCATGAAAAACAAGAAGCAAAGGCAGTACCTAAAGAAAAACGTATTCCTACTATTAATAGTGATTCTCAAACAATCACCGACGAGAGTTCTCCAACAACAACTGTTAATTCTTTGGAGTATGGGAAGCAAAAGGGTACGGAAAACTTACAATTGCCTGACATATTAGAGGAAGATCTCGAAGAAGAAGAATTCCTCTGGACTTTACCTCCTGTGAAACCAAAGGTGATTGTCCGAGATCGTATCATAGGCAAACAGATAATTGCTGTAGCAGGAATTGATAGAGGAGTAGGGACGACGCATACAGCGATTCTTATTGCTAATTACTTTGCATCGCAGGGGTATCAAGTAAAGTTAATCGAATGTAGTGGCAACAGCGAATATGTCTATATCGAGAAATCCTACGAAGGTAAAAACGTAGATTTGAATCGATCTGACGAATTCCAAATTAACGGAGTTACCTTTGTCAAGAACGACGATGAGATAGACATGGCTTCACAATTAACATCAGAACATACACATATTGTTTTGGATCTTGGTCTCTATGAAAACTCTAACTATATTGAAGAGTTTCATCGTGCGGGAGTGCAGCTACTTGTAGGGTCGGGGAGTGAATGGAAGCAGCACACATTGAAAAAATTTATAACTTTAAATCGCGCTGATATTCAACATAGATGGAAATTCCTTATTCCCTTCGTAGAAAAACAAACAATAGACGATATCCAGGGCGAAATCAAAGAATTTTCAGTTCGAGCCATCCCTTATCATCCAGATCCCTTTATGGAGCAGGATAACACGGGGGAATGTTTCGATGAACTATTTGAAGGTCGAGTAACAAAAAAACGTAAGATAATCAAAATCAGCATTGCAATTCTCGGGATACTTGTATTTGCAGGAGTATCGATGTATTTCACTTTATAGGAAGAGGTGTGTAAGACGTGTCAGTAATCAGGCAACGTACGAAAAACCTGTTAGCAGCTGGCGTAGCAGGAGCAGTCATTATGGGTGTCATTTTTTCTGGAGGGGCTGTATTCGTATATAAACAGCAAGCAGAGGAAAAGAAACAGATCAGGTCTGAATACGAGCAGAAATTGCAAGAAACGGAACAACTTTTACAGCAGGAACTTGCCGTTAAGAAAAGCGTTGTTGTCTCTTCGGGAGAGTTGAAAGCCGGTGTGAAACTTACGGAGAAAAATCTAAAAACTGTGCAAATCTCAGAAAAAGATGCTCCAGCCAATATGATTCAAAACCCTGATGATCTTGTAGGTAAAGTTGTAAAGATTGATGTTGGTGAAAATACACCGATTATTAGTTCCATGGTGTTTAATGAAGGTCCTACACCAGCTGATCTTCGTTTCCATGAATATAATGTCATGATTCTCCCAACGAAACTCCAGAAAGGACAGTACGTCGATGTACGGATATCATTCCCTACTGGTGAAGACTTCGTAGTGCTTTCTAAGAAAAAGGTCGAAGACTTGTCTGGTACGACTGTCTGGTACGACATTAATGAGTCAGAACTGTTGGTTATGTCCAGTGCTATCGTAGATGCTTACCTACAGGGAGCAAAGCTCTACGCAATCACCTATGTCGATCCGTTTTTGCAAGACAAAGCAATCCCGAATTATCCTGCAAACGCGAAGGTAATCGACCTAATACAATCTAATCCAAACGTGTTAGAAAAGGCAACAGAACAGCTAGGTAAAGTTGCAAGAAATACGCTCGAGAACAATCTCTCACAAATATCTGAAGTTGATCGGATGAAAATTCAGAATGGAAGCTTGATTCTCCAACAAGAAGTGGCAAATAACCGAATAACAAATGAGCAAAATAACCAGGCGCTTTCCGAAGCGCGAGGCGGTGTCGGATCAGATGGTACTCCTGTAGACACAAGTACTCCGTTAGTGACACCTGAATCACAACCGACAAGTTCAGGAATTCAAGAGGATCAAATAGTACAGCCGAACGATTCGCAAAATGACCAATCTGCTGATGATATTCAGAAACAACAAGATGTTTTTGAACAACCGCTAGTTAAATAGAAAGGAAGCCTCCTATGAAGAATGCATTATTCATTGGTTCCACGGATATAAGCGATCTGCTGCAATATGCGAGTAAAATATTAACGGTTTCAGGAAAAAAAGTGCTTCTTGTTGACGGCACTGAAGAAAGATACATCCGGTACGGTACTCCACTACCCAATGAGAACATCAAGGTAGTTGAGTTTGAAGAATTTGATGTTGCCGTAGGGTTTGAAGATATAAAAGAGTTGGATGAATATTTGGTAGAACATCATCAATATGAATCAATTATCCTACACTTCAGCGGTAATAAATTTCTTGAGTGGAACGACTTCCAACGTTTCGATCATAAATACATTGCAACATCTAGTGAAAAGATGTCCCTCGATAAGACGATAAGGTCCCTTCAAACCCTATATGAGGAAACAGAAAAGGATGAGCAACAAATACAATTCACAAAAATCGTCGTTAATGGCATTGAGTCCGATCTAGCGTCAGAATATTTAGAGACTGTATTAGGACCATTGCCAATCAAATGGGCTGAAGAAGTAATAGAACTTTACTTCGATGAGATTGATTATTCTATTAAAGTCAATAATCAACACGAAGGAAAGATCAACATTCGCAAATTATCGCGTCACTACAAAAGAGCTCTCGAGGACTTAAGCGAGGCGCTCTCAGATATGGAGACACGGGAAATGAAAGCTGTCATGAAACAAGTTATAAGGAGGTCATACGGATGGGGCAAATAGCATTTTGGAGCGGCCGCCACGGTCAAACAGGTAACTCAGCAAATATGATTGCGGCGTCGAGCATACTAGGTATCGAATACGTAACTCGTACACTCATTTGCCATACTCAATGGGAAATGTCTTCTCTTGAGTCGACGTTTCTAAAAGACAAAAAAAGTTCGGAAAATATAGAATACACGCGGAAGGGCATCGACGCTCTCGAGCTATTAGCGAAGAGCGATAAACTTGCTCCGACAGCTGTAAAGGATTATACGGATACCATTCTAAAGGATCGCTTGGAACTACTACGAGGTACATCCAAACCTAACGAAGAGATGTTTAATTCTGTCCTTGATGTAATCCAAACAATTTTAGATGCTGCGAAGAACTATTACAATCTCACTTTAGTAGATGTCAATAGCGGCATTAAGAATAAGTTCTCAAACGTGGTCTTGGAGCCATCAGATCTTGTGGTTGTTAGTTTAAATCAGAACAGAGCCGTACTGGAGGAGTTCTTTAATAGTCCTCCACCATTCTTGGAAGATAAGACATATGTAATTGTACTTGGACAATATGATCGACATTCGAAATATTCACTATCAAATATCAGCCGTATGTTTAAACCGAAGGTTCCTATTTTTACTGTTCCTCACTGCACTGGTTTTATGGATTCTTTGAACGATAAGACAGTTATTGAATTCTTTCTGAGAAATAAGAATATCACGAACTCTCACGATAATTATTATTTTATGAGCGAAGTTCGTAGATTCTCGAAAGGGATACTTGATGCGGTCGGTCTTGATACGAAGATTTTTAGTGAAAAGGGGGCATGATTCATGAGTGCAGGAGCGCTGCTTAATATATCACTCATCCTGATCATGTTGTTCCTTGTTGGGGTTCTCATTTTCTTTAAACTAACGGATAATCGCAACCCTCGCAAAGACCCACATAAACTGGATAAGAAGTATACATTCGAGGGATTGATCGAGTACGTAAAAACTTGCCTTAATGAAATGACAACAAGTAACATCGACGATCTAGGTTTATCTGAAGAGGAATATACTCGTCGTATGAATCAAAGGTTACAGCTGCAGAAAGCTTTAAAAAATAGTCCTTATGGCGATCTCCAAGATAAAAATTATGTAAAAAACACCATATTCGACTTACTACTGAAAACTTATGGGTTAAACGATGAGAACATCAATAGGGTCATACCATTCGATAATAAAAAATTACTAACTTCTAAAGATAAGCACGATATACTTCTACATCTTTATAAAAAGAAACATGGCTCTAACGCACTAGGCGCTCTTTTTGAAGCACACGGTCTCGCAGAATTGAAAAACGTGATTGAGGGAGGAACAGTTTCTTCTTATATCATTACTGACAGCGAGATTCACGAGGTGTACCAAAAGGAGATCAAGCCTCTTTCTTTTGAGGACAAACTCCAGATTATCGTTCAGCGTATCTATGAGCAATATAAAGGTTTAAGTGTAATTGACGAAATCAGAGACATGAAGATTGATGGGGTATCCGGCGGGGTATCGGGTGTTCCCATAGATCAAGTAGATCTAGACGATTATGATCTCTCATTCGTCTCAGGCCAGCTGAAAAAGAAGACAACCAAATATAGTCACGATAGCATCTGGGTCTTCTATAAAGGGAAGCCGATTCACTTAGCTTACCTCACATTTGGAACTGAGTCTGAATTGAAGCGCGTATGTCAGAACATATATAGATATAACAACCCTGGACAACTGTCTGATTCAAATGGTTTTAAAGTCAACGATATGAAAGATGGGTCTCGTGTGGTAGTTGTACGTCCTGGATTTTCTGAATCATGGGCCTTCTTTGTAAGGAAATTCGATATAGCCAATGCGACTCTTGATCAATTGATACCTGAAACAATCGTAGGTCGTGAGCTGGTTTCTGATGCCATCAAGTTTCTTGTTAAAGGAGCTCGGGTTATGGCCATCACTGGACCACAAGGTGCAGGGAAAACTACGCTTCTCATGGCAATGATTAAATATATCGATGCGACATACAGACTTCGTGTTCAAGAAACAGCTTTTGAACTTCATCTTCGGAAAATATACGGAGATCGCAACATTCTCACTTTTCGAGAAACTGAAACCATATCCGGACAAGCAGGTCTTGATCTATCTAAGAAAACTGATGGGGACGTAAATATACTCGGTGAGCTTGCAACAGATCCTGTAGCTGCTTATATGATTCAGACAGCACAAGTAGCCAGCTTATTCAGTCTCTTCACTCATCATGCCAAGACATTTAAAAACCTGGTATTTTCAATTCGCAACTCCTTGCTGAAAACGAATATATTTACTGATGAAAAAATAGCTGAGGAGCAAGTTGTAAGTGTACTAAACTTTGATATTCACCTTAAGCGCGATCCAAACGGTTTTCGTTACATAGAACGAATCACGGAATGTATACCACTCGATTATCAGGATGATTATCCTACTGATTTTCGAGAACTTGAGGGTTTAGAAGAGAAAGTTGGAGCCTTTATGGAAACCGCTACGGAGTACTTCCGAAGAAAAACGGATAGAAGAGTATTTACTGAAAGAAATATAATCGAATATCGTACTGGTGGATATATCGCTGTCAATCCAATTTCTGAAAGAAACAAATCTGAAATGCTGGCACATATGTCTGACGTAGATCAAATGGAGTTCAAACAATTTATCGACGAACACTGGTCATCCAATATTAATGGGGGTGAGGAAGCATGGATACAGAGAAGCTAGCCGTTATTATTTCCGTAGTATCGATGTTCCTCGGTGTGGTCCTCTATGTAATCTATAAAATTGTATCTCGAAAGTTACAGAGAAACGGAACTGAAGAAATCTATTCAAATTTTAAGCAACTTACTGGAACGGGGAAGTCTAAATGGAAGCAACGAGTTAATCAGCTCCTCTTAGACTCGTATATGGCATATAACAAGGTCCCGTTACTACGGTCTTACATCCAAAAGATACGCAGGAGACTTCAAGCAATTCATTCATATGATGAGCTGACTATGCGACGCGAGACAATGAAAATTGTCTTCTATACGCTAGGGATCATGGCCACCTTTGTAATAGTACTTTTACTAATGAATCATGATTTAACATTTGTTTTCATGCTGCTACTAGCTGCAATCGTTATAAATGGTATGTTAATCGATACATTTGTTCATAGGGTGGAGGATCGATTACTAATTCAGCTTCGAGATTTACTTAAGGACGTACGTCACCATTATCATCAGCATGGAATGATCGAAGAGGCTCTACATGAAGCATCAGAAACATCGTCCTATGAAGCGTCTCTTCATGCAAAGAAAATTTATGAAGTCCTAGTATCAGACAAACCAGAAGAAAGCCTGGCTGCTTATTACGAGAAGGCGCCGAATCGGTTTCTCAAAGGATTCGCTGGTATGAGCTTTCTGGTTAAAGAGTTCGGTGATAAGGTCGTGAAAGATGGATCGTTGTTTCTGGACAACCTCAATAAACTTACAAGCGAAATTAACTTGGAAATTTTGAAAAGGACTAAACTGAACTATTTATTTAAAGGACTTACTGCTGTAGCGATTACACCAATTATATTTACTAAACCAATTGAGATTTGGGCATCGAATTACTTCCCCGCAATGGAAGAATTCTATTCAGGTAAAGCTGGTTTCCTTATCCAAATAGTGATATTTGCTGTTATCTTACTCTCGTATATCTTGCTAAAAAAAATGCAGGATCAGCAAGAAGGCACATATGTTGCCAAAGTAAGAAAGCACCCATGGGAGAAATTCGCATTTCGAATACCTGGAGTCGATTGGCTTGTTGATCGCTTAGAACCAGCTAAGCGAACTGCTGCTCACTATAAAATAAGTAAGCTTTTAAAAGATGCTAATGCCGGTATTCCTATGGAGTGGCATTATCTGCATAGATTAATGTTATCCGTTGGTCTATCAATAGGACTCTTGATATCTTTTACAATGATGCACACAATTACGGTCAAAAACGTGATGGAGGCCCCAACTAGAAATGATTCATTGTTCGGTCGGATGACCGCAGAAGAGTTGCAAGTTGCTCAATCCACCACTGATTTTGATAGCAATATCATTAATCAATTGAAGGGGGTGAAAAAGGATGATTTGCACAACGAAGTTGTTCAATTGGTCAAGCAGAACGAAGAAGTTGCCACCAACGATACCTTGCTCAACAATACAACGCAAAGAATAATTGCAAAGATTGATCAAATCAATTCTGAATATCTCAAGTGGTGGGAAGTGCTAGTTTGCTTAGTGTTGGGTTACGTAGGATACCACATACCATATTGGATTCTGATTTTCCAAAAACGTATAAGGGCAATGGATATGCAGAATGAAGTGGATCAATTCCATACCATTATAGCAATGTTAAGCGAAATCGATCGCGTCTCAGTGGAGATTATACTTGAGTGGATGGCACGGTTTGCTTCTATTTTCAAAGCTCCGTTACATACATGCGTACTTAACTATGAAAGTGGAGCTGAAGAGGCGCTCGAAAAATTAAAGATGGATGCTCCATTTACTCCATTAGTAAGGACCATTGAGAAATTACAATTGGCTGTCTCCCGTGTCCCTATTAAGCAAGCCTTTGATGATCTTGAAACAGAGCGAGCTTATTATTTTGAACAAAGAAAACAGGATTACGAAAGAACTATTGAAGAAAAGGCAAGTTGGGGCAGATTGCTCGGATTCGCCCCTCTATACACTGTCATCTTTCTTTATCTTGTAATACCACTTATGTACATGAGCTATTCACAAATGAGAATCTACTCCGAACAATTACAAAACTTATAATAAAGGGGAATATCAAAAATGAGTAATGCACAAAAAGCATTATTAATGGCAGCAGGACTTTTCTTGGCTATTGCTTTAATAACGACCGCAGTGTTAATGTTTACTTCCGCTCAAGATGCAACGAAAACAGCTCAAACAAGTTTCTCTGAAATCCAAACGGAATTAGCACAAACCTCTTTCACAGTCTATGATGGCACGACCGTATCAGGTAGCCAAGTTGTAAACGCACTCCGTAAGTTCCAAGATAAGGGCGAGTTTGGTGTTCAAGTCATCACTGGTAAGAACCCAACTGGATCTTGGTACTTTAAAACTGTAAACACAACTGTGCCTGTAGGAAGCACAGGATATGGTTCTATCACGTCAAATAATACAACGGGTACCCTGACTAATGCTGCAAACGAATCGAGCAATGATTATATTAATCCGTCTGGTAAGTTTAAAGCGGAAATTATCAAAGATAACAGCAATGTGATTCGTGGTCTCATCTTCACACAAAACTAATTCAAAATAGCTAGGGGATGGGCTCAATTAGCCATCCCTAGTTAAATACAAGGGTGATCATTATGGGACTTGGTGAGAATACAAGATCCGCAATATATCTTGCGTTCGCTTCATTCATTTTTGTAGCTGCCTTATCTATTTCATACTATCTTTTCAAAACAGTTGCTGATACAAACGAAATGACATACACAATGACTGAACAATCCGATCGCAGTATTACTACCACTCTTAAGGTTCCAACAGAATACATAGTGACTGGGGCTGAAGTTCGTCAGTCGATTTACAAAATAAAAGATATTGGGGTTGATATAGTAGTTGATGGCGTTCTATATCCCAAAACATTGGATACTAGCACCGTTAATGTTTCGGGTATCAATATTGCTAAAAACTATACTCCTACTTACGTTCGAGATTCAAAAGGAATATTGACCTTGTTACGGTTTAATTAAAAAGGGGATGTAGATCGTGTGGAATTATTTCGAGAAAGTCTTCGGCTTGATACTTGCATTAGCGCTTATGTTCATATGGCCCATTTCTAATTCATTAAACAAGCAAGATGATATCTCAGAGATCGTTGTACTCAATTCAGTAACTCAATTCGTCGATTCAGTAAGAGATAAGGGTTTTATCACTCCAACAATGTACAACCAATTCTCAGATCAATTAACTCTAACAGGTAACACATATGATATTCAAATGGAACACTTACACAAACGCTATGACCCCATATACAGCGATGCCGGGGAATTTCTCGGTGGCTACAACGTAAACTACGAAGGATTTTACAATGCTCAAATAAACGAGAAACTCTTCCCGAGAACATCAACTGATGGAATTGATCATCCTAACCGCGTATACAAGTTGGCAGCTGGCGATTTCTTTAATGTAACTGTGAAGAATACTAACCGAACTGCTGCCACCCTTATAAATGACATTCTGACAAATACAATTAATTCTCCAAACAGCAAGATTGTCATCCCTTATGGGGGGATGGTGTTAAATGAAGACTATTAAATTTACAATTATCTTCACCGTGATTCTGCTTCCATTTTTCATTATTAATAATATGAACGTTGAGCATAACCGAAAAAACACTATTCTTGAGCTTCGATATAATCATGCAATCGATACAGCAACACAGGATGCGGCAAAAGCATTAATGACAAATGCTAGCCAAGGTCAAGAAGCTCAGTACGAATTCCAAAAGCGAGTTCGGATTAATAAAGAGGAAGCTGTACAAACCTTCTTCAATACAATGTATGTAAACTTTGGAGTATTTAATGATCCAGTTGGACAAGGAGTTATCCAATCTTATGTACCTGTTATCGCGATAGTTGGATATGATGGATACTATGTGTATTATATGGACGAGTACACCAATGCAGATGGTCAAACCGAACTCAAGCATGTATGGAGTCCAAAGAAGCCGTATGCACATGCAGATCAGTATGGAAACTCTTTTTCGTTTACACTTGATGATTTTGTCACAGTAAACCGTAATTCCGATCAACAATGGTTTGAAGGTTTCAGAGGAGAGATATCATCATTAGCTGAAATATCATTATTAAATGATGCAAATACGTTTGAACAGGTGAGAAGATCTACAATTGTAAAGGCAATACAGAATGACCTTGAATATTACATTAATCAATACAACAACTTTGCGAAAAAATATGGTGTAGCTTACACTTTCACACTCCCACTTATTAGCCAAGAAGAGTGGAATAATACCATTAACGATGTTGGAGTACTATCTTTTGTACAAGGTATTCCTATGGGGCAGGATTACTATAATAACTATGCGTTAGGTGGAAGTCGGCTTGTTAAAACACCAGTATATCACGGCATTATTGCCAACGGCAGAAAGTACTATTATTCCGCAAATTCGTGTACTTCTGATTTTACTACTTCAGAAGTCTTTGGATCAGAAAAAGAAGCTGCATCCAACGGTTATATACCCCTAGATTGTACTGTCGGGAATAGGCAATAATAACAAGTTTTATCGAAGCAATTGAGTTCTACGATAGTAACCTTAATTATAGTTTGACAGCATTTATCCTATCATTTAATATTATTGTATAAATAAACTGAATATGATCCATTTGGATCAAATATAAGCGAAGCACGCTTCTTGCCCTTAGGCAATTAGCGTGCTTTTTTTGTATTTCATATAAGGAGCTGGTTACCATATTTAATGATTTATACCGATATTATTTTATGTGGTGTAAAATTCGTGCACCTTAACAATTCAGCTTATTATAGAGATAAGGGTTAATTTCTCTATAAAACCATCGTCTCGAAAGGAGAAACAAATGAAAAAAGTTGTTTTATCTACTATTGCCGCATTAACACTATTAACGGGGAGTTTTACAATTACTCAACCGCTTGCCGAAGCTAGTTCTATCACTAGTAGTTTGAAATTTAAAGATGTCCCGTCCACTCATTGGGCTGCATCAGCGATCGCATCTGCTGTAAAAAACGGATATATGAAAGGCTACACAGATGGTTCGTTTAAACCGAGTTCACCTATTACAAAGACGGAAATGGCTGTAATCCTAAGTCGTATTGAAGGGCAGCCTACAGTAGCTTCTGGTAAAACCTTTAGTGATGTTCCTACTTGGGCTAAGAGTGCTGTCAGCGCAGCAGTACAGAAAGGTTTCATTAGTGTTTCTAAATATGGTAATAAACTAAATGCAAATGCGGCCCTTACGCGTGGAGAGATGGCTACATGGCTTGCACAAGGACTTGCTGCCGTTCATCCCGACTTTAAGCAAGCATTGTCTGATGTTACTAATACGGTAATACCAGCGAAAGAATATTTTGAGGGTAAAATGCCAGCTGCACAAAAAAATGCAGTGGCCGTGACTATGGGGACGGGATTAATGAGTGTGGGTAGCGATAAGAGCTTTGGTGTAAGTAAAACTACAACTCGTGCTGAAGTGGCAGTCTTACTTACTCGCTATACCAATGTTGCTAAGAAAGATCCTAGTGATCTACAGGCTTTAAATGAACTAAGGGAAATTGGACTAACAGGAACTAACATAAAAACCATTGTTCCCAAATATGTGAAAACTCCGGAGGAAAAGTTCCCTACAAATTACGATTATAGTAAAGTAACTGATGATTTCTCGAAAATCCGAAACAAAGAATTGGTAACAAAGAGAAACTATGCAACAGTAAAAATTAAAAATTGGATTCTCGTTAATCCATATGTTAAAGGTGAAGAAAGAAGCATATATTATTCAGTTTTCTTGGATGAAGGAGATAAACCACTGCGCGGATCTTATTACTCATTTGCCGAATTTAATTTGAGTATTACCAGTGCTTCTATGACACAAGTACAAGCAGGAAATTTAATGAGTTCTCCTAGTTTTATTGCTGCAATTTCACCTAATTCTCAATCGTCTAAAGAATATCAAATACCTGTTACTAGTAAAATTACAACATCGCGCGGAGAATTTACTGTAAAGACTCCAATCTACTGGGGAACTGGTTTGTTGCATTTTGATAAATCACTAAGAACGGGAGTTAGTCTTGTTTCAGAAGATGGCACCGTGTTTGATGTCATCCCAAAATAAATAAATAAGGATGATTGTCATTGAGTTACCGTAATAATTTTATAAAACAACTCATCACAATAAGCTTACTTTTCTTAATATTTATCCCTATAAATTCAGTAACTGCGGGTGGAGGACCTGGTCAAAAACCAGCATTAGAGGCTCCGTATTTTGAGCCTTCTTCACCAGCAAAGACTCAAAAGAAAGTCATACCTGCTGAAGGTGTGGCGGATACCAATATTGGGGTTTATATATGGCAACAGGATAATTTGCAGTGGCGAGTTGATGGGTCGTGTAATGGGCAATTATTGACCAATAACTCTCTCACAAATAAACCTGTCTCATCTTTGGTATGTGTTGATCTTGATTTAAGCTCACCATATTATATCCCATCCGAATGGAAGGATAAGAATGGTGAAAGGGTTTTATCAACTGAACTTGTTGAAAGTACTCAGAATCCAATTTATATGGACAACGATAACTATTACACACCAGGACTACCAATCTTAGTAAGTGTGGATTCCTTTACCGGTAAGCGAGTAAAATTCACAGCACAAATCGGCGGAGCAATAGAGCCTCAAAGTTATGGTCCATATAACGGGGATAAATTTAATGCTGTGTATAATATTTACACTGACCTTTATTGGAGAGGTAGAGCAGAAGTAACCAAAGAAATAAGCCTAACCGATGGCGGTCAATTGTCTACTGGACAAACCAAACAATTGACCGCCAAAGTGAAAACTAAAAATGGTGATGGTAATTTTGGTAGTGAAACTACTATATCTGCAGGAAACGGGACAACCACTTGGGAGTCATCTAACCCAGGTGTTGCAAGAGTAAATAGTAATGGACTCGTTACAGCTCAAAGTAAAGGAACAACAACTATTAAAGTCCTTTGGGAAAAGGACGGATACCGATTAACAACAACCACTACGGTTACTGTAGGCGAGGAAACTGGTGGTGGGGGTGGAGAACCAGGTGGCGGCGGCGCTTGTACATACACACTAGGTACTCCATCTCAAGTTTCAACCACAAGCATGTCTGATATGAATCCAAATACCAATGGTGTAATCAGAGCAGATAGTAGAGGATCAGAGAAGTTTGATGTATTACAGGGTATTCCAACATCTGAATCTCTTTATACCAATGCATTTGCTGATAATTATTTGTTCAAGCATGTGTGGGCTAAAATGTCTGGGACTATTACTTACGAGTGCAATGTTGATGTAACTTACGCTCTTGAATGGACTGTTCCTGGAGAGGAAGTTTGTCCTCCAGAAGGTGAAGAAGGAGAATGTACGCCAGGACCACCTGAACCTAAAACAGACACGGCGGATAAACCTTACTCGTTTACCTTTACACGTAACTATTCTTACTGGCAGATCAACAATTTGGAAGTATACGAGATATCGAGAGCGGACATGTCAAATGATGCATTGCCTAGTGGGAAAGTCACAATGAATCCTAGCGGGTATACTTCCCCGTCACTAGTATCCCAGCATGATCCATCTGTTGAATCTCATGTAACTCCTGGAAAAGGAGCGAGTATAAGTTACACTCCACCAGTTTTAAAGGGGGGACTAAACTCTCCACCAGAAGTACCTGATGACACAGAATTACTAAAAGGAATGGCGGAAGGTGACACTCCAGAAGCTAAAGTCAAAAATGATAAAGTCGTTTTCAATGGTTCTACGATCATGAATGATGCTGAAGCTACAAAGGATGGACCTACACCTTCAAATATTCCTAGTCCGTCAACAATTGGACAGAATGTGCTATATAAGCCTAATAACATGATAAGCAGTACATTCTTAAACCGAAGCAATATCCCAAGTTCAGGAAGAATCTATTATAACCTTCTGCCTGGTAATGTGAACGGTGGTTCGAATACCGATTTTGCAATCAGTGGTATCAATAGTGTAACGGTTCATACTCCTACTGTGGTGTATGCCAATGCTTCTGACGATGCTGCTCATAACCAAAAGACGATTCCGAATTACTCTAGAAGGGCTTTTATTTTGGATAGACCTTTTACGGTAAGCATTCCTACAAGTGGCCAACATCGAAACATTCCAGGATACGGGAATAGGGACTACGCGAAGTACATTAAATTGAAGCAAGTCCGATTTGAGTTTGACGTATATTCAGCAGACAGGAACAGTTTTTATCCAGCCAATACTTGGATTGAAATACCGGTTACTCAAATCGAAACCACGTTCTATTTACCGAAATGGGTAGATGAAGGGAACTACACTGTTTATTATCGCTCCTTTGCTGAAAACTCTCCGAACACTGGATTTACTACGGAGCAAGATGCGAACTTAAATCTGGCCAATCACGTTGCGACAGACACAGTTCCAGTAGAGGTTATAGGACGAATTTACGACTTCAAAATCACTGATATTGCTGACCCGAACTGGGAAACAGTGTTTCGGACTGGGAAGGGAAGTAGTATTCCAAAGGGTACATCCTATTCGGTTGGTCCATACGGGATTGATGCAGCTCCGAATGGTTCAGTATTTCCGTATCAGTTACCAATCAGACGAGGAAGCCATCCTCTTGCAAACTACAAGAGTGTCGCAGTAAAGTCGGGGTATCATTTCAAATTTGAAATGAAGACTAAAGGGAATTTGTTTGGAGATAAGGACGCGGTAAGAATCACTCCGAAGTTCTACTTCCAAGATAATAACCCATTAACACCGGCTAATCGTGTTGAAGTTGATTTATATTATCATTCTCAAAACCAAAAGTTCATAAAGATAGGTTCGACAGAAGATGTCGAGCGGAGGGAAATTACTATGAATACCCGTCTGCGCAATGTACCTTACACCGACATCATTAGTACAGCAGGTTCTATCTATGATCTTAACTCAGGTTGGACGATGACAAGAGATCAATACATTAACTCATTCGTGAAGCGGTCGACAGAACCAACATACGTTGGAGGATACGATGTGCAAATTCTACCTTCTCCACTTCGGACCTTCATTAACACCTTTGAGCGACCTAGCAATGCAAATGCAACACCAGCCAGAGTCAATGCTTCTGAACAGAAATGGTATGGGGAATACAGCCTGCCAGCTGCTGTGTATGCTGTGCCGAAAGGTACAGATCTAGCTGCATATGGACGAAGCAACCGCTTGAATGATAAATCACCTATTTTCTTGAAGAACGGTTATATCACAGTCAACTTCAACATTGAGACGATACCTAATGCAAACCTAGATAATCCTCACCTTCAATACATTCACGGTCCTTTAAACAACCAATGGTGGGATATGGAAGGATTTGACGGAGCAGATGGAACTCGTGACCATGTAATTACAGATCCATATGGCGTCCAATTCTTGCTGCAAGATGGTGATGTAGTATTCTATGATGCCAACAAGTCATCTTATGATGATTATAGACCATATGGTACGCACTGATTCATCAAAGAATGAGTGAGGAGGGGCCCAAACTAGGGCTCCTTTTCTTCTTTTTTTCTTGAATAGAATACTCGTTGTTTATGATTTCCAAATGCTATATAATTGAATTAATCGAATATAATCAAAAGCGGAAGCACCGCCGATCCTGATAAATTTATGGGACGGCTGTGCTTTTTTTTATTAAGGAGGAGAATAAATGAAGAAAGATATACAGAAACCCATTATCCTGGGGAATTACTATCACGGAGATGGAGAAATGGCTTGGGGATGGTGGATGTATGAGCACGCTCAACTTGCTATTATTGGTGACCAGGAACGTTCACCACGTCGCAGGATTGTTTCTGAGATAACTGAGTTGCTGAGCAGAAGAGATCAGGATTGTGTTTATATGATCTCGACAGAAAAGCCAGAGTTTGGGAAGTCTACTGTACTGAATACGATCCCTTGGGTAGAAGAATTCTCTGACCCTCCCGAGCACTTCGATGATCGCCAAGTTTTTATTGATAACCGTCATTTTTTTTCGTCCTCTTACTTTAATCTGCAGGCGAAGATACTGGATATTCCGCGAGGAGATCTCCTCCCTCCAATTAGCTTTAGACCTCATATTGAGGGACCATTAAAGGGTTATAGGAGAGCAATAGAAGGTCTTAGCGAAGAAACGCCACATAAGGAAGGATTAGTTGCTTCCTTAAACAGTCTCTCCCAAATCACATGGATACAAGTTAACGATCAAGGATATAAGTTTTATATTAACACGGATAACAATATCTACGAACAAGCTCTGGACTTCCTCACAGCTGCTTGGTCTTTTTGGTCATTTACATGTCAAACTGATGCTCAGCAGCAGATGCTTTTGGTAGTTGAATTACCTAAAGACTTGTTACGGCACGGGATTGATCCGATGGTAGAAAAGATTGTATTTCAAGCATTAAACATACTTAGATATGTTTCCCTTGTAACTACAACTACCCTCGTGCTGTCCTCAGAAATGCTGTATCCAGCTCCGGAATTGAATTTTCGTTATAAACTTCTTTTACAAACTCATGATTCGGACGTAGATTTTACTAACGATAACATCCGGAGTTCCATTGACTCAAAGCTGCTTGAAGAGTGGGAGCAGGGCAACAATAATATTGGACTATGGATGGATGATACTGCAGGGGAAATTGAAGATGCACGTATAACGATTCGGGTTGGTCATAAGGCACCTGAGATCTGGGAAGATTTCGAAATGGCTTAAAAGCACCTTATTCCGTAATTCGTAGTAACTGTGATATAATAATTTCATACCTTTGAACATTCTATTTTTTTATCCCACGTCATGCGATATGGGACTTTCTAATCAATAATTCACCCTTAAGGTGCCTAAGTCTGTCTTCTACCAGACCATAGCCTCCTTAAGGGTTTTTTTATTATAAGGAGGAGTTATATGAAACAAACATTCTTTAATGAATTATGTGCAGCAATGGGAGTGAGTAGTGAGTTGGCCGAACTTTCATTTCAAATTCCGACCGTTCATGAAGGAGTTCTCCATTTTAGAGCGTTCTGTCTTGCGGATATGCTCATCAAAAAGGTAGCATCAGATCATCAAATATCTTGGGCAGAAGTAATGAACGTATTTACATACTCAGAGGACAGGATATACGCATTTATTCAATTTAATTCATATATAAATGCGTTCCCTCTTGAAATTCCGATCATAGCACTTAACGGATCCAAAGCTCAGGTGGAGGTAACGATTGCTAAAGTATTAAAAAACCTACCTGAACAAATCAGAGTTTGGCTAAAGGTTACCAAGCAAGGTTACAAAAAGATGACTATCAAAGAGTTCTCTATGAAATTGAATAGAAGACCTAATTACCTCCGTAGCTGATAAGTCGCTGCGGTTTTTTAATGAAAAAAATATGGGAGGCGAATTAATTGTTTTCATGTAAAAACCCTGAAAAGTGTAGAAATGAAATGGTACGAAGAAGTAACATTCAAGAACGATTTTATTCTCAGAATATCGAAATTATTAAAGCCGCTCAGAGCAATAAAGGAACCAGGCTTAGTATGATTGAAAATTCCCACTCGGCAGAACGGGAAAACTTTAGAATGTATTCAAGAACGCAATTGATCCAAGCGTTTCTTAAAGGAAAAATGATTAGTTCTTCCTATAACAAAGTTTTTGGTGAATACCGTTTTGTACTAAAGTACAGTTTCAAGACATCTGTTGATTATGAGCGGCCGATACATCTCATTGTCGCGACCCACAAAAGCAATCTTCTAGATTGGACCATAATTACCGTAATGGACCCCGCTTCTCGTAAATTTAAGTGGGATGATACCTATGAAAATCAGATTTGCTTTTGTGATCGAAATTCTACGTTAAATTATGTATATAACTGAATTATCCAATGATCGTCGATCCATGTATAATGGACTTAGCGAAATCCGCGAGGGGGAATCCAGATGGCTCTCAATTCGGACTCGTTAAGTTCTCTGAACTTAACTGAGGAGGAACTGATTATGTTGAAGATTAAAGCAGCAATGTATACCAACGGTGATACTCAGGAATACATTAAAGGACTAATATTAAGCGATAAAAGATCCGTACCTGACTATAAAGCGTATTGCACTTCTTGTCACGATGTAAAGGAAATGATCTCGGTTAATCGCAATGAAGAATTCATTCTCTCTGAGTGCGAAAGCAGTATGCGGGTTGTAGTTGAATCGGTTCCGAAGCATAAATGCTCCAAATGCGGCAGCATCACATCCAATATGAAATTATCTGCAGCTATTGAGGAAGCGCTTGAGACAAAGCTACCTAATATGAGATCAGATGAAAAAATACCATTTCAAGTATTGGTCTCCTAAGAATAAATTACATAGAAGCCACGGGGATGATCCGTCGTGGCTTTTTTTCTATGGAAAAATAAGTTTAACTCATCTATAATACTGATATACCATTTATCATTTTCTCTAACTTACGGAAGGTCAGGCGACTATCCGCATTCTAATAATCCATTTGGATTAATTGACCAAGACTAGTTTTCTTGTGTCTTTGACTTAGAATCGGGGTTGTTCTGACCTTTTTTTGTTGAGTAATAGCTAAATGCCTCCCACCGGTTGAGTGTTTTCTTAATACTTCATAAGGTGGTTTTTTTAATTAACTCTAATTTAGAAGGAGGGATTTCTGTGGAATTATTAATCGCGTTTGTAGTCGGAGGATTAACTAATCTTTTCGTTGCATCGAAGTTGGAAGGTGGGGTATTACTGCCTTACATCAAGAAGGTAGGGAAAAAACGATTCTTTATTCCTGGTTTGTTTGGTGACTTTGTAATTGGTGGGGCTGCGGCTTTGGCTGCATTTTCGTTCTTTGAGCCAGTTGGATATGCTAAGATTATCGGCACATCAGTACTTGCAGGCTTCAATGGGCTTACCTACCTAGCTAAAAATGCTCTGTCCAAAGTTTCTGATGTCGAGGCTAAAACTATTGATGAAGAATATCAGAAACTCATCGGTATCAAAGATGGAAAAGATAAACTTTAGCTCACTGAAGTTGTTTAGATTGAAGCTCTAAAACCATAAAAAGTAGCCGAGGTGTAAACTATGGAGGATTCGAACCAAACTTTAAGCGAAATAGTGGAACTCATACACAAGATCTATTACCTACGAGAGAAATCAATCGATACTGTAAAGAAAGCAGAATATGAGGAAAAACTTACTCAACTTTTTGAACTTAAGAAGGAATTGGAAACGGAAGTGAGCCAGATTCGAGTGGTTGCTAGGTTTTCGAAAAAACGGAAAACCCATACTGAAAAGTCTGATCGTAGAAGGAAAACGGGGTTTAATCGAGCACTACATACCTTGACACTTGAGACGGTAGCTAATTGAAAAGAATCGAAAAAGCCTGAACACTATGTGTTCGGGTTTTTTTGCTTATCTCTAACACTCAAAATAGATTTCTTTATAATCTTTCGATGATTTCGGCAATTTCTGTGTGTGTTAGACTGTAAGTGTCAAATATATATTTTAAATTTAATTACATGAACGTGTTAAAAAGTAGCCTAACAACCTTATATTGTCACTGGAAGCCATCTAGGGCTTTACACCATATAAGTGAGGTAGTATATATGCAAAAGCGTGAGGTATTGAGTTTCATAATTAGCGACCGTGGCAGAAAGGTTTTCAATGTAATCGAGCCTACCTTCGATATAAGCTGGATAGAACAGAAAATACTGGAGCAGAGGAAGAAAGGAAGAGATATTTACTGGTACTCTTCTGTAAAACCGGTGAATATCGCTAAGAAAGACAACCAGGAGCAATTCGGATATACATACACGATGGATTCTGTATTCCTTCTAGCATCAGAAAGAAGCGATTTCTAATACCCAGAAATTATTGTACATGACTTGTGTACGGAGAAAATAAAGTAGTAGACTGAAGGTAATGATTTGACGCGGTTTATGCTTTGAAAAATCGTCTCTCTTCGATAAACAAGTATTAGACTGACTAATAAAATGAAGCAACGGCAGACCAAGACTGAAAATAAAGTCTTTTGACTGCCGCTGTCTTTGTTGAACTAACGTTTCCCGTCGTATTATGAGGTCATCCTGTTTTTACTGGTTACCACTTTTATTCCGTGGAGTATTTGTCAGTAGCCGGGGCAGCTCGAACGTTTCCCTGGGTCTGTAACCCGTTGCTAAAACTGATCTCTTCTTGTACTCCCCTATGAGTTCATAAGGAAGAGTTTTTTCTTCTTCGATAAAAAAAATACCCACTTATAATTAATGTTAAGGCTGCAAGAATAATCAAGCTAAAGGAAAGCTTGATTTTTTTGTTCCATTCATCTTTACCTTTTTGGTAGTAAGTATTAAATAATTCAACAATATCTTCATCTCCACGAATTTCATCTGGCAGAAAAAGGGCTTTATTTTGGCTTCCTGTCTCAAAAGCAATTTTTCGATAATTATCCGCCTCAGTGTTCGAATCGAAGCCTTCTTTATAGGCTTGCTGTATATCTGGATAATCTGAGTATGTATTAGGGTTGTATTCTACTAGTTTAAAATGAGTGGTGTAACCTTCTTGAAAGGCGGCTTCTTTTTTATCTTCGTAACCATTCGTATAACCTTTTTTGAAAGAATCTACAAATACTTTAGGCAGATCTTCTGGGATTGCGAATGGAATTAAATTATAACCTGATTTGTACCCCTTCTCTTCAGAGGCTCGTTCAATTTTCTCCACCGCTTCAGCTCGCCCCTCCTGAAATCCTATCTCATATGCTTCTTTAACCGACTTAATACCTAAATAAAGATCGGGAATCCAAATTTCTTCATTACTTAATCCATACTTATATCCCTCTTTCTTTGAACTCTTCTTGAGCTCTTCTATTCTTATTGCTTTTCCTTCTTCATAGCCTTTTTCATATCCCGCTTTATACCAGCTATATTCGGCCGTAGATAACTGCCCGAATTGATCTGGATGAAAGTCTAAAAACGAAAGTTCGTTGTAACCATGTTTATATCCAAGATAATGTCCTTCTTGAACAAGCTCATCATAATGTTCTTCAAGCTGCGCCTGAGTCCTTTCTGAAGAAACGTTATCGTCCGAAACTTCGTCTGAAGACACGTCGTCATCTGAAGATGATAAACCGCCACCGTTATGGTAGTGGTATTCTCCAGTGGATAACCCCCACTTGCCGCAATTCGTTCGACAAGTGTGTCCACCAGAGCTATCTGTTCTGCCTGGGTGTGCATCAGCAGTATACGAAAGAAAGAATAATATCATGACCATAAGCAACAGGGATGCTTTTTTCAAGTAAGTTTCCTCCAGTAATTTTACTCTCAGTAGTAACTATTAATGAAGTTTGTTCCATTAGAGAAACTAGAATGCTCCAGCCCCATCCATATTCACTATACTGCCCGTTAATTAATTTGAAAAATGAATGGAGCAGCTACCAACGGACAAACTGTTCCAAGTTTTTCTAACCTAAGACTCTACTGCTTCTCCATAATGTCTAGTTGCTTCTCTACCACACAACCATTTAATCCATAAGAAGATAGGATCACATAGTACCTATATTCACCCAATAATTAAATAGCCGGAGAGGACATTGAATACCGTGATCGTTTCTATACTGGTAATAATCCCTTAGATTTGAGCATTTTCCTTTTCGACAGTGGAATACTCTTTTCAAGCTCTCCTTTTGTAACATCCAGTCCTTCCCAATCGACAAATAAAACAAAATCCTCGGAGAGTAATTCGGAGAGTAATGGGTACTTGGACCAAACAGTCGCATTTATAGCATAGGTGACCTCATGCCATAATTTCATACCTTCTTCCCACCAGGTATCTGTATTATGCCAATACATAATAAGTGTTCTAAGCTTCGTGATTAATTCTTGATCTGAAATTTCTTGTTGATAATTCACCGGATGCTCTCCCGAAGCCCAGATCGTCCAAAAATCCTTATTGTTTTCTATCTGCTCATCTCTGATATGTTGCAATCCTGGATGAAAAATGGGTGAGTACACACCATGAGCTTCATCATGCAAGTAAATGGCCAAGAAACAACAACGTATATCTACTAACCCCTTACATACAGCATCAACTACTTCTATTAATGCTAATTTTAACTCTTCTTTAACTTCTTCCCGTAGTAGTGCCGCCTCATCAGTAGACATTCTTACAAAAATAACTCCCTTATCACCGTCTAATACTCGTGTAAGCTCACCTTTCTTATCATATTCAAGATAAGTTCGAACAAGAGAAGAATAATAAGGACTATTTTCGTAAACAGGCTGATAAACTTGAACTAAGTTTCCACCCTCATATATGTAGTCTTCATATTGCAACTTATCAAATCGAGGAGAGTATTCTACGCACCGATTAATGAATCCATCTTTTATTAAATATTCTTTAATTGAATAAAGTTCTCCAGTTAAGTACAATCTTGTAGTGATTCGGTTTTCTTCATAAACGGAGTATGTATAACCATCAATTAATTCATCATTCGCTGAGATAAGGGGTCTGTTTTGGCTATCAAACTCATAATATATGTCGGTTTCAACTTCTGAAACTTCCCCTGGAACTGTACTTTCACGACCGTACCAAAAAGGAGTAATATCATATCGCTTGTTAGAAGTAAATTCCCGTCTAACAGCAGCAGCCTCAGCTTCCTCCTTATAGAAAGCATAGTTTTTCTGTGCATCCTTACTTAACTTTAGGTAATATTCTTTATCTATCACTCCATATTCTTCCTTTCTATAGCGGCTAACCCAAATAAATTCGACAGATTATGCTTCATATCCTTTACCATTGAAATCTTCTACTCCGAGAAAATCTAATGATTAATGCAGCCTGCTCGTTAGCTTAACGGATGACTTTATTTTTCAGTCAAATACTTTATTTTTGCAAACAGCTTGATAAAAATCCCGCACGGGATAATGTATAATCCATATGTGGTTGGTTGGTGGGCGGCAGACGATGGATGATCTAATATACCGGTGCCATTCTTATGCTCCATAAACCACACTTCGTAACTGTAAATCTGGCTATTAAAAAGAAGATTTGCTGATCTGTCGTAGACAGAGCTCTTATTTTGCAGGAGAGAAATAACTGAAGCAAATGCTCGACTATGATATGATACTTCTTAAAAGGAGGTATTCTGTATGGGATCTCACTTATCTGGCTCAGAACTTCTCCGGATTAAGAAGCTAATGGGGCAAATTATTTGGCAATATTACAATTCAAATGACATTGTGACTAGAAGCGAACTTGAGGAAAAGTATAAGACTTTGATGGAAAGTAGCAAGCAATACAACCATGTTGAGTTAACTAAAAACGAAGAGCGAGAGATAAACAAATTAAATTTATATGCCAAGCTATTTGAAGAATATCATATCACAAATAACGTTGTAAGAAAGGCGGAGATCGAGGAGATCTTCACCAATTTAACTAGCGAACGGTGATATTTAAAGCACTTAGCAGGATAACTGCTTGTAAATTTGATTAATCACTTTGATCGCTATAAAGTATAACAGAACAATATTCTCTTATGGAGTGATATAAATGTTGAATAACTTCACTATGGAACCAACAACACATGGACTTGAGCCGATTGATGCTGCAGTTATGATGAAGAAATACGTGGCTCTGCTTGGATTAATCAATTACGGTAACGTGGAACAAAAACAACAGGCAAAACGGGAGATCAGAGAGCTCGATAACATAATTCACTATCACCTAAATTCTTTGGCTTTTGATGCTGCTGAAAGAAAGCTAGGGTTTTCGGAGGATGATCTTCGTGCACTTAATAAAGCTGTTTCATAAAGAACGTCTTTCTCTTGCTATATTATTCATTTTCACAGTTATTTCGGGGATCTGGACAATACATAATTCAATCCAATTTTTCTCCGCAGCTACACGAACCTGGGAGATCAAAATCCCCCTAATGATAAGTCTAATATTGTTATTTTCCTTATCATACGTGGTATTTCTTTTCATTTATGATAAATGGTCCGTTGAAACAAGAGGACAGCTCATGCATCTTTTATTAATAGATAATAGGGTAGTGTATTCAAAATTCAACCGATACTTTATCAATGTACAGTTAGTACATTCCTATGGATATAAAGCTTCCTCAATAAATAAACTTTCCCAAAAGGACATAATGTACTCGGTTCAAAGAGCAACTAGTCTTGGAAAAAAACCTTAATCTAAATTTGGAAATATGATATAATGTTTATTAATCAAATAACGTGAATGTGAGGAAGCACCTCTTTATGTCGAAAGACGTATTGGGGTGCTTTTTATTTTTATATGCAACTGATGCGCAGACTACTTCATAAATATTTATGTAGGGGGCATTAACTTATGCAGTGGGCAAGATATGGTTATGAAAAAAAACAAATTTCAGCTGAGTATTACAGAGAAGCTAAACATGGAGAAGTCACTTGTCGTTTTTGCGAAGGAAAAATGGCGTATGTATCAACTGGAAATCGAAAACCACACTTTAGAGTTGTCGATCGCAAAACTCACACATGTAAGTATTTTGGGAATGAAATTGAGAAGATTGTTGAATCAAGCTCCGAGGTAGTCCAAATGAATCGTAAAAACAATGAGAACCCAGTTTTTACACTTAATATTGAGTCGGCAAAACAGTCTAATGAAAAGACACTCCAATCTATAGCTTCTGATTCCTTTCTAACCAGCCTCGACTTGATGAGATCATCTAAGGGAAATTCCTTATATAAATTCATCCATGACCTTCATGCAATGTTCCTCAAGAATGAGTACGATAAGGTCCTCCAATTCCGATTTATTGTCGCAGAAGGAGGAACGGCCCAAAAGATTAAGGCAGAAGAGCTGGTGCCTAGCTACAAACAAATAATAGATATGCATACAAAAGGCAAGCTGACATCGAGGAAGCGATTTATAGTTGGTACAATACTTTCCTCTAAAGAAACAATTAAGCGAAACGTTGAAGTTACTCTACGCGGTGAGAAGTCATCAGATGGCTCCTACATTAATCACAAAATAATTATCATGAAGTATGTTCTCGATCAGCAAAATTTAGATGTTACTGATTTTATAAAAGGGAATACCATTGTTGTTTATGCAAAACTTAAGTTATCTGATACAAAACGTGAAGTTATTTCATTTGTAAGCAGTAAAGATGATTTTGATTTTGGACGCTATACAAGTCTCGACGGTGATTGGTTAGATTCACAAGATAAAAAGATTGTAGATGACTTCTTTTATTTATGTAACATCAAGCATGTCGTACCTGATCATGCAATGACTAAACAGTATTTCTACCATGAAGACCTTTTATTAAAACCAGATTGGGTACTTTTTATCCGAAATAAAACAATCGTTATCGATTACGTTGTGTCACAGAAAGATTTTATCAGTAATAAGTCGGAACCACGGGGCGACTACTTTATCAATCGAACTGATTACCACTACATGAAAGTACTTAAAGAAGATATTGAGGACAATTTCTATGGGCTAAAAAAGAAGTTACATGAGATAATTCCCAATCTTCAACTAAACTTATACGAATCATGAAAGGAATCACATTATGTCTAATAAATCGAATGAAAAAATAACGACTATTGGCTTAGATATAAGAGAAAGCAGGTTGAAACTGAAATACTCGCAAGCTCAATTAGCTCTAAAGTTAGATGTGGATAAAACTACAATCTCTGCCTGGGAAAGAGATATTCGTTTTCCTAACGAGGATTATCTTCTTCGATTGTCAACGGTCTTAGGTTTGTCTCTGCGACATTTACTTATGGTATCAAAGAACAAAAAAATGGCGGGGTTAACAACATGAGGCCTGTGGGGAAACGACTTAAAAGCGCTATATTGATTGATGAAAGTAATGCTATGCATCAGTTACATGATGTAGGGGTGGGCGGATTTCGATCATGGAAAAAGTTTTATCAGTCGATCGAGCAATATCTAAAGAGTAACTATGGACAGAAGATGGTAACTGATTTCAACTTTTATGGGACCCTGCCCCCTAAAGGCCATGTTGAGGATGCCAAGTACAATAGCAGATACAAGTTTTTCGAGGCATTACAATATGATGGAATAAACGTATTAAGAGGGGAGTGCTACTTTCAGGATGATGGTTCTCTAAAGGAGAAGCAGTTAGATGTATTGATGGCACTAGATATATACGAGTTATCCGTGTATAAATATGAATACATAGTAGTTTTTTCAGGAGACGCAGATTTTGTGCCTGCCATTGAAAGAGCGCAAAAGAATGGATCAACAGTGTTTGCAGTTCTGGGTAAGAATAAATCAGCTTTTCATCTAAAGAACTCCGTTGATGTCATTATCAATCTTGAATCGATAATTCAAGACATGGACAAAAAAACAGTTATTCCTTCAAAGACAACCTGGAAAGTTAGCAACTAAACATGTGTAAATCTCTCGCTCAAAAAGTACATCCAAACTTTCCTTTTATTACGAAAGGGTTATCATTGCAGCATAAGCCTGCAGAAGATTGAAGTTGATCTGAATACGATATACTGTTCAAACTTATTAGCTTAATGAGAAAACCGAGAAAGGTTAGTATATTGGTTTCTATTTGTTACTGCTCCAAAAATGCTAGACGGCAATCCTCATGATATAATGAGCCATTATATCACCGTTGGAAAGAGTGAGAGCGATGGGGAACTTTGAGATACTTATATTACAGATTTTCGGCGCGATTTTCTGCTGCATTATGTTATACGTATACATTGAATACCGTATCAGTTTGGCCCGTGAAAGACGAATCAAGGAAGCTACTTATACGAAAGCTGATGTTAGCTCCGATTCATTTTTTGGTGGAAATCAGCTTCATGAGCTCCATACTTCTGGAGATGAAATTTTGGAGTACTACCTCAATAAGGGGTATGTAGTTGCTCTCGATATCGGGGTCCTTACAAAATATCCGCAACTTTTTCAAGTGGACACTCCTGGCTCAATTCTCATTACAGAAGAAGTTTTTGCTGCTCAAAAGAAGAATAAGGTAGTTGGAATTTACCAGTATGACTCACAAATTGAATTTAGCCATGCTTTCATGCAAATTGGTACTAACGTCTCCTACGTTGAGAAAATCGGATTAGACCTGGCCAATATTAGTGATCGAGCTATTGGCGCATATTTGTATGCAGAAAGAACAGACTTAATTTCCATTATCTTTGTTACTCTAGATCATGAAACTCAGAAGCGAGCAATTGAGGCTGGACTACACTGTGAGATTATCTAATATAAAGGGTTGCCGGGAATAAATACAGTTCGTATAATTAATGTAATTGAATAACATTAAGCGACGAAGCACGCGCACATCTCCTATGGAGATTGTGCGCTTATTTGTTGTTAGGGGGTAATTATTTTGTTGAAGAAAACAGCAATATGCGCGATTACGGTCATAACGCTTTTAGCCAGTCCTTCGAACTCAAGAGCTGCCGAAGGTATATCTGTATATCTCGATGGAAAAAACATGGAGTTTGATCAAGATCCTCAGTTGATTAAGGGAAGCACGATGGTACCAATGCGAGCAATATTTGAGGAGTTGGGTGCCCAAGTGAAATGGGACAGCAATTCAAGCTCGGTGACAGCAACAAAAGGAAATATAACGATCAAGCTAACCATCGGGAAAAAGGAAGTATTGAAAAATGGAGATGTTTTTAATGTTTCTGTCGAGCCAACAATTTTAAATAGTACTACATACGTACCGCTTCGTTTCGTAAGTGAGTCATTAGGCACTAACGTAGGTTGGATTAAAGAACCTAACACCGTTATAATTAATTCTGCTAAACTTCAAGAGTTTAAAGTCGAGCACATACGGGATGGAGATACATTTGAGGGCATTTATAAGGATGGTCCTAAAAAAGGCCAGAAAGATGTTATAAGACTAATCGGAGTAGATACTCCCGAGACGGTCAAGGAGGGTAGCGCAGTAGAGTACTGGGGTCCTGAGGCTTCGAATTATACGAAAAAAAGTCTTAGCCAACAAACAGTATTTATTGCTGAAGATAAGTCAGATGATCCATATGGGCGGACACTGGCATACGTGTTCTTAGAGAATGGGTTGATGTATAATGCGGATCTAGTAGCCGGTGGATATGCTCGAGAGTTAACAATTGAACCAAATTCTAAATGGAAAGATTTATTCTCTCATCTAGAAGCAGAAGCTAAGTCCTCAGCAAGAGGATTGTGGTCAAAGCCTTCAAAGGAATCTGAAAATAACACACAAACAAATATTAACTATCTTAAGGAAAAGGCTTCTGAATACGGTTTTATCGATGGGGAGTTTGATCCAAAAGAAGTTGTTACCGAGGAGCAACTGCTTAAATTTTTGATAATCGCTCTATTCCCAGAAGCTAAAGCGATTTTCCTAACTAAGTCTTTCTATGATCTTAGCCAAAATGAAAAGGTCCAAAAAACAATCGACTATGCGATCGAGGCAGGTTTGATCCTTAAAGATGAAATCTCAGATATTGATGAGCCCTTAACACTCTCATCTGCAGCAAAAATTACTAGTAGGGCACTCCAACTAGAAGAAATCGATCAAGAGTTATCCTTACTCGATTTTGGAATCAATTTTGATCAAACTGATTCTAGCTCCTCACTTACATTAGGCGACACCATTTTATTGGTTGAAAAGACAGCCCGTGTTCATGATTCATTAAAGGAGTATTTTAGACATATGGCAGTTGCCGTGGAGAATTCAGAAATTGTAGAACAACTATCGGCAACACTGGCTGACAAACAGCTAGCAGAGAAGTTAAAGTCCTATGTAGCAAACGTGAAAGGCGTTATATCAGATCCGGAATTAATTGCTACGGTTACAGAAGGAGGATCACAGTTAATAGGCAACTTAACATCGCTCCTCAGCGGCTGGAAAGATGCAATGAATATTAACAAGATCAATGCGGCGATCGAGCAAACCAGCGAAAGCATAAAAAAAGCAGAACAAGCACTAGAGGCTGCAAAATTATTAAACTAGATTTTTAAGATTCTCGGTTTGACTCCGAGTGGTTCTAATGGATAAAGCAATCATTTTACGAATATATGTAAATGATGATTAGGGTTTTCATTGAGCACGAGGCACTAATGTTGTATAATAATACTTAACTGAATAACCAGAAACGCGAAGCACGCGAACGCCCATTTAATAGGCGTTCGCTTTTTTTATTCTTATTTCATAGTGAGAGGGGAAATTTAGGATAAGTTATTAAGAATATTGCCACTAACTAATGAAACAATAATCACACCATAAGTGTCACTTATTCTAGTTCAATAAATATTTAGTAACTTTGATTGCAAAGGGGTTCATTATGCGCAAGAGATACAGATATCTTTGGTTGGCATTGGGACTAGTCTTAGTGTTTATATTTCGATTACAAATCATCCTCCCCATTGCATATATATCGACTGGATTTCTTTTTTACCTATTTTTCTTTTGTTGGGCAAAAGCGAAGAATCTAGATGAGAGTTACAACGGTTGGTACTACGTGTTGAATTCAGCAAAAGGAATGTTTTATTTCCTTCTGAGCGGTTCAGTTTTATGGGGGCCGGTTTTAATAACGCTATTCCTGGAGATGAAAGAAAAATTCAAGCGAGACAGCAAGCATGCCTGGATGCAATATATAAAGAATCCGATGCAAATGCACCGTGACTGGTTCAATAATTTTTATCAATGAAAAGGAGTGGTTGATTATGTCATTACTAGATTTATTTAATGGAGTTAATGGAGAATTTGTAAGAGTAGCACTCATTATTCCAATAAGCGTCTTAATGTGGTTATTATCTCTGCAGTTACATGCAAAACGAAAAAAGAAATCATATGCGATGCTCTCCAAAATATCATTTGGATATATGATTTTTAATGTAGTAAGCTTTATTTTACTTTTAATAGCTGCAGTCACAAGTACCGAACTCTCATGGCTTGTTAAAGCTATAAATGCAGTATCCAATTCGAGTTTATTAGTGATTCTATTTGGATTTTATCGAATTCACAACAAGGCAGACATTAAAACTTACATATTATTTTTCTTACCTGCAGCTGTATGTTTCTTTACGGGAACTTTCTCCATTTGGGCAGGAAGTGCCTTAAGCGCTATCTCTGTATTGGGCATTACCATCCTTTTTGGAAAAAGAATAAGTCGAGGAAAAAGTGTTTGGTTATCTACTGGCATTTTTGTATTTGCATTATTATGTTCCTTATTGGCCGATCTGATTCCTGCAATTTCAGGGGGGATGAACCTGATCTATTCTCTTTTAGCACCTGCTGCATACGTAGTTCTATTTGCAACTTTAATGGATCATTCACTTGTCATAATGCAAAGCTCTTACGTATCCGCAATCACAGATCCATTAACTGGTTTATTCAACCGCCGCTATTTTATGAAATACATTACGAAATGTGTAGATCAAAATATACCCGTACATATTATTTTCACCGATATCGACAATTTTAAGAAATTGAATGATACAAAAGGGCATAAGGTTGGGGATGGGGTTCTGAAGGAAGTGGCCACCATTTTAATGGAAGAAGTTGATGGCCTTGGAATCGCAGGTCGTTATGGTGGAGAAGAAATGGTGATGTTAATTCTCAATGAGGATGTAGACATGGTTGAACTAACCGAAAGAATGAGGAGACGTATTGAGCAAGAATCGATGGTAACTGCAAGTATCGGTTACAAGATATTTGAAAGTGGATTACCACCTGAAGTGTTAATAAAGCAAGCAGATGAAGCGATGTACAATGCTAAACAAACTGGAAAGAACAAAGTAATGGAGTATGGAGGAGGAAGCCAGGCTCTGATTAAACCAGAGGCACTAAAGGTTGTTTCAAATGCATAAATACGATCAAAATGTAGATTTCCGTAACGACAAAGAGTTTTGTGAACATACCTGGAGTGAAGCTTATTGCTTCAGCGAGGACTTCACAAAGATCGTGTCTAACGGTGAAGAATGTGAGTATTGTGGCTTGAAGAGAGGACAGATAATTTAACATATTATTATAATTACATTAAACTTTATGAAGAGACAAAGCTTACAAAGCCTTGTCTTTTTTGTTTATGTGGAATAAAATGTTGTTTATAGTCAATGTGACTCACTACTTTTTTTATATAGGTATTTAAAGGCCCTTATAGATTAAACGGAAAATATCAATATTGCGATAAAAACTTATTCAGAGTAAGAAGGGACCAACTATTATGAAAGCACCTAAACGGTTTTTAAAAGAAGCGCATGGAGTCTTTAAGGTTGTGGGTCTTTCATTTAAGCCTCAAACGACTTCAAATCAAACACAAGAGACACTGTCAATCGGATTTAAAATCGGGGATTGGGACAATCCCATCAATTTGGTACCGTATTTCATTGAATCTGATCACAGTACACCTTATATTCATTAATCATACACTAACGACGCTCCTTATTAAGGGGCGTTTTTTGATTGTTTTTAGAACCAATCCGGAGAAATTTAGGGATAAGCTGAAATACAGAAGCTGGTTCCCCTTATATACACTCATCAGAAAAAGGTGAATAGTGCATATGAAACATTAAATTATACTTAAGACCATAAACAAAAGAATATGTAGAAAATACATGCTCGCTTGTTCCATAGCCTTTTTCAATAGTAAAAGAAAATGCTATTAGCCCACAAGATACATTTCAGATTAATTTTGGTTCTCTTAATAAGACCAAGAGTCCCCTGTAATCAATCCAATCAAGTACCTTTGTCCATATTTTCCAAACAGAAGGGCATGTTGAGCAATCTCACAGAACAACTGAATTGAAAATGTAAGCTCAAGCCTTAATGAAACAAGCTGACTGATACAAAAAATAATGATAAAGCATCAGCAGTTCATTCATTGTACTTGGAGCTAGGTTTGTTTTTGCTAGAAAGAGCCCCTCTATCTTCTTAAAAGAATAAATTATTCTCCTCGAATCAAATTTAATGAGTCTTCTTGCAAAGATGTATACATCTATTGAGCATTTTGATTTGTAGATTTATGAAACTATCTTTCCGAATCGGATCCCTAATTCTGTTAGAACTTTTAGATTTTCATTACGAAAGGTTGAAACAAACCAAGCGATCGGATTAGCAATTTTCCTCTTTACCAAATAAGTAATAAACTTATCAAAGGTGCGGTGGATTGCTTCGTAATGAAACTTTTGAATCTCCTTTTTGATTTGAGGATAAAGTTCACTTACCAATCTAACAGGAAGGTTGTATACTTTACAGGTTTCCAGAAACTCTTCTTGTTTAAAGCTTAATATCCCCGTCCCGTGGTCTTTAATCATTTCGTTAAAGACTTGTGCATAACATGCATAAGTTTTAGATTGTTTCTCACGCTCGCGCGTTATATATTCTTCTTCATCTTTTAAATCAGTAGAAGGATAAAGATCTAAAGATTCTTGATTCTCAAAACCTGAATTATAGGGTGCATCTTGTGCACATGGAGAATTCGTTATAGGTGCATCTTGTGCTTTTTGTGCATGCTGTGCATCAGAATCATTTTTTGATTTAGCAACCTGTTCATCAACGATTGTGTAACGATTAGATGTTTGTTTACGAGTTCCATCTGCAACTTCTTTGAAACGACTAAACTTTTCAATCATGTTACGTGCTTGGAGATCCTTAACCACGTACTGTGCTTTACGTTTAGACATCCCACCTGCAGCAGCGATGGTGTCGTAATCGGGAAATACATCACCGTATTCCTCTTGATGCATCTTGATTACAATCATAATTATTTTTTCATATGTTTTAAGATCCGAGTTATTAAGGATGGATTTAATACCATCAAACAAAAATTGGTTAGAGTGATTGATGCTTTTTGGCATGAAGAAGCCTCCTAATAGAGTTTTTCACGCCGGAAACCCTTGAATTTACTGGAACTGTCTCGTATAATAGAAGGGCACCGGCTAAGTTAAAGTTGTTTTTGGGCGACCTTAACACGGCCCCAGGCATACTGTTTTTTTGCGGAAACAGTATCCTGCGGAATAGCATTGCTGAATTTGAGTTAGCGGCTCGACTCAGCGGTGTGCGGTTTTTTTATTCGATCGGCCTAAAGGCCCGGCCCCCACTTCGGGGGCTTTTTTTCTTATCTAGGTATTTTTATATTACTCATGGCATATACTTCTAATCTAGCCTACCGTCATTGTATTTTTTGATATTTTTCGCGTCAAGGTATCGGGGGCGAATATACATCTTAGATTTATCGGGGACGAATAAACAAATTATCGGGTTTGAATAGACAGTATATCGGGGGCGAATATACATTCTAACGGGGTTGAATGTTCGGAAAATTTTTTTTGGTATATTTTCTTAGATTTCGCAGGGTATCGGGGGCGAATATACATATCAACGGGGGAAAACGAACAATCGATTTTTTAAAGGTATTGATATGTTCGTTGACATCACTCTAGCTGGAGATTCAAAGTATCGGGGCTGAATATACATTACTCGAATATAAGTAGTCCAATGGGGCACCAACATTGTTAATCATGTGGTGCTTTTTAATTTTCCTAAAAGGTATCGGGGGCGAATATACATCATAAGAATACAGATATTTTAAGTATCGGGGTTGAATATACGTATTAACGGTATTAAGTCTACATAGTATCGGGGGCGGATATACAATTGGTACTCGAATCTTATCAGATCATTCGGATCTGTGTTATTCTAAAGCAGTAAGTATAAATATACTGAATATATGTACAGAATATCCTGACAATAAAGGAGCTGTTACCATGCCACGTCGAAAAGTAAATATCGATCAGTGGGTCTCTAAGATAGTAGTGCTTGAGCTCCCGAAAGAAGACCCAAAAGTCCAGGACTTAATTATAAAAGCTGCAGATCAACTAAAGAGTAAATCAAAAGAAGAAGCTCAAAGACACATTCGGGATGAAGGTCAGAAAGAACTCGAGTTAACTAAACTACTCCTTCAACAAACGAACACACAAGAAGAGGCAGATGCCATTAACAAAGAAATATTTAAACACCAAATCAAGCAGATCATTTGGAACAAATCTCAAGAAATTAGAAGAGCAACCTACTACAACAAGCCTTCACACCCATATGGCCATATATTTGCTGAAGGTGCAATTTCCTCAATTTCTACTAAGCGGCAAAAAGCCTTATCTGCAGCAGAAGATGGTGACACTTTAGTTCGAGACAATCGTCGTACGCGTATCTATCATCCAGCCAACAAAGAATTAACATTGCAGGATGCAAAGGTATTAATCGGTATTCACAAACTCTGGGAGGAAAGCGGAAAGCAGAAAGAGTTTGAATTTACAATATACTCGTTGGCCAAAGCAATGAATCGTGATACAGGTGGTAAGACGTATAATGAAATTTGGCAGTCCCTTGAGGTACTACAGGACAGTAAATTCGAGTTTTGCTACTACTACGAGAAGGGGATTATTGATTCCTTAGATCGTATCAATATTCTCCAAGCTATTGGACGTAAAGACCGGCACAGCACATTCAAAATTATGTTCTCGGATATGATCTATCGCTCGCTGCAATCCGGAGCTATTGCATATCTTAGTCTAGCCATCTTAGAAGATCTTAAAACAGACACTGCGCAGAACTTGTATCTTTTCCTTCCGGCGCAGGTTGGACAAGGGATTACACGTTGGCCTCTGGAAGAAATATCAAACCTCATGGGTTCCAAGGCGACACGTCCAGTCTACAAGAAAAAAGCTGTTGAGGATGCTTGTAAGAACATGGTAGAGATTTCTCTTCTTGAGGAATTTACTATTCATGAAGATGAAACAGGGACTTCGTACCTTGAAGTAACACCAACCAATTTATTACTGAACTCCACCAGTATGGCAAACCAAGCAGGTGTTCAACAACTGTCGCTCCCTATATAGGGAGCGTTTATTTGTATATTCGCCCCCGATACTAAAAAAACGTGTGTAGTGTTAGAAATAGTGAGAAAACATTGGTTAAAAATCTCGATTTATCAAGGGCCGTATTCAGAATTAGTGAGAATGATCTTCCCTTAAACGTTGCTGTACTGGCCTGATTTTCACTATTGATGAGATTATCCGCCAAAGGCTAGATGTATAATTGTATAATTATTCGCGGAATGTATAGCCGTATATACTTCATTCTGAGGACCTCTTACCGTTTAATCAAACAAAAAATGCTTACCGTTTGAATAAAGCAACGGTAGCACTAGCCAGAAGACAAGTGACGCTTGTAAATAAAATAAGATACATTGAACAAACAGAAGTATTGGAAAAATAGAGCAGCTATGCATGGGCAATTGTTCATACGAATCAAAGCATAATAATTCAGTACTCGATAATTTTCATCTCATTAATTTAGAAATTATTCTCACTAATTATGACACCACACTGACCCTGAGGTAAGAGGAGTACACTAGTATGATGAAATGTATATTCGCCCCCGATACATAGAGTTTTTCTCGTTGTCTATGATGGAGTTGGATATGTTTATCCAAAGCATTGAATAAATCGTTTAATCATATCTTTTTGTTTTCCGATCTTAAGATGATGTACGAATTCAAGAAATACAATAGCAACTAGCTCGTCCATTCCAATTTTGAACGATTTAAACATTTGTTCGAGATCATATAAAACAATTTCTAGTCTTAAAGCTGTTTTACGTGGCACCGTGAGTTCAAGAGTATAATATTTAACCCTACGTGGCTTCTCTTTCAATTGAAGAGAAGAGCGGCCAGGGGAAAGTTCAACTAATTCTTCTATAGTTTCTGTTTTAGAGAGGTACTTCTTCTTCATTTCCAATAATGAGGTTTTCAGATCCTCCATCTTAGTCGTGGTCGTGACATGAAGGAAATCTTTTAAAAGCAGAGCAATGAGATCGACAATACTTAGTGCCGCATCATCTTCGAGTTTATCAGCTATATCCTCTAAAAAGACCTGTGCACGCAACACTTCGTACTCAGGTAAATCAATCTTCATGAACACAGCAGTTGATCGTGAAGGGAGCGTGAGTATAGTACTTAGAATTCCTTTTATGTTGCTACGGCTTTGCAAACTATCTAACTCTGATCTAATTAGGCTATATTTCTTCATCAGTGGCAACCTCCAGCGGACTTAGATTTTCTATCATTCTATGTCTGCGATTAGTAGATATGCCTCATGTTTAAAAGTCAAAAAGATTGGCAAGATTGAAGATAGAATGAAAAACGGGAAAGGGTGGAATAGCATGAATAAGAGGAATAAAGAGATTACAAAGTCCGAGGCGAAGGAATTAGCACGAATCATGAAGCAGGCGAAGCGGGAACTTGGAATCGTAGGCAGCCTTAAGAGGAAAGCGAACTAATCAAATTATGTACTAAACAAAACGAGTTTATGTATTGAAGGAACAAGCAAAAAATGATAGGATTTACGTAATCGAATACACGAAATGCGAAGTACGCATCTACTCCTTCTCTGGATTAGATGCGTTTTTTGTGACAGAAAACATCCATTTGATACAAGTGAATTTAATAAGGTCACTATTGAATGACCCTTGGGTGACTCTATAAGAGGTTTAATTTACTAACGGAGGTCAAGATGGTGAACAATTTACGCTACATAGAGAAGAATATCAAAAATTTGTTCAGGGCAATTATTATATTCCCAGGATCATTATTGGTGGGGAATGGAATAGATCAAGTGGGGCAGTGGTTTAGACTTAGGTCGTTATCTCCTATGGAAATCATTATTTCGGGGTTTTCATTCATACTAGTCTTTTATATTATCCCTCAGATAATTAACAACTTAATGGCCATAAAGAAGATTCGAAAATATTATCCTATCACTAATGATGTTATAAGTGAACATCGCGAGTTCTTTATGGAGAATATCGATCAAGAGATTACATTCCTTCAGCAAGCTGCCGATACTTTTATAGAAAGAGGTATGCGTGACGACTACAACCTTTTTATTGAAAATCTGCAGACAATGAAAGAAATTAGATCATGTATTATTGGAAACCAAAAATTAGAAAGTAAATATTTAACTCATCTAAACCAAGTTTTTAATCGTGGCTATCTTTTAAAAAAGATGTAGTTTTACAAAAATATTCAGTAGATTATACTTTGAAATTTAGACTCCGGGAATCCGACATTATTGAAAGTTTATTGCTATACTTATAATGTTGATTGGACATTGCCGGAGGTTAGCGTTATTTACCTAAGTGGCAGAAGTCATATTGTCGTCGATGATACTGACACCAGACATTTACTAAGGGGGAATGTTGAATGGAGACTTATATATCAGAACTTGGAGATATAGTTGCAATAGGTTTATGGTTCATATGTTTTTTAATGATTTTATCGATAATAACTGAGAGTATTCGTAAAGCTTTGAGTCATAACCGGCAGAGTGTACAGGTAATAGATACAAATGATATGGAACTGGTATCAAGAGAAGAAACAAATGGAGTAATAGAGGAAGTCTACATTAAAGGGAATAGAAAAGTAACCGTCAGAGCTTGGAAAGATGAAAATGAGGAGTAAATTATTTATAAACATCTTTAATGGATTAAGGGGTTACTTCATGAAGCGTTTATTTAGTTTGATAGCCGTTCTATCAGTTTTCATCTTATCCTTATTGGTTTTCATCCTCATAACAATTAATTCAAAAGCGGAAATGATGAAAACATCTCTGGTCTTAACGAGTCCCACTAATTATGAGTCTCAAACAGATGAGACGTTTGAAAAGACAGGTATTATCAATAAGACTTATAAGTTGGAAGGTAAGAAAAGCAGCAATTATAACATGATGATAGTCGGGAGTATGACTATACCAATAACATGGACGGACTATACGGAAGAGCGTTATTACGTTCTTCTGGAAGGGATGGAACTTACCGCAGATCAGCAGGTATGGGAACAGCTACAGCTCTCTGAAGGAGAAGTTGTCACAGTAGAGTTTAATCAAAATTTACATATAACAAAGATTATTTAGCTAGTCGAACAAAGAAGGCGACCCACGAGTATAACTACTCATATGTAGAAAGTAACATGATGGAGTGAGAAGAGGATAAGGCACACGCCAGATTTAGATGCTACGTATACCTCAAGCATGCTTGTTGCATAAGCATCATTGTGAGCCACGTAGATCGTCTGCGCGTGTTTTTATTTCTTTAGCGGATTCATTACTACAAAGGAAAGGGGCACGATCGCGATGTACCAAACCCAAATTGATAGTGATGATTCTCAAGCACATTTAAGTCACATTATCCGGATGCGAAAAGACTCTCAATTTGATCAGTCACAGATCAACGGTCTTGCCCGGTATATCAATGAACATGAAAAATGCTTAAACAATACTATCTACCTGGAGGAACTGCTTTTAGTAATCGATGGTCCAGCGACAATCAGATCATTTGAACAATACAGTAGGACACTCTATCGGATTGCCAACCGAACCAACCTTGATTTTGAACCTGCTCTATCGTTTCGAGCCTCAGTTAATCTTGAACTCCTTCGTTTTTGGGCAGATATAAATGGGTGGAGGAAACATATTTAATGAGTATTAAGTATTAAGTGGAAGTACCCGTTGCTAGAGCGTAGTGTGTAGCAGACGAAGGTCGTAGCTCATGCTAACGCTTTTTTGTGAAAACAGACTATCATTAAGAGAAAGTCACCAAAAAGTCACCTTTGGGTGACTTTTTGATCATGTTAAATGTACGGAGAAAATAATGTAGTAGACTGAAGGGATTGATTTGACGCGGTTTATGCTTTGAAAAATCGTCAGGTTTCGAAATATAAGTATTAGACAACAGCGGCGGAGACCAAGACTGAAAATAAAGTCTTAGACTGCCGCTGTCTTTGTTCAACTAAAGTTTTCCGTTAGCTTAGTCTGTTAGCTGGTGTAATCTTCCTTTGCGCATTACAATGACCTTATAGGTTAATAGTACTACTTTGCCCAAGAATTTAAATACGAGGACTCTACTTGGTTGATTTGTCCGGATATGGAACGTCGGAATTTTCCTCGGACAGTTGAATCAAGAAATTTAATCCGGCGGATTTCAATTTATTGCTTTGCGTCTTCTACGGGAAGTTGCATGAAGCCGATACGAAGTTTTTTAAGTAGCTTCAATAACAGGAACTTTCGCGTGCGAAGGGGTAAGTTACGATGTGGTGATCCCCATTTCTGTTGCGGGTTATACGGTGAAGAAGAGTCAGGATAAGAAGAAACAAGCGCAACGTCGCCGCCAACGCAATTAGAGAAGAGCTTGAGCAGCTTAAGTATGCGCATATAAACATTTTGTTACATGTACCTTTGACATAAGGAGGCAGGAAAGTTAAATAAATCAGAAACAATAATATTGAGTAATTGATGTATTGAAGAAATGATAAAGCGGACAGTAAAAGATCAAGAAAGGGGAACTTATGGAAATCTTATATATTTGGTTTAATGCTTATGGACCATTCCATCAACAAGGATTTCAATTGTGCGGAGATCTTCGTTTCAATTTTGAACGAAAGAGCGGGGTGTTATCCGTTAGTAGAAACCCCGACTATGTGAAGGGTTTTTTCCATGATCGTATGGCACCCGAGGGTGAGGCAGCCGTCGTAACAAATATTACAGCACTGATTGGCAGTAACGGTGCAGGTAAGACGACTCTTCTAAACTATATCAAACAATATCTCGTTCGTGCTATGGGCATGAATATTAAACAAGCATTGGTGGTACTTCGGAATGAAAAAGGTGAGACGATTGTTTTATATGATATATCGAATATCAAGTTAGAGGCCGTAGAGGATCAGGGTTTACTTCACCCCCTAAAGATATATCACGATCAAAATACCCATCAGAAGCTGCCGGATAGTTCGGTCATCTACTTTTCAAATATTTTCGATCATGCTCTAGAGACGACAGCCAATAACTATTACAATCTTTCGACAAACTATCTCATCAAAGGAGATCACCTGAGACGATTGGATTACAAACACGGGGATTCTAAGCAGAGTCCAATCGATGTGCATCGAGACGAGGATTTGAGCCGTCAGGTATTTTTCGTCTATGATTATCCGATTCGTTTTCCGGAGCAGGAACTACCTTTCCGTCTTCCTGGTAATCTCTTGGTCAAAATCCGGAACATCGACACGGGCGATTTTGGCAGCCTTGGGCAACACGCAGATTATTACCATGATCTTAATGATTATGTGAATAATAAAATTGATGAAATAACCTCTGAAAGAAGATATAACAAGAAGCCCTTATTGAGAAGGAGAGTATTCCTCTTAATAACTTATCGAGCAATGGTGTACTCTTTCTTGAAAGAGGTCACTGTATTCTCCAACCTAAGATTATTAGAGAAAGATGATCCGATTCTATCTCTTATAAATGTACGTAGCGATAATGAGGCGTTCTCTGATTATGTTAAAAAATTATTTGAATTTACGCTTGGGCGTTTTGACGACGCCATGATTCAAATGTGGCTCACGAATTTACTCGATATGGTCGATTATGTCTATGAGTACTCTATTTTCGTATCAAAATCGCCTAACATACCCGAACAACCTAATCTTAAATTACCGATTATGCAAGAGACGTTATTGAAGAGTCCCTCGTACGCTTTTGTACAAGCGTATCGACGCTCCTACCGTTCCTTTCCTTACTTTGATTTCGAATGGCAGCAACTCAGCTCGGGAGAACGAGCATTTTTAAACGTTTTCTCTAGATTGTATTCAAGGGACGATGGAGAAGTATTTGGCAGTAACGTCAAGTTAACGAAACATATACTGCTACTAATTGACGAGGGAGAGTTATACTTCCATCCTGAATGGCAACGTCGATTTATCGATACATTAATACGATTTTTATCTGTAGTTTATGGTCCTGAGCGGAGAGTGCAGATCTTGTTGACATCCCATTCTCCGTTCATATTGTCTGACTTACCTAACTATTGCGTCTCTTTACTCGAGCATAGTGAGAGGGGGACGAAAGTTAGAGATGGAACGACAGAATTTCACACTCTAGCTGCTAATATCAATGATTTGCTTGCAAATGGTTTTTTTATGCGAGCAAACATTGGTGAATTTGCCTTACAAAAGGTTAACGATGCAATTTCACGGTTGAGGTTGCTTCGCAATGAAACAGGTGAAGAATCTAAAGATTCGTCCGGCAATCTCAGAGAGGAAATTGATTATCTTCGTTCTATTATTCAGCTTGTCGGTGAACCGATTATTGCTGGCCGAATGCTTGAGTTGTTGGGAGATAGAGTACATAATCTAGGAGAGGATAGACATGATTAATATATACGAAGTGTCACAGGACGCTCTTGCACTGAAGCATTACGATGCGGTTGTCCAGGAATTAAGAAAGAAAAACACACGTATGCCCTCAACTCTTAATAAGTGGTTCAAAAGCTTTGATGTAAATTATACATTGAAGCACGTTATCACAGCGAAACCGAAAGATTTGCGTGTTATTATGAATAAATGCAAATTAGATAAATATCCTGGGTATATTATGGAACTTCATGACATGTATAAGATGAAATTTTCAAAAGCGAGTGGATACATCGGTAAAGCTAAAAATAAGTATAATGCAGTACAGCTTATGGAGAACTTAGGGATTGAAGTATGCCCACTCTGTAACAGGAACTATATAACAAACGTAGAGCCTGAGGGTCGAAATTTAAAGCGTACCGGACAACTTGATCACTATCATGACAAGGCAACGTACCCCTTTCTTGCAATGTCGTTCTTTAATTTAGTACCCGCCTGTTACGGATGCAATCATACAAAGAGTTCATTTGAACTTGAACAGACGCCATATGGTGAAGTTGATTTAGATCCCCTCATTACATTCAAAGTGTCATTTAACAAAATTGAAGACATATATGACGAGCAACATGTAAAGGTATCGCTAGACAATCATCCTTCCATCCAGAAGAACATAGACGTGTTAGGTCTTCAAGATAGTTACACTAAGTATCATAATAAAGATGCTTTTTCAGTGGTAAATACATTCAAAAATTATAACGAATTAAGTCGGACCTTGATGATTGAGAATTTCAGGGAATTGTTTGACAATGAAGATCAGTTGTGGAATATGATATTTAGTGAATATGTTGGTTTAACAGACAAACTAAAATCTGTGCCTTTAGCAAAGCTTAAAAAGGACATCTACGAACAACTTGAAAAATACCGTCAGAGTAGTGTATTAAGTTGATATTCCTTCATATCTTGAAATGAATAAATGCTACTTTTGGATAATCGATTGATTAAGATCATTAATGGCCAAGTAAGCTGTATATGTCAAAAAAATTTGAGTATTAGACTCAAAGGATCATTCTGCTGGTGAGCAGAATGATCCTTTTTTAGATTGGCTGTTTTGAAATTATGGATGTACTCATTATGTATAAAGCAGGAGAAAATCCTTCCGAAAAGCAGGTGCCAACCTGCATACGTTCCGAAAAATGTTTATTTGGAAACCGAGTGCCCAAGGTGAGCCTCCCATAGCGGTACGCTCCCGCGCCTTCGCTTGGGCTACGTCCTCCTCATTATATTCCATTTCCAATTATCTATTAAAGAACATACGCGGGTAGCATGCAGTGCTTAAACAGGGGGACTTATCTTAACCAAAGCACTAAGAAAATACTTTATTTTTTGAAGACATTAAACCAATCAGAAAATTTATCCTGGTCCTCTCTCAGGATAGACTGTTTTTTGCGGTCTAATTCTTTAATTCTCATTTATATCCGACCAATCTAACCCCTCTTTAGCCGACAATTATTCCATATGGATTTATCTATTGATTCCATATATAAGCCTATAACTTACAACTCGCTCACAGGACTACACCTCTTTTACCCCTTCTCGCATCTTCTACTTCATACCCTCTAAACTTTTGCTTGACGACTTGGCCTGCCTGTTGTATTTCCAGCCTTTCAACCATGGTTTTAGATCTGTTTATAGAAATCTGCTGCTTTTTTTGGATTCAGATATGATCCCAGGCGCGCGGCGCGCCCCCACCCCCACCAAGACAAAGGCACACTAGATTCGTATTTAGTTGCAGATTTAAATTCTGCAGTCTAGATCCGTACTTAGTAGGACCAGGAGTAGAAAATCGGGTATAAAGGGGCAGGAAAAGGTAAGTAGCCTGAGATGTAGGCGATATAGTTGTCATTGTCCTTTGATCGAGTTGTGAGTTAGAATGATATATATGGAAAGTAAATGTGTACAGGTGTCTGGCAACTGAGTCCGGCCAGGGTAGGAGCTTACGGGATAATGCTGTCAGGATGTGTCTTTATGAGGTGTTTCCCCTCCTCCCTACCGCGTTTACAGTCCATAACTATACAAAAAGGGGGGCGGTTTTGTTTCATGCTAGTTTGAAGAATGATTGCTATTGATAGTTACACGTTAGTACACTCTCGGTATGTCCATAAGCCAAACATCTACTGATCAGACATTAGGCAATGAACAAGTTTACTTCCTCTTCAGCAGAAGATCATTAGTTGCTATCTATAAACACATGCTCAATTATCGTAATAAGACTGAATAATTATTATTCCGTTATAAGTCATTTGATGGAAAGTACTCAGTCAAAATCATGGTATTGCCGAAAATAATAATAAGGGGATCTTTGGGCTCGAATAAAAGGGAAATAGCAATTTAAAGTTTATAAAGTCGTCTGTACTTGCAACAGTTCTCGCTGACTCGTTTCTTTCTTGAGGCTCTTTACCTTTCGAGAATGATGATGAGTAAAGCCATCGTCCACCACTAAGCGTACAGGAGAAGTTACTTCAGAGGATTACATAGAATCGTTCATGGACGTAGGAAGAAAGTTGCGAGTTTGGTTATGGCCTTATGAGCCCTACGGTGTTGGTCATCACCGGTTAAAGGTTGCAGTACGTGACCCTGAGAAGCGGCTTCTGTGGGATGAAGTCAACGCGGATGAAGTCTATAAGCTTGAAGTTATTGACACATCTTATATTGGGCGTCTTCCGGATCAATATGATGAGCACCGCGATCCAAGATTGATTTTCCACCTTTACTTAAAAGAACCTGAGACGATAACAGAGACACAAATTGATGCAAAACAATAGCTATGAGTACCGAAAAATAGTAATAGAGAGCAGTTCTAGCAGATCTGCAGATATGAAAAGGAGAATTGATATGAACAGAGATTTTGTAAAGGCACTTACGGAAATCGAAAAGGATAAAGGTATACCTAAGGAGGTGCTCCTTGAGGCTATCGAAGCAGCCTTAGTATCTAGTTATAAAAAGAAATTCAATACCGCCATGAACGTCCGCGTTGATATTGATCGAAAAAACGGAGCGATGAAGGTTCTTGCTCGCAAAATGGTCGTCGAGGATATCATTGACGAACGATTAGAAATCCTTTTTGATGAAGCAAGAAAGACACACCCTGAAGTTGAACTCGATGAGTTTATCGAAATAGAAGTCACGCCTCGTGAATTTGGCCGACTAGCAGCCCAAACTGCTAAAGCTATCGTTATGCAACGCATAAAGGAAGCTGAGCGTGGCATCGTTTATGATGCCTATGTCGGTAAGGAAGAGGAGGTCGTTACCGGTAAGGTGCAGGGCCTTGATTCCATGAACCTATATATTCTCCTCGAAGGAACCGAAGCTGTACTACCACTCAATGAGTTGCTTCCTAAAGAACGATATAAATTAGGAGATAGCGTAACAGCATATATTTCTAGTGTTGAAACCTCGACCAAAGGCACGTTAATCTATCTGACCCGTACACATCCTGGTTATCTCAAGAAGCTGTTTGAAAAAATGATTCCGGAAGTTCAAGAGGGTAAGGTACTTATTAAGTCTATAGCACGAGAGGCTGGTCAACGTTCCAAAGTCGCTGTAACTTCCGACAGTTCTGAAGTGGATGCTGTAGCAGCATGCGTAGGTATAAAAGGACAGGTCATTCAATCTATTATGGCCGAACTGGGTGGAGAGAAGGTAGACATCATCAAATGGTCGGAGGCACCTGAGGAGTATATCGCTAATTCACTCGCCCCAGCCAGCGCACTTGAAGTAAAAGTATTTGAGGATGAAGAAGAGGACGAGCCAATCGCTCGTGTCATCGTTCCGGACCATCAGCTTACACTGGCTATTGGAATTAAAGGACAGAACGCGAGGCTTGCTGCTAAACTCACGGGTTATAAAATGGATTTATATAGTGAAGATCAAGCATACAAGCAGTTCAATCGTCCCCGTACTCTGCAACAATAGATGATCAGAGAATGTAATCCAGAGGAAGCCATAGCGGACTTCTTGAAAAAAAGATAGTATCGTATTAAATAGGGGTCGATGTAGTAGCGTGTCTTAAGAACACCTCGCCTAATGCCAAGTTCAGTGGTAAAATGAAATCGGCAAATTTTGAAAAAACTTATAACGAAATTCAATGCGTATAATAAGTTCTAAATATGCAACTGCATGCTACGTTGTATACACTAGCTCACAGAGCCCACACACGAAATAAAGGATCTTTTTCAGCCGCTGGACTTTGATAGTTACCAGGCATCTATGCAGATTCCGATCATTACGTTTGATATCTATACAAGACTCAAGAAAGAAGGAAGATAATGGACGAATTTGACGTTATCCTAAGTAGAATAATATTAGTAATTTCCATTGTTATATTGTTTTCTATCTTGATTTTACTTGTTTTTGGTCGTAAACCATCAAAACCTCAAATTGTAAATATAGATACAGATAAAATGAAAATGGTATCAAAGGAAGAAACAGAAGAACATTAAGTAAACAATCTTAAAAATAGAAAAGGCGCTTCCGGGATAACGAAAGCATCCTAATTTGATTACCATATTCGACAGTTTGATGAGGTACTTATTAAGTATTGTAAAAAGCTCTTCGTCATTCTGTCGTAAGAAATTATCTTCGTCCAATTAGTATGCCTTTGATTACCTTCCGGTTATGAATGCCGATTGCAAAGACCACTAACTTTAGGTTTTAACCGGGAATTGAGAGGATGAAGACATTGCAGTTAATAATCAGGCTGGGGATCACCCTAGTAATTATTACTTTGTTCTTTACAGCAAACCATTTGGAAACCGGAATAATCAGCAATTTCTTCCGGATCATTGCTACTGTAGGCCTGTTTCAAATTATTGTGTCCAACGTTTTGTGGAAAACGTATAATGCCCGAATGCAAGAGATGATTAACCAGGGTGTAATTGTTGACGATTATGACACACGTCTATTTATCAACGCAGCAGTAAAGGGTGGATTCATCGCATTTGGTATTCTTATCGTTTTATATTTGCCGAATTACATCGCTGTCGGTTGGGTATGGATTATTTCCTATCTCGCCGCATTCATCGTAGTTCAACGTTCCGTTAAAGGATATCTACATCAACGTAAGACTTCAATGCATCTTCGCTCAGAGGCCCAGATGATGGTCCCAGCAGATTACACAAGAGCAACAACTGAATGAGAAAGTGAGGGATATCATGCCTGCCAAGGATGAAATTCAGCTCGGACCCGATCGTTTCGGTCTCAGCGAACGGGAAGTCATGTTTTTGCTCGTATTTCGAGAGCTGGGCAACACTTCCGCTTCGCCTGCAGATATTTTCGAGATTGTCCGTGAGGAGTTGGCCACCATTGAACGCGGACGAGCTCGTTCATATTTTTATAGCGTCGTGAGTCAAATGGAATCCTTTGGCTGGATTGAAACAGTTCGCTCCGAGAAGAAAAACAACAAAAAATACTTCGCTGTCACTAAGAGCGGTATAGAGAAAGTTGACAGTCTTCGTGACTCTTGCATGAATTCAATTATGAATCTTAAAAAGACGGCAGATCACTTTGCATATCATATTACTGGAATAGGTAATTCAGAGCCTAACCAGCTCTCCCCTGAACAAAGAAAGATGTTTAGTCGACTGATCAATGTTCGTCATCTGATTCGTTTCTTGGTACTAAAAACCTTATCAGAGAAAGACCATAGAGAGGAAACTGGAAAGAACATATACCGCCTCTTCAAAGAAAGATACCAATGGCAGCCTGCTGAAGGGTACTTCTACGAGTTGGCACGCGAAATGGAAACTGAACAAGGCTATATTTGTGGAGAATGGACTACATCTCGCCGTAATTCCTATGTATACCGTATAACAGAACTAGGAGTAACCTCGATTGAAAAGGAAGCTGAGTCTGCAATGTACTTTATCAGGCAGCTGCAGAAGTATACTCATTTCATACTGAAGTTATTTCCTGAACATCATAAAAAGACAAATGCGTTTCCTCTTGAATAGTACGTCACATTGCAAGGAGGTATAACATGCAAGCACTAAATTATACCCTAGAACTCTTCCGGAAAAACGATGTGCCCTTCAAGCTAAGTAGTGAAGAGAAATCTGAGAGAGAACTGAAAGTGACCCGTATTTCAGTTTCCCAAGAACACATCCTTAAGGGGCACGTACAAAAGTATCTTAAAATTGTAGAAACATTAGAAAAGAAGAAACAAAAGGGCAGGAACTCTCTTATATTCCTTTTCAAGGGATACGAGCAGGAGCCACGCCATATGTATCATGTACCGGAAATTAAAGCATGGGTGGAGCGTATGTTTAGAAACAAACCGAATCTATTCTATATGCTAGTCAATATGAATGAAAACTACATCCACGACATGGTACTTTGTCTAGTAAAACCTGAAGCGCTTACTGTTCCCAAAGCGATGCAGAGGTACATTGCGGCCTCTTCAGACCTCATATTGAATGGTGCAGATGTTACCCCAGCGATCCGTAAAGTTACGGAAAGTACATTTTTGTATGCTAAGAAGTTAAAACATAATCCTGAAGAGTTAATGGACATCTGTATGGCACTACTAGACAACACCCAGTACGAGCAGCACCTTGCTAATCAAAAGGCAAAAAGCAGTTAATCGTTTAAGGAACCTTCTAAAGCCGCGCAAATTGCGCGGCTTTATTTCTGTTTAGGCACTTAACTTAGTGTACAATATGGTAGGTAGTAAAGAAATGTGATATGTGACGCTGCAGCTAGACATCTTGAACCAGCTAAACAAAAACTTTGGCCAGTTAACATGTTATAGAAATTGGCCATAATTAACGGATCCTCACTATAAATCTAATCGGAAGGACTATGAATATGACAACACCAACACATCCCATGATATTAGCATATGAAATCTTTTATTTTGAAGCTGGGAAGACTTATTATCTACCTGGTAGTAAACAGCGAATTCTCTTAACCGATAGCGAATATGATATAAAAATAGAGGAACTTCGTCATAAAGAAATACAATACATGCTGCTCTATGACTACATGTTTGCCCTAAAGAAAGATAAATGGGAAGCTGTGCCTTCGAGTATCAATATGGATGAAGTAGAGTTTTACTATGAACTTTCAATAATAAATGAAGAAGAGTACATGTTGATTAAATATTTATATTCAGAGTATACCAAACCGAAGGGTTAATCATCTGTTAACTATCATAAGGTGACCATTTATCCGTTTTCAGGTATAATAGATGTAATCAAATACTCTTAAGAGCGAAGCACGCTTCTCCCAATTGGGAGTGGTGTGCTTTTTTTGTTTTAACATAGGAGGGCAAAATGAAACTTATTATAGCAGAGAAAAAAGACCAGGCTAAACGCCTAGCCGCGCCATTCCCCACAAAAGCTGAAGGGTTCGGCTATATCGAAGTTCTGCCCTGTCCTACTTTTCCTAAAGGAGCTTATTTTGCATGGGCAGCAGGACATTTAGTTTCTTTAAAGGAACCGGAGGATTATGATCCAAAATTTAAAGAGTGGAAGTTGGAACATCTCCCCATACTTCCTGAACAATTCAAACTGAAGCCTGCTAAGGGAAAGGAACGACTATTTACTCACCTGAAAAAACTAATTCAGAATAAGAGTTTCACTGAGATTATCAATGCTTGCGACCCCGGACGTGAAGGTGAGGCAATCTTTACACTGATTTATCAGCTTAGCGGAAGCACAAAACCTGTTAAACGGCTATGGACTTCCTCTCTCACAAAAGATGCTGTCACAGCTGCGTTTCAGAAACTGCTACCAGAGTCTGAAAAGAAAAACCTCTTTTACGAAGCATTCGCACGCTCATGTGCCGACTGGCTTGTTGGTATGAACACCTCGCGTGCCTACTCGATCCTTCTTCGAGAGAAGGGAATAAAGGGGGAGGGGTTCTCCACTGGGCGTGTACAAACTCCGGTACTAGCTTTGATAGTTGAACGAGAAGAAGCAATAGAAACCTTTGTTTCTACCCCGTTTTGGGAAGTTGTTGCTGAGTTTAATTTTGGCGGCCGGAAGTACACTGGTCGGTGGTTCGCCGGTGATCATAATCGTCTTACAGATAGGACTAAAGCAGAAAAATTGGCTAGTTGGTGCTCAGGTAAAGCAGCAAGCATTGAAGAAATAGTAGTTGAAGACAAGGAAATCAAGGCTCCTCATTTTTACAGCCTTTCAGCACTTCAAACGCTTGCCAATAAACTCTATAAATTAAGCCCACAAGAGGTGCTGGCTGCTTGTCAGAGCCTTTACGATGAAGGGTATCAAAGCTATCCACGTACCGACAGCGAATACATCACAGAAGAAGAAGCTAAGCAATTCCCAACCTTCTTAGATGAAATAAGCAAGCTTGGTCCATATGCACATTTGTTTCCAACACCTATACAATCGGTCATTGGAAATAAAAGGTACGTTGACCCGTCGAAGGTTTCAGATCACTACGCTATTATCCCGACTGAAACGATACCAGAGCTAAATTCCCTTAGCGAGAATGAAAGACTTATTTATGATCTTGTGGTCAAATCTGTTATTGCAGCGCATTATGAAACGGCGATCTTTCAACACACGACTATTTTGACATACATCGGAGATCAATTTTCTTTCTCAACCAAGGGAAAGCGTTTGATCCGAGAGGGCTGGCACAAGGTAATGCAGATAGAAGATCCGGACGAAAAGAAAGAAGCAGACCCAATGATACCAGATGTAAGGAAAGGGGAAGAAGGCATTACATCGAGTTGTGAAGCAAAAGAAGGCTGGACATCAGCTCCTAAGCGTCTTACTCAAGGTGATCTCATCCCTTTAATGAAATCCGCCGGTAGTACTTTGGGAGATAAAGAGCTCGAAAGTATTATGAGAAAAACACATGGACTAGGAACAGAAGCCACGCGCGCGGGAATCATCAAACGCCTGAAGGATCAGGGTTACATCGAAATTAGAAAGAACCTCGTGTATCCTACAACAAAAGGACGTACGCTGATTAAAGCGATCGGGTTATCAGCTCTTTCGTCTGCTGTCTTAACAGCAAAATGGGAGCAAAAATTGAGTGAAATTGGTGACGGACGTTATACTCACACAAGTTTCATCGATCAAGCTCGTAAGCTGGCAACCAAACTCGTTACGGACGCTGGTGAATCAGTAAGAATGATGGATTTGAAAACTGTTGTGCCAATATTACCTCCTGCCATATCTACAATTGAAAAGAGTATAGAAGGAGGTTCGCTACAATCAGAACACTCTTCAGGTAACGGACGTTTAGAAACTAACGGAGAATCGGCCTTGTCGAATCCATCGAACAACTCAAACACTACACCTGTCTCCCCTCCGGTAAATCAATATCCTGCCCAAGTAGGAGTCGATAACAAGATTAATCACGATCTGTTTGATGCGGCCGTTAAGTTCGTTATCGAGTCAAGCCAAGCATCTGTATCAATGTTACAGCAAAAATTGGGGCAGAATTACACACTTTGTGCCCGTATAATCGATCAAATGGAAAGAGAAGGGATCATCTCAGCCTATGCCGGAAATACGCCAAGACAAGTCTTAATGACAATGGATCAATTCCGAGCTAATTCCGGCCAGAAGGCATTAAGTAAACCCACCCTAACTACTGATAAAAAAGCACCAACAGAAACTACAACGGCACATCGTTCTAGTCAATCGTATGCTGAATCGGAAAAGAAACTCAGCCCAGTTGAAGGTCCGGGGAGTGAGTATGCTGGCCCGAACGTTCCGGAAGAAAATCACCGTCCAATACGTCAGATAGCAGCAGAGCAAGACTTGGGACCATGTAAAAAATGTGGAAGGCCGGTCATTGATAAGGGTGTCCTATATGGCTGTAGCGCCTGGGAGGATACTCGCTGTGATTTCAAAATCAGTAAAACGATCAAAGGAGTGGTGATCCAGAGAGAGATAATTAAACGTCTTCTCGAAAAAGGTTCAAGCGGGTTAATCCGTGGCTTTATTCAAAAATCAAAAGACCCGAATAAGCCTGATTCAACATTTGATGCAGTTCTTGTTTTTGATAAAGAAGGTAAATTGTGCTGGACATATCCAAGTTTGGATGTGCTGAAGCTGCCAACGTATTTACTCAAAGTACCAACCGTTGCTCCACCCTCTGAACAAGAACAGAAAAGGGAGTTTACCGAAATTGAGAAGGAGGCTGCTACACTTAAACTTCCTTCCAAGGTATTAAGGGCAACATATGGACCACGGGCAACACGTTATGAACTTGCTCCTGAGCCAGGTCTCAACGTAGCAAACTTCAAGCGTTATAAAGCGAATTTTCAACTTGCGCTACGAGCGGAAACAATTATTATTGATGCTCCGATTCCCGGTAAGAATGTGGTGGGCATCGAGATACCGAGTAAGACACCATATACCGTAAATCTTCGATCATTGCTTGAAAACAAAGAATTTTTAGCATCGAAAAAGGCACTTTCTTTTCCCCTGGGAATGGATATGTCTGGAGAACCTGTTTATGCGGACCTAGCGGAAATGCCACATTTGCTTGTAGCTGGTGCTACCGGTTCAGGGAAATCCGTGTTCTTAAACGAATTAATTGTCAGCCTTCTCTATGGCCAGACACCAGATAAACTCAAATTTCTGTTCATTGATCCTAAAATGGTGGAACTTTCAGTCTATGAGACGATACCTCATTTGTTTGGTCCTATCGTAACTGATGTCAGACGGGCAGGAATTGCACTGAAGAAGCTTGTCATTGAGATGGAGAAACGCTACGAAATTCTAAGGAACTACGGTGTCAGGAATATTCATTCGTACAACGATAAAACCCGGAACGATCCTAATGCGCCTGGTATGCCATACATCGTACTAGTAATTGATGAGTTAGCAGATCTAATGATGACGACAGGTCCTGAAGTTGAGGATTGTATCCAACGTCTTGCTCAACTCGCACGAGCTGCCGGCATTCACATGGTAATTGCAACTCAACGGCCATCTAAAACTGTTTTGTCACCGGTTATTAAAGCAAATCTCCCGGTACGGATCTCATTTGCTGTAGCAAACCATCATGACTCTCAGGTTATCCTTGACGCACCTGGTGCAGAAGCATTGCTCGGTAAGGGGGATATGTACTACCTTCCGAAGGATGGAGCTAAGAGACGTCTCGTATCAGCTTATGTCTCTGATGAGGAGATCGAACGAGTAACAAACCACATTACAAATAGCACTACATCAGCAGCCTCTGCAAGCCGATAATCTCTCAAAATAACAGCTCCCGTTTTTTGCAGACATTCCCTGGTCATAGCATAATGGGGGTATGTATTAACAACTATTCGTATTTCGGGAAGGTGACTGCATATGTGTGGTGTTGATTTTTCACAATACCCAATCGTCAATGACTTAATCAAGACATGCGACATGGATATCGACCGGGAGCATATTCTTTGGCTGAATGAAACGCAAACAGAAGCTGCGGTGCTCCTCGCTGAGATGCATCTGATGTGCAAAGCAGCTCTAAGCGACAGCATACCGCTGCGACTGCGCTCCAAAGTAAGCTCAAATTATTACCATTCCACTATCAATAGCAAGGTCCACGTCTTTGCTGCTAACCAAGCACTATCAGATCTAGGTATGACGGAAAAGGATTTATCGAAACTATACTCGCATAAAAGACCTAAGTTAAACGTTAATTGATCGGGGGATAGCCATGTGGCGTATACGTCGCAAAGCCAAACGAGTCTTCAGCAACCTGTTTAAGATTGTTATTCTATTATTTACACTCATGATAATCATTACAGTTATGAATCGGAATACTGATAATTCTAACAATCAGCCTTTAGTACAACATATCAACATAAATTTTGAAGTTGCTGCTTTTTGGATCCAAACCGTCTTTAGTTGGATTAAGTCTTGGGGATTATTAGTTGTCGCCTTCACTATTATCATAATTGTGTTATTCAAAGCAATTCCATATCACCGGAAGATGCAACGAATTAAACGTTCCGATATCCGTGCCATTGACCAGATGACAGGTGATCAGTTTGAAGAATTCCTAGTATTGTTTTTTCGTTTGCTTGGCTATTCTGCTAAAAAGACGAAGAAGTCCCGCGATCAAGGCGCTGATGTCATCCTGAATATCGATGGAGTAAGAGTTGTTGTTCAAGCAAAGAGAGTACGAAACAAAATCTCTAACTCTGCTGTACAAGAAGTAGTTGCTTCCAAGGCCTTTTATCAGGCGACTGATGCGTGGGTCGTAACCAACTCATACTACACTGAACCAGCAAAGGAATTAGCTCGAGTTAATAATGTGCAGCTGTGGGATAGGGACCGTTTGATCAGTGAACTTTCCAAGATCAATATGAATAAACATAACCGTACCGTTACGGATTAGTAAGTAAAAGACTCGCTGGGCCTAGAGGCTCACGAGTCTTTTTTCTTCATTCGTTTGATTTTTATTTAGCAATCCAGGGTTTTCCTGAAGACACTCAATCAAGGTTAACACAATCATGTCGTCAAATTGCTTTCCTGCATGCTTCTTGAGTTGAACAATTGCAGTTTCAGTATCAAGTGCAGGCCTATATGATCGGCTTGTTGTCATGGCATCGAAAGCATCACATACGGAAATAATCTTTGCATTTAAGGGGATGGCATCTCCCTTTAATCCCCGAGGATACCCCTTACCGTCAACCCGTTCATGGTGATATAACACAATTTCGTCTACTCCACGACATTTTAGTTCAGCAATTTCGCTGACAATATGGAATCCGTACTCCGGATGTTTCTTAATAGCATCGAACTCAGCATCAGTGAGTTTTCCAGCTTTCATCAGCACATTCTCCGGCACACCGATTTTTCCTATATCGTGAAGCAATGCACCTATTTCGATATTGTATATTTGATCTGCGTCCAACTGTAACTTTTTGGCCACAGCACTTGCATATCGTTTTACATTTTCGGAGTGAGATGCCGTGTAAGGGTCTCGAGCGTTTACAGCCTTTGACAATGAAGCGATCGTTGCTGTAATGAGCAATTCCAGGTCCGCATTACGCTGGCTGAGTTCTAAGTTGATTTTGTGAATTTCATTATCCTGCTTTTGAATTGTTTCTGCAATTCCCGCAACACTGAGTTCCAACAAACCGAATTCATCTTTATTCATCTCTGATTCGAGTTTATTTTTAGCGAACGACCCAACATGCTCAATAACATTTAAGAGTGGCTTCAGAATAGGACCGGCACTAAGATAGTTGATAATTGTAAGCACGATAAAGAATGAAATCAGCAACGTAATCTCAGCTGCAACATTTATGAACCACGCACCGTCCATAAAGTCACCACTTAAGTTATGAAATAAAAATCTTGATACTAGGAGAACAAGTGTCGCCATTAAGCCAAATATGGTTGCGAATTTGATTCGAATAGCCATGTTATTCTTCATTTTCTCCTCTCATGAAATTCTCTCACACTACAAAACGGCTCACAGCGGTAAAAAACTAGTGCTTAAACCAAAAAACACCACAGTAGGCTGTGTTGGCCTACCGTGGTGCTTCCACGTTTATAAATATTTAATTAATTTACATTATAGCAGAAGGCACAAGGATTGAGAATCTATATTCTAGAATTATCCCCCTAGTAAACTTAACACATATCTTGAGAAGTATTATACTTAATTATGGCAAACTCCCCCTTACAATATTCTCGCCTATCCTATTATATGAGTGAAGAGCCGACATAAAAGAAGTGAGTGTTGTTACGAATTAAATTGTTGTATAGATCCATTGATCTTAAGCTAATAATGATGAGTTGGGTTCTCTACACCAATAATTGAGTTAGCGACGACTGAAAAGTGCAGACCAGAGGAGGTGAGTACGTAAATACACTAAACGATTGTTAGGTGGATTCCGGGAATGGAGTGTAAAACGATTAAAGATTGATAAATTAGGATCAGTACATATTTAGGAGGATAGCAGCATGAAACATATAAAGAAAGTAATTGAGCTGTTGTGTATTATACTTTTTGTTAAACTATGTATGGAAGCCTTTGAAGTAAGACAATTACCTACCTTTGTCTCTATGACCGATATACAATCAATGTCTATATTGGATTATGTACTGGGAGCTTTCTTTCATCCCGTGTTTTTTTATACTGCAAGCATAGGTTGTTTCATTGTTGTTTTATTCCGCATGGCCACTATAACTGATGCTACCCAAAAGGGCAAACTTACTAAGTTCCTTTCTACCTTGATTGTTCTTCTTATAGGATATAATGTTATTCCGTACTTCGTTGATTTTTTTCATAGTCTAGTTTAGAACTTTAAGAGGATGGCTTGTGCTTTAATAGCTGATTATTGTGATTAAGAGTTATATATTTGATTTATACAGCAATGAGGGATAGCATTTTTTGGACAACTCAAGAAATTTTAACTTCTGAAAATTAGATTGCAAATTATTTACGAAATACCAAGTATTAAGCTATAATAAGCGTAATCAAATACTTAATAAGCGAAGAACGCTTTTCCCACTTGGAAAAGCGTTTTTTGTGTTATAGGGGGGATAGCTTGGCTATTATCACATCCACAAAGATAAAGGACGAAAACCGCTGATTAGTATATCTGATAAGGAATCCCCTAAACCGAATTCCTTTATTTTGTAAATGGAGGATGTCTGGCGACAGGTGGATGGTAAACGTAAGCTAGATGAAGGCATGATAGTGTCAAAAAGCTCGCAGGCCTGCCCTTACTTCCATGATATCGTCCCATTTAGATCCGTGACAGTTCTATGTGACGCTATGAAGTAATCTACTGGCTAGAGAAAGTTCAAGGTAAAAGGTGTATAACGAATATCAGAGTTTTGTTTGAGGACAGAAAGTTAGCCATGCGTCTGAATCACATAATTAGAACTTGATTTTCTCAATTACTCTAATTATAGACGAAAGGAGGTAACTACCCTCCCGTTTGTCTTCATATATCTTTCGACATCGCGGTTCAATGTTTCTATATTAATCGCTTATTTTGCAACAAATCAACAAAGATAGCTGCCATCTCCAGAAACAATTTACCAAAAACATGAATATTTATCCATTGGATAATCTTGGTCATTTCAGACAGAAATTCAACCATTTCAATCAAATCCTCTTTCAGAGGGTTCAATATACTGGTATATTTGTCGCATATAAAATAAATACGGTTAGTTCTTTAGGATTAACTGAACGAAAGGTGTTAGTTCCATGGATACAACAAAAAACGCAAATGACGAAAACGGTGGTAACGACGGTTTCGTTCCTAGAAATAATGTGAACTTATATGATCAAATAAAGCTCTGCATCATTTCGGACTATTTTCCAAACCTTCTTTCAAAGGAGCGGGAGGGAACCATGGAATTTTTCGTTAGGGATGGAGAACTCGCCATCCACTATCACGAAATTGAAGTAATGCTAGGAACACCAATCCAACAACCCCACGGTTGTGGAATGAAGCGAAGCCACTTAATTACTTTTCTAATGATGATTGAAGAGCAAATTACGTCATTCACACCAATTGACTATGGAAGCATCATCATTACATATGAAATGAATAATAAAGGAAATTTCAAAGCAAAAATGAAGTTTAGACAACAAGTAAATCATCGTCGTCGTTAGGTATGCTGCGTCCGGATTTTTGAAAAGACATGACTTGCTTCGAGATAATTCTTCTTAGTCAGGGGAACTTTTTTGTTGGTATGTTCCAAAGAGATAATATAACTCTTTTGAAGCAACCCATCCGGTTGGATTGATGTGATGTAAAGTGGATTAACCAAGTAACTCCTGTGAGAGTAAGTAAGATTCGAGCACATCTCCTTAATTTCTTTAAGTTGAGTGGTTGTTTCTAGCTGCTCTCCACTCTTCAGGTTAACTATGCATCTGTTCCGGGCCATCTTATCCTTCTCCACAAAAACAATCTGATTTTCCGCAATTTCATGATCGCGATAATTCGCCTTTAATATAATCCAATTCGTGTTCTCTAGTTCAACAACCGCATTTAAGAGCTTTCGAGAATGAATTACTTCCTTAGCTTTAATAATTGCTCTTTTAAATCGGTCTTTCCTAATCGGCTTCGTGAGGTAATCCACTGATTCAAATTCGTAACCGGTAAGTATATGTTGAGGGTTTAACGAACCAGTAACAAAAATTATTTGAGGACGTATGCCGGCCTCAAGTATTTCCTTAAATGCGGATATTCCATCTTTCTTTTTAAGGCCGATATCTAATAGGACAATATCAGGCCTATGCAATTTAACTTCATCAACCAGCCGCACACCGGAGGAAACCGTTGATATAATCACTAAATCTAACTCTATAGCATACATTTTCAACAAAGACAGCTGATGCATATCGTCTTCTGCAATGATAACCTTATATCTTTGTTGTTCCACTAATGTCCCTCCTTACCTTTTTAGACTTGGTTATTTTCTGTCTCGTCATTATAACATCCTGTGATATTTAACCAAAAGTCCAGCTCCTTGAATTGGGGTACGACCGAGGTACTTGTAAAAAAGGGTCATAGCATGGATTTTTTTTACATTTACAACCCTTTTTACTCTGTAGGGTAGGGTGGGGTCAGAAAAGTGCGGTTGTTGGTAGGATCCTAATAGGGGTAGTGTCATTGTCGCTACTCCTATTAAGGAATACTTAAACTAAATCACAAATTAAAGAAGAAACACATCTTAAAAAATGAGCATTGAACCTTTGCATAATAAGCAAAAGTCCTTTAAAATTTGTTAGCCGGGTAGAAAATGCTATAATGCTCTTATAAAAAAGAATGGATGCAAAATAGTTTAGGTAAGTTCTAAAACGATTTCTTTTATTCTTCGACAAACAGGCCAGATTCGTAATTTCTCAAGAGAATAATACAAGTCGCTGTAGGGGTTTTTGTGTTTTTTCACTTATGATCACTTTGATATACAAGACCTATTTCATCTCTCACTTTATCCAACACTTGTATCGTGGTGTATGAATTTTTATATGAGTTAGTATCAGACTCTGTTTTTCCTCGGTTGATTAATTCAATAAATTCTTTCACTTCGTAATACATAGCTGGATGAGATTGGTCGACTGTTAATTGTTCAACCGTGCCGTCAGTGTAGTGAATTTCTACTTTTTCAGCCGTATGAATCTTATCAATCATGATACTTCCTTTTTCGCCTTGAATTTCGCTTGGTAAATAAGAGTTCGTTATTTTGGAATACATCACAATCGCATCTTTATCATCATATTTTAAGATGACGCTACCTTCACCATCCACACCCGAATCAAGCATAATGCCAGTTGCCTTCACTTCTTTTGGTTCACCAAATAATGTAATAAGTGGATACAAACAATAGACACCAAGGTCCATTAATGAACCGTTCGCAAACTCTGGATTGAAGGCATTAAGGACAATTCCTTCTTTGTATTTATCATAACGAGATGAATACTGACAATAGCTTGCAAAGTATCTACGGATAGGACCAATTTTATGTAAATTATCTTGAATGACCTTGAAGTTTGGAAGTAATGTTGATTTCATTGCTTCCATTAATAGGGCGTTATGATCTTTTGCGGCTTGAATCATCCTCGCTACTTCGGTTGCATTAACAGCCAGTGGCTTTTCACATAACACATGTTTGCCATTTTGCAAAAATAAAATAGCTTGTTCTGCGTGATATGAATTGGGAGTAGCAATGTACACCGCGTCAATTTCTTGACTAACTGCCATTTCTTTTAGGTTTGTAAATATTTTTGTTACTCCATATTTACTTGCAAATTCTTCTGCTCTACTAATCGTGCGAGAATAAACAGCAGTTAGTTTAAAATCTTCTACATCATTTGCTGCTTCAAGTAATCTTTCTGTAATCCAATTAGTACCGATTACGCCGAATCGAACCATTTATTCAACCTCATTCCTTTGTTTTATAAAACGAAGAGTTTTGTTTACTACACTTATGAAGCGTTTTTCATCGCCAATAGGATTTTATTTTCCCATAAAAAAACTTATATAGACATGGGGCCTACCAGTGAAATATTGGTGATAACCCAAATAGGGCTCATACTGTGAGTGATGGCTAAATTCTTGGCTGTGCCCCACCCAATAATGATCTCTGATCCGGCCATAGAAGGGACTGAATCAGAGGCTATTTTTTCTTTCCTGTATGGACTGTGTTATTTGTAATATGCAGTAAAGACCGCAATTCATAAAAGAAATAAATGCGGTCTTTACGATGTTTCCATATTTTTTAAAGTGTACTCTATTCGAGATTGGCATGTTTGCCGTACATTTTAGTAGAGTCTAAGCCTTTTTTTTCCATAAAACGCAAGATCAATGCATCATAAAATAATAACATCGTTTGCTCAAAAAGTGACCCCATTGGTTGTATGGTCTTATATTCACTTTCAGATTGATCTTTCGGTGATCCAGGCAATTTAATGATAATATCAGCTAATTTTCCAATCGTGGAGTCAGGGGAAATCGTTACAGCTGCGACCGTCCCACCTAAACTTTTTGCTTTTTCAGCGATTGAAACCAAGGTTTTCGTTTCACCTGAACCTGAACCGATGATCAACAAATCACCTTTTTCTAAATTTGCTGTTACAGTTTCACCGACTACATAAGCATCGATCCCCATGTGCATCATTCTCATCACGAAAGATTTGCCCATAAATCCAGATCTGCCCGCACCTGCAACAAAGATTTTTTTGGATTCCAGAATCTTATTAACCAACTTCTCTGCTTCTTCGTCAGAGATTAAGTCGACTGTCCGACTTAATTCTTGAACGACTTCAGCTAAATATTGAGTAGTTTTCATAGTTATAATTAACCTTGTTTAATTAATTCTTGCATTTTAGCTGCAACTGCTTTTTTATCGTCTTTGCTTGTGATACCGCCACCTACGATGACAAGATCTGGTTGTACTTTAATCACATCTGGAAGTGTTTCTAATTTGATTCCGCCTGCAATAGCAGTTTTCGCATTTTTTACAACGCTCTTAATGGTTGCAAGGTCTTCGAAAGAATTTTTTCCTACAGCTTGAAGGTCATAACCTGTGTGAACGCAGATATAATCTACTCCTAGTTCATCCAGTTCTTTCGCACGACCTTCAATGTCTTTAACTGCGATCATATCAGCAAGGATTTGTTTACCTTGTTTTTTTGCTTCTTCTACAGCACCTTTAATGGACTCGTCTTCAGCTGTACCAAGAATGGTGATGATGTCAGCGCCTGCTGCAGATGCTTGGCTAACTTCATATCCAGCTGCATCCATGATTTTAAGGTCAGCTAATACAGTTAAGTTAGGGAAGGCAGCTTTCACTTCCTTTACTGCTTTAAGGCCTTCATTAATCACAACCGGCGTGCCGATTTCTACAACATCTATATGATTTTCTACTTCTTTCACCAATTCAATGGCTCCTGGAATATCTACAAGATCTAATGCTAATTGTAATTTCATTTATTACTCGCTCCTTATATAATAGTATATTGTGCCGTATAGCTTTCTTTTGCACAGTGTTATTGTATCCAATTGATAGCTATTTACTAACGGTATGATACTCAGTATACTGGGTATGTTACTAAATTAAAAGTATGCACTTTTTTATCATATAGTAACAAAAAGTATACTATTGGACATAATAAGGGTTGGAGGTGAAATGAATGCCGAATCTTGGGGAAAAAGTGTTTAATTGTGAAAAAGAATTGACTCTTTCGATTATTGGTGGAAAATGGAAAATGTTGGTATTGTGGCATCTAGGAAAAGAAGGAACCAAACGTTTTGGTGAACTAAAGGCCCTCATGCCGGGTATCACTCAAAGAATGCTTGTTAATCAATTGCGCGAACTTGAAGACCATTTGATTGTTCATCGTGAAGTCTATCCTGTCGTTCCACCAAAAGTTGAATACTCACTCACTGAGTATGGAAGAAGTCTGATGCCTATTCTGGATGCTATGTATGACTGGGGTAAAGATTATATTGAGAATGTATTGGAAAAAGAAACAGAAAACAAATCGTCTATTCAGTAGAAAAAAGAGTTTCTCCTAGGGGTTCGAAAAAGTGTAAAAAAGTTCATATACTAACAAACCACGGTTAGCTATCTTAATAAAGATGCTGTCCGTGTTTTTTTATATCTCTACGTATTTAAAAGGTTGAAAAAACACAACATTTAAACACAACATTTAATAAAAGAATCAGTTACTAAAAAGCCAAGGGCAGCGAATCTTGTATAATCGCTGTCCTCGGCTTTTCACTCTTGGTATTGGATTCAAGTTTATAGTATTATTTTTAACACTATGTTATACAAATGTATCTATATGTTAATAAAGTGCGTACTTTCAAAAGTATAACATACGTAATATACTGATTTTGCTCAAGTAATAGCGAGCTTAAAGAATACTACCAAACCTTAAGGGAATACTGCTACAAGCATGGTGAGATGAAGTGAAACTTCATTTAATAATTTATACATGTTGTTGCTTTTTACGAAAGGAGAGATCCGCATGGAAAGGTTCAAAACTAAGCAGCGAAAAGTTTGTGAAAGATGTCTAATCATCACCATAAATAATGAAACCTGTCCAAAATGTGGACATTCTCAATTAAGAGATATCATTATTACCGGACAAGCTGGGAGAAATAAACGAAACTTACATCCAAAAGTAGGATAACGCAATAGCGAAAATCCTTGTTGTTTTGTAGGGGAAACGAAGAAAATCAGACATTTTTCTATTTGAAAATGCTTTGAAAAAGTGGAGGAATGAAAAGTGGATTCTATGACGTTTGTCTTATTTGGGGCAACTGGGGATTTAGCTAAGCGAAAAATCTACCCTGCCTTGTTTAATTTATATTTGAATCAAAAATTACCAGATTCTTTTTTGATCATTGGTGTAGGAATAGACGAAATGTCTGATGTTGATTTTCAAAACCATGTAACAGACTCGCTATACACTTTTTCTAGACACTTGATAAATGATAAATCCGAAAAACAAGAGTTTGTAAAGGCATTTCGTTATTGCCAGTTAGATTTCACGAATGCTGAAGGGTATAAGAAGTTAGTTGAAGTCGTTCAACAAAATGAAAAAGACCAGAGTATTGAAGAGAATCGAATGTTTTATCTTTCTGTTGCTCCTGAATTCTTTGATGTAATTGCTTTGAACATCAAGGAGAGTGGATTAGGCTCGACAAAAGGATGGAAACGATTAATGATCGAAAAACCATTTGGGCGTGATTTAAAATCTGCTCAAGATTTAAATGAAAAACTAAGCAAAGCTTTTGAAGAAGACGAAATTTTCAGGATTGACCATTATCTTGGAAAACCGATGGTTCAAAACCTTGAAGCTTTAGAATTTGCCAACCCTGTGCTGCAATCACTATGGAACAATCGGTATATTGCCAATGTGCAAATAACGGCTAGTGAAACGGTTGGTGTAGAAGAGAGAGCTAGTTATTATGAAAAAGCAGGGGCTATTCGTGATATGGTCCAAAATCATATGATGCAGCTGTTGATGATGACGGCCATGCATCAGCCAAAACAGATGAGCACGAACGATATCCGTACAGTGAAAAGAAAAGTTATGGACTCTCTTCGGCCTGTACAGAAAGATACTGTAGGTATCCACGTTGTTCGTGGTCAATATGGACCGGGGGAAATAAAGGGTAAACCTGTAGTCGGATATTTAGAAGAACCTGGAGTGAATGCTTCTTCCACAAACGATACATTTGTGGCTGCTCGTTTATGGATTGATAGTTCATTCTGGGATGGGGTGCCATTTTATATCCGGACAGGAAAAAGAATGAAGGAAAAGTCGACGCGGATTGTGATTGAATTCAAGAATCCAACGAAAAATGTGTATACTAACGAGAATCAATTTGCAGAACCCAATCTATTAGTTATCAAAGTAAGTCCAAATGAGGGTGTGTCGATGCAATTAAATAGCAAAAATTTAACAAATGGAAATTTGGAGCCGATAATTGTTGACTTCTCAGCAAGTACAAGAGACATACCAGAAGCTTATGAACTCTTAATATTCGATGCTCTGCGTGGGGACTCTACCTTCTTTGCTCATTGGGACGAAGTTGAATTATCTTGGAAATGGGTACAGCCCGTTTTAGAGGCGTTTGAGGAAAATGCCCTTCCACTCCACCTATATCAAGCCGGTTCGATGGGGCCACAAGCTGCTTCGCAATTATTGGAGGAGGATGGTTTTAAATGGTGGGAAACTAGGGGGGGAGTTTAATCCGCACCTCCCTGGAAGGCTATTGGTATGAAGAGAGCAAACCGAGGTTGGATTTGACAGATAATTGTTACGCGATTTACCCAAGGAACTTAAAGTATTTGTTGAATCCTTATGGTTCCATAAGGAGACCATGAAGAACAACAAATGGGTAGCATAATAATACAGGCTATTTTTTGTAATTTAAAGGAGGAAACTCAAGTGAAAGTAGGATTAATTGGATTAGGGAAAATGGGTATGAACTTAGGAAAAAACTTAATTGACAATAAACACCGTGTAATGGCGTTTGATCTAAATACAAATACTATTGAAGAAATTAAAAAATACGGAGTTGAAGGAGCATCCAGTTTACAAGATCTTGTTCAATCATTAGAAAAGCCACGAGTTGTTTGGATAATGGTCCCACACTCCGTCGTTGATTCAGTTATTAGTGAAATCACACCATTTCTAAGTGAAGGAGATATCGTCATTGAAGCTGGTAATTCGCATTATAAGGAATCCATTCGTCGTTACGAACAGTTGAAGAAAGTTGGAGTGAGCTTTATGGATGCCGGTACTTCTGGGGGGATGGAAGGTGCTCGCTATGGTGCTTGTTATATGATTGGTGGAGATCCTGAAGCATGGAGCATTGTCGAGCCGATTTTTAGAGATACAGCTGTAGATAATGGGTATTTATATGCTGGGAAATCTGGTAGTGGCCACTTCTTAAAAATGGTCCACAATGGAATAGAATACGGAATGATGGCCGCCATTGGTGAAGGATTCGAAGTCCTGGAAAAAAGCGATTTCGATTTTGACTATGAAAAAGTGGCACGGGTGTGGAATAACGGTTCTGTCATCCGCTCATGGCTCATGGAATTGACAGAACGCGCATTTTCTAAAGATGCAAAATTAGATGAAATTAAGGGCATTATGCATTCTTCTGGGGAAGGGAAATGGACAGTTGAAACCGCTTTGGATCTTCAAACAGCTACCCCTGTTATCGCTATGTCTTTACTAATGCGTTACCGTTCATTAGACAATGATACATTTACAGGTAAAGTGGTAGCTTCCCTTCGTAATGAATTTGGCGGACATGCTGTGGAAAAATCATAAAGTCATCTGCTGTATATGTCTTTCGTTAAAATGAGCCGGAAATTCATTGGATTTTTAGTTTGGTATATCCCAAAAATTGGTAGATTTACTTAAGTCGTTGATAGTGCTAACTATGTTGATTGAAGCGGAAGGAGCGAGACTCCTCGAAAATGCATTCACATTTTCTCGTGCGGTGCCTATTCACGGATGATGATTCAACGTCCTGTGGGAAAAACAGGACAAGGGAGACCCCGCAGCCGCACAGCGCCGAGGAGGCTCCCGGCTCGCCCGCGGAAAGCGAGCACCTGGAGCCAACAGACAAGTTTAACAGAGCCAAAAAAATAAAACAATATTGAGGTGTGACATCATGAACGTATTGGATGCAAAAATCATTAACACACAATATGGTTTAGAAACCTATTTAGACATGGTGAAGAATATCGAAGTAAAAGAACTCCATTCTCCATCAGATAATGAGCCCTTTTATGAAATAGTATTAGGGATAGAGTATTTTCTTCTAAGGGACGGAAAATATTATGATAGTGAAAGGAATTATTTTCGGATTCAAATGAGCGAAGATTTTAATTCAATCACGTTAAGAGAGACAGATACCGAAAGTTTATTTGCTGTCAAAACCGAACACGAGAGAGACTCAACTAAGCTACTGGTTGGAGAATGGCTTATAAAAACCAATGCTTTCAAGCAAGTAATAAGTGAACTGATCCAACAAAAGAAAATGGAGAATGTTCAAAATGAGGGAGACACTCGAAAAGTATTAGGAACGATAAGATTCTTGGAAATATTACTTGAAATCAAAACAGAAGACATACTAAGTGCCGATGTAGAGAGGGACCATTGAGTTTTCTTAATACTAACTATCTTTTAATGTACGCTATTGATAATTACACGGTCCCACTAAGGATTTTTCAAAATTGAAAAGGGGGAGTTTAAATGTGTTTTTAAAAACTTCCCTTATATACTGTAGAAAAGGAGAATGCACTAACATGAAACGTTTTACTATGCCGAGAGATCTTTTTTACGGAGAAGGATCTCCGATTGAAGCAGCTAAGCTAAATTTGATTGAAAGGGGAAGTAATGTATGACTATTTCGTTTGATTACTCCAATGCATTAGCATTTATGAAAAAGAGTGAAGTAGATAATCTAAGTGAATTTGTAAAAGTGGCTCATAAAATGCTACATGAAAAAACAGGCCCCGGCTCTGATTATCTTGGTTGGGTCGATTTGCCACTAAACTATGATAAGAGTGAATTTGAAAGAATTAAACAAGCTGCTGAAAGAATCAAGAAACATTCAGACGCAATGGTTGTAATTGGTATTGGTGGTTCGTACCTGGGGGCAAGATCGGCTATAGAATCTCTGTCCCATAGCTTTCATAACCAGATGAACAATAAGACACATGTTTATTTTGCCGGTCAGAATATCAGTTCTACTTATATATCTCATTTATTTGAACTATTAGAGGGGAAAGATATCTCTGTTAACGTCATTTCTAAATCAGGAACAACGACAGAGCCAGCCCTTGCTTTCCGTATTTTCCGTGACTATATGGAGAAAAAATACGGAAAAGAAGAGGCGAGAAAACGTATTTTTGCTACTACAGATCAGAAAAAAGGCGCATTAAAAAAGCTTGCGGACGAAGAAGGATATGAAACGTTCGTTATTCCGGATGATGTTGGTGGAAGGTATTCTGTGCTAACAGCAGTTGGTCTCTTACCAATTGCCGTAGCAGGACTTGATATTGATCATATGATGGAAGGGGCAGCAGCAGCAGCCCGTAAATACAACAATCCTGATTTATTGACAAATGAGAGCTATCAGTATGCTGCGGTCCGAAATGTACTCTACAATAAGGGAAAAGCAATTGAAGTGCTTGTTAACTATGAGCCCTCCCTTCACTACGTATCGGAATGGTGGAAGCAGCTGTTTGGGGAAAGTGAAGGAAAAGATCAAAAGGGGCTATTCCCTGCTTCCGTTGATTTTTCAACGGATTTGCATTCCATGGGGCAATATGTACAAGAAGGTCGACGAAACCTTTTAGAAACGGTTTTACAGATTAAGAAACCTCGAATTGAAGTGACTATTCAGGAGGATCCAGAAAATATTGATGGATTAAACTTCCTGGCAGGTAAGACGATGGATGAAGTCAACAAAAGTGCATTTCAGGGTACCCTTATGGCCCATATAGATGGAGAAGTACCTAATCTCGTGATTGAACTGGATGAAATGAATGAATACACTTACGGTGAGATGGTTTACTTTTTTGAGAAGGCATGTGGGATTAGTGGCCATCTATTAGGAGTTAACCCATTTGACCAGCCTGGAGTCGAAGCATACAAGAAGAATATGTTTGCTTTACTTGACAAACCTGGTTTTGAAGCAGAAAAAGCTACTCTCATGGAGCGTTTATCAAAATAATTATATCTGATTGGTTTTGTATTAATAAAAAGATTGTTACCAAAAACCATAAAAAGTTGTGTTTTTACTTTCAGTAAGGTTTTCGCGCAGGTTAAAATTCAAAGAAAAAGCGCTGTAGGAAAATTTCAGCGCTTTTTATCAAGTGGTCCATTTCTCGAATGAGGGGATGCGTAAATAACCTTTTTTCGTTAGGTTCCGATATTTTACAATGCCTTTTAGTTTAGGATCTAAATAAATAAAATCATCGGTTTCTGTCCGGATGAATTTTTTGTATTCTGCATACAATTTCTTCCGATCAGAGGGTTTCATAAATTCCATTAAGCCAGCTGGTGATCCATCTTCAAAGGAAAGCAGCACGCCAAATTCCTTTTTACGTAAGCCGGTAATCAGGACATTTTCATACTGATAATTAATGACTTTGAGCCAATTTTCGGAGCGAGTGCCAGGGCGATAGATAGAGTCTGCTTTCTTTAAGACAATGCCTTCAAGTCCTTGTTCCTTAATTAACTCAAAGTATTCGCTGCCGTGGCCTTCTATATGCTGTACGTAACATTTTTTGTCAACAAAAAGTTGCATACTAATAAGACGTAGTCTTATATTGCAATCCCCTTCTTTTGTTTATTTTGGGTAGACTCTATGAGAACAAATGAAAGTATTGTGAATTTTAATTTTATTTTGCGCAGTTTTTAAGCATTAATTTGCGCCATAGAAACATAAGAGGCTCATGATTATCTCGGTGGTAATCATGAGCCTCTTTCTTACTTATTCAATTATTGTTCGACAGTAGATAGGAACAGTGTATTTGGCATTTAACTGATGTACCAAATAGCAGTATATTTATTCGTTATTAATAAAATTTATTCATTCTGATTTTGTCGCTTGACATGGAGCCTCTGCGGACAGATTTTTTTGAAAAGACCAGAGCAACAAGCTTTTCTGGGCAATTAGCCTAACCCATCCGCCACTCCATGTAAAGCGCAGCGTATTCAAAAAATATACTGCCACGAACAGCATTTTTTAAGTGCCACAAACAGAACAGTGCATCCTTTATACAGTATAGGTTTTCAACACGTTGATCCTCCGTTTGAGTCATGATTTTCCTCATCCTTTCAAGATAAGCTTCAGCATATGTGCCTGATAAAAAGCTTAATGCAGCACTTTTCTAAAGGTGTGCGACGGGTTTCAATAAGGTTTCCAAGTATGTTTTTCACTTATGTGTTAAGTTCGGTGAATAAAAGTGAATGCCCTTTTACTAAATTTGTCTTTTCTTTTTTGGTGTATTTTCTCTTCGCATATCTTGTAGATAAGTACACTTTTACGCAAGATTTGTTATGAGAGCCAAACACCTTACTGAAAGATTAATAAAGCTTAGATTTAAGAGAGGTTTTAAAATGATTGAAACGAACAAAAACGGAACTGCCCGGGCAGTTCCGTTTTGATTCCATCAAAAAGTTACTTTTTCACCTTTAAATGCAGCAATATAAAGTTTTTTCATTTCTTCTACAGATACTTCCCGGGGATTGGATGATGTACACGGATCTTCAATCGCTCCCGCTGCCATTCGATCCAGCTGTTTTTCAAATTCACTCTCATTTACACCGAATTCCTGCAGCGATAACGGAAGGTTTAGCGATTTATTTAAACGGCGAAGCAAATCCGTTAAGGAATCGATTAACTCGTCTTCTGTGTTTCCAGAAAGGTCAAGCATCTTAGCGATATCAGCAAACCGGGAACCGTCCGCCTTTTTATTAAAATCAATCACGTATGGCAAATAAAGAGCATTCGCAAGGCCGTGCGGAATGTTAAAAATCGCGCCACTCTTATGTGATAGGCTGTGTACAATACCAAAACCCGTTCGAGAAAGCCATTCCCGCAATAGCCTGGGCATAATGCATCTCTGCTCTCGCTGCTTTATCTCCAACTACTGATTTTTCAATATTATCCACTGCCATTTTAACCGATTGTATCGCCAACGGATCACTAAATGCGTTATGCATCGTTGATACGTAGGCCTCGATTCCGTGCGTTAATGCGTCCATTCCCGTATAGGCGACAATGTCAGCCGGCATCGAATATGTCAGCTCCGGATCGATAATGGCAATATCCGGCGTGATCTCATAACCAAATACCGGATATTTCGTTCCTGTTTCATGATCCGTGATAACAGAAAAAGGTGATACGTCAGTACCTGTGCCACTCGTTGTAGGAATCGCCGCAAAGCGTGCTTTTTTCCGTAAAGCCGGTAGTGGGTTCGGTGCTTTAACTTTATCAAATGCGAGCTCCGGATTCTCATAAAAAATCCACATTAATTTAGCTGCGTCGATCGGTGAACCGCCGCCTGCGGAAATGATCCAATCCGGCTGGAATTCCTCCATCTTTTTTGCACCCTCTAAAGCGGTTTTTGCAGATGGGTCATTTTCAACACCATCAATGAGCTGTGTTTCAAATCCAGATTCACGTAAATAAGCATCTATTTTATCAAGATAGCCTGATTTTTTAATGGACTGGCCTCCGATAACAATAGTTGCCTTTTTCCCTTCAAGGGTTTTCAAAACTTCTAAAGATCCTTCTCCATAATAAACATCCCTCGGAATAGTAAAACGGTTCATGTGTGTAAATTCTCCTTTTCTGCATTAAAGTAGGCAAGCGTTCAAAAAACATTCAGTGTAAATTTCCCTTATCAATTTTTTTAAAACATTAGTGGAACCATGTAACGTTATCAATAGTATTTTATTAAAAAGGTAGTTATTATTAAGAAACCTCAGTTATCCCTCTCTACAACGGCACTTAATATCTCTTCTGTTTTAATCTTAAGTAATTTTTCCAAGAACCTTGTCGTTCCTAAAACTATTTGAATGTCTTCCTCTGTTTGAACGTTTTCCATTTTCTTTTTTTGAATCAGTTCATTTATAACTTCTTTGAAAGCATTTGTTTTTATAAGCCATTCTCCAACTAGTTCCTTAGTTGCGTCTCTCTCGTATTCGTTTTTGACAGCAAATAAGCTTTTCGTTTTTGTTTCTCTCAGTATTATTGAACTAAATTCAGAATTCATACGAATGCGAAAATAATTCTTTTGACTGTCATAATATTTTTCTTCCCTTAGCAAAAAATACTCTATCCCTAAAATTATTTCGTAATAAGGGTCTATCTCTGTAGGATAATGAAGCTTTTTTACGTCAAGATTTTTCACAAAGTCTAAATAGGTTTCCAATCCATAATGAGTATTAATTATTTTTGCATCCATTACATTCATGATTTCACTCCCTTTTCACCATCCGGAAATTGTTATGATATCGGATACATTTACCGAATTCACACAAATTAGCCTAGTTGCTTTTTTACACTGCATGTCCACCAAACTCGTTCCGAAGGATAGCTATGACTTTACCGGTAAAGGTATCCCTATCTAAAGACCGGTACCGCATAAAAAGAGACATGGCGATGACTTGAGTAGTACTTTGTTCTTTTTTCAGAACTTGCACGAGTAATGATTTGTGCTACTCTCAGTTTACTGGTGATACGTTAGTATAATAAGTATATTCCAATATTGAAAGTTCACACTTTAATTTCACCTAGTAACAAAAAAGGAATATAGTATCAAATTGTATACTATTAAAACCTAAAGGAATAAGTCCTTGATAGTAGGATCCTGCGGACCAACAAACTAAGTAAGGAAATTATGTTGCATTTGATCAATAGCGAAAAAACAAGTGCCATCTTCATTTTTTTATTCCAACGTCTAGAATTTACAAATTTTAAAAGCGCAGATTTTTAGATTTATTTTAACTGTTCTCTCAAAGATTGTGGCTATTGCGCACGATTTAGGTAGTTGAAAAGGCGTACATCTGATAACAGATTAGTACGCTTTTTCCATCTCATTTTTAATGTCAAATCGGGAGTTGAACTGGAGTAAACGCCCTATTTAGTTAAATAGAACTAAAAATAAAAAAAAAGTATATTAATTTCTTCAATGGGTATTATAAGAGTTATATGAATTTATAATAGGAGGTTTTACTTGTGAAAGCAGTTACTTTTCAAGGTTCCAAGGATATGCAGGTGAAAGAAGTTCCAGATGCGAAGCTTCAACAAAAAGACGATATTGTTGTGCGCATTACATCAACAGCGATATGTGGGTCTGATTTACATATTTATCAAGGTGCCTTGCCAGCTGAAAAAGATTATGTAGTTGGCCACGAGCCCATGGGTATTGTAGAAGAGGTCGGACCAGAGGTAACAAAAGTGAAAAAAGGGGATAGAGTGGTCATCCCATTTAACATTTCATGTGGAAGCTGTTACTATTGCCAGCATGATTTGGAGAGCCAATGTGATAATTCTAACCCAAATCCAGAAGTTGATACAGGCGGATATTTTGGATTTACGGAGCGTTACGGGAATCATCCGGGTGGACAGGCTGAATATTTGCGTGTTCCCTATGGAAATTTTATGCCTTTCGTGATTCCTGAATCTGTTGAACTTGAAGATGAAGCATTACTGTTTATGTCTGATGTACTGCCAACTGCTTATTGGAGCATTGAAAGTGCAGGAGTGAAAAAAGGGGATACAGTTGCCGTGCTCGGCTGTGGACCCATTGGTTTGATGGCGCAAAAGTTTGCCTGGATGAAAGGCGCAAAAAGAGTCATTGCCGTCGATAATCTTCCCTATAGGCTTGAACGTGCCAAAAAAATGAACAATGTTGAGATTTTTAATTTTGATGAATTTGATGATATGATTTCTATGGGTTCCCATATTAAAGAAATTACAAGTGGCGGTGTAGATGCCGTCATTGATTGCGTAGGGATGGATGGGAAAAAAACACCAATCGAAGCTGTCGAACAAAAGATGAAGCTTATTGGCGGAACCATCAGCCCGATCGAAATCGGTATGAGTGCTGTGAGAAAATTTGGAACGCTGCAGCTGACGGGGGTCTACGGCTCTAAATATAACCAGTTCCCTTTAGGAAACATATTTGAAAGAAATGTAAAAATAAAAATGGGTCAGGCACCAGTCATCCATTACATGCCAATGCTCTTTAAAATGATTACGGAAGGAGAACTGGATCCAACAGAAATCGTCTCTCATAAATTGCGTCTAGACCAGGCGAGTGAAGCCTATCAAATCTTTAATGATCACGAAGATGGGTGTGTCAAAGTTGTTCTCAAACCCTGACCTTCCCAAAAAGTTATAACCATGTTTTTAACAATGAAGAACATTAAAAGCCCCGTTGGTAAAAGTGTAATTTTACGAACGGGGCTTTTTTATGCAAAAACAGCTATTTTAACTTTCGTTTAAGTCTAAAATCATTTTACGGATTCTCTAATTAGGGAATCGATTTTTTTAATTAGGGGTACAGCCAACATTTCGCATAAAACATACGTTAAGCACATTTCGACATAGAAAAAACTCATTTTCTATACGCTAAGCCCATCAAGAATGTAATGAAACTTATTTTCGACCTATTAACTGAACATAGATAAGTGAATGAGTTATTGAACATCAACAAATGAGGAAAATCCTCATAAACCCTTTTGTTAGAAGGTGTTAAGGAACTCAAGGTTATCTGAACAAATTCCTTAGCGTATGTTTTTCGCTTTTCGTTGGTAGGACCCCAATTACGGCGAATAAATGGTGTCAAAACTCAACAGGCTTGAATTCTGGTTTAACTTGGAATAGGGGTACCGTCAGCAAAACGCGGATTTACAACGTTAAGGGGATCTGGATACAAAAATAGCCAATTTTCACCACGTTAAGGATGTAATCGGCTTTAGAACTATTATTGATTTAAAGACCGCAATGATTCTAAGTTGGTAACTCCTTTTGGATCGAAGCGATACTCTCCAAGGAAGTTGATATGTTCCCATCCTAATGGTTATATATGCTTTAATAAATCCTCCCGTAACATTCCTTTACTTTGAAGTAATTCGGTAGCTTTGCCTAGATAAACTGTATTCCATACACTAATTGCATTAATCAAGATGTTCAAAGCACTTGCGCGTTGCAATTGATCCTGCAGAGCACGTTCTCTCAGTTCTCCATGTTTTCCAAAGAAGATGGATCGAGCCAGAGCATTCATGGCTTCTCCTTTGTTTAACCCACGTTGGATACGGCGGCGCATCGATTCGTTTGAGATGTAATCTAGTATAAAAATCGTCTTTTCGATTCTTCCCATTTCTCTAAGTGCCTTAGCAACCTTATTTTGCCGAGCATAAGAACCAAGTTTACCCATAATGAGGGCACCAGAGGCTTGCCCCTCCCGAATAGAATGTGCCAGACGCAAAACATCATCATAATTTTTACGTATAACCTTCATATGGGGTACAGTCAGGAAAATGCGGATTTACAACGCTAAGCCCATTTCCCCGACTATTCCCCCAGTTTTAACAACGTTAAGAAAGTTTCAAGGGTCTTAAAGAATCTAACGAGACCATTTTCTCCGAATTAAAATGGTATTCTCCAAGTAAATTAATATGTTCCCAACCTAGAGGTGACATATGGTGCAATAATTCTTCATTAAAACTACCTGACCGTTTTTGATATTCAACTGCCTTTGTTAGATGTAAAGTATTCCAGATACTGATGGCATTAATGATTATATTTAAGGCACTGGCCCTTTGCAATTGATGCTGTATGGTTCGTTCCCTAAGCTCACCTTGTTTTCCAAAGAAAATAGCCCTTGCCAATCCATTCATGGCTTCTCCTTTATTCAATCCTCGTTGTATTTTTCTTCTTAATGATTCATCCGATATATAATTCAAAATAAAGATCGTTTTTTCTATTCGGCCCATCTCACGTAAGGCGGTAGCTAAGCTGTTTTGTCTTGAATAGGAACCTAGTTTCCCCATAATAAGGGATGCTGAAACTGTTCCTTCCCTTATAGAATGAGCTAATCGCAAAACATCTTCATAATTTTCTTTAATGACCTTTGTATTTATTTGTCCACGTAAAATGGCTTCTAATTTTGGAGATTCGCTTGCTTTATCTATTGTAAATAATTTTGAATCTGATAAATCTCTTATTCTTGGAGCAAATTTAAATCCTAATAAATGAGTCAATCCGAAAATTTGGTCTGTGTAACCCGCAGTATCTGTATAATGCTCTTCTATGTTTAAATCCGTCTCATGGTGCAACAAACCATCCAAAACATGAATCGCATCCCTTGAATTAGTATGAATGATCTTTGTGTAGTAAGAAGAAAATTGATCACTAGTGAAACGGTAGATGGTGGCTCCTTTCCCCGTTCCATAATGTGGATTTGCATCTGCATGTAGTGATGAAACTCCTAGCTGCATTCTCATACCATCTGACGAGGATGTTGTGCCGTCTCCCCAATAAGAAGACAATTGTAGCTTGTGATGAAAATTTACTAATACAGCTTGGGCTTTATTCATTGCGTCTTCATACATGCGCCATTGAGACACATTGGCTAGTTGCTTATATGTAAGCCCGGGTGTTGCTTGAGCCATTTTGCTCAAGCCAATATTCATTCCCATTCCTAAAAGAGCAGCCATAATAATGATTGTTTCTTCTTTATCTGGTTTTCGTTTGTTAGAAGCATGTGTAAATTGCTCATGAAATCCTGTTATATGGGCAACATCCATAAGTAAATCGGTTAATTTTATTCTTGGTAGCATCTGATACAGGCTTGCACTAAATTTCTTTGCTTCTTCTGGAACATCTTTTTCTAATCGTGAAATCGACAGCTTTCCTTTTTCAAGAGAAACTCCATCTAACTTGTTGGAATTACCAGCTAACCAGTGTAACCTCCCATTAAGGCTGCTAGTTCTCTCTGTAATATAATCCTTGAATGATAAACTAACCGATAATCTTGTATTCTCCTTCGTTTGATTCCATGTATCTTCGGAAAACAAATATTCCTCAAAATCTCTATATTGTCTACTGCCCACAATAGAAACATCACCAGCCCGAATATGCTCCCGAAGTTCTGTTAAAACAGCCATTTCATAGTAATGCCGATTGATTGTTGTACCATCATCCTCGTATAAATGCTTTTTCCACCGTTTTGAAATAAAATCCAAAGGTGAGTTATCAGGTACTTTTCGCTTCCCAGATTCGTTCATTCCTCGTATAAGTGGCTCATTCGCCTTTGTGGAATGAAATTCCAATACCCTTAATAGGGTTGGCGTATATTTTCTAAGAGAATAAAATCGTTTTTGCAGTAAGTCTAAATAGTCATAGTCGGCAGGACGTGCAAGCTCTTGAGCTTCTTCCACTGAAGAAACAAAAGAATTCCATTCAATAACCGATTCTAAAACCTCAAAAACGTCTAGTTTTTCCCGTTTTGCTTTGATTAAAGCTTGTCCGATGTTCGTATAGTGTATAACCTTCTCATTCAGCTTTTTCCCGTTTTGTTTCTGAATTTCTTCTTGAGCCTTACGGCCTTTTGATAACAGACTGAGTATTTGTCTGTCATGAATTTCAAAGGCTTTATCCGTTAAATCCTGAGTAAGGTGTAATAAATAGACGGTTAAAATCGAGTATCGTTTATTTTCTTGAAAGTCACGGAACGCATAAGGCTCATATCTTGAACCTAAGCGAGATAGCTGTAACAAGCGATTGCGATGCAAATGATTAATTTGTACCGTTTCTAATTCCATACCTCGTATGTATTCGAGTCGTTCTATTACTTTTAGAAATGTTTCGGATGAAGGATGACCCGGTGGTTCCTTTAACCAACCCAATATCGTTTTATTGGAATCGGATGAATGTTGCGAAGTAATGATTTCTTCAAGCTTTTCTTTTTGCTCACTTGTTAGAGATTGACTAACTGTATTAAACAGCTTCTTTTCAGCCATTTCTCTCGCCTCCCACACTATTCTTTCAAGTGTAGTGATAGCAGGCAGTATGATTTTGTTTTTTCTTAGAAAATCTATGCATTCATGCAGTAGATGAATGGCATCACCATTTTCCAAAGCTAATTGATGAAGGTGCTTAAATGTCATTCGATATTCACTCAAGGTAAAAGTTACAAAGTCGTATTCACTTCGAATTTCTTTCAAATGATCCCAAAGTGTATTTTCCCTTTGAGGATAATAGCTAAGCGAGGATGGACTAGCACTGATTTGTTTCGATATATATTGTATAACCGAATCTGGGATGCTTTTAATATGAGTGTATGGCCAACCGGAATACCGAAGAATAGCTAATTGAACGGAAAACCCTAAACGGTTTTCTTCCCTCCTTCTCTTATTAATGATTTCTAAATCACGTTTGGAAAAGGTGAAGTAGGTCCCCAATATCCATTCATCTTCAGGAATTTGCATAAAAGCCTGTCTCTGTTCCGGTGTAAGCAATTCTCTACCTCTAGCAATTTTCATTCAGTATCAGCCCATTTCTGTATTTTTCAATTTATTAGCTCAATTATATATCAATAGAGTGTACTCTATTGATACAAGTATAGTAGACTGATAAAATCATAGTTAAGAGTGTCTCATAAGACTTGTCTCAAAAACGAGGTGAAATTTTGCAGAAAATCGGTTATGTACGCGTCAGTTCGACTAGCCAAAATCCTTCAAGACAATTTCGGCAATTGAACGAAATTGGAATGGATATTATTTATGAAGAAAAAACTTCAGGAGCCACAAAAGATCGTGAACAACTTCAAAAAATGTTAGAGGATTTACAGGAAGGTGACATTATTTATGTTACAGATTTAACTCGGATCACTCGAAGTACGCAAGATTTATTTGAATTGATTGATTTAATACGAAATAAAAAGGCAAGCTTAAAATCACTTAAGGATACATGGCTAGATTTATCAGAAGATAATCCATATAGCCAATTCTTAATTACGGTAATGGCTGGTGTTAACCAATTAGAGCGAGACCTTATTCGTATGCGTCAGCGTGAAGGAATTGAGCTCGCAAAGAAAGAAGGGAAGTTTAAAGGACGGTTAAAGAAATATCATAAAAATCACGCAGGAATGAATTATGCAGTAAAGCTATATAAAGAAGGAAATATGACTGTAAATCAAATTTGTGAAATTACAAATGTATCTAGAGCTTCTTTATATAGAAAGCTATCGGAAGGAAAAAAATAAGCATTCATTACTTATATTAAAAATTTCCGGGGATTGTGAAACAACGTACCTAACCAAGCAGGCTATTTCTATAATGAAGTATCAATATTTGTTTATCTAACTAGGCACGATCATCAAAGGATTCCGAGTACATTTTAACGGAGATATACGCTAAACTCAGATTTAAAGCAAGGCTGTATTTTCCGAGAACACTTTATAAAAAACAACCTTAGTCATTCACAAACGAAGGTTGTTTTTATAAAGTCATGGTCTAATTAAAACAATTGCTGTCCCAAGAGCATACTTGAGACTGAAAAGGCACCAGCAGGTGGTAAAACATTAGTATATATGGGAGGTCCCAAACGGGGTGTAAAGGTTGTAGCAATCCAATTTCCATATTCACCAGCCAGCAAAGAGGGAGGTTTCATTATAAACCGTCCACTTAAAACGAAATGCCGAATGCTTATAGCGGTCTCATCAAATATTGTCAAGTTGCCAAAAAAGGAGGCATATGGTGAATCGAAACTTATTTATTTAGCGCTTTCGTCCCAATACCCATTAATCGGAATAGGTATACCACGAAAATTAACTGTACCTACTACTTTGTTGTCTACAATGGAATCAATGGTAAGTATACCTCTAATAATGGATCTCCCCGCAATAGAAGCATCAATCCCCCATACGGATGGAAAGGGGATACTAACTTTGGCTGTCTTTGGAATTTTCAAAATTAACCTCTCCTTGATTATTTTATGTATGGATTGAGTTGTATTTAATCATAATCCTGTAGTAATGATACAGTATATGCACAGAGAATCACTTAGGTGTTTTGTTAAGAAAGAAGCATCAATAATCAATCAGCCTACTGTCTAGATGAACAAGAGTTTGCCTGACCCACGAAAAATATGGAACATTAATTCCTGCTGCTCATAGATATGGTCTCGCATTTGGAAAATTTCTTAGCTTTAAAATAAATCATCTGATTCAATGAAATGTAATGCCTATCATCACCTATTTTTATATGTACCTCAGACGAATACCTATACCTCCGTTACTCTTCGATCATATTGTATTTGTACGAGGTGGTGTAAAATGTTTAAATTATATTTAGATCCTGGTCACGGGGGAGTGGACCAGGATTTGAGAGGTAAAGACCACAGATTTTTATATTCAGACGATCAATCTAATAAAACTATTAAAGAATTACGAAAAACTGTCCGACAAGGTAATATTTGGAAAGGAGATGTGAAAAACAAAGCAAAAGATGGTTCTTTTTATTGGGTACATACTACGATTGTTCCTTTCCTAAATGAGGATGGGAAGCCGTATCAATTTGTTGCGATTCGCAACGATATTACGGATCAAAAAAGGGCTGAAGAATCATTAATTAAGTTAGAGAAATTATCAGCTATCGGAGAACTAGCCGCTGGCGTTGCACATGAAATACGAAATCCATTAACAACTATAAAGGGTTTTACCGAATTTTTAAATGCAGAAGAAAAAGAAGACAAAAAGAAGGAATATTTTAAGATTTTATTAGATGAAATTGAACGAATTAATTATATTGTGGGAGAGTTTATGCTGTTAGCAAAACCTCAGTCCATAACATTGAAAACGAAGCCACTAATTCCGATTATCACCAGTGTCATCAAATTTCTTCAATCTGAGATGAACTTACACAATGTTTTAACTACACTAGATTTTGGTTCTCAAGATATTTATATAGAATGTGATGAAAATCAAATAAAACAAGTTTTTCTCAATATTATTAAGAATGCTATCGAAGCGATGCCCACCGGGGGAACCTTAGAAATTAAACTTGCAAGAAAGAGCGACAAAATACATATTATTTTTATCGATTCTGGGATGGGCATACCTAAAGAAAAATTAATTAAAATTGGTCAACCCTTTTTCACAACAAAAGAAAGTGGAAATGGATTAGGTATGATGGTTAGTTTTAAAATTATTCAAAACCACAAAGGTAACATACATATAGATAGTACAGAGGGTGTAGGAACAACATTTACAATAGTGCTAGCTTGCTCTACTCTTTAAGTAAATGTCATAAAATATTCACACTTATATTAAGTAAAACTGGCAATAATAAGTATTAAGCCCTTGCAACAACCACCAAAAAGACATCATAGATCTAGCAAGGGCAATTAATATAATTAAGTTTTTTGAAAAAAGTACAAACTATCATTTATATAAGTTCCCTCTTTAATTTATTATTTTTCAAACCTTCTCCCTTCTCCCTTAAATTGTTTGAAAATCCCTTATAACTCTGATTTTGTCAATTCATATAACTGTCTTCCATCTGGTGTCTTGAAATATTGAAGATGTAGCAACTGCCCAATTAAATACTGATTGGTACTATGAAGCTTGTTTCTATAAACTTGCATACTATTCCTCCATTCTTTTAAGTTAATCAGAAGGACAACACATAAAGAGTTGCCCCTTTATCGAAAGGTTAAAAACTAACCGTAGAACTATTATATTTTCTTTTAGGCTTATACTATGGATAAAAAATGTTAATATTTCTTGAACTTTAAGGCTTGTTCCATCAAAATACTATTTTAATATGTCAAAAACATTTTATCGATAACTCCTTGTTCAGCTATTGAAAATTAGTTCAAAAAACACCTTATATATGAGATGGTGAGTTCAGTAATAGGTGATCCACTTTTTAAAAGGATATTTTTTGTAACAATATTTATGAGAAATACTGATGCTTGATTTTACTAATTTTATAGGTTACCAAAAATAATTACCAAAAGTTTTACCAAATACTTTTACAAAAATGATGTCTCTTGTACAATTAGATTATTAAATTGTGCAGGAGGCTTCTTTATGATAATCGGTTATGCTCGAGTTTCGACAGTTGACCAAAATTTAGACCGACAAATTATATTACTTTCTGAGTACGGCTGTGAAAAAATGGTTCAAGAGAAATTTACTGGGACTGCAAAGGATAGAGATGGACTTAACTCATTGCTAGATGTAATAAGGAAAGGTGATACCGTTGTAGTAGAAAGTATTTCACGCTTAGGGAGAAAAACACTTGATATTCTTTCTATTATTCAGCAATTCGAGGATACTGGTGTAAAGTTCGTTTCTATTAAGGAGAACATGGATACAAGAACATCAACGGGAAAAGCCATGTTTCAAATGATGTGTGTCATCGCAGAGTTAGAAAGAAATTTAATTGTAGAAAGAGTTAAAGAAGGGTTAGAAGCGAGTAAAAGAAGAGGAAAAAAACTAGGAAGGCCTAAAGTGGATCAAGGGAAAATTGAAATAGCCTTGAGGATGTATGACAGTAAAGAATACTCGGTAAAAGAAATTGTAGAAGGTACAGGACTTTCACAGGGATCATTATATCGAGCGATTAATAAAAGAAAACTAGTAGAAGCAAATTAAAAATCTCTTATATTTTTAGGGAATTATGTGACGGACTAGGGCAGCTACTCTGTCACCACCCCCAACTTAATTTGAATGGAGTTGGTAATTTGGCATCTATAGAACGTACGGCTTATCCAAGATTTAAAAAACGTCCTACTTCAAAAGAACTTCGTGATGTTTACTCCCCTACACCTGAAGAAAACCAATTTGCGCATAAAGTTGCTAGAGGACCTGTTTCAGTTCTAAGTCTATTAGTTATGTTAAAGTCTTTCCAACGACTTGGTTACTTTCCTCGACCGAAAGATATTCCTGTAGAGATCATGATTCATATTCGGACCTGTTTGAATCTCTCTGCTAGTGTTGAACCGAATTACAATAGTAAATCAATTTACCGACATCAAAAAGCAATTAGAGATTACCTCAATGTACGTCCTTATGGAAAAGAAGCCTTACATATTGCAACTACTTCAATTTATAAGGCTACACAGGTAATGGACAATCCAGCCGATCTTATCAACGTATCCATTGAAATATTAATAAAAGAAAGGTGTGAATTACCTGCTTTTAGTACATTAGATCGATTGGCTCGTCGTATAAGAACATTAGTGAATCACCAGTTATTTAATTCAGTATTTTCAAAATTGACTCCTGAAATTGAGCGAAAGTTAGATCAATTACTAGTTACTAAAAATGATAATCGGACTTCTGAATATAACTTATTAAAAGAAATTCCAAAAAGCGCAACACTTTCGCATATGAAAGAAATACAAAATAGGTTACTTCTGTTAACTGATTTTATAGAAGAAATTGATAGCTTACTAGAGGATATTCCAAATTTAAAAATTAAACACTTCGCTTTAGAAGCAAAAGCGCTTGATGCATCAGAATTAAAAGACTTTAATTTAGCTAAAAGATATATGCTGCTACTTTGTATGATTTATCGCTCAAAAATTTCAGCTATAGATAGTTTGGTAGAGATGTTTCTCAAAAGAGTCAGAACTATACATAACAAAGGCAAAGAGGAGCTAGAACTTCTTCGAGAAAAACATAGATCAAAAACTGAAAATCTTATATCTGTTTTGGCGGAAGTCTTAAATGCCACAAGTATAAATGAGAACGATACCTTGACTGGTCAGAAAATAAGGGAGTTATTAGGGAGAAGAGGTGGTATCGACGCATTAAAAGAAGATTGTGAATCAATTTCATCATATAATGGCAATAACTACCTTCCTCTTTTATGGAAGTTCTATAAAAGCCACAGGAAAACTCTTTTTAGATTGATTAGTATGATTGAAATTAATTCAACCACACAGGATCAATCACTTTTAGAAGCTTTACAATTTTTACGTGATAATGAGAACCGAAAAATTGAAAATCTACAAATAGATTTGGATCTTTCATTTGCTAGTGAACAGTGGAAAAAAACGATTTATGTACCTAAAGAAAATAACTTAATCCATCGTAAACACCTTGAAATCTGTATTTTTTCCTATCTTGCAAGCGATTTAAAAACGGGAGACCTTTGTGTAAAAGGATCAGAGAATTTTGCTGATTACCGTGAACAGCTCCTTTCTTGGGATGAGTGTAAACCTATGGTAGATGAATACTGTAAGGAACTTGGCTTTTCTTCAAATTCAGGGGATTTTGTTCAACAATTAAAGCTCTGGCTAGGAGATACTGCACAAAAAGTAGATTTAAACTACCCTGATAACGGCCAGGTAATCATTAATGAAAATGGAGAACCAACGTTGAGAAAAATAATGAGAAAAGAACAACCTCAGACAAGTAAGGCGTTAGAGGTAGTTATTTCTCAACGGTTACCTGAACGAAATGTCTTAGATATTCTTTGTAATGTAGAACATTGGACAAATTGGACACGGCATTTTGGACCATTATCTGGTTCAGATCCTAAGCTTGAAAATGCAATGGAACGTTATATCATTACTTCTTTTGGATACGGATGTAATTTAGGACCAACACAGACTTCTAAGCACATGAAAAAAGCAGTAACCCCACACATGATTTCATTTGTAAATCGGCGACATATTAATGCATCTAAAATAGACGAAGCTATTCGTAATATTTTAAATCAATACAATCAATTTAGTTTGCCTAGACTATGGGGTGATGGAAAAACGGCTGCTGCAGATGGAACAAAATTTGATCTCTACGAAGAAAACTTAATCTCTGAATACCACATTCGATACGGAGGTTATGGGGGGATTGCATATCATCATGTTTCAGATACTTATATTGCACTCTTTAGTCACTTCATTCCATGTGGAGTTTGGGAAGCAGTTTATATTATTGATGGTTTGCTGAAAAATAAATCAGACATTCAGCCCGATACGTTACATGCTGATACGCAAGGTCAATCAACGCCTGTTTTTGCACTTGCACATTTATTGGGGATTAATTTAATGCCTCGTATTCGAAATTGGAAGGATTTAAAATTTTACAGGGCTGATAAGGACACAAAATATCACCACATTGATCAGTTGTTTAGTGATACCGTTGACTGGGACCTAATTGAAACACACTGGCAAGATCTGCTCCAAGTGGTTCTTTCTATAAAAGCTGGTAAAATATTACCCTCTACACTACTTAGAAAACTAAGTAACTATAGTAGAAAAAACCGATTATATCAAGCTTTTAGGGAATTAGGAAGGATTGTAAGAACTGTATTTTTGCTTAAATATATTTCTGATATAAAACTAAGAGAGCAAATTGGTGCTAGTACAAACAAAGTCGAAGCATATAACGGCTTTTCCAAATGGCTATTTTTTGGTGGCGATGGGATCATTTCAGAAAATGATCCAGAAGAACAAGAAAAGCGAATTAAATATAATGATTTAGTTGCCAACGCAGTAATATTCCAAAATGTATGTGATATAACACTTATTTTGTGGGAACTTTCTAAAGAAGGCTATGTATTTTCAAAAGAAGATATTGTCATGCTTAGCCCTTATCTGACTAGGCATATAAAACGTTTCGGAGACTATATGATCGATTTAGAAAATATTCCACAACCAATCGAGGGAGATATTCCTGTATAGTATATAAGAAAGTAAAGAGCAAGAAAGGGTTATAAATGGTAAACAATACCATACTATGACCCTTTTTTACATGTATCTCGGTCGTACCCCGAATTGTTCGAAAGAACCAGGATTGGAAGAACAGACGATTCTTTCTTTCACCGAAAAAAATACCAACCACTTATATCAGTTCTGAGAGATAAAATCATCAAGGTATTGCTTTCTTAGTCTTTGATCCTGCTAAACAGTAAACAGCCTCTTTATAAGAGGCTGTTTACTATAACTGTAATCTAGTTTAAAGAAAATGTGGCTTTAAAAATAGTTGCATCTTCATCCGATTTAAATGTCAGCCGCCCTTTATTCTTCCCAACTATTGAATTTACAATAGATAGTCCTAATCCACTGCCTCGCTTTTTAGTTGAAAATCCAGGGCGAGTGAGATCTTCAAGTTTTTGAGCTTGAATTTTATAACCATTATTCTTTACTTCAAATACATATGAATTTGCATCTACATAACCAATAATCGATACCTCAGCTACTTCACTCGGGTTGTTTTTCTTATATTCACGCGCTGCATCAATTGCATTGTCAATAAGATTACTTACAACACGGATAATATCATTAGTTCGGTATTTGAAGTTCGGTATATCTGAAATATCATGAGAAAATATGACACCATTATTAATGGCAAATGTATGCTTATATTGAATAAGACCTACAAGAGGCGCACAGTTTATATTTAATATCGCGTTAATATCAGCGGCTTCTTCAATGAGTTCTCCGGTGTAACGATGCAGATCATCATAAGCTTTCATTGATACTAAAGAGTGGAGTGTAGCCATCGCATTGTTATAATCATGCCTTTGTTGACGCACTGCTAAAAATATAGATTCCATACTTTTGGCATAATCGACGTGTACCGTTTCTAAAGCCTTGTCTTTATTTTTATTGAATATTTTATACATTACAACACACAAAAATAAAAACAATACTGAACAGATTCCTATTGCGTAAATATAGATATCAACTTCATCCATCATAACTTTTTGGATCATATCATGATCTGAAATGATGCAAAGGACAAATGTTTGCTCTCCAACATGTAATGGCATAAAAGACTTCTCCAAATTCAGATTATCTCTGCTGTCAACGTAATTAGTGCTCTCATTAACAGCTTTATTGATAAAAGGGATGTCTTCTGGTGTTAGAAGTGAATATGTGCCGTAGCCAACTAATTCAGAGATAGAATTGGCATCCCCATTTTCAAATAGAGCAAATTCGTAGTAAATCTTTTGACCATCATGATAATTTAATGTTGAATTACTCAATTCGTTCAGACGTTCATTTATGCTTTCTTGAAAAGACCCAGTAGCTTCTTTTACTAAGACCAGTTCATAATCAATATCTTCATTCGTATATATGTGAGTGATGCTTTGATTTGAAATTTGAGATTTATAGTCATCAGTAGTAGAAGATTTGCTTCGTATATGAATGGAATTCATCTGATACTTAGTCGAGATTTCCCTTAACTCAATCTGATCTATATCAGAAAGGTGGATCCCCAACTCGTTAACAATAAGTTCTGATAACATATTCATACCACTTATAATAATATTTTTTTCTTCTTGTTCGTTAAAGTGGACCTGTTTCATGAAAGAATTTATATACTCTGCTGTAACATCCATTCTCTTAGATGCTTCTCTTACCAATGTTTGCTGAGTAACAAAGTAATAAGCTACGTTAGAATTCCTGTAATACGAATATTTGGAGTTTGAATAAAAAAGAACGCCTCGTTATGATGGGGTTACGCACGAGGTCATTGCCTCAAAAAGCCCATCTGGAGGTCGCTCTATCATGAAGTTTAA
>NZ_JBHTKX010000008.1:0-117941 GCF_042678545.1 Paenibacillus provencensis | reverse complement strand
TACAAGATGTCATATTGGCTTTGACCAAGCTCGTGCAGAACTACAAGCCATGTTCAAAAGCAACACGTAATTCAACTGCTACAAGTAAAGGTTATTTTTATTTACACAAAATTCTTGACGCTACCCTCAAAACAATTCACTGCTTCTCTATATAGAAACCCTTTATGGACGAGCAACCAAAAATATTTACGATAGTAACATTAATATGTTACTGAATATACAACTGAATATTAATATATTTTTATGAATTTTTCGAATTAAACAAAGCTTTACTCTAACGAGATTCCTTTATGGGAGATGCAGGCAGTTATAGTCGCTTTACTCAGAAGCATAACTAGAAATTTAAATATGTTACTGAATATATTACTGAATATAAGTGTATGCATTTAACAATTTCAGAGCTATTCACTGCTTCCCTATATAGAAGCTATGGACGCAGCACGAAAGTAGTTTCCCTAGAAGCATTAATTATAAAATTAAACATGTTACTGAATATTCAACTGAATATAAATATATGTTTTATGAATATTTCGAAATTAAATAAAGCTTTACTCTAACGAGATTTCTTTATGGGAGATGCAGACAGATATAGTCGTTTTACTCAGAAGCATAACTGAAAATGATTATGTTACTGAATATATAGCGGAATATAAATATATGTACTAAGTATACTCAAGACATAATCAGAGCTTACTATGAGGAGATCCATAGGAATTCTCAGTTGTAGTTGTTGCACCAGAACCAATAGGACACAAGATAAGCATATTACTGAATATATTACTGAATATATGTTTATGCATTTAACAATTTCAGAGCTATTCACCGCTTCCCTATATAGAAGCCCTTTATGGACGCAGCGCCAAAGTAGTTTTCCTAGAAGCATTAAACATAAAATTAAACATGTTACTGAATATTCAACTGAATATAAATATATGTTTTATGAATATTTCGAAATTAAATAAAGCTTTACTTAACGAGATTTCTTTATGGGAGATGCAGACAGATATAGTCGTTTTACTCAGAAGCATAACTAGAAAATTGAATATGTTACTGAATATTCAACTGAATATAAATATATGTACTAAGTATACTCAAGACTAATCAGAGCTTACTATGAGGAGATCCATAGGAATTCTCAGTTGTAGTTGTTGCACCAGAACCAATAGGACACAAGATAAGCATATTACTGAATATATTACTGAATATATGTTTATGCATTTAACAATTTCAGAGCTATTCACTTCTTCCCTATTATAGAAGCCCTTTATGGACGCAGCGCCAAAGTAGTTTCCCTAGAAGCATTAATTATAAAATTAAACATGCTACTGAATATTCAACTGAATATAAATATATGTACTAAGTATACTCAGGATCTAATCAGAACTTACTCTGAGGAGATCCATAGGAGGTGACAGCTGTAGTTGTTACACTAGAAGAGATAATCATAAAAGTGACCACGTTACTGAATATAAAACTGAATAGAGGTATATGTTCTAAAAACATTGCGGAATTAAACAAAGCCTCATTCTAAGTAGATGTTTTATTGGTTGCAACCATAGTTGTTTGACTCAAAAGCATAAACATAAAAATAATCATAATACTGAATATATATATGAATATGAATATGAATATAACTAATAATATTACAGAATCAATCTGAGTGTATTTTTCTTTCTCTAAATGGTATTATATAAGCATAACTTTCTTGATTATTTTATTTTATTTTACTCCCAGCATGCGCATAGGGAGCTTTCTGAAAAGAATGCACCTAACAGGTGATCAAAGGCCAATTGCACACTATACGTGTGTTTAATCTTTGATCGTTGTTAGGTGCTTTTTTTGTGCCATACATCCCAATTATTAAGGAGGAATTCGTTCATGCCGTCAATTCTCATTATTTGAAGTTTCAGTTTATGTATTCTCTTTTTGAGTAAAAGACACTGCTGTAGTTGCTACTCATTATCTTATAACTATCTCACATATAGGAGTGATCAGTAATGATGAAAATCAGCTCGGTATTAACCAATTGGGCTACTCGTGCTCTCATAGAAACACCAGACTTTGATATTCAAGAATGTGTAACCATACAATTTGGCGATAATTTACTGTATGAGAAGTTCTTTCAAGAAATACGTGAAGCACGAGGTTGGTTAAATATTCAAAATGAATTTAGACTTAGAAGTGTTAGGGCAGAACAACACAAGCTCATTGATCTTCTTAACGAAAAGATCGAATCTATTTATCCGATGAGAAACGATACCTTCGCAAGAAACTAAAGCTTGAGAGTCATTAAACAAATTTTGAAGATCATCGAAGATACTCTGCACAACTACCAATAAGCCTATTCAACAGGAATGATGATAACATTTACACCCTGCTAGCAGCAAAATGTGTGCTAAGCAGGTCAGTGCTTCAGGCCAATCACATTCTTATAAAAGTCGAACATACGCCAACTCTATTTCAACTGTCGTGACGACAAAATACTATCTAAAGGGGTTATTTGTATGACAGAATCATTAAACGAACGGTTTTGTGTTTATGCCGAAAGTCTAACTTCCTCAGATGTTCAGATGGATCCGAATATAGGATTGGATATTGCTGAAAAAGTCGGAGTAAATAAGCTCCAATTTTATAAAGAAATAAGTATCCCCTATTCCGTATCAAAATTTGCGGAGAATATCCTGAGGAGTAAGAACAGTAATCCTAACTATGATCTTGATGATACTATTGATATTTACTCCACTTCGTTCACCACTAATTATGGTGAATACGGTATTGATATTAAATTTTGTAATGGGACACCCTCGTATGTAGAGCCTATTCTTATTGATATTACTCCTACTCGTGCATCAACTCTAAAGCAATCATTAGATGTTCGCGCAACTCTTCTAGGTGAATACCAATTTGAGATCGAAGAAAATGAAATGATCCTGTGTTTTAAAGTTATAATCGTTACGGAAGACCCCGAGTTTAATGAGGTCACTCAATGAATCTCTACTAATTCGTCAGGATGAATTCGTTACCCGGAACTTTGCTCACAGTGTGTCTATTAGCAGGTGACCCTTTTCCGGGTCTTCCTGCCGATATAATAACCTTCCATAAAAGTAGAAAGACAAAACAGATTAGCTATACTGTTCCTGCGTTCATTGTTATGAAATAGAAAACAAACCGATAACCGCTTCATTTTTATTAGAGTTAGATTATTAGAGTATAGATTCTATGAAGATATTTGGATCCATGAGGACGTGAATGAGTTTCCTGCCATGTTTGCATATATTTTCTTATCAGTAAGCTGTTAGATTCATGTTCACCTTTGAGTGACCTTTGGTTCACCTATAGGTGACCTAAAGGTGATCTTTCGGTAAACTTCTTAACTTAGTGGTTATCCTGGATATCGAAAGACTCTGTTGCAGTAAACGCACGATAGAAAGGAGAAGTAATTTGACTTACATCATTATTGGATATGACCCTGGAGGGAATCATGCGAATGGTGTCTCATATTTAAAGGTAACCTCTGATCTTAGAATAGAGGATTTTGATTCTACAATCGTTAGCACTTGTGACGAAGCGTTATCCTGGCTCTTTGATGATCAAATGATTAACCCAGATGAAGTTATTGCAGCGGGAATTGATTCTTTTTTATCTTGGCCGACTATAGGTGTATTCCGGCCAATGGACGATTTCCTTAAAAGGGAGTATCCAGAAGTAAAGTCCAGTATCTTTTCAGTTAATTCTGCTTTTGGGGCTATGGCAATCCAAGGGGTTATCTTTGCACAGATCCTTGCAAGTGTTTCTCCTAACCTGCAACTTTTAAATGAAACTCATCCAAAGGTTGCCTACCATGCTCAGACGGCCCGTAGACATGACTACTTTGCCAAGAGGGATAATGCTGTCGATGATATAAAAAATGAGCAGGTAGATCACTTTAAGTCAGTTAGAAAGGTATATAACGAATTAAATGCTACCCGCATGTGGAAAGAACTTTTGGATTGGATTGGTCTTTCTGCCAGTTCAAAGTATTCAAAGAGTCTAAACATGTCACCACAAGCAATGGATCATGAGTGGGACGCAATATATTCCGCATGGTTCACGTATCAATTTGGTATAATGACACCTGGTCGGAATTTGATGCAACCTAACAGTGATGAATTTCTTTCAGCATACCTCAATGATGAACAAGCAGCTCAGATCAGTTCTCTGCGCAACAGTAAAATTTCTGGTAATGGCGCGATAAAAATTGCTGAGATCTTTAAGGAACGAATTATGATTCCTAAAGGTATCGAGGGAAAGGTCACCTATTATTGGCTTCCTGCTAGCCACCAATAGACAGTCTGTTTCAAAAAAAGTTCTAACACAATATTGCTTCAACGATGACTATTATCGCTCATTGTATGAGTAGACTGCTAACAATCTATATGTTATTGCTTACTCTAATAGGAGTTCTAGTAATGTTACTACTATTATGGGCGAAAATAAGTACATGTATACTATCCTAAAAAGATGAGTGATAAATTATTTCGTTAATTGAAAGACATTGAAATCTTCACCGGACACGAGATACTGCATAAAAATCGAATGCTGTGGATGAATTTGAAGTTTAGTTTAAGTGGTTAGAATATGAGGGGCACACGTTAAACTGCACCTACTGCGGAAACTTTAGTAACGATAACAATCGAATATTCTAGTCTCCTGGTCAACTAGAATATTCGATGTTATTTTTTTATATAGATGAACTCGTATAATATTCAGCATATTACCTCTTACAATGATTTTGATATGTTTAAACGTTTTTATTGATTCGCAAACATATCTTAAGGTTTCTTAAGCTAAAATTCCTCTTTCCCCCTCACCTGAAGGATGAAGCTGAAATCCTTGATAAATCAGGGTTTTTCTTCATAACTGAGTTTTAAGGAGTGATTTTGATAAAACAATTAGAACAGCTAATACAAGTTTAGAACCTATGAATGTAACATGTGTTATTGATGAAAAGAATTCGGATTAAATATGGTATGTATTCGGTTATTCATTCAATCTCAAACGTATCGACTAGTGATATATAACCTTTTTTAACTTCCTCTTTTAGAAGTGAAGGAAGCTAAAACCCTTGATATATCAGGCTTTTTCTGAATTTTGATCTTGAATGACGGTAAATAAGGCGAAGATTTGGGGAGGGGTGCAACACATGCTTAACATTATATGACCTTAATTAGCAGTCATATATTTACACTATTAATGTTCTACGTAATAAAAATTTAAGCGAGAGTGAAATTTCGAAACCTATTTCGGTTAATTCATAAGAAAGCGTGAAGATTTATCTTAATAAAGAGATGACTGATTTTTTGATTTGTTTATGCTGGATCAAGAAGGAGTTCAGCATATATGTTAGAATGCGGTTGTGAAGAACGGCTAGTTCGGACGATGAACTAGCCGTCAAATAATTTTTTGAAATATGATACTCGTAGTGAACAGTGAACATTGTTTCTCTTTAGGTTTAGATTAAAAGCTAGCAATACAAATGTTCTTTTTGAATTTAGTGAATTCTCGCCAGCTTGGTTAGCTATTCTTCTTGACAATTATTAAGCTAAATTCACTTGTTCGATCAATTCATTCAATATTTATTTTGAGTCATCGGAGTGTTCCTATCCTGCCGCGAAGATTTACCTCGTATTTCACCAATAACTCGAACCTCTAGCTCTTTGTATATTCTTTCCTCTCGTTGATTGAAGAGAGATTGATAGGACAAAGCATATTTCTCAGCATATTTTTTTACATACCATAAGAGTATATTCATATTACTGTTCAGTTTTATATTCAATCTTTTAATAAGTTAACTATAAGATCATATATAGTGCAATCGATAAAATTGCTGATCCAAATAAGGTGAATAGTATTTTGAGATTCTTGCCTAAATAATCCTTGGAATCACTTACATCATTATCAAGCAAGTATTCAAAGAAGTTGTTTTTAATCCATTCAGGGTCATAATTCATCGGCTTTTGCTCTAAGGAGCTATATAAAGGTATTAGATCATTTTTCTTAAGTGATACTTCCTTAACACGATAGCCTATATTAACAGTGTAAAGTACGAATAGACTGATGATCCTTTGAAAGCGCAAATAATCATCAAGAAGATATATCCTATAATAGTGAAGGTTTATACCATCCGTAACTACCTTTTCCCCTTGTGCTATCTGTTTGCCAGTTACGTCTACAAAGAGGAGCTGCATTGTCTTGTTTTTTAACAAGCAGTAGACCCTAACAATATCTTTCCCAAGAGTTATGGTGTAGTAATTGTTTGTGGATTCCTTACAGTCTTGATTTATCAAACCTAAAAGATTGGCATGATTGTCGTATATCCCGCAGCACTCAGTTATCTCTTCCTTTGAGATCCATTTATTAGAGAGTATATTCCTGGACTCTTCCAACGAACTAGACTGGGTTTCGTAAATTAACTTTAAATTCGGATAGAATAATTGAGTAGTGAAAGATTCTTTTGAGTAAGACGTGCGTCCAAAATAACTTAAATTCCCATTTGTAAGTATTTCAAAGACCTGCTCCAGATTTGATTTTGTTTGTCTAATTTCAATGATCAAGAGTGATTCCCCCTTCATAGAACTTATCAAAAATAATAATTTCAACTCGATATAGTGGTATCATCGTTTCGAAAATAAATGATTAAACTTACTTGTCTCTAGAAAATCTCTTTAGAGTTTTCCTTCAACAAATCTCCTCCCCTGAAAGCAGAAAGTTTACAAAAAAAAAGCACCACAAAGGAAATTGTTCCTTCGCGGTGCTTCCACGCTATAATATTCACTTACTACTATTGTAACAATATATTTATTGAGAATCTATAGAGGGGAAAATCAAACAAACGCTGTTTACCGAGTGGCTAAAGATGGCATACTCATACTTCGACACAAATTTATATTCATGTTCATATGCAATTAACTATTCAGTTTATTAAACACGATTTATGACAGGTGGATCCTCAGAAAGTTCGGTGAAAAATCTACCAATGTATCTAAATTCTATTGTCGGATTGTATGATTGAATGAATGAAGCCGTATGTTAACCATCATAATGTATATACTCAATGTGCGAACCATCATAATCATCGAGATAGCCAACAGCGAACATAGTCCGGGTAGAAGCTATTTATCAACCTCTTGAATGATCTCCATGTGACTACTTATCTAACTCTGCAATTACGATACCCTAGAGATGCTTGTGTGCTAATTACGATCCACTGGATTACGTTTGTTATATTCCGTCTAAGGACAAAATCTCTTTTCTAATTTATGAAAATGTTCATATAAGTGTTCAGTTTTTTATGCATATTCAAGAATACTTCAATATTTTTGTGAATATAATATGCAATGCTAAATTCCGGATCCACCATGGGTGATTAGATTTGTCGTTGTTCATCACTGCAATTTACTTAATCCTACAACTATCTATCTTTAAATACTGCGGAAAATATTTGTTGAGGCGAATATGAATATATATAACAAGAAATAAACATTTAAATATAAAACTGAATACATTAATAAATAGTAATATGAATATGAATATATGATGTTACATAAGAGTTTTCTGATAAAAGTTTTCATTTCTGTACTGTACAGCATCAAGAATCTGTAATATGATTTTCCATATACCTTGATCTTAACCATAATTAATTATTACTCTCCCGCAGACGCAGGAGAGCATTCTAAGCATCTTTGTGAAACATTGGGGACGTATGTTTTGTCCATCAATGGTTCATTAAAGATGCTTTTTTATTTTTGCAAAACTCAAAAAAGAAGGAGAAATAATCTTGATTACAAAAACTAAACAAAGCACATCAAAAGAAATTAGAGGTAGTCAATGGGAAGTAAAATACGTTACAGATCTCAGCATTCAATTTAATTCTAAAAATGTGGATTATGAGTACTGGTATCGTATATGCACGGATTCCTTTCAAAGTTCCATTCTGGATGGGGAACTGCAGGACATTGAAATGTTCGATAGGATACTTTTAGGACTAGAATCTTGCGAGCATACTTCTCTAAATATGCAGCAATTGCAACGATTACTGATATCACTAGGGACATCCAAACATCAGTATCGAAATGCAGAAAACTTTGAACTATACCGAGCAACGGAAACCTGTGAAAATGAATTGAAAGCCATCATTTACAAAACAATGCTCAATAATAATTGATGGTATTTCCAACGAAGTCCTTTCCTGATAAAATAGCATCATACCTTACTATTTAAACAAAACTTACTTTCCCGCACGCGCGAGAAAGCATTCTCACGAAACAATGCACCTGGCAAAGGTGAACTGAGGCTTAATTACACACTATAAGTGTGTCTTAAACTTTGGACCTTTGCCAGGTGCTATTTGTTTTGCGCCTATATACCAAAGAAATCTTGATGGGATCAAAATAAAAAAAGGGAGGTGCTCTCTTGTAATAACTTCACTCTATTCAGTAGCGGGTCATATCCTGCAATCTTTATTAAACGGAGGCCAAGTATATATGATAGAACATGTAAAATACACACATTGCGATAAATTGTTGCATACAGCTGAGGAAATTGAAAAAAATGAAAGTATCCTTTGCCACCAAACAGGAATCAAAAAGAAGGGAAGTTATGACTGTTTCTATGCACTTGCTTATAAGCTTCGTAATCAATCACAGATCCCTCACAAATACTTCGAAATAGAGTCCTTACTTCTTTACAACGTCTCACTGAGTTCGGATCCCAATAGATATCAGGAATATGCTGTCTATAAAAGAGCAGAAGATGACAGTTACACAAAAGTAGAATCTATAACTGTGAACGGTCCTTCGAGTGTTTCCAATTTGGCGAGGATCTTGATGAGTATCAATAAACAGCCAATATCTAATTTTGTAGATCAAATCAAAGCTTATGATGATATGCTAACAGGACATGAATTCGAGATCTTCAAACAACGTTTTGCAGATTTCGAAGCTGCATACTAAAGAAGAAATTTTGAATGACATTAGAGAAGGAGGCATATCACCACAAAGCAGGGGGTTAGTAAATTGAGCATGATAAATTTTAAATTTAACGAATGGTTTTGTAGAAATTAATATTTGGTGGTTCATTAAAAGGAGTTATGTACTCATTCGATTACCGACCACCAAAGTTCATTTTATTATTTAATAGGGGATGATTACGTTGTCAATGTATCAAAGAAGATTAGACGCAATTATGGAGAATCATGACTGCAATACGTCAGAAGCTATTGAAATAATGAAGTTTGAATTTGCTCACGATGAATTGCCACTTGAAGACGAGATTGATCTAATCATGCGTGGCCCTGAAGAAGATGACTAAACACAATTATTATTTTGTGCGGCAGATCATCGAAGTTAAATGTGTAGTAGCTAACTAACAAAACAGATGGGAATGCATTATATAAGACTAACTTAATAAATTTATCAAACGCAATATCTAATTTAATCAAATAAACACTTCATCATGAAAATTATTAACTTGTAGATTTAGATTCTTAATATACTAAACGATCGGGTAAAATACAAACATATGATAGCCATATGATTTGATACTCAAAATCTCAATAGAATTGGATAAGGATTTTTCATATATGTGAGTTAATGAGAAGAGGCCGAGTCAACGAAAGTGACTCGACCTCCTCTATCCGTTAATGCGCATTTTTCGTCCTACAACCCAATAGGAGAAAAGAAAAGGATAACCCTTAACTAAATTATATAAGGGACAATAATAACCCGCAAATTTTTGAGCAATATATTTTATGCCTGTTCAAACAGCTGTTTAGGGATATCAATAATTTTGGACTATCTTCAAAATAATCACTTGCACCTTGCGAAGATAAAAATAAAGACAAAGATATTCATCCACTACTTTAAGAATTGATTAGTGGTATGGCAAGTGTCTTAGTTCTCATAAAAATATGGAAATATATGATTCTCCTTATTCTCTCTCCAGCAAGTGCATAGGAGAGCGTTCTATTCATTAGAAACACCTGACAAGGTCCTAAAGAAAATCAACACTATCAGTGTGTCTTTCTTTGGAAACTTGTCAGGTGTTTTTGTTTACACCTGAAACACAGATTATAAAAAAGGAGGCGATTTGTGTGATGCCTAATTAAGATCCAATGGAAATTATAATGATATGATTTAAGTAATGTGAAGCAGCTGATAACTGCTGTTACCGTAACCTATAGGTGAGGAGTCAATAAGAGAAAAACTCTACTTTATGGACTGAGACAACAATGAACAAATCGTGTGTTAGATATACGAGCAAGATTAATTAACCGCATATTGGTTAAGAGGGGCACCAGACAATGAATGCTGGCAGTCTCTCTTTTTATTTTCTTTCAACGAGGAGTGGTAAAGTGTTAGGAGCAAAGATTAATTACAAAAAAGCGATATCATATTTAACGAAGGATCTTCATGTTGAGTGGGTTCATAATCCTTTCTTAGATCGAATGTCCTTGACTCACTACACATCGGCAGCAATAAAAAATGAAGGGAAGATTGAAATCTATGGCGAGATGTATACCATAGATGAAATGGAGAAACTTTCAACTGAGACCGAGGGGAGAATATCAGAATTTACTTTTGGACCAGGAGGTAGCGAAGGGTACATTCTATTGTTAAAAATGGAATCCTGCCAAATATTGAAGGCAAAGACATTTGACCGTAACACATTTGAATTGTTCATGAATTGGGTGAATGCGTTGGAATCTTCTAATTACGAGGAAAATTACAGAAAGCTTTACGAAGCGGTTCCGGTAGGAAGTATTTTATATGTTGTGGATCTCAAGGCATCTGAGAAAAGAATATTACCCTACCGTCTAGAAAGATACGATCCACCCACTTCAGATGAATATCCCTTCCGTCTGGTAGATGTGAGTCCCGGAAGTTCTGGCACATACCTCTTATCCAAAGGGTGGGAGTCGTGGTCTAATATCTTTTATCGTATTGAAGATGCAATAGCATTTTTGAATAATAACAATTAGACGTAAATGAAGGCAGCCGTTAGTACGATGTAAAGCTCATAAATCAATTGTAATCGACAGATGAGTAATTAAGACGATGAGTAATTAACATGGATGATTAAAATCCTTTAGATTTGCTTTCAATCACAATACTGAATCACATATCTCCAATTACTAGATGAATTTTCACCCTACATGGTAATATACAGTAATCACCGAAAGGAGATATGATACAAATGTTTAAATTTGAAAATATATCTAGAGTTCTTCAATTAACAGACAACAATCAAGCGACATTAAAGATTGAACATTTAAATGAATTAGTAAAAGAAATAGATCCTGACGGCTTTCCAAATTCTGCGTATGATAAAAGTTGGAGGACTTGGTGGAGCAACAATAAATCGTCCCCCAAAAGACAATGTCACGCCTGGTTAAGTGTTGGATGGCAGACAGACGTATCAAAGAGTAAGCAAGGAGAATATATTACGTTCATAAGAGAATAGACGCTTAACAATAATCTAATTAAACTATATGTTTATAGAAAACCGGAAGGGAAAGCAGTTAGATGATTTATTGGAGTATGCAAACAATAGAAGCCTGGGAAGCAGCTCAATCTATAGGCTATTTAGAAGGTGAACCAGAGCGAGCGATGTTTCCTGATCCTTATGTATGGATGATACAACAAATGCATAAGAGATTGCCCAACTATAAAGGTGAGTATCCCATATGGCTATGGCCGAAGAAGCCCGACATGAGGAGTACTGGTCACTTCATCGGTGGAACGAAATGTGTAAGATTAACTTTGGATATTGATGAGAAAGATGTTCTTATTTCTGACTTCGATGGATGGCATATGGTGTTAAATAATTTTTTTAACTCAGATAATGAAAAAGAAGCTGAAGATTTTGATAATGGAAAACTAAGTACTACATTAGAAGAAAGCTGGGAACGAATTTTTGAGTTTGATAGGAATGTTGATACTAAATGGGCTGGAAATGGTGAATGGAGACAAGGAACAACAGGACGTATTTACTTGGATAAAGTGAAAAAGGTAGAACACTTTGTAACTCGAAAATCTGCAGATGAAAGTCGCATGAAATGAATGTAAGCAGGAGTTGAAAACAGCTGAGGGCAAAAGAGCCGATATCTTGTTAATAGGGGATATATAATCAAGGTCATTCAATCTAAATCAATGTAAATCAGATGAGAGGCGGGCACGCAATTTGCCCGCTTATTTTCACTTTCATCTAAGTTTCTGTCAGATATTTGATTGCCTCAGAAATATTTCGTACACCAATTAGTTCTATGTCACCAATTGAGAAAGCCTTTCGTACTTCTTCTATTTGCGCCTCTTGAAATTTCGGATAAAAGAAAACATCAGCATTCTCATTTACTGCCGTAAGGACTTTTAAATCAAGGTTCCCGATAGGCTTTATATCTCCGCCTCGTGTAATCCCGCCAGTGCCTGCGATTATCCTACCCTTAGACAAGTCAACGCTAGGCTCGAGCTTCTGGATAAGACCGAGTGTAAGAATAAATCCTCCAGATTCTCCTATATAAGTTCGATCAAGTTGTATCACATCATCATCATTCAGACCATCAAATGTGAATTGATGTTTCAAATATACTCCTAATGTTGCACGGCCACTACTGTCCATTTCTTTTATCTCAATAGGGATTCTAATAATATTGCCTTTCCGCTGCACCTTAACGGTTACGGTATCACCGATATGAAATGATTTAAGAAAAAAGTATATATCATCTGTAGATTCGATAGGCTCACCGTTCAATTCTATAATTTCGTCTCCAACTTGTAGCGGAACTCCAGTTTGAAACTTTTCGGGATGATGAATTACGATAGGTCGCGATATTTTTTCTTCCCATTCTATTTTATGATAGACCATAGCAGCCTTAATAATATCGTGTTTCATAAAGGGAACTAACTTCTTTCCAAGAATATTGAGATCGTTTTTAGTAAAATCAGTCACTGTATCTGATGAAGAAAAATGACTATTAGTATTTCTCAATTCATACCCATTGAGATTCAGTGCAAAACGGTTCCATCGTGTTGTTACCTCCACCTCTCTTACGTAGGTCATATGCAAGTTAGTTTTCAAGGAGATATTTTTTACCTTGGAGATCGGCTCTGCATTTATGAAGTCATCAATTTTAACAATATGACCTGGAGCGATCCAAGTCTCTGGTGAGGGGAGTGGTCGTTGAAGATACCACATAAAACCCACGGCAATCAATAGACACACGTTTATTATAGTCATTATTCTCACCATTCGTTTTCTTCGATTATATCGTTCCATCGTTCACCCCGTATTTAAGCGCCTGCTCCGATTATATATATAAACAGTTATGTAACCGATCAAAGAATCTACTAGTGTTGTAATTTTTTATCCAGTTAAATGGTACAATAATTCCACATATTGTGCATTAACCTAATTACCTAGCTCCGACCCCAGGATACGGACAATTCCAAACCCTGCATTTACTCGAAACTATGAATAAAGAAAATGATAGCCCATTATGAAAGGAATAGAAATGGTAATATACCTATCGATGTTTTTCTTGATACTTTGGATATAATGATTGAGTCAGGGGTTGACCTAACAAAAAAGAATAATCATGGTGAGACTTTGATTTCAAAGATTGAATCAATGGTTGATTCAGAGGATATCCTCCACCAGATTGAGGAACACATAGCTAAATACCAATATTAGCGAAATGCTTCGTGTCGCTCTTTCATGAAGATAATTGATATCATGTCTAGTCTTCATTAAGCTAGAAGGAAAGGTTAGTAAACAGCAAGAAGTAGTCTGCCGGTAGGCAGCTGCTTCTTTTTAATTTGGGTCGGGAACTTTGTTTCAACACGATCGTAAGTCACAGTCAAAAGTTCTTGTCCTGAGCCAGGTTACATACAGTTGAGATCGTGTCTTTATGATCTGATAACGGTTCTTGTTTTTTAAATTACGGTTCGTTTAAGATATAATAAATTCCATATCATATCAAATGAGAAAAGAGGCTTTCTTATGACCTCGATTATTGGTGATTATAATAATCGTCAAGAGGAGCTTAAAAAAACGCTCGAATTGATGTTAGAACATTTTGAAATGCTACCAGATGCCCCATACCAAGTTTTCAGGATAGAGGCTGAAATTCGCGATTACGAGTTACGGAAAGAACGCTTAAACCGTAAGTTCTCTTATCTATCTTGTAATCTTTGTAAGCAACCGATTTATGACGAAGACACCCCTGTAACTCTCGGCAGCAATGGTCACTTTCAAATATGTCCGCGTTGCATTAAAACAATTAATCAGGTGAAGGGGACTACAGAACTTGAGGAACAGTTTGGAATTACAAGCCCGGGAACTCTTAAACAAGATTGTAATGGTCCACTCCAACCACTGCAGGAAGTAGGGCTTGTGAGGAAATCAGAGAAATGCTGGCTGGTACATGAGATTGTTGGTGTCATCTTTTACCGTGTTGGACGAAAAAAACATAACGTAATGAATTCGTGGATCGATGAATTAATTAATCAGCTAGAGGTGCTGAGGAAACAGAAAAAGCTGCTGGAAGATCTACGACCATTTCCTGAATCCCATTCTCAGTTGTTTAGTCTCGAAGCACAAATCCAAGATCTACAAACAAAGGTGGATCGAGTTCAAGGGGGGAGACTGCCGTATCGTTGTTCCCAATGTGGAGTGTGGTTAAAAGAACTAGGTAAGCCCACATTCTTTGGTACGTATACGATATGCTCTAAATGTAAGGAAATCGTTACTAATGTAATGACAACCTCTGAGGCTGAGAAGAAGCATGGCCTCCCACTAGGTACAATTCGACGAGATAATGCCAGGGGACTTTTTGACCGTTATAAAGAAAGTGGTTTATTTCGACTATCAGGTAATATTTGGCTACTACATGACGTGGTAGTGCTGGATAAGTACAAAGAACTGAAAAGTGCGGAGTCTAGCCATAGCCCCAAAAATGATATTTCAGCTGATCTATTACAGAGGTCTGCTTCAATATTTAATAGATTGAATAAATGAGATAATTAAGAGAATATCAGTCTTCACTCGTTAGTTATCGCCATTGTCTGGTCTATAATAAGAACGAACTTATTCATCTTATAGAGGGAGTGATGGGGATGAACTACCGCCCGTTATCAATGCAGTCTTGCTGGAGGAGATTGCTGCTCGCTTAGATGATTCTAATCCAAATATGGAGAATCCTATAAGTGACTTACGTTTAGCTTTTAAACCTGGTGAATCTACCGGTGATCAGTTTATTGCACTACTGCATAGAGCGGCCAAACTCGGATTAATTTCAGGGGTTAGCTTTGTGTACCGGTACGATGGGGTTCCAGACGATGCAGTATGGACAGGAGCGAGGCTCCTGCTTGCAGGTGAAAACCTTCTAAGGAGATCAAGTTGAAAACGGTGCCTCTACTCGATATGTAGAGGCACCGTTTTCATTTGATTAATTACAGATACACAGTAAACTGAATACTAAATTGAATATTTGATTAATCATTAATTTGATCATTAAAATGATCATTGAATTGATCATATTTCAACACAATTACTTTCCATGAACTGGCTTTGATGATAGAATAAAAACATACCTTTTCTTATTAATTTTTGTTCTCGCTTGGGCATGAGGACCATTCTAACCAAAATACACTTCAACAAGTGATCAAACATGTTTTTTGCATGCTTCCCCCAGTTGGGTTTGATCATTGGTTGAGGTGTATTTTTTATTGCCTCTATAACCAAAATTCATTGAAGGAGTGGAATTAACTATGGAAGCTATTACTTATGATTTTCAAGGTTTAACCATCATCAAAATCGGAAATTCTTTAGAACATCCTAGATCACAATGTAGTTTGGAAATACCTAAGGAATATTCATTTGCTAAGGAGAGAGGCATGTTCTCAGTTGCTGGTCAGGAAGGAGTTTTCTTTATCAACAATGGTTTTATTTATGATGGGTTTCATATTCAGTCTGACTTGAAACCGAACTCACAAGTTTATCAGATTTTATATAAAGAAGCGTATGATCGAAAATTGAATCAACTGAATTCTCTTCGCTATTCTAATGGTTTCGGGCCTGTACATAATTTGGTAGGCTTTAATGTTCGCAAGGTGTCAGACGAAAAACCTTATATCGGTCATCTTCTAACTCATGTAATCACTGAAGACCTTTTTGAGTTTCATGAATGGTTATGTGATCCTAAACTTGTTACCGGTATATATCAGATTACAAACACTTCAGAGATTTTCTTTATTGGATCCACAAGCATCAATTTCCTTGGAGATGAAAACCAACATCCGCTTCTCGATAGGTTAGAGAAGATGTTTCCGCAAAGAAGAACCTCATTTGATGATTTAGATGAAGGCCCATTTAGTGGAGCTTTCCGAAGTGATGAAGATTACATATCTTACCTCGATGCCAGTCTGTTGAGATGAAAAGAGAAAATAGAATTTACGAAATGAAAGAATTTAATGTAACTAATAGGGCAAGAACAAGGGAAATGCGGTGCCCTAATGATTGTAATATCGATCATTTGATTATTGTGGAGAAACACATCTTTGTATAGAGCAGGATGCACTGAATTTATATGTTCGAATGGATCTAGATGGGACTTATACAAACTTGCATGCAGATGGAGCACCTGGTGTAACTAATTCAGCACATGATCACGCTGATGGCGGATGTTGCAATGAACCATATTGCCCTGAATGCAGCGTTGAATGTAAGGAAATAAATGTAGAGGAGGGCCTCTAACTGGGCTGTCTATGCCACTATATGTGAATGGGGTCATGTTTTTCCGGCATCAGGAATGATCACTTACGTTGATGCCAAAAAAGTTTCTAGTGAAGTGCCGGGATATTGCTTCATTCGAGCTGGATTTAAGAAAAAAGGCATCATTAAGCGTAGAAAACTTCTGTTATTTCAACTACCCATTGCAAAGAATTATCTAGCTAAGAGAAAAGTTGAGACAATCAATTACTGCCAGCAGCAACTTCAAATAGCTTTGGATTCAGGAGAATTTTATGAAGCATTATGGTTCCAACAGCTCGCACAAAAACAATTTGAATGGCTCGAACATTTACAATCTATGATAAAAGTTGGCAGATTAACGGCATGGAAGGACTACTATCAGCATATGGAACTCTGGGAACTGGAAGAAATGATTAGCCACTATGAAGGACTTGGAGAGTTTGTAGAAGACTGGGATTGACTCTGATTAATTACGACCAGAGTCATTGCCCTGACTTTTTTATCAATACTTCTTTCTAGAGTGCTTTCATTTACAGAAAATAATCATCTGATATAATAAAGAAAATTGAATACATGAACGGGGAAGCACCTCGATATTGGCATATGCCAATGTTGGGTGCTTTTTTTGTTTCTACCGTACACATTATTAATTAGAAAGAGATCAGGGAATTTCACTGAATTAGGAATTATAGTAATGGTAAACAGTCGATGCTCCCGACCGTATATTCACTATGACATAGGAGTAAAAAAAGAGCATTATAAATCATAAGATAATTTTTTGGTACCCTACTGACTCAACAGGGTATATATATTTCTTAGAAGAAGGAGGGCGATTCTAATAGTCGTATCTATATCCGATGTGAAATCTCGATTCACATACCTTCGTAGTGGTAGTAATGAAATCGATTTTCTCAAAATCTATCTACAGTTACTTCAAAACGAGCTGAAATATTTGGTTGACTTCTATAATGAGATTAACAAAAACGATTATCTTAAACAGTATCATCATCTTGAGTCGTTAATAGATAAAGTGATTGAACCTGATGAAGTTAAGATGTTCCAACAACAAAGCGACATTCTTTTAAGACGTATATCAAACTGTTCTTCTGACGCGAAAGAAGATATTATAGTTGAAATTCGTTTAATTAAGAGGAGAATTAAAGAGCTCTCCAACAGAGTGACCGATAGTTGATTTTTAGGTCACCTTTGGGTCACCTCTTCTCTTCTGGCCGGAATTAGAAAAAGAATAATCCACTATAGATAGGTGAAATAATGATAAACTAAGAAGACTAGAAGATTTTATTAGGCATAGAAAAGCCGATTAGAATAGCGAATCAGTTTTTTTAATAATTCTTGGAGAGTCCTGCCTAATTAGAATCAAATATACATCGACCTGAAGAAGAAAGAAAATCTATCCTGCATAATTTGAAAAAAGTGATTCTAAGTAACTTTGGAAAATACAAGAAGCACCAAATCACTGCATGCGCAATGATATGGTGCTTCCAGTACATAATTAATGAAGTTATAGTAAGGATTAGTATCGAAGTGTATTAGTTATAGTAAAATGGGTAATTCGAATTCTGAGTATTTTCTTTCGAAGGTAGGGATGGTTAATCCCCAGTATTCTGGTGATTCACCATCATCAAGAATACAAACGATCGCATCCCAGAGAATACAAAACAACTCATTTATAGAAGAAGCCTTATTCACCAGCTTCGTATAGAGTGTGTATCCGCCATAATCCTCAATAATATTCATCATTTGATGTATGCTAAACAATGGATATGAATTGTTTTGGTTTTCAGCAAACTGAATACGGTTCCCGATTACGAATGTCATCACAGGACTCGGTTCGTTTAATGAATTGAGAAAGAAATAAGAATCGCCTTCCTCGGGATGCCAAATTGTTCTCAGAATGAATTTATATTCTTCAGGCAGCTGCATGATAGTTTGAATGGATACCTGCATTAGGCTTCACGCTCCTTTTATGTTGAGAAGTCTGTATGTGATCATTCTATTAGGTTATTCGAAGGTTTTCATCTTTCGAGAGGGTTAAAAGGATAGTCTCAATGAAGAGGCTGGAGCTATAAATGATTACTGTGCAGAGCTATATTATAAAATGCAACTAGACAGTTCCAATAAACTATTGGTAACATATCTTCCTCCGCGGATGCTATGAAAAATTCGAATCTCACTTCGGAGAAATTGTTGCTACATCCAGAACTATTGTTGGTAAGGTTCAGAAAGAGTACTGCATATTCAAAATCTTCATTTTTATTGAAAGTGCAATTATATCTATGAAGTGTGGATGTGTGATATTTCCTCCACCATGTATCTATTCAGAATAATTAAAATAATTAATTTTTATTCTCTCTTTCCTAGAAACTATCTTATACACACTTCAGTAGCTTCAGGGTATATTATCTATGAATAAAAGTCTGAGTGAAGGGGAATATATATATTTTGACATAATAGATTATAGTTTTTAATGTAGAGGGTATAATTATATTTTGACATTTGCTGTCTTTACTAATTTTTGGGGTGGAATGATGATATGTTCGAATACGATACAATCTTAGATCCAGAGATAATTGGTAAGAATATCAGAAGGATTCGAAAAAGCAAAAAAATCACCATTATTCAACTTTCTCAAGTCCTAGGTTATGCAACAGGAAAATTAAGTAACATCGAGAAGGGGAAAAGAGCGAAGTTCCCTTATGAGGAATTAGTGCAGATTGCAAATGCATTAAATGAACCCGTAGAAGTATTCTTAGCTGACGAATCAGATTCTTTTTCTGATGAGCTTGAAAGTTTGAAACAAGCAATAAGTTTTGCAAAACATAAACTAAGTGCAGGACTTCTTCATGGTTTAAATGAAACGCTGGATGAGTTGCAACAACGAGCTGAAAAAATACCTAATAATAAGATGCTTATTCACCTACATTTTGTATGGGCTGAATACTATCGCGACGTTTCTGACCTAGATTTAGCTCAGGATTACTATAGGGAAACGATCTCTGCAGCAGAAAGTTCGGACTGTGACATCGTCGAACTGAAAATGCGATCCTTTAATGGGTTAGCGTCTCTACTAGTAAAAGAACAGAAACTATTTGAGGCCATTGAAGTATTAAGGGAAGCCCTGAATTATGCAGACAAAAATACCGAAGTGTTAAGTCTTGATTATTCAAATGTGCATTTTAATCTAACGATTATCTATTTACACATAGGATACTTAGATCTTGCTCAGTACCACGTGCACTCATGCATGGAGATCACAAAAGGAAAAAACGAGCAGGCTTATTATCATGCATCGTATTTGCTGTCCATTACTTACTGGATTCGAGGTAGATATCAGAAAGCCAAAACACTTTTGCTTGATTCAATGAATTGGTTTCAACGACAAAAAGATCTAAGCAGTCTGTTTAATTCCTTGGAACTCATTTTTATTCTACACAAGGTTCGCCCAGGGATTTTATTCCAATATATGTTTTCAGACCTTAAAGAATTTTTTCAGTTGAATGTACCATCTAATATCATTCCGCAAAAACTAAAATGTTTATATCGTTTGATTGAAATAGAGATTAAGAACGATAATTATGAAGATGCTAGAGAAATGATTGAGACCTGCAAAAAATATATTGATATACATGGTATTCAGAATGGATTTAGAGCCTATGAATTGGACGCACTTCTTATATCAAAAACTACGCAGGACATATTTCAAGAGCAAGTGGCACTTGAGAAGGCGTTAGATTTCTTTAGCATAGAAGATAAATCACCGGAGAAAGCTGTTTTACTTTATAGGCTGGGAAGATTGAATTCTGTGAGAATGAATCCTCTTATTGATGAAGCATTAACCATCTTCGAGGAAACACATTCTGAAAAGAACTACCTTGAATGCTCGCTATTAACTATTTTACCTCAGCCGAGGTACTAAAATGCTTGCATAGTTATCTACTTTAAACCATCATATAAATTTTTGTTAAAATGGTTTAAGTAGATGAGGAAGGCGTGGGGAAAATGAAGTCTGTCATATCTAAATTTGTTAAAACAATTACTATACAAGAATATTTCTGCACTCTAAGTCCATTTCATAATAACGATAATTTTGAATCCATTGAGGGCTATTTCCAAAGTAGATCCATGAAGTCCCTTATCTTATCTAGATTAGACAAAAGGGCATCAGATAATAAACAGATCATTATTACTGATCATGCTTTACAAAGATGGAATGAGCGAGTAAGTAGTAGCCGGATGAATTTTTTTTGCTTGCAAGGAAAACTAAACTTACTTTTTAACCAATTCGGCCGAGTAGAACTTCAACCTAATGGTGTTGGCATTATTGATCGGGAGATCATTTTTACATATGAAAATGATGATGAGAACATTATAATCACAACATTTTACGGTCGGTTATCTCAAATCCATTCATTACATCATTTTGAGGCGTTGCGAAATTATAACGCATATTCATCTGAATTTCTTGATCTGGACCTAAGTCCTGAAAGCCTCAATACATTACCTGTTCCTCCAATTCCGTTTCAACGGATGATTTTTCGAGGTAATACATCGACATATCTTATAGAGAAATATACCGATGGATCAGTGGACTTTTTCGTACTAATTGTATTGGAAGGCGCGGATAGTGGATCGGTAAGAGAGTTTTACTCAAATCAACCCGGAGGGGTGAAACTTGAAAAGAGCGTACGTCGGGCTCTCCTTCTACTTGGGAATGAGGAGTTTGTATATCGATATGTGGAAATCCATCACCCACACGAGCTGCGCAAGCAATTGGATAGGCTAAATAACAGATTTTAAAAGAAAAAACACCTTGAGTTTTTTGGTCAAGACCCCATTTAGTGGACATTGAAAAAACACCTATCCAAACTGACGTCGATATTCTATCGGCGTCAGTTTGTTTAATTTACGCTGCGGCCGTCTTCGATTGTAAAAACGGATATATTTCTCGATTCGGCTTTGTGCCTCTAGCAGATTTCGTATATCATAAGGATAGAGTCCTTCCGTTTTGAGATGCGAGAAGAAACTCTCCATAGAGGCATTGTCTAGACAATTGCCCCGGCGAGACATGCTGATTTGGGCGCCAACCTTCGGCAGCATGTCGTGGTAGGCATGAGACGTGTACTGGAATCCTTGGTCGCTGTGAACGATCAATTCAGTCACGTTTTTTTGCTTGGAGAACGCTTTGGCAAATGTTTGAAGCACCAACTCATTGTCATTCCGCTGACTAAGTTCGTAAGCCACAATTTCGTTGTTGAATAGGTCTTTCACGGCTGAAAGATAGAGCCAGCGCTCGCCAACCCGATATTGAGTCACATCTGTCACCCACTTCTGGTTTGGTTTTTCGGCAGTGAACTTCCGCTGAAGCAGATTCTCAGCTACACGTTCGGCAGCCTTATAAGTCATGTTAAATCGACGTTTCTGGCGAATGCTCGCTCGAAGGCCAAGGTTTTGCATCAGGCGTAGCACCTTCTTGTGGTTCATCCAAACCCCTTCATCTTGCCACAAGAACAGTTGAACCTGTCGATATCCATACTTTCCTTCGTATCGTTGGTACACTTTGCGAATGAGTTGTTTAGCCTCGGCATCTCGATCTTCCCTTTTCCGCTTCAAATAGGCGTAGTAACCACTTTTAGAGACACCAAGAAGCTGACATTGTTCGACTACTTGGCCGATGTCCGCCGTTTGTTCGATGAGCTTGAATCGTTGTTCTTTTCCTCCCGCATCCAGATTTTCAAACACTTTTTTAGCATCGCATTTTCCCGTTTCAATTGTTGAACATATCGCTCCTGATCTATGTATTCCTTCCGCCTTCCACGTTGATCCAACAGACCAAATTCACCCTTTTCACGATATTTACGCATCCACCGCTTCATTCGACCCTCATCTTGAATTCCGAAATGGTCGTTGATTTGTCGATAGGTCCATTTCTCTTCTATGTGCAAACGAATGGCCTCCAACTTGAGTTCCTCAGAATATGTCCTAAACTTTTGACCTTTGATCGCCATACAAAAATGCACCCCCTAGAATTTCATCGGTTAAACCCAGGGGTTTTTCCAATGTCCATTCTAAGGGGTGCAGTTCATTTCCTCAATGGTGTTTTTTCTTTTAGTCGGCACGCCATACTTGTCTATTGCGCCCGCGACTTTGCTTCTTCTGTTTCTCTTCCTTTTTCTTGTAACCCAGGAAAGTGGCTAATTGATTCTTCTCCTGCAGCGTGATTTGAAGATCGTTAAAAAGAAGGCCTTCTAATTCCTCCCAAGCGCTTTGCAACGCTTTTACTTCTTTGTCTTTTTCCTCATTAAGTAATACTAGTTCCTCAATGGTGACTTTATTTTTATTTTTGGGGTTGAATTTAGAATAATCAATCGGATCTCGAGTCGAAACAATTTCTATGAGGTCGCGAAGAAGTTCTAACTTTCTTTTGTTATTTGAGTGCGCCTTTGTCTCAAGTTCATTCATTCTCAAGGAACACCCTCCCTTCTTAATGTCAAACAATGCGTTATTCTTGGAATGATTAATGCCTAGTTTTTATTCTGATTCATTAATCTTAATCTATGTAGCAGCTGACTCCTATACCTGCTTTACTTTATTGTACCTTGATTTTGTTACAACACTCAAATTTAAAACTATAGAACCCCTGCATCTTCACTCAACATTATAATGGGATGACAAATTCTAAATATAACTAGTAGAGACGGTAAACAAAGTGTTATAATTATTGTATACCTTTAACTTTCCTTTTAAATTACTTCCTGCATGCGCGAGGAAGCATTCTATTGTTAAATTCCCGATTAACCGATGAATAGGCTATTTCTATAGCATTACAAAAATTTGACCAAATGCATCTTTCTAGATGAAGAAGACACTTTTTTCGTGTCATATTCTCTGGGAAGGTGCTTTTTTTATTATAGATATTTAATGAGCGAAGGAGGTTTTAATTGATTTAACCAATGCAAAATAATTAATAGCTATGTACCGATATCATACTTAAGAGGTGGTTTATATGTTGAATAAAAGTAAACTTTATTCCCGAAGAAAGATGATTTTTAATGTTACTATTCCAGTACTTTTCTCTTTCGAGATGTTATTATCTTTTAGCGTAGTATTCTTCCTACTAAATACGAGCACAGCAAACCCTTTGTATAATAATTTTGTCTACTCTCTATTTAGTGCTGTTTTATGCCCGATAATATTACATGCTGCATATACTGTTCTATATATAATGTGTGGCAGATATTTTACCCGTAGTGTTAAAGACAATGAATGGAATTACATTAAAAGCAAAAATCTAATACATTATACTAATCATTTGTCTGGAGATGTTGTTAAGGAAAATAAGGTTACAGGAATTATTCAACTTCACGGCAATTCAAGTTTTCGCTCGAACTATTCGATGAAGCGAGGAGAAAGTGGAGATAAGTTTGTTTGGTTTCACCTCTGTGATGAAAGGAACGAAAACGAGCCTTATTTTCCTTCTTTTAAGAATGCACATTTGTTAGAGAATGGGCCTAGAACTTATAAAGTTATCATACCAGCATCCGAACTTCAAAGAGAAAATGTTTATATTCGTCCATGGGATAAAGCAATTGTTGTAAAAGGTAATTATGAAGGACGCGCATCGATTGAAACCTCTTTTAATTGGTTTGATGATCGCAAGTACTACAGGCATTGTATAGTACCGATTAATGCTTTCTTTTTAATGTTTTACGTAAGTTACAGACAGCTCACTGGCGCTGCTAAAGATAAGAAATTAAAATTAAATGCTGCAGTTGATTAAGTTCACAAACAGTAAGGGAATAGATTTTATTCTCTTACTGTTTTTTATTTGTTCCGAAGCAACGATGGTAAGAAGCAGACTACAAGTTATATTATTGGTGGTCTTGCGGGATTATCGTTAATTATCTTTTTAGGATCATTCTCAACCACTGAACATTCCCCAACCGCATCAACAGTACCTAATGTTGAGACTAATACAGTTGAACAAGTGAACAAAAATTCGGATCAAGCAACGACGGAAGTTGTTAGAACTTCTGAGGATGTAAGTGAAGAAGCTAAACCAAAAGAAACAACAGAAGTGAATACAAATGACAATTCTGAACCTATTGGCAGTGGAAGGCTTCCTGCTACTCTTATAGAAGTGATTGATGGAGATACACTTCATGTAGAGGTAGAAGGAAGAGAAGAGAAAGTACGATTGCTGCTTATCGACACACCAGAAACTGTACATCCACAAAAAGAAGTTCAGCCTTTCGGGAAAGACGCATCTAATTTCGTGAAGAAACAAACTAATAAAGGGGACATCGAACTAGAGCTCGATGTATCTGAACGTGATAAATACGGGAGACTACTGGCCTATGTATGGGTAAATGATAAGATGCTAAATGAACAGTTGTTAGAGTATGGTTTAGCACGTGTGGCATACATATATCCACCGAATACAAAGTATGTTGATCAGTTTGAGGAGATCCAAAAAACAGCGCAGAAAGCATCTAAAGGAATATGGAGTATAGAAAATTATGTCCAGGAGGAAGGGTTTGTTGAGCCAGAGCCTGAGATAAAAGCACCTGTCATCGTTAAGGAAGAACCTATAATCGAAGAAGAACCACAAGTAGAGGTTGTCGAAGAAGAGGTAGTTTCAAACGTTTACTATAAGAATTGTTCAGCAGTTAGGGCGGCTGGAGCTGATCCCATTTATGCAGGGGATCCAGGATATAGCACTCACTTAGATCGAGACGGGGACGGCGTCGGATGTGAGAAATAGAGACACATAATTTTGTTAATAGTAGTACAGCTCAGGTTTAGGAGAGCGGAACGACAGAGTAAAATGTAAAGCATAAGCCCAATGTTAATGTACTTATGATTCTGAGAATCTACAGAAACCTGTGCTTGTCTAGCCAACAAACTGTGAAGTATAATTAGTAAAAGTAAACTGAATACTCGAAACTGGAAGCACCAGTTACAGCGCAACAGCTGTATCTGGTGCTTCTTTTTTTGTTTTTAGGAGGGGGATAAATAAGATTTTCATTTATATTCAAGAAATATACAAAAAGGATGGTGACACATGGAAGAAACATCTTTCACCGACTCTAAAACCGCAGAGACCATGCCTCCGAGCTTGCGTTCGTTTACGAGAAAATGGTGGGTAGACAATCGTGAACGACTGGCTGAATGGTACCGTATTTATTTCCACACAATAGCGGTTACTATTCTCATCTTTGTTAACCTTTGGTTAGGATACTCGTCATTCTTAATATTTTTCGCTCAGTGGTTTAATGTTGATTCAGGTCCGATTGGATTCTTTAATCTATTTTTAGAAAATCCTAATGGACCTTATGTTTCCCTGCTAGAATTCTTTTATGTTCCGTTGCATCACAATCTCGCACTTTGGATTATCGTTGTGCTCAATCTTCCATTATTGACTTGGTTGTACTCGACGACTACGCAGCCAATTATGAAGGGCTATGACACATGGATTAGCTGGACATCGAGGCGTGGGCGCAAAGGAGCTGCTATTTTATCGGGGATACCTTTTATACTTACATTTTGTTCTATTTTTGCGTGGTACGTCAGACAATATTTGTTTGATTTCTTTACAACAGTTCAGTCCGATAAGGACTACCTAGTCGTGAGATCAATGGAAAGCTTCGGCTATGTTCTTATGTGTGTACCGGTTTTCATATCATTATTCTCGGTGTATCTAATTGCGAAAGAATTTTATCGTAATGAAGACGTGCAAGACATGTTTTATAAGTGGGAGTTCGGATTACTCGCAAGCCAATCGTTTACTCTTCGTGGTAAAACATGTGACGTCATTGTCGGTTGGGAAAAAGATACGAACAAACCCATTGTTCTAAGTGAAAACTCCCGGTATCTTCACGAATTGATTGTAGGTGCTACAGGCACAGGTAAAACATCCACGTCTATTCTCATTCGTATTACTCAGGATTTGATCAGGATAGCACGCGGAAGACGTATGGGTATTGTCGTATTAGAACCAAAGGGTGATTTGATCAGAGATGTTCAGAAACTCTGTAAGCAGCTTGGAATTCCTGCCCATAAAATCAAAATTGTTGACCCGACAGACCTTGTTCGCTCCATCAAATTTAATCCGTTCGTTGGTCCACTAGAGGCAGCTGCTGAAACATTCCGAGGTGTGCTTGATGCACTTGCCGGAGATCAGGATGAGTTTTTTAAAGGACAACAAAATGAGACAGCAAGCTTATACACTATGCTGGGTAAAATCCGTTATGGAAATTTGTTTTCCATTGTTCAGATGCAGCAGATGTATAGCGACCCTAGATATCTTGCGAATATGACGGAACAGGTTAGAGCAGCAATTGATAAAGAATTAATGACAGCAGATTTAGATCCTGATAAGAAATCTGATCTTGAACGTTATGATCGTATAGTTTCTTATTTTGAGAATGACATATTGGATTACAAGACTTATCGCGAGAAAGACGGTTCAGTTCATCCAGTCGTTTATCAATCTGGGCATAAGTATGAAGGATACCAAGTCGTTGAGAACAAGAAGGATAAGTTCGTAACCGGAGCTAAAAAATACCTAAACGACATTGTCATGAATACAATGCTTTCACAGTTAATGGTAGCCAACGAAGGAGAGCAAGCGCTTGATATCGATAAGTTTCTGGAAGAAGGCGGTGTTCTCCTTGTAAACACAGCTCTAGGCGAATTGGAAGAATTGAGTTTATCGTTCGGTCAATTTTTTATCCGACAATTTCAGTCCAGCGTCTTCCGTCGACCACCAGATGAGAGTGGTATTAAAAGATGTCCTATTTTCTTCAACATTGACGAATTCCCGCTCTATATAAACGAGGCATTTGTCCGCTTACTTACACTTGGACGTTCATTTAAGGTCGGGACACTAATTGCTATCCAGTCTCTGGGCCAGTTGAAGGTAGTTAAGCAAGGTTTTGACAACACAGTCATGAACTCTGCTCGTAATAAAACGGTGTTTGGTGGTGGAGAATTCGAAGATAACGAAAGATTTTCAAAACATTTCGGAGAAGAACCACAGGTAGAAGAGTCTATGAATGAATCGACCACACCGGTAAGTATGCCTAACCAATCCTGGGGCATGCGTTACAATACACAACGTAAACTTGCTGCTCGCTTCTCTCCGACAGATATCAAAGAGCAGGAGTTCAAACATTTCATTGTCGATTTAGTTGATGGAGATGGTAGTGTCCGCTCTCCGATTATGTCTTATGGTAAGTTTATTAATGAAACGAAATTCATAAAAAAGTTTGTTAATATAGGTCAAATCGAATTTGAAACGAAGAATCACAAACCGATTGCCGTAACGGCTCACATGCTTTCACACATGAATTTACTTAGACCTTTATTCAATGATACGAATGCTGGTGAGCAGGGACCAAGGCAAATGGTGCAAGAATCGGCAAGTGAGACAATAGAGAAAACGGATGTTGAAATGCTTCCAACCTCTCCTGCCGAGCAGCAGCAGATTGTAGCTGCGCCTTTAAATCCAGCTCCTGTACCTGTCAGCACTACAACTTCGGCAGGGCTTCAAAATGTCGAAAGGAATGAATCCTTGCCTTTGACTGGAACTGAACATCATAGTGTGTCAAACTATGTGTCTAAGTCTAATTATGAGGAATCTCCCATCGAAGTTGAGCTTCATCCTATTGAGGATGATGAAGAACATTCCAGCACAAAAGTATCACTTACTCCTGAAGAGGAGGCTGAATACAGCTTTTTTACAGATAATACGATGGAAAGAGAGAGAGAATCCTTTGAACAAGATGTCGTGGCAGATGTGAGTAAGGAGGACGGAAGCGAAAGTAATAATTCTGATGGCACCGGATTGCCTGCAGAAATGGAAAAATCCTTAAACACTCTCTTTGATCAACTTGATGTGAATCAGACTGTTACAGAAGAGCATAATTCTCTTCTCCCAGCTGATGAAACATCAACAGATGGATGGACTCTAGAAGATATTGAAATAGATAGCTCTAAACAGGTGGCGGTATTGCTGCCAACTTCCCCTGGTGAAGTAGCCGCTCCTTCTGATCAGATTGAGGAATCTTCTGATGAGCCACAAAAAGTTCCGCCAGTAGATCCTGAGATTTTCGACCTTGTTGCCCCTGATAAAAGAGGAAACCGGCAAACTCAACAGGAAATAGCACTCACAAAATTTGCTCAACTGGCGGATACTGAGGTCGATGATGATTAATAGTTGACAAGTTTCCCCATGAGAACTATCATTAAAGTAATCAAATAGACCGGAACGGGGAAGCACCTCGCACACTAGGCATTTTGCCTGTGTCGAGGTGCTTTTTCTATTTTCCGGCAACCTTTTATATTCTAAAATTTTATAAAGAAAGAGTTGATTAATTAATGCGTACAACAGAACAACGTTTCGAAAACGTAAACGAAGAGCAACTTGCGTGGGCGGATCTTCGAGAGTCCCATCGTGTAAATCAAGTGCTCTACGCTGAAGCAGTTGGATTAGAAACTTTGGTATTTGGTGAAAAGCGTGAAGAAATGCTTAAGCTTTGCTACAAAGGTGTATATGGCTATCTACCTAAGACACGAATTGATAACTACGAATTCAAGGGTCTACACCACTTTTTGGGTAAGGAATTCGAATTCGTTGTCGAGAGTATCGATCGCGAAGATGGTGAGAGCCACTGGTTTCTCGCGAACCGTATTGTCGCCCTGGATGTTTCTGCAAAGCGTTTCTGGCGTGTAGCTAAGGAAGGTTTTGTGGCTGTTGGTTTCATTCGTGGTATGGACGTTTCAAATTTGTACCTACTGGTTGAAGGTGTTCCTGTCGTACTGAACAAGAAAGAAATAAGCTGGTCGTTTATTGAGGACTGCCGGTTGGAATTTGAAATTGGAGACACTATCGATGTAAAAGTTCTAAAGGCTGAGGCTCCTACTGCTGAAAATCCAAACGGACTGCTGGAAGTAAGCGCAAAGGCTCTTCTTCCAGATCCTTGGCACAAGATTGCCCATTTCAAAGAAGGAAGTTCCTACTCCGGAACGATTACTAAAATACACTCTGAACATGGTGTATTTATAGAGCTGGTACCGGGATTGACTGTCCGGACGAACTTTCCACCGAACGCATCACCTGATGTCCTGCAAAAAGGAAAGAAAGTCTCAATCAAGGTGTTAGAAATCAACCATCAGCAAAAGCGAATGAAGGCCATTACAATCATTCCTAATAAAGCAATTAGTGCCGGCAGACGAGGCAGAAGACTCGTCTGATGAAGAATAGCGCATTGGGACTTAGTTTTGAAGGCTCTGAGCATCCTGAGCGTGTGGCGAGAGGGACATCTGCTCCCTCTCATTCACCACACGTACTTACATTAGTTCCTCCGGAGCACAATCCTTATGGCCAGGATTCACCGAATGACATTGGTGAAATGTTGTTACCGGACGGCTCGAAATTCGGTTTGTTCAGTGATCCATATGCCTCTCAGGTATTTGTTAAAGCGAACGAGGGGATTCGTAATGGACAGTACTGGTTAGCAGAGAAGTTGAATGATGGGCATTTTCGTGATAGAGAAATCAAGCTACTCGACCTACTTTCTACCATTCGAGTCGCAACACGGAGCCAAATCCACCGAGTATTAAGAGATGACCCAACAAAAGAAAATGATAATAGCACTTTTGAGTTCATCAAAAAGTGCCGTAAAAGCGGGATTATTTGTGCTTTCTCATGGGTATCTCCTCTGCAGGATGAGCGTAAAAAGCCAACTGTATATGCCTTGACTCGCACAGGTGCTCAAGCAGCAGAAACCTTGTTTCAAAGAAGGTTGCCGGATAAATTTTGGCTTCAGCCTATCGCTTTTCCACCAGGACGATCCCCCTCTATGGATGTGTTCTTTCTGGATTTGATTGCAAACGAGCTCTACAGTGAGCTTGTTAGCATTGATCGCTTGACGGAATGGACTCGTAGACCACCGATAAAAATTCCGGGCACAAACTCAAATCATTATCCTTACGCCTCATTTAAGGTCATTAAGAATAGAAACGATTTTAAAGAGTTCTGGATTGAAGTTTTCAGACCGACTCGAGATTGGGTAAATAAGACGATTGTTAGGTTCGAAAGGACAGAACTCGCTTATAAATCCTTGCCGGAGCATCATAGACCCAACCGTTTAATTTTAATTGCAGACGGAGACAGCCGCATTAAAACTCTTGCAGAGCTGGCTCAAATATATATGCCGAGTGTGGAAGTTCGCTTCAGCACCGACGAACGTATTCTTTCCGGAATTGGTCCCGACACTTTTATATCCTATAATTTCGAAAAAAATGTTCTTGTACGAAAGTCTATTCCGTACTTGCAGCCAAACTACTCAGGGATGACTGCTTCACAGTATTATGAGTCGCTGCAGCCGAATATAGAAGATGATGACATCTAGAATCAAGAAGATTTATTGGGAAGGGGGGAAACCCCTTTCTCAATACGTTCTTGGTCTAAATTATTGACAGTTTCTCACTTTATAACTTAAAGTGGATAGATAATATTAACTTTTGACAATTATGCACCGTTGTGCTGATTAAGTATATTCTTTAGAACGGGGACTGAGAAATTATGAGCACAAGCTCACGCCATGAAAACTTTCCAGTTGATTTAATTATCATTAGTGATCAGCTGGACAATCGGACCAAGTTAAAATATTTGAAGATGTTCTATATTGAAACTCAAGGTTATGTTGTTGCAAGTACTGATGAGTCCTCGTATAACTTATTTAAAGTTGTAGAGATTGAAGAAGGGAATTCGGAGCTTCACGACATCGACAATGACGATGAATGGGACAAAGTCAATGATTATCTGTTAACTCACTACAAAGACGTTCTTAATTAAATCGGCTCTATCCCCTGCTGGCCCATCCGGGCCACTTTTCATTCCAACGCTTATCATTCAAATAGATTTATGGTATTATTTAGTTATACCGTTCTTCATTTTTCTTTTACTGGTCCCGCCACGCGGAAGGACCCATTCTAACTTACATAACAAAACCAACAAGGAATTACTGTGTCAAAATCCATCTATTTATAGATGCCTAATTACAATTGCTCTTTTTTCGAGTTGTAATTTTGGTTTCTGTGAATGGGTGGTTTTTTTGTTTTTAACCTATTTCGATTCGACAGGAGGAAACCAAGAGTGATACTTAAAAAAGTAATGATGACCTGGGATCAAATTCTAGAACTACCTAAACCATTGTTGTTTGGTAAAGGAAGTGTAAGAGCTAATCGCTTCGATCCTACGAGGGTCTATTTGGAATTTTCCAGTGTTGAGGTAGTAAACATGCGAAATCTTTATCGTCAAATCAAAATCTGGCTCAAAAACGCACGTTGTGTATCGATCCAGTTTACTTATGAGGGAGATCTGCCAACGAAAGAACTTAAACGTCTGCGCTTTTCTCGCTCCGCTGACAAGATTTGGCGTTCACCACATGAGAATCTAAGCATAGCTGCAATTCCTGTTGTCAATGCCGGTACTTGGATTTTGTCTGTTGAAAACAGGAAGGATAAGTTGGGTGTCCCCGTTGATGCATCAGATCTCTCATCGTTATTCTCCTTTCAGCTCTCCATTGATGTAGAAGGGGAGGTCATTTCGTCATGACTATAAAAGCAGCTATCCTAGTAGACGAGATCAATGCAATACATCAACTGCATTCCATGAATATTCAAGGAATTCGGCCATGGGTTTCGTTCTATGAGGCAGTTCATTCGGTACTCAAGAGCGATTATGGAGATGTAAATTGCGAGTATCACTTCTATGGAGCCATTCCACCTAAGAAGCTTGATGAGAAGCGTTATTACGATCGAACTCGCTTTTTTGATGCTCTGAAAAAAGATGGTATCCATACCCACAAAGGGATCTGTCAGCCCGATCCAAATGGTAGGTTGCAAGAAAAAGGAGTTGATGTACTCGCTGCACTCGATATAGTTGAATTTGCCCGCGAACAGTACGATATTTTATTTATCTTTTCGGGAGATGCTGACCTTGTACCAGCTGTCGAGAGAGCTCGTAAATACTCAAAAGTGGTTGCAATCATTAAAGAAGATTGGCCAGCAAGGTATATGCGTGAAAGCGTTGATCGCGTAATTCCACTAGATATATTGATCGAAGTGATTGATAAGGCCCATTTGGTCCCCAGAATAATGAAAGGGAGTAAACAGGCTGTTTAGATGATTGAACAGAAAAAACGAATTAATGCGCATGCAGAATGAGCCAGTGTGATCCTCCTATGAGGTTTGCATTGGCTTTTTGATTTTAAACGATATATTTCGGAGGGAACAGATCATGACAACTACAACTAAGCGTATTAGAGCTTCCATTACCAAACCACTCAATCCTATGACCCTGCAGACAGCTATGATGAAGTTGCCGCAAAAAGTAGAACAGATCGAAAAAGCAGAATATGACCGAGCAGGAGTTCAAGTTTCTGTAATTCGAATCCACTTTACTAGTCTTAATGTGCCTGGTTATGTGGTGAGTGATGAGCACGGGGGCGCTTTCTATCATTACTGCGAAGATAGTGCGTCAGGGGCTAGATGCAACCATTTTGCATTTGCTCAAGCTATAGCAGAAAAACTTGGATGTCTAATGCAGAAAACCTATCACGCGAAAGATCCGAGTGACTACGAGCATTTGGTTAAGGACGCCACAACCTATGATGACGTCTCTTTAAACTTCAACGTGGTTCCACCTGTCCCGGTAGGGTCTTCTGCAGCGGCGAGTTCTGCTACTCCAATTTCTTCGTCGAATCCAATGATTTCGACATCAACAGCATCTCCGATCTCGACCAAGCGTAATTGGAGAGATGGCTTCAATGAAGTTCTATCTTACTTGAAGGACGAGAATTTTCCTGCGTCTATGATTATGGATATTAATGAACTGCGCGAGTCCGTATTCGATAAGGTACAGATGACGACGATGGCTACAGAGCCGGTAAAGCCAGAAATGCCTTACATGGGAACATTTATTGCTCGTGCTTTCCGGCACATTCTGAATGGCAAAGATCTAATTCTAATCGGTGAAAAAGGTTCCGGGAAGGATACGTTGATTGCAACCATCGCATGGGTGCTCGGCTTGCCGGTTTATTTACAATCAGGAAATGCAAATGAAAGTAAGGAGAGCATCGTTGGAGACCGTTCCTTTGCTAAGGGGGAAGTCTTTTTCGACCTATCTCCATTTGCTACTTCGGTACAATACGGAGGCATCTCCAACTACTCGGAATTGAATATGATTCCAGGACAGATTACTGCAGTATTCCATCCCGTCCTTGATGAAAATCGACAACTTCCAACCTTAAAGGGCTCGATTCAACGTCATCCGCATCATCTTTTTATTGGTTCGATGAACGTGGGTGAGCAATACGCAGGTGTAAGCTTGACGAATGGCGCTTTGATGGACCGTTTTGCGGTCTTAGAGATGCCATATTCGCTGGAGTTTAGGGAATTGTTGATCAAGAAAACAGGTTTGACGGATAATTATACATTAACCTTCTTGGAAAACGTGAAGAAACAAATAGATGAGCTGATTACAACGGAAGGGACGGGAGAACGTTCTAAGACCATTCGTGGCTACATCGGCGCGGCGCAACACTTCAAGAAGTATGGTACGAACTTAGAGATGAAGATTGAAGCGATTGAGGATTTCATCCTGAATCGCACTGAGGATAAAATCGAAAAGATCAAGATTCGCGACGGGCTTCGTCAAAGTGTTTTTCCTGACCTTCCAAAAACGAAGGAAGAGGAAGATTACGAGAACGGAGCAATCTGATTAATGACCAGAGGGGGATGATTCAGTTCCCCTCCATTTCTATTTAAAAACTCAGATATTGGGGGAATCCACTATGGCATTACCAGTTAACTTACTCCCGTCGAGGGAAGCGATCATTAAAGACAGAGAGCGGGAGCGATTACAACGCTACCTGTTCATCAAATTCGGACGAAAAAAATTCAACATGTATTGGACAGATTTGGAGACCTCCTATACCAATTATTCTGATATATATATTAAGTACAATCTTCAGACCCCATCTCATCAATCCTTTACCATGGATGAACTTCGAATGCTGCGAAAAGGCCACGCTATTCACGAGCGAGGTCATATTGAGTATGACGTAGCTGGCGTTACTTATAATTGGAGAGAGCAAAACGTATCCACTGATAGGAAAGAGTGGGAATCTAATGATAAGTACCCCATGGGATGGTTGAAATACTTCTCTGGGATGATGGTCGATGTACGTATGGAAAACTTCGTAATCACCGATTTGCCTGAGGCAAAGCAATACTTTGACTTTTGTAACTACAAATGGCGCTTCGGTATCCGAGGAGAGCATGCGGGTGAAGACCGCCTTCATGATTTCCGCGAATGTTTGGCAAGCAGAGGTTTCGGCCTGATAGATATACCTGATTGGCATCCCGAGGCCATTGCTTTGACTGATAGCGTTATGGATATGGTCGAAGACGTAAAATTTAGTAAATCTACACAGGAAGGTATGGATAATACGACACGTATTGTAAAGTCTGTGTGGCCAACTTTGTGGGATTGGATGGTCCAAGATGAGCAAGAAGAAGAGAATCCTCAAGTGGATGAATCTGGGCACGACAATTCGAGTTGGGGCGATCCGGATGAGGTTCAGCAAAACTCTGATCGCGTTGTGGTTAAAATGCAGCTGAAAATGCAGAAATGCGTTGACCAGAATGAGTCTGAATTAGAAGTAGGTGATGCAGATGAAGACGGAGCTCTCCAAGAAGAATCCGATCTTGATCAAGAACCAGATTTCAAATCGACACTGAAATCATTGAATGCAGAACTAGCAGCTGATGAAAACGCTGCTGACGAGGAAACCGGACCTTATAAAGCTCAGCAAATCAACGTCACTATTGACGAAAAGAGAAAAGGCAAATTACCTCATTCAGATCATGTGGTGTTAACCCCGTTTTATGAACATAACGTACCTGAGTACAATAGGATTAAAGCCGAAGTGCAGCGCCAAATCCAACCGGTGGCTGCCGCCCTCAAAAAACTGCTGGATCCAACACCTGATCAGCGTTATGCTAATCAACGATCTGGGCGCTTGAATGTATCCAAGGTATGGTCTGCATCAATCATGGATGACCCAAATGTATTCATAAAGAAGGTGAATGGCACTCCTGCTCAAGATGCACGAATTTTAGTTCTTGACGATTGTTCTGGCTCTACCCAAGGGGAGTTCCTTCCTGGGACTAGCAGGATTGAAGCAATGAAGCGAGCGATCGTGTTATTGTCTGAAGCAACGCAGTCTGCCAAAATTCCAACAGCTGCTTACGCCTTTACAGACAGTGACTATGTTCAACATGAGAATGGAGAGGTCCAGTATCCTGTCCCAGACGACCAATCGATTCCTGAAAGAGCGGTTATTAATCATGCATCTATTGTATTTCCTCTAAAGCCGTTTGGGAAGCTCACGGACGTGGAGAAAGGATTCATTGGTGGTTTAGAACCGCAAGTTGGAAACCGTGATACTATTGCACTTCAATGGGCAGTAAATGAATTAAGAAGGTATCGGGAATCCATTCGTCTACTAATTGTTCTTTCTGACGGACAGCCTTGGTTTCAGGAGGGGGAAGACGAGAATACAATGAAATCCATTGTACAACAAGCGCAACAAAATGGTATAGATGTAATCTGTCTTTTCATTGGATCAGGATATGCTTTTGAAACTGTGAAAAAAATGTATCCTGGCGGTGCCATCTTCGTTTCGAAGAATCTTGCAAGGGATCTTTCACAAAATGTCATGCAAATCATCAAACGTCGTAGAAGATAGTTGACGATTTATTAGATTTATTCTAATATTAATGTTAATTAAATAATGAACGCAGGAAGCACCTGCATGGAATCGTTTAACGAGATTTCCATGTAATGGTGCTTCTTTTTTTTTTCGATAATAGATTTATGTCTTCAGTGCGTTTACAATATGAAGGAGAAATGAGGAATGAAGGTGGATAGAGAAATGTCAAAATTCAATGACCTCATCTCCAATGAGATAGACGCCTTGGCCAAAAAGAAACTGGACATGCTGAGCTGCCGCATTGAAAGTGAAAAGATTGATCGAATGATTGAATCCGATCTCCAAAAGGTAGCTAAGGGACTAATGAATAGTAACCTTCACGAGCTAAAACCGGTACTCGAGAAGTTCAAAAATAAAGAGAATGAGCTTCTAAAGAGATTTATAACGATCCAAGGCGCTGGTCAAAAAATAAGTGATGCGGAACATCTTGAACAAATCCGCTACGATCTCATTATAAAAACTATCGAGCTTACGATCCAATTAAAACGTGAGTATCGAAAGCAATACAATTCGCACATTCTTGAAAAGAATCTTATTCAAGGCGGTGTCTTTTTATCAGGCACACCCCATGCTGTAACAATGAACAAATTAACTGGAGGCGACATTCTCGAGTTAGAAAGACGTGGGTTCCGACCTATGATATATAAGAATGACAACGGGGCGCTTCTGAACTCATATGACACGAGGGTATTAGTAGGTTTATTTAAACTTTGGCTGAACCAGGGGAAAAACAAACAGATCCAGTTCGAGTTCAAAGATTTAGCTGAAGCTATGGTTACTAAACCATCCGGAGGAGAGTATCGCCTGATTCACAAGAGCCTGAAAAATATTGCGGCTACCTGGGTTGAATATAAAGAATACTTTGATCCGAATTCTTCAAAGTTCTACTCTGCTACAATTCAGCATCGTCCGATCAAGAGTTTGGCTTGGATTGCACGAACCAAGGAAGAAGAAGGTGGAAAAGAACGGGCTGCGATTGTATCCTTCCACGATGTTCTTCATGAGTCACTCCTTGCAGGTAACTATGTTTTCATAAACATGGTAATCTTTAATGAATTGCCTACTTCCTATGCAAGGATGATCTATTTGAAAATCCTTGATGCTATTGAAGATGGGACTTCCACATTTGACCTAGATGTGTTGATTGATCACATCATCTTAAAGGATGAAGAGGATACGAAATTTAATCGTGCACGGACAATACAGACTATTGAAACTTCGTTTCGCCATCTCTTGGATGCCGATGTTATTACCGCGTTCAATTTGTGTAAAACAGGTAGAAAATATACTCACATCGAGTTTGTAGCGTCAGACTGGCTTCAAGGCCATAAAGCTACGTTAGGAACGGAACCCGAGAAAATGTCGGTCCTGGATAAGCCCCTGCAACTTACAATGCTCGATATAGCCGTTTCAGCTTCAAAATAAGATTTGAGGTCAACTGTAAAATATTCGACTGCAAGGTCTAAGCTCTAATGCAACAACCTTGCAGTTTAAATTATTTACTAACCATACATTCTACTCCCTATTTAACCATACATTCTACTCCGTAATTCTCAGTATCCATACATTTTACTCCGTCAAAATCCATACATTCTACTCCGCTTTTCGCCATAAACCATACATTTTACTCCGTTCAATTTTTATTGATAAAGAAAAAGTCGATTAATGTGGAAAAATATTATCAGAATTTTTAGGGAGTAGAATGTATGGTATAGGAGGGAGTAAAATGTATTTTACACGGAGTAGGATGTATGTTCATGGGAGTAGAATGTATTTTACGCGGAGTAGAATGTATTTTTAAGTGTACAATCGGTCTACTTCATTAAATTACCATACATTCTACTCCGATTGACCGATATTGGGGTAAATGTTAATGTCGAAATAGGTTAAAAGCTGACATTTGATATAAAACAAAAAACTTCCGTGCCACCGGAAGTTTGATGTGAGAGATGTGTACCACCACATGTCTCATAAATAAATGTACTAGACCAATGGCGTGCCAGCCTAAATTGATCTCTGCAGCCTTTAACTTCCAATCGGATGTTAAGGGTCTCCTTTAGTTTTGTCTTCTAAAGGAATGATACCAAAATATCCCGCTTTACGTCTACAATCTGAGCATTTTTTTACATATTCTTATGAGAGGAGGTCCAATTATGACGGATGTAGTTTTTGAGTTCACACAGCCCAAAGAATCAGGGAAGAAGGATATCGCACTAACTGATGGATTTATAGATGCTCTGTTCTCCATCTCGGAAAAGATCCATGCCAGTGAGAAGTTCAGAACACGAAGCAATGGTGTTAGTCGACTTGTTTGGCATGTGACTGAAGCTGATTTAATGCTTATGGTTACACTTCATGTGTGCTTCAATTCCGAAGGCAAGCTCCAAAATGTATCAAGACATCAGATTTACAAAAAACTCCATGAACTTTACGAAGATCCATGCTGTGATGATCAGTTCTACATCGCATTTGAAAAATTCGTTAAATTGGGCCTCATTCAAGAAAAGGTAACTGGGGTAATTAGTGAGTTTTCGCTTAATCACTTTATTAATCCTGAAACCAATAAAATTGGACGTATTGTTGTAGTAAATCCTTTTGTGTTTTCGAAACAGTTCACGGATTTGCCGATCTCTGGGCAAAAGTTTGTATTCGATCTACTTCGGAAGCAGGGCAATCAGAAGGGGAAAGATGTCTTCTATTGGTTAAACAAAGAGAAGGGCATCTTGAAGCAGCTGCACAAGCGCCATGTTTATGAGCTCCGGAAACTCTTAGAGCTTCTTTCTAACACACGTATTTCTGACGAGCCTCTTATTAAGTCATGGAACATTGAGGGTAAGAAGGGTACAACCTCAGCAAAATTAACCTGCTTAATTAATGACTCCTACATAAGCGAATACGTCCCAGGAACCCAATATCGGGATGTCCTTCATGGTAAAAGGACACACCGGAGGATTATTCGTCATCTTCAAAAACTCTTATCCGAGAATCTGATAGGAGAATTCGAGTTAATTAATAACGGAAGCGAATTTTTCCAACTTGTTCGTATGCTGAGAGGTAAGAGCTTTAAGTATATTCGCTATGTAGTCGAAAAAATCCGAGAATTATACGAAAAGAACAGAATTTTTCCAACGAATATTTTAGATTTCATCCAAGATGAATTGCGCCATAAGGGTATGGTAGCTTACCTCGAGATCGCTAAAGCTACCGGAGTATATAAATTTATTAGTCCAAGGAAACTCGAAAAGGGTCGACTTTTTGAATTTGCATCCGCTGTGAGTCATCACAGTCTACGCTCATTCGAAAGAATGTGCAGAAAAAGCATAGCAAAGCTCGAACAAAACTATACTCGTCCAGCAGCTTATGATCACACCGATTACGCTAATTTCTCAGATTTAGATCATTATATCGACACTGTTACACTCCGCAGTTATGCATTCTCATTGGAGAAATGTCCTAATAAGTATCAGGACATTGAAATCCAGGCATTAATAAAAGTGGAGAATGGAACTGATCCTTATGAAGTTCGAAAATGGATGCAGAATCAAATAGAAAAACTTCCTTCATGGACTTTGATTCCTGATGTGCCTCATGACTTTAAGGTTGAGGAATTCATCTTAAAGAATATCCAACTTGCCTAGCCTTCGTTTTGAAATTTAAAACTTGAGGGCTGTTTGTGTTGTATCTTCACAAGTCTTAATTTAGTATCATCGGTACTCGAAGTAATGTTGTGATGCATGCAATTAAATATACAATCTCAAACGGATCCCATGATCCTATTTTTTTTGCATAAAATCAGTTAAATACAGAATTATTGAAAACAACACAGGTATCTATTCAGCTAAATACAGAACCAATATTGTTGATAATAAGAGTAAGTTAATTAAAAAATACAATTTCAGATAAATACAGAATTATAGTTGTTGATTGATCCATTATTATATGAATAACAAAGTGATCCAGTAGCAGCAGGACTTTTCTCACCAAATAGGCTTCGGATCTGAAATATTATTCTGTTTTTATGTCATGAATTTTTTCTTCTTTCTGTAATTTTGTATATCTAAAAGATGATTCTCTGTATTTTTCTGTTGATAAGTAGATTGTGATTTGTAGAATAAGGGTTAGAAGCGTTATAAGTAGTTCATTCTTTTATTTATTAGATCTTTCATTTAATAGTTACTACAGCATGACGGTATATCAGTACTTCATGTCTTTAATAATGAAATGGAATATGCTACAATTACCTCATACCTTTTTTATTTATTTCCAGTCCTAGCATGCGCACAAGGGCCATTCTAACAACATTGCACTCCTCTTTCGAGTGACCAACCATGTCTCTTTTAGACAATAATCCCTTTTTATTAGGATTAGAGATTGGTCATTGGAAAGGGCAAGTGCATTTTTTTGTGCCCTACAACCCAAACATCATTCAATAAGGAGGAACAGAGATGACAAAATCAATTAGCCAGGCAACCATTGATGAAGTGAAAAGTGTCGGTGTCTATGAATTAGCGATTCAGATGGGGCATATTGTCAAAAGTGGTGGATCCAGATCATGGGTTACTTATTGTCCAAATCCTAATCATGGCTACGAGAAAACTCCGGACACTTATATTAATAAGTACAAAGGAAACTTTCAGTGTTTTGGTGGAGGTGGATGTGGCTGCAAAGGAGGAGATGCAATTACATATTACTCCTGGAGCCAATATGGTGAGTGGGATAGTAAAAGGAATTTCTTGGATTGTGTGATCGGGATTGCAGATATTATGGGGATCCCTGTCATTTACAATGATGGCTCTTCGTCTGCTCATGAAGCAAGAAGGGATGTCTCAGTCAGAAGCATAACACCACGTCCTGCTATCGAGGATGTAGAACCCCAACCTGACGACGTTTGTGATCGTGTCTATCGTCGTTTTTTATCTCTCTGTCCACTTTACGAGGAGCATGTGAATGAGTGGCGTTCCAAGAGACAGTATACTGACGAGGAGATTGTCTCCATTGGATTGCGTTCTATCCCAAGAGAATACCCAGAAATAAACAGCATTATTAAGATGCTCCTATCCGAGGGTTATAATTTGGAGAGAATACCGGGTTTTACACAGAAATTGCGTAGAAACGGAAATTTTGAGAACCCTCGAGACTGGTACTGGACCATTGCTGCAATGGGTAAATATTTTATTCCAGTTCGTAATGAACTTGGCCAAATTATGCGTTTGAGAATATCGACTGGTAACGGAAAAAGGAAATATTTATGGTTCTCTTCGGGACCGAATATCGAATTTGAGAGTGATCCGATGAAAATGCGTAAAGGAGGAGCTTCTTCTGGTGCTCCCCTAAACATCGTTCCTCCAAATACAATTTTGAAAATTTGGGATCCAGGTGAAGAAATTACTTCTTACATGGGCCAACCAGATCTTGTGGTAGCGACCGAAGGGGAGCACAAGTCGTACTTTTCTGCTAATCGGATTACAAAGTACAAATCAATCTTGATTGGGTTGCCAGGTGCCGGTCAATACAAAGACGTTATCCCTGCTCTAAAGAGGTGGGGTGCGAAGAAGTTAGCGATTGCGCTTGATATGGATGCTCTTGTTGCAAAAGATAAAGAAGGTGGAAAAAACAAGATTGTCTTTGATAATCTTGTGGAATTCGCGAAATTGGCTATAGAGGAAGAGGGCATTGAGGTTGTTATTTGGTGCTGGGATCCTAATGTAGCTAAGGGACTAGATGATTTACTCATGGCTAATGAGTCCCCTGTAGAGATTGACTTGCGGAACAAATCTAGACGCCCTGTACAAGTCGCATAGACTAAGATCTAAGAGCTAATCTAAATATAATTGTGCTAAGAGAAGGATATTAATACTCTAAAACATAGGCTTCTACGATTCTCTTTTTGAATAATCTGTTATCAGAGATTTAAGGTTTATCCAGGACATACTTGGATAAACCTTTTTTTATTTCACTCTATTCATAAAAAAGGGGCGAAAATATAATGCATATTGCTTTAGTTGATATTGATAATACGATCTGCCAAACAAATGAAAAGATATATACCAAAGTAAACAGAATAGACGTTGATCCGCTATCACTACCTCAAGAATTCTTCATGAACAATCCCGATGTATATCTGGATGCAGAACCAGCACTAGGAGCTGCGGAGAAATTGAAGGAGTTTATAGAACAAGGCAATCATCTTTTTTACGTGACTGAGCGTGAAGCGTGGACAAAAACAATTACAGAGTTTTGGTTTAAAGAACATAACTTCCCTAGACTACCAGTCATATACACTGATGATAAGCGCAGGGCAGCATTACGATTAAAGGCGACCCTGTGTATTGAAGATGACCCTTGCGAATTGCAGACGTTAATGGATTTAATCCCTGCACTTGTACCCGCAAAAAATTATAATAAATCATTCGAACGAAGATTTAAGGATTGGTCATCTCTCAATTTGACGAGAGTTGATTAAACACCTGAGCAGATTAGTTTGATAAGGTACTTCGACTCGTACAAAAGAATTTACACACTACAAGCTATTAAACAACTCGATAAGAGGTATCAAGTCTGTCTTCGGACGACCATCCCGCTGGGGAGTAACCTCCTATCGAGTTTTTGTTCTTATATTTTCCTAAACAAGGAGTGACAAGCATGAATAAGTTTAATATTAGAGCTATTGAATACGAAAGAACTGCAGTAAAAAAGTTGAAGAAGCAGGGTAAACTGTTCACTTGCACTAATAATGAAAATTACATCGATAAAGTGGACAACAAATTTATTTATTTTCGAACGAAAAAAAGCACGAATGCCAATAAGGTCCCAAGGGAGCTGATCCGGAGGGCGATTGCTTACCTATTATATAAACGAAGTGTAACACGCCAGCAGTTGGAGAAATTTAATCATTTTAATTCATTCATTATGGGTTTCATTCGGTTAGCACTTGTAGATATCAAGCAAATTGCACGTCTGCAAGTTCTTGCGACACGGGCACATCGAATTGTAATGAAGGGGATCCGTTTCTTCTTCGCCGGCCTCGATCGTGACCCAGCCATGATGTATATGATCAAAGAATATTCACAGGCACCAGGGAGCTGGTTCTGATGAGTTATTGGCATCTACGTCATGATACTCATGAAAATTGGAAGAAGAATGCCCGGAGATATAAATGTAAGGTGCTATTGGATTCAGGTGAATTTTCGTACTACAAGGCAAGAAGAACACTTAGAATGGAACAACGTATTTTATCAACAATGATTGAAGGGACCCAACAATGGAAACAACAACTCTATGTTGTGGAAGAACAAGCTCGTAAGACGATTCCTATATCCATAAAAGAGTATGCAACATTTGTGAATAAGCATCGAGACATTTTGTTTGGTTGCTTCAATCTTGATGTTGTGGGCGACCCTTGTAAGAGCAAAATCAATGCCAATTATCTTCGTTCTAAAGGCGTAAACCCGATTGAGATATGGCACCCTCAAAGTGGTTTTGATGCGCTAGGCAAACTCGTAGCGGAGGACCATGAACTGTTGGCTATCGGAGGAATGGTGTTTCTAAGCGAAGAGGAAAGAGTCCGTATCTTAGATAAGATTTTCTCCTTGTATCCGGATCAGCCATTTCACATCCTTGGCTGCAGCTCACGTGCATTGTATCGGTATCCAATTCATTCTAGTGATTCGACCGGTCCAATTATGGGGAGAAGATATCTTTCTCTTATAACGGAAAACGGACATGAGAAGGCGGACCAAGATCATGATTGGCATGACTGGACAGAGGATGAAGCGCTTGTCTTCAATATTCATCAACTTTCAAAATTGGAGGAGGCCTACGAAGGTGTGCAAATTGAACTTGTCAGCCCTCCCGCGATGCATACTGGGGTGCAAATGAGTATTTTTTAAGGGGGATGGAAAATGATAGAATTTATTAAGACGTATTATATTGAAATCGCAGCGGTTATCGTAGGATTATACTTATTTCTAAAGGTGAAACGAGTGTTGCGTAAAATTCTGGGTATTATCTTAAGTCTAGCTGTCATCGCAAGATTAATTACACTGTATACCATTTGAGTTTATAAGAAGCCCCGTCCGAGAGGACGAGGCTTCATTTTTCGTCTAACGTATTTATCCACGATTTCTGAAAGCAATAATTTTCCCATTAGAGGTTTGTTCCAGCACTTTGTTTTTTTGATCGATTTGAGATCTCCATTCAGCTTGCTGTGCTTCAAGGGATTGAACCATTTGATCTGTCCATTCCGGAATTTCTTTACTTGGGAAGGGGGGAGGAGCGAGTCCGGTGCTCTTAAACTCCATTTTAACAGGAACAGTTTTCCCGGATAATTCATAAGCAAGTCGTTGCCTCTTCTCGCAATCAGCCCTCCAAGCAAATAAGATTGATTCTCCATATGGGGAATCGGGGAAAAGCTCTCGCCAGGTCACTCTGGGCTCTTCCATTCCGAATTGATGCACGATCAGTTGATAGGTCTTTGATGGGTGAGCGAGCCTAATTGCATTAAGAATTTTGAATGTCCTGGAGAGAAACAGGACTTCGAGTGGTATAAATGCTTTTCCCCAACCACTAAATAATTCATTGACAGATGGATTCAAGTTTAGCATTCCTACTACACCAAAGATTATCATGATGGTATTTACGACCAGCTGAGAGAAAAGCGGCTGACCAAGGATTTTCCTTAGAGAAGGTTTTGCCTCCGGATCAACAGAAGAAAATTTCGCATTGATATATATACGTTCTCTAAAGTCTGCTATGACAGTCTTGTACATATCATCGAAGGCGTTGCTCTTCTTGTCATCTGTCGTTGCCCCAGGAGGGGAAAGTAAGTATAGCAAGTGCAGTGGTGCAATATAAGGCGTGTTCTTCCACCGTAAAAACTCCAATTCGTAATGCCGCTTTCGAATGTGTTCCACCGACTTGAATAATATATCTGATCTCATAAATAGAAAGGAGATAATGATGACAAGGATCCAATCCCAATATTCCATGAATACGGATGCTAGCATCTGGTTGTATGTGCTAAACGGGTTTATCGATCCAGAAAATAATTGAATAATAAAGGTAATGGGGTAGGCAGCAACTGCCAGTATTAAAGTAATTTTAAGCAAGAGCCATACTGGTTTCATTGCTTCACTCATTGTTCTCACCTCATTGTTATATGTGATCCTATTATACAACCTCACGGAGGGTCCAGCACTCTTTTAGGGGATAGACTTTTTCCAAGATCTTGTGATAATATCAAGTCATACCTTAACTTACTACAGTTTATTTCCACTCGGCGTCATGCGACTTAACCGAGCTTTCTAAAATTTTGTTTTTTCTGACTGTGAATCGCGTTTTAATTAAAACGACCAAAGACACTCTATTCTTAGTAGTGTCATTAATCCTGGTTCTTTTAATTTTTACGCGATTTTTTGCGTTATCTGAAACTAAAGGAGTTATAGCAGATGAAGAGTTGCTACGAGTTTGAGCTTCGGAAATTGATTATTACTTATGGCATCGAGTTTGTGTCTTATATGGTTGAAAAACTGTGGAACACCCCTCAAAATGAGCAACCGAGCTTGAAACAGCTTGTTGGCGCCGAGTAAGTGTTCAAGAGGATCTTTAAATGCTTCGTATTTGAATTTGAGTAAGGGACTTATTGCGAATCACAACGCAAAAAGTCCCTTTTTTTATTTCGAACTTTAAATTAAGGAGGAGTTATATGATTGTAAATATTGGCGTATTGTTTTCTCCCGTTGGTACAGTCTCTAGCACATTTACTAGTTTGGCTAGCTTGGTAAAACAGATTCCTTCGTCAGCAGGGAAGGTCACTAATGTGGAATTGGATAATTTTCGGTTCAAGGTTCAGTTAAGTGATGATATTGATGGAGATCAGCAATTCAGCGTCACCCAAATAGGTGAGTTATTCGAGTTATCATTGGCAGGACTTTCTTCTTCAACGCTAAGAGCTGCCTTAAATGATCTGGCTAATAAGCTAAGGTCTGAGCAAATAAGACAGGGAGCAATCCTGGATGTGAAGACATTGAAATTAAAGGATATGAAGCTCTCTGTTGAACTCGACAAATCACCTTTTCAGGTGAAAACATATAGCCAGTCCGTTAAGAAAGCCCAGGTCATGAATGAAAAATCGGTAATTTCAAAGGATATCATGAGATCGAATAACAGATTGCTGTTGGTTGATGCAAGCAACTTAATTAGTGCTTGTTACTTTGCCACCGCTTACGGGAAAGAGGAAAAGGATCTAATGAAATCCTCTACTGGTGTGTACACAAATGCGATTAAAGCTTTAGTAGACCGTTTTATCAGCATTGTACGCATCTATGCGCCAACTCATGTGGCCATTGCTGTTGATGAAAAGAGAGAGCTTCTGCTGAGGCGTGAGATTTATCCAGAATACAAAGCCAACAGAGATGGAAAGGAGAAACCTCAATCCTTGATTGATCAAATCAAATTGTCATATGAATTGTTTGATGCGATGAATCTACCTCAAGTTAAAGTTGATCGAATGGAAGCAGATGATGTTATTGGTCATTTTGCTAAGAGATTCATTGCGGAGGAACGTGGTGACGTTATTGTACTTAGCAATGACAAGGATTTGTTCCAGCTGTTAGATGGTAACGTGACTCAAGTTTTGAGTCAAAACGTAGAAATGACCAGAGATGCCTTTCTTGCCAAGTACGATGGACTCACCCCAGAACAATTTGCTGACTTTAAAGCACTTTGTGGTGAGGACAGCGATAATATTCCTGGGGTTCCGGGGGTTGGAGAAAAGACAGCAACTAAACTTCTAAAAGACTTCGGTACTGTGGAAGAAGTTTTATTAAACACAGATAGTCTGAAAGGAAAATTGAAAGAAAAGCTGGAACAATTTGCTGAGGCAGCTCATATGAGCAAGCAGCTGGCAATGCTCTATACGGATTCGTCAGCACTTCAGGACATCAACTTTGATGAACTTGTAATGAAGATTAACAAAGAAGGTATGCGGAGTGTTCTAGAGGAATTAGAAATAAATATTTCTAAAATATCAGCTGCTTAGTATTTCTTTTTGAGAAATGGGAGTGTTTTTCTCTACAGGGCAGTGCTAATGAAGTATAAATGTAATTGTAAAAGTCTTGATCTGGTGGCGAATGTTAGCTTCAAAAAATTTTATTTTGGAAATGTTTGTTGACATGTACAGGTGGTAATCAGTATATTGGAAATAATTTCATATCGCATCAGATTCAGAACGCTGCGCGGGCCGCAGTATTATGTTCTGTAAGTCTACTTCGAACAGACTTTGATGGCCGGTCTTTTTTATGGGCATAGTCTGTGTTTTTCAGACTGTGCCCTTTCCGTTTTCATTAAATATCATCGAAGGTGCGCCGTGAAAACATCCTAAGGAGGTTTTATGGTGTTAGCAAATTCTTTTGAACTTACTCTAGAACGTATTAAAGAATTGCTTTTTAAGCAAGCAAGTGCACCTGTTATAGCTATCGCTGGGCCATCGGGTAGCACGAAGTCGACAACGTTAGCTGAGATTTTGGTAGATGAATATAAGAAGCTCCTCTCTCAAAACATCGGAAGCAAGCAGACAAGTTTATTTGATACCCTCTTAATGTTGAACTCTGAGATTGGAGACGGTAAAGTCATCCTTCAAATTAAAACAAAATCTACGGATAAGATAACATTTAAACATCAAATCGAACAGGCCTTTGGTGCGTATCTATACGCTAACAGAGATGACTTGGATGATCTGGTATTCGATGAAACAATAATTAAACAAGTGCTAGACCCAACAAACAGAGCCTATCATTTTTATGAACATATAGTTCAGCAAGCAGGAGAAGTTTTATCTGGTGGAAATCCTTGTCCTACAGTGCAACAACTTCAAGAAGTTCTCTTCAAACTGTATAAGCAAATTTCTCCGGATTTCCTAGATCGTGTTCGCCAAAGAGAGAAAGAATCGAAAACTATCACACCAAGACCAAGAAAAGAACTTCTCTACCAGCTTGAAATCAGTAGCCAGCTTGAGCAACATCCTACGCTAATGGAAAATTATTACGATTGGTTTGATCAACTTCACGATTATGTTATGAGTCAAATCAAATCAATTTGTAAAGAGGTCGAATCTGGGACCTATATCTTTGTTGGAGAGGTCACTCAAAATGAAGTGCATGACTTAGTGAAGAAGGCTTATAACAAACAAAGTCCATATTCAATCGCAGTAGAGCAGTTCGCTTTTATGGTAAAGCCTAGCACAGAATTCAGTAAGCTTTATGAGGAAACCTATAGAGAACACCAGTATGAGAATAAAATTCTACGTCTCAATATTTTGGATACACCAGGTCTTACCCAAGTTTCGGAAGACAAATCAGATATTCAAGATGCATTGGAACGCGTACTGAATATGAACTTTAATGCTTTAATGTTTCTTTGCGGGAGTAGCAGATCTACAACGGAATTCATGATTTCTCAAGAGTTACTGATCAGTTCTAAGAAGAGACTTGATAAACGACCATTATCGTTCGTTCGTACTAAAGCGGATACTGTGATTGATTCCGCACTTCGAGAAAAGTCTCGGTCTATTACCGGTTCTGGACAGCTAACTCCAGATTTCATAGCACAAGAAGCTGAAGCTGCTTACCAGGTACTTATTGACGAGGTTGCCATAGACAATGAAATATTTGCAAAAGTAGGGATAACTCCAAGTATCGCTGGTAGGCACGTTGACTTTATATGTATGGAGCTTGACCGATTAGGGATAATTAATGATCATCTGAGTAAAAAAATCACAACCGATAAATTGTATCGCTTATTAATTGACTTATCCTTAACTGTTCATAATATGTATTCACCCGCACCTAAAGACGGCGTCAAATATTGTGTTCAAAGTGAACAAGCGGATCAACCGGCTATGCAGATCAATATGAATGGGTACATGAATAAAATAACAGATCAGTTCGCTCAAAAGATGGTCCAGCTAAATGAGAGGCATAAAAACTCTTACCTCAATTATATAGAGACAAAGTATGCCTTCCATGGCAGATCGGTTAGTACTTATGTATGGAAGCATCGTAACGGTATAGGCCATACAACTAACGCAAATGTTTACGAAAATTTTAGTCTCCATATCTGCAGTATGATCGAGAGGTGGATGAATGAGTTTTTCTCGGGTTGGAAGACAGACTTTGATATTGACTTCTCCAACCTCAATCCAATTCATGGTTCTGGCCAAGCTGTCATTAATGAAGCGCGGAGCGCTCTAACAAAGCAATTTAATCTGCATAGGCACCAAATTGTGCGGTCGATCGCGAAATCATTCAGTTATGATTTACTAAAAGAACCCTTTGAGATGTGCTTTTTGTATACTTCATCGGATAGTGGATTTAGAAAAAGCATGACCCTGTTCAATAAGAAATACAGTGATTTTGAATACTGGAAAAACGGAATTGAAATGTGTTTGAAAATTGAGCTCGAAGCATTACTAGCTAAGATGTATCTTTACGAATGATTAAACAAACAAAAGCGCTTTGCTCCTCATGGACAAACTAGAAAGGCCAGCGTGGGTTACAACCACTGCTGGCTTAATTTGTTCATTTAGTAGCTGGCCCTGTGAGATATAAAAAACTCATTTTAGGATGTTTTCAGACGGATATGTGGGGTATTAACCATTATTGCACTGCGGTTGTCTAAGCTTTAATTTACGGGAGTGATGATTCATGCGGCTCCATCTACTTTTTATAGTCTATACGAGGAAATTTAAAATGTGATATGATGCTTATATACCATACGTTTCTCACATTTTTTTCTCTCTAGCCAGCGCAGAAGAGAGCATTTTAACACTTTCAATGCACTTTTTTAAGTGACCAAGGTTAAATGACACACCACACGTGTGTACTTTTTCTGGTTTCTTGAAGAAGTGCTTTTTTGTGTTTGTTTACTTTTTCAAATGCTGGTAAAAATCGTGCAACGTATTTTATATAAATAAATATATCTTGAAGGAGTGATTACACAATGAATTCGTTAATCGTGTTTTTAATGGTGTATGTGGTTTTGATGGTCCTATTCTTCTTTTTGTATAAGATGGACTACCAAAAGGGGCGAATCTCGACTGGTATGATCATATTCCAAATTAGCATGTTTCACTTGTTCGTGTTAGTAAACATGATAGTTATGGTTAAGCATGAATTTGGCTAGGAGATCCCTTTCATAGTATTTAGATTAAGGAGAAACAGAAAATGACGACTAAGACTTTGGAGTGGCAAATCGATTTGCTATCTAGCTTGTGGATGTTAGCACTAACTATGCGGGGTGGTTCAGAATTGATCAACAGAACTGAAAGGAACTGCATTACTAATCAGAATCTTTGCATTGAATTAATGGCGAATAAGCTCCAGCAAGCAAAAGGGTAAGTAGGAGACTGCTTAGCCCTTTTTTTGTCGAGAAAATAACGACTAGTAATAGTAAAAAAGGAGAGTATTATTAAGCGGATACTCTCTACTTTCAGATATAATATTGATAACAATAAATTTAGGGAAATAAAACTAAAAGAGTTATTTGGTAACTATAAGGCAGGATTGAAAAAGTATTTCTAATGAGAGGGTCATAATCATATGAAAAGTGTAAAGTTCTCCAATAGTCAAATCGAGCTGAAGGCAGTAAATGCAGTAGTTAATGCGGCAGTTCAACCACATTCATATTTAATTCCAAACATTCCAGTTGGAGACAAGGGTGTTTCCTTTGATGGTGATATCCAAGTTTTTTCAGATAGTTCTGAAAGAAAGGAGTCCTTAATAGGTATTGTTCCTGTACAGGTGAAGGGAACTCAAGTAGTCCAATTTCATGGAGGCATTCGTTCATTTTCAATGAATTTGGCACATTATAAAAACTATTTAAATCATGATGGAGTATTGTTGCTAGTGGTTGAAATAAAAGCAAGTGGTGAGACAAAAATATTTTATAAGTCACTATTAAGCCTAGAGCTAAAACAACTAATAGAAGGGCGACCTCAAACTAAAACAAAGTCTATAAGATTACGTCCTTTGGATGAGACAACATTATACAAAGTGTGTCGTAAATTCCTAGTTGAAAAAAAATTTCAACCAAGAGTTCTATTAGAGAGAAAAGCTAACAACTTAGATTTTAAAAATTTCACTTTAACTAGTCTAACTTTTGATTTAAGTGATCCAAAAACGAGCAATATTTTTGATCATGACTTCACTATGTATGGAACTGACAGTACTGATTTACGCCATCCGCTTAGTATTAATAGAATTACTGCTCTAACTAAAAAAGATATAATTAAAATCGACGTTAATAATAATTCTTATGATCTATACTCAGAAATTACTTTTGAAGATGACAGGTTAACTATTCAATTAGAAAAGGATGTAAAGATCATAATTTCAGAAAATGCGAATATTTTTCGGTTAGAGTTTATTGGTTTTACTTCTCTTTCATCACAACTACGAGTAGTGCCGTTTCTAAAAGATTTACTTATCAGCAAAAAAATAGAATTCAATGATAATGTATTCCAATTTAACGACGATTTTAAAGTGGACTTCGATTATGAAGAGTATCAAGTATTTCTTAATCATACTAAGGATGTTTTTGAACTGTTGGGTATCCCAGAAGATACAATTTTTGAAGAGCAGGAAGATGAAGATATTGAGTCTCAACTCCGCTCTTTGATTGAAACAGTGCACAGTAACAAGCTTACCAGAATATCTATAGTTGATCCGCATCTGGTCAGATTTATCAATCTTCGTATAGGAAACCAAACTATCTCGTTATTTTATGAGCCTGATTCCGGTATGATTCTTAAGAACGCATTTTCTCAGACAATGCTAGACCAAGAAGTATTAATACAATATGATCAGCAAAAGGATAGAAATGAGCATAGTGTGTATGCTTTACTTAATGAAAAATTCTTAATGTCAATAAACTTCGATTCCAAAATCGTCAAGCAATCATTTGATATGATAGATCCTTTCACAAATAATGATGTGTTTAACACAACAAATCATTTTTGTTTATCCTGTATTAGAGCGTACGACATTTGCAAAAATGGGGAACTTTTAAGCATAGCGATCCATATTTATGATAAATATATAGCTGCATTGGGTTCTATAGAGGAGTATTCTGGTAATGACTCTGTAGTACTTGTGAATATGTTACAGGTAAAAAAGCGACAACAAAATTTGAACTTTGATGACAAACAAATTTTGTATCGACTCAGACGTCAAGCAGTTCGTTCAGATAACCATGAACTTCTCTTTTGTGTGAATATACTATTAGATTATGTGGATGAAGCACAGTTTGCATATAATCTAATGTCGATAGAGCAACAACAACAATACAAAGATATGCCTATATTTATGTTATTTCACCTGATGACCTAATTTACTGAGGTGATAATGGATAGATTGTCGTTTTTAATTTGAAACGCACGCCCCATATTACAGAAGGAAGTTACTCCGAAATTTGATAATTATGAAAGAAAAAGGCCTGCAGATTACAGATCTCCTGCAGGCCTATGTTTGTAGGATGTTAGTTCCTTTTTTAAATTCTTTGTTCGGTTTAACAAAGTTTAATTCCATGCTATAATTATAGCTATACCATTATATAATTCACTCCTCTCTTCAGCAGGCGCAGAAGAGCATTCTAAGTAAGAAACACCTGACAAGGTGATCAAGGTTGAATTCACACTACACGTGTGTCCATTCCTCTTTGATTCTTGGTCAGGTGTTTTTTATATATGCCTACAACCCAATTATGAGGAAAGGAAGAGATTAAAATTGAACAAAACACAAGGTGAAATCGCCTATGAGGCTGATACGAGGAGACGGTCGACCTATCACGATGGGACACCTCGTAAGAAATGGTCAGAACTTAGCGAAATAGCACGCTGCTCTTGGGAACAACACCTAGGGAAGCCAGATTTAACAGGGAAAATGGATCGTTTACAGAAGACATTATGAGAAGAGGAAAAATAGGCATGAATCAAAAATTGAACTTGTTAGTCACGTTGAGTCTAAACAAGCCCATTAAAGATACTACTGAGGTCGCTAAGAATGTAGCAGAAGGCATTTTGCATCAAGCAATGAATGTTGGAATTACTTTAAGGGACGACGAAGGATTTATCACCGATATCAAGGTTGCAAAATCTGATGGGACACCACAGATGCATGTAAAGGCCGGCCATCACCCAAAATTTTTGAGAATTGAAAATCAAGTATTTATGGATGGTCCAACTGAGAAGCAAAAGACTGCAATGGAATTAGTTGCAAATGGTCTTTTATCAATTGCTCACGATATGGAAAACGACGAAAGGTTTCGGAAATGGATCGAAACAACTTTGTTCTTTAATCATTTTAATCAAAGTATTGATGAAGTAGGTCGACTCATACAGCACATGATTTTGGAGACAGAAGAAAGGTATTAATTTACTGGAGTGGACTTCATTTTTTATGATCCGCTCCTTCTGTTGGATTGAGTCATTAGCTTTAGATGATACGGAGCCCACTCTATTTTAAATGACGCTTAACCAAGCAAATCAATTTCGAATTGTGCAACCATGCATACTTTTGGAGATTGGTGCTTTTGGTTGGGCGTTATTTTTTGCCTAAACAACCCAAATACCACTATCAAGGAGGAGAAGTAAATGGGAGGAGTACAGCTCTCTATTTTTGAACAACCTACGCAGGCATTAAGCCAGATATTGGATCCGTTGGCTGCAAATGAACCAAGTATCACTTCAGAATTCGGACTGGGGGATATAATCTCAAAGTTTGATGAAGTAACGATCGAGAACAATTCACTTATTACGGATGAGGATAAGGCATTTTGTGATGAAACGCAGAAAAACTTCGATTCAGCCGTATCTCTAATCCTAAAGGCAAAAAGGTTCTACCAAAACAACGAGATGTCAAACAATTTTTTAAGCACAGGGAACCTAATTAAGGACCTGGATCTAAAATTGGATGAGAAACTCGATTTGTTCATCAGCAAGATTGCCGGATATTTTAGAAAAAATTATTCTATCACGATTAACACGAGTGAATTTCGCAAGTACGACCATAGCGTGACTTACAAGGAAATTGTAGATGATATTATTCTTCAGATGGATGGCAAGAACTTCTCAGAAAAGGCAAGCGAGGAGATCAAAGAGGCACTTAGAGGTACGATCTACAACATCTCTAAAGTAAAAGTTCAATCAGTTAAAGTGTCAATTGCAGACTATCTGTATTTTGAAGGATGGTTTAATGGTCAATTCAGAAATAATCGATCTGAAAATTTATCTAAATTACTGCATGCTATTGAACATTTTGATTCTGGAGCCAAAGTTATGCGGAGCACACTCGTTCAATTAAGTAACAGCTATGCAAGAAATGATTGGTTCGAGGTATTTAGTTTTACATCTATGAATAAATTCGAATCACTCAGGTGCTTTAAAAACGGAAAAGTGGAATTAAAGTTCATAACCCACGATGATGCGATGGCCTTCGCAAAAGACTACTTGAAGTATATCTAAAGCTCATTATCCACTTATGGAGACACAGTGCAAGAAGTGAACCGCTTCTTTCATCTGTGTCTTTTTTTAATTCATTGACATTGGAGGACACTAATGAAATACCAACATTCCGGAATAATTATCCCATACGAAAAACGAAAAGAAATAAATGAAAAGATCATACACATTATTGAGACGAAGCAAGACTTCGGTATTTCCTCGTCGGATATTTACCAGGCCTATACTGGGGACGGGGGTTTGCATGGTCTATCTCGTTCCGATTACGGCAGCTACCATGCATATGCTGAGGCTAAAAAGGAGATAGAGCAGGGCCAATTCTTTTCCCCGCCGTCTTTATGCGAGTTCCTTGTCGGGGTCATCAAACCGAGCATGCATGATCTAATCGCTGATTTGACCTGCGGAATGGGGACGTTCTTTAACTTTGTGCCAATGGAGGCTAATGTATACGGCAATGAGCTGGACATGAAGGCATTCAAGGTGGCTAAACAACTGTACCCTGAAGCTCAGATTCAATGCTCAGACATTCGGATTTATGAGCCGGGAATCAAGTTTGATATTATCTTCGGTAATCCTCCGTTCAATCTTCGGTGGGAGTATAGAACAGAACGATATCTCAGCCAACTATTTTATTGTATCCGCGCACATGATTTACTCAACCCGGCAGGATTCCTTGCATTAATAGTCCCCAGTAGCTTTTTAAGTGACGATTTTTCGGACGCCAGCATGATCGAGGAGATGAATAAGAGATATTCATTTGTATGTCAGATTGAGTTGCCACGCGATGCGTTCAAGATGTACGGAGTAAATGAATTTGAAACGAAGATCATGATCTTCCAGAAACGAAGTGAACACTTGGAAGCAATTCAGTATTCTTTAGCAAAGACCCCAGCTCCGTCATTCGACGCCAAAGGCGCAGATTATGTCCATAATCAATATATACTACCTCTGAAGAAGAGTAAGGAGAAAGTTCGGCATAAGATCCTTTTTGAGGGTAAGAACGCAAATAGTGAAGATCTTGATTTCACGTTTAAAGTGAAGAAGATGCTTTTTGACATCAAGCGGCATCCGGCATTGGTACAGTACTATGCGAAGTGCGTTGATTACGTGAATCGCTATCACTCTGAAGAAAAGCCAAAGGAAATGACTGTGCAAGAATGGGAAAAGAAGCGGATAACAAAGGGTAAGGTGCTTGCCTATTTGAGAAGAGTACTAAAAAATCAAAACGTTGTTCACCGTGACGAGATTCGGCTGGTTAAGAGAAATTACGGTTTGAAGCTCAAAGCGTATAGCCCGAAGATGCAGGCTAAACTTAACAAAATGAGGGAGGAGAGAGCAGCCTCGTTCAATTCCATGGTCCATGACGATATTTATCCGTTCGAAGACAAAATGTTTTCTAAACTCTGGAAACGAAAAAAAGAGGCTTACGAGGTGCAGAGTCAAGCTCTTGTAGGAATGAGACGCAGCCAGGAAGTCGATCGTTTCTTAGATGCGTTTAGCTTATATGATTCCTCACGTGATGAAGTTATTAAGCTGAACCCTATGCAAAAACATGACCTCGGTCTTGTTATGCAAAAGCGTTATAGCATCCTTAATTGGTCCATGGGGAGCGGTAAAACGATTGGAGCCATTGCTTGGTACAAGAGGCTTCTTGAGCAAAAGGCAGTTCGGAACGTGTTTGTCGTTAGTGCGGCACTTGCGATCCATTTGACTTGGGAAGTGAAGCTCGCAAATTTTGGTGAGAGATTTGTTGTGATCCGTTCGCTTAAGGATATTGAATCCATAAGGTCAGGACAGATCGTGCTGATCTCGCTGAACCGGCTGCAAAAGTATAAGCGGCAGATTCAAAAATTTGTTCGTATTCGGAGTCAAAAGGTGGCTCTTGTAATGGATGAAGCGGATGAACTTACGAACCCAAAGTCCCTGCGAACAAAGGCGGTGCTTTCCTGCTTCCGGAGAGTACGGCACAAGCTGCTTACGACAGGCACGGTAACTAGAAACAATATTAATGAGATCTATCCGCTTTTGGAGCTACTGTATAACAACTCCATCAACATGATGTGCGATTGTAATTTCAAGTATGAGGTCAATAAGGAAGGAGTAATCGAGGAGCTTGCAAACACCGATTACAACCGGCCATATCCAGCCTATGGTGGATTATCACTCTTCAAACAATGCTTTAGCCCTGCTAAGGTTACTGTTTTTGGAGTCAAGAAGCACAATCAGGACATTTTAAACAGTGAAAGTCTTTCGAGACTTATCAAGAAAACGATCATCACAAGAAAATTCGATGAGATTGTGGGTGAGAAAATTTACAGTCACATTCCACACCGCATCGAGCAAAATGCTGCTGAGGTAAGTATCTATGGGAAAATTATTAATGAGTTTCAAAAGATGATGCATTACTTCGTAAAGACAGGTAACTCAAAAAAGGAGAGCATGCTGAAGATCATTCGTCAGATTCAACTTCTGATTAAATCAACCTCGTGCCCTCATTTGATGGATGAGTACGATTCGCTCTTACTGCCGAGTAAATTTTATTACATCATGTCCTTGGTTGAAAAGTTCGATGAAAAGGTGGCCATTGGCACGGTATTCTTGGAGACGGCTGCCGAGTACTATAGGTTGATCCAAGAACGATTTCCGAACCGTCCTGTATTCCTTATTAAAGGCGATGTATCTTTTGAAAGAAGGACGCAGTTAATAGAGGAGTATGAAACTTCCCAAAATGGCATTCTGATCAGTACCCAGCAGAGTCTGAAGTCGAGCGTCAATATCCCTTCATGTAATAAAGTGATAGTGGAGTCGTTACAGTGGAATATACCTAAATTGGAGCAGTTCGGGCGGCAGATGATGTCTGCGTAGCAATGTAGAGAGCCTATCTCACGATAGGAATCTACCGCGATTATGTAGAATCGCGACCTAATCCCTCCCCACAAAACAGGAGCAGAAACCTGTTTCGTCGGGTCAAGCTTGGAGGGTGAAAGTTGGGACGTGAGCCGAAAGGATTGTAGGCAAGAGCGTCACTTCAAGGTGCGAATATCTATGGTTAATAGGTCATTTATGAAGCTGAGATGGGTGGGGAATACTCCGGGCCCTAGAGCGAAAGAATCCTTGTAAAGCTCTATCTATCCAATGTGAGGAACAGGATTGGCCTCACAGAACCGGTAATTCACTGGTAGGACGGAGCACTACATATGTCACCGTCTGGATAGACATGAACGCCGATGGCGTAAAACCATTTGAAAGCAACCTAAGGATATTCAATGCGTGCTACGCAGATAACCTGCAAAGGAATCTGTATGGAGGGTGCTGGCTACCCAATGAGAGACAGGTATCCGAAGGAAGCGTTAGAGTAATCTGGGTCAGGGAAAGCCTGAGTACACTTACGTCGAGGGACGTAGGACACCCACGCGGCGGTGACGCAGTGTCGGGTGCTGGTGAATGACGCTAGGCTAATTTAAGCAATTCCGACCATTGAATAGGAGGTTGATCCTCTATGAACGTCATGGAACGAATTGCTTACCTGTCCAAAGTGGCTAAGGCGGACAAGAAGCGCAGATTCAACAAACTGTACAAAATCGTCCAGAACGAGGAAATGTTATCGTACGCATGGGACTGCATCAGAGGCAATAAAGGTATCAAGACTGCAGGGGTGGATCGGATGAACCGAAGCGGGTTTGAAGAACGAAGGGACGAACATATCGCTTCCCTGTCAACCCAGCTGCGTACCGGAGAATATGTGCCGGCACCGGTCAGAAGAGTTGAAATCCCAAAGGGTAACGGTAAGGGAAAGCGGCCACTAGGGATTCCCGCCATCAAGGACAGACTTGTTCAACAGGCGGTTAAACTTATCTTGGAAGCTCTCTACGATCCATTATTCTCGGATGCATCTCACGGCTTCCGGCCGCGTCGTAGTTGCCAAACGGCGATCAGCGAAATCGTTCCTAGAAAGTTCGACTGGGTTATCGAAGGAGATATCAAGGGATGCTTTGATAACATCAAGCATTCCAAGCTTCTGAACGTCTTGCGTGCCAGGATCGCGGATGAGAGGTTCATTCAACTCATCAACAAATTCCTGAAAAGCGGATATCAGATGGGGTTTGGTACAGATGGGGCCAATCCAGTTTTTGCTACCAAGGATGGAACTCCACAGGGCGGCATTGTTAGCCCCATTCTGGCTAATATCTATCTCCATGAGTTCGACAAGTTTATAGCTCCAAGTCAGCAGAACATGAATCGGGAGAAGCGCAGAGACTCTAAGGAGTATGCGTATTTCCAGAACAAGTTGCGGAAGCTATCAAAAGCGTTGTCGGAGAATAGAACAACCTACAAGGTTGAGCTGAAAGAGAACCCATCATCCAGTGAAAAGGGTACAATCGTGACCCTAAATTCACGAGATGAAATGATCGCGATGGTACGGCAGCTTAGGAAAGAGCGCAGCAGATACACCAGGCAGGACTCCGAACTATATTTCGCAAGCAAGAGTTTGGGATATGTTCGGTATGCGGACGATTTCGTCATCCTCATGGGTAACTACCACAAACGTGAAGCGGAGAGAATGAAAGAGACCATCTCAGAATGGTTCTCTGATAATTTAGGCCTCACGTTGAGTCAGGAGAAGACCAAGATAACGCACGCTACTGAAGGGTTCACGTTTCTGGGTTATGATATTATTCAGAAACCTTCGTCGAAAGGGCATGGGTACCGAAACAACTATGCGCTTGTCTACACTCCACGAGTGCGAATTAAGCGCATTAGGAAGAGGCTGCAGGCGTTAACAGAGCTACACTCAAACAATCCTGCTTTCGACATGATCGTTGCGATTAACAGGGTTGTAAGCGGATGGAGCAACTATCATCTGATAGCGAACAACTGGAGCTCGGTGGCCAACACCTTGGACAAGGAACTCTACTGGATGCTTATGCACTGGCTTGGTCGCAAGCACAAGTGCTCGATCGCTAAAGTGATCGATTCTTACGTGGTCAACAAGATACACGTCTACGGTAAGACGAGACAGCGGATTCGTGCCAAGAGCGGAGATAAACCGGTGTATATGCGCTATTTCAGCGACTATGCCTACCGAACTCCACTGGAAGTCGCGAATAAAATCCGGAATGCGAACGAACAGCACGGATGGCACTCCAAAGACGATGACAAGGCGGAGAAGGGAACCATAGGCCGTCTTGTTCAGGGTAATTCGCTGGGAGATAAACTCGAGGCGCTTGCCTCGAATGAAACTTGTACAGAATGCGGTGGGGATGCAGGAATGCAAATCCACCACAAAAGAATGGTCAAGAGAAATAGGAGGAAGGATGCACTCGCGGTGATCGCTGCGAGCAGGGATCTTCTGAAACAAACTCTGTGCCAAGAATGCCACGCTAAGAAACACCCGAACACTCGGGCAATCAACGGATAGGCTTAAATTAGTCGCGAGCCGTGTGCTGTGAAAGCAGCTCGCACGGTTCTAACGGGGGCTTGAGGGAAACATGCTTAATAGTCGGATCTGGGGACACATGAAAAGAAAGTATGGAACCAGTAAATAAAGTCTGGAACCATGCAAATAAAGTATGGAACCAGTAAATAAAGTCTGGAACCATGCAAATAAAGTGTGGGACCGGTAAATAAAGTCTGGAACCACATGTAAATAAAGTGTGGAACCAGCCGGATTATGTAGTAATGCGCCCTCTCTCTACCCACCTGCTTCCGCTTTATTCGATATAACAGTACAGAAGCTAAGGAGATCCATATGGTGACATACGACCATACGATCGAGCAGAACCTATTAGCATTGTTGATGAGCAAAGAGCGAATCAACGAATACATTAAGACATTAGATTTTAAAGAGCAGGCTGAAATTTTTGATGAGTTTGGCATAGACCTCGACATCCTGAACAGCTTGATTGAAAAAGAAACAGACGAGAAAGGAAATGTTCGTCTAACATGGGGGAACCAAAGAGTTTCCTAAATCAAAATTTGTTGACGCAAAGACCCCGCTCCGGTAAAAGGAGACGGGGTCTTTTACATGCTAAGAACCATAATAGTTCTTGTAGTAATCAATAATAAATCTCGTTCTTACTTCATCAGGAGTGAAGTGGGTAGTTGTGTTGAATAGATTTTCCTTATAACCTTTAAAATGCTGTTCTTTACCGATCTCTATCCCTTGCTGTTGGAGTATTAACAACTCGAAGGGAGAAAGTCCGTCAAATTGATCATAAACTTCGAATTCGGTATACTCTTCTTCGATTCCATCGAAGAACTCGGATACGATCTGCAGCTCATGAGGAACTTCATCATGGAGCTTTCTTACAATTCGATCGGCCACCTCTTTTTTTATTTTTGGATAGGGCCCGTAGATGTATTTTGTGCTGAATTCAAGTTGGAAGAATCTGCGAAGTTGGTCCGGATCTCTGAAGTCAAACAGGGGGATGACTTCAGAAATAAACTCAGCCACGTAGTCTTCATGTGAATGAAACATTCCACTACTTCGAAAAACTTTAGTATTGGCTTTAAAAAATGCATACCCTTCTTCGGAAGTATATAACCAGCGTAGCTCCGATGTTTTTATAACTCCGCGTATGAACTTATAGATAATAACACTTTCTATTGAACTTTGATTTGTTACCGGCCGATCTTCGTTTAATGCGCATCCAGCATCGAACTCTAGAGTTAAAGGAAGCTGGAAAAACCGTTTGATTTTCGAATAATATTTCGTTGGGACGTTTTTTGCTATGGAAAATTTGTCTCCTGTCCTAAGAAAGGATTCCTCGTTCCAAGCGAGATTACGATTGAATTTCTTTAAAAGGTCATAATACAAGTCAATGATGGTCAGGCGCCCTTTAGTATAATCGTTAACCATTTCAAATTGAAGAAGTCCGTACCTCGAATATTTTAAATTGGCTACCCTAACTGGATTAGCCATATATTCACTCAATATCTCGTAATATCCTGGAGCATAATCTAACATTTCAGACATGTTACCATTCTCATATCTCTCGACAATCCAATAATGTTTTTCCAGCTCGTTCAGTAGATAATCGTTATATAAATTTTTTGACTCGTAGAATGCCGGGTTTTCTTCACCGTTAACGGTAGGACTTGAATGTTCACTTATCTCTCTGAGCAGTTCTAGCTCTAATTTTACAAAGAAATCCTCTGTCGCTTTCTCAGCTTCGAAGAACCAGTCTTTTACATAACGTAAAAAACCAGTTACAGACGTAAGTTTGAGATGTTGGAACCAATCGGTTAGGCCGGACTTTTCAATACCAATAAATAGGGCTCTGAGCATATTCAGTTCTGGATTTCGGATATCCCTATTTTCGATAAATGCTTGCCATGGATGATACTCAATGATGTCATGAGGATATTTTTTCACTCCGTGGCGAATTATTTTCTGTTGATCCTCGGGATAGTAAATACGAAGATTTTTAATCATTTCCATCCATTGCCCTTTATTCACTTTCGATATTGCAATTTTTAAGTGGACTAACTGTTGTTTCGACAGAGCAGTTTTCTCTTCTTGAATACTAAGATGAGATTTTTCGCCCAGGTTGTATGTATCATTAGGTGTTGTTAATACTACGGATTCAGCTTTCTCAATCTGCAGAAGAGCTATCCTCCGAGCTTCATTGATCTTGTCGATGAAAAGGTTTATTTTCTGCCGTGTGTTCATATCTTTAATTTTGGCATCTCGAACCCTTTCAATCATGGATTGCATACCCGCCAATTCATGAAGCTGCCAATGAAATTGAAGATTATCAGAAGATAGAATCTTCTGTTCGACATACTGGATGAAATCAATTAAATTCTTGATAAAATCTTCTGCATGATGAATAGGGATTTCAACTTCTTCGGTATCGAGCTCCCATCCGATAGTATTACTGAATGCTACTGGTTCTCCTCTTAATAAACTGTACAAGTTGAACTCGCGGCCTTGAGTGAAATATCTGTAATAAATCTCCTTCCAAACTTCTCTCTTTCTAAGTTTATCCACTGGTGCTGATGTCTTCACCAGAAATTTAAGGGATTGAAGTGGGAGACCCGAGTATTTTGTTGCATTTATTTTTAAAGATTCAGTTTTCATCATGGTTAAAACCTCCTCCAACATTTATCTCCTTAATTCTACCATCGTAAGAAAGGGAGGCTAAATTTTGAGTGGTATAAATTTTGGATATACAGCATGATTTGATTTTAGAGCTTAAATAAATATTATATTCTATCCCGCAGTGCCTTTTAGCAACTATGGAATTGTGATATTATTGACATATACCTTATACACGTCCACTAACTCCCAGCATGCGCACAGGGAGCATTCTAAGCAAACTAACACGCCTTAAATGGTGATTCAAGTTAATTCACACTTTACGTGTGTCTTACTTTTATCATTCTTTGAGGGGTGTTTTTTTACTTTTAAGAAGTTATTAAAAATTAATGGGAGGGGTCATTATGATTCTTCAAAACTCAAAAAAAATTTTAGTCTGGTTAAGTTTTGTATTTGGTCTTACACTTTTGACTTTAGACGTGTATTATTTTGTTCCAATGATTGGGGAATTCTTATCCAGCGATATTTATATGGGGGTCCTATGGGCTGTAGGTATCGCTTATGTAATTTTGGTAGGATCTTTCTTCTTTATTACAGCACCCTTTAATAAGAATTCTAAAGTTCTACATATAATCTTGCTTATACTGATAATGCCAGCTGGTCTAATAGTTGCTGTAGTAAATAAATTTTCTGGTATATGGGCTAAGTTGGTCACCACATTTTTTACTATTATGTTTTCTATTGGTGTCTCATACTTTCTGTATATTGGAATAGCAATGCTATTACCAAAAGCGATGGATTACTACGCGCCTTTTTATTACATATTGGCGATAGTTGGGAGTGTTGCTTTTGTTTCCATTGGACGATGGATTCATGACTTGACACTCTTATTATTCAGCAATTCTACTAAATTGCGAGAAGAGAAGAGAATGACCTTCACTCAAGCCTCATTTTGGGTAGCGGTAGTCTCACTCTCAGCTTATTTCGTTGCCTCTACTGTAGGAGTGACCTATGCCTTTAGCGAAAGTGATAAGCAATTACTGGATGCAGTTAAGGATGCTTCTGGAGTGTTTGCATCTGTAACGGGTTTGATCGCTTTAGGGAGAACGGCTTATGGTAAAAGAGAGCCATCTCTTGAGGAGATAAAGAACACAATTAAGCAGGAACTGCTTGAAGAGCTCCGGACTATTGTGGCTGAGGATAACCTAAAATTCTCTGCTGAACAAGTTGCTGTCGCATGTCAAAATGACAATAACGAACCTCGTAATGTAGGGCCCCAAGGTCAAATGAAAAGGGGGAACCGAAAGCACGGTAAGGGTAAGCGGAAGTCAAGCTAACTCTCATAGTAATCAAGGGTTCATAGTAGCCCTTTATCGAATTAACCAAAAGTACATCTCACAAGATGATTAATGATCTCGCTCTCGAGTATTGAAATTGATTGTCTGGTGAGGTGAATTTTTTATGCCTATATACAACCTAATTTAAATCAAGGAGTGTTCTGAAATGGTAGATAATAAAAAGAATAACATACGTGGTCTAAGCAACGAGGAGTTTCTCCTTTTAAAGGAAATCCTTGAAAATAAACTTTCTTTCAAGGTGGGTTTTAAGCACTATAAAGAGGAGTATCTTGCCGGTGTGGTAACTATAAGACCAACACAGTATTACTGGAACAAGTCTCAGTTCGAAGAGATCCGAACGCTGCTAGATGATTTAGGTGCGATATATAACAATATAGGAGTTCCTGAAAAAATGGTGCATTCAGTGTTTTGTAATGGGTTTACGTATCTGAAATTTACAGCAGACACAAATAACCGCTTATCGTTTCCTGAACTCGTCACCGAACATCTGCATGAAACATCAGCCCTTCGACACATGTATCGCTGCTGAGATATTTAATTCGACTACGAAGAAAAGGAAAGAGTTTTGGTGTAGACATCGAATATATTAACTATATCTTTACACCTTACAAAATGTTTAAGATAATCTGATTTTTATAAATTCTATATAATGGTCTATAGCGAAGAAGAGCGATATCGTTTAATACCGCAACAATAGGAGGAGGTAACTTCTCCTATTTTTTGTCTTTATGATGTGATAAACTAGCCTCATACCTTTATTTTTTAATCTATCTTATCCTCTCCAGCAGGCGCAAAGGAGAGCATTCTATTAAAGAAGCATCTGAAAGATGATTAACCTGTAATTCACACTACACGTGTGTCTATTTGGTTGGTCGCCTCTCAGGTGCTTTTTTGCGTTGCACCTACAACCCAATTTCTCAAGAGAGGACGAATGAAAATGCGCGAACCTAATCCAGAAAACTTACAGAAGGCTATTCAAATGGAGGAGACTACTCTTTCAAATCTCACAACCGCTTCAGCCCAAGAACTTCTTCGAATGAAGCTCATGCAAGAGGTTATCCGCTCGGTGTACCCTTTTTCAATCAATGAAAATACCGCAACGTACAAAGAAGTACTTCGAGGATTGAGTGTATTCGGTGACCGCCGAGTCGATATAATTTTGAAGTATTGTACCTCAGAACAAATCGTAAAACTCGCTGCCATTACCGCCATTGAAATCACGAAGATGATTTTGGATCTTCCGCGAGAGAAGATCTATCAGGCGAAATGGGGGGAGAATCAAAACAAGGTTCTTGAAGCTGTTCAGCAATACTTTCCATGGTTTGAGGAAGTTGAGGAGAAGCTTCAGTTAGAGGTTCTTGCGACGGAACTGTCAGGTAAGGTAAAGAACTCATTGGAGCGTGTCCTTCGCATTGGCGCAGCTTCGATTATGAATGAAAAAGTGGCATTCAATCTTAGAAGTCAGGTAGATAAACGGTTTGAGGACCTCCGAGCAGAGATCGAGGCATCTATTTGCGAAGAGGAAGTCAAAGCGCATCTCATTGGGAAAGAGCTCCCGGAAACAAAGGCTCTTGCTCTTGAACACATCTCCAAGAAGTTTGCTGAGGAACCGATTCGGCTCTTGTATTACAGAAGTGGAACACGTGCAGCCGTAAAACTGGCGTGGAATAAAGACGTATACTCTATCCATAAAGGTAGGGGAAAAGAGGTTCGGTTAAATAGGGGCGAGGACAGAAACCCATACGGATTGATCGTTTCCCTCAACTACATTGAAGAGTTCCTTTACTTTAACGAAGTGAGAGATGATGACGTATGGGTCGAAGAAGATAGTCTCGAATCTATTTATCAGTTTAACAGCAATATATCGGTTAATCTTACGCCTGCTTTCGTTAAAGAATGGTATAACTACGATGCACCGGTACTTCAAAGAATAAGTCCAAACCGTGGTAAACGTGGGGAGACTGCGTTCGGGATGAAACTTTTTCATTTCACAACCAATCTGGTGGAGTCCTCGTTGTCAACAGACTATATCTCGGAGGACATAACTCATGCTGAAGCGTTCTCTCTTATGAAAGGCTATGAGCATACCCGAATTTCTAAGGAAATCCGAAATACGCTTAAAGCTCGTGAGATAGAAGAGGCAGGAAAAACTGAAGAGATCAAACATTGGGTCGAAGCATATGATGCAAGAGTCCAGTCTGTGATCGATGAAAACTCCAAGTCTATCTTGAATGCACTCTCTGCAGCGTTCCATGAACGAGTAGAGTGGACGCCTGGTACTGATGGTGAGATGACTCTGCTACTGGATGATAATTTTGGTTTGGATTGTGGCTATCTCAATATTCAAGTTAATGATTCGGAGTATACCGAAAAGAGGAGCATTCTACGCAATACATCTTCTAATGTCGGACCGTGGATGGATGTGAGAATGCCAGTAGTCAGTCAGAGTACAACGATCATGATGAAACAGTTCGAAATTGCAAAAGAGATTGTAAAATCTAAGCTTGGGATTGAACTATTTGGTCACACAGTACTTGATTAAATTATTCAACTTGGCTGTCGTTGGGGGAATTCTAAGGATTCCCCTTTTTTCTACACTGTGATTAAAATAACAACCAACGAAGGTGGAGGGTAGAGTTGAATGGTAGAATTGATCAGAAATAACAATAAAAATGAAGTGCTCGAAAGACGGAAGGATGATACCGAGTCGAAGTGCTGCGTCAGACACTGCACGATAAACATGCGCGAGATTTTGGGTAGATTTGACGATGGTACTTTCTCAGTGATCATGTGTCCCAATCATCAAATCATGTATGTCATTGGAATACTTAAGAATTCAGAAATGAACTTACTTCCGAGTAACTTAACCGACAAGAAAGTCTGCTCTTTATGTGAGGAGCAGGCGATCATATTCGCGGAAAACGATGCTACCTATGAGCTTTGCAGCTCGCATTTGAAAAAGCTGATCCGTAAGAACTTGCTACCTAATGAGTTCATGGTGTTATACGGTAGATACGGTAGTACCTTTCAACTGCACGAGGATTTTTACGATAATTACGGAGGGACGGTTCAGCCGGTGAAGTTTAAAGAGGAGAGGAACTGATAATATCGGTTCTTCTCTTTTTCTTTATCCTATGGTAAGATTATTTCATACCATTTTACTTCTTTACTCCATCCTCTAGCCAGGGCAGAAGAGGACATTCTGATTTTAATTCTAATTTCTTACCTACCCTTGGTATGCCTATAATTCTAAATAACGCTCGTTTACAGCGTCTAAATCATTAATTCTCTCTTGAGAAATAATCTTTGGGCATTGTAAAGGAGCGTTTTTTCTTGTTCCTACAACCCAAAATTCAATTACCAGGAGGCGGTCTTTTATGACAAGAGAAGCACATATCTTAACATCCAAATTGGCCCGTATGAAAGCACTTAAAAACCTTTACGTACACGGAGCCTTGACATTGAAAGATCCTAAAATTTCTGTAAACAATGCAAAGTGATTTTATATTTCTTCGATTATACGAAGGAAGTACAGACTTGCAACTCACAGTACTAAGATCATTATCTTGGTCAATACTCCATTGTGGTGTTTTTTAAAATCAGGGACTCCGGTTCCGATTCGGGCCTTGCTCAACTTGAGTAAGGTCTTTTTCTTTTAACTAATTTTATTTAATTAAGAAATATTCTTTTTGAGTATGAATTTTATTTGAAAAGATGGTATATAGGTTAGCGTTCTGGAAACAAGTTCAAACAAGTTCAATGCACTCCTCTTACGAGTGACTGATTGCATTTTTTGCAGGATCCCCAGTTATTGGATCTTAGTCATTGGTAAGGGCAGTGCATTTTTTTGTTGCCCTACAACCCTAATTTAATCCGAAAGGAGTGAAAACCGATTGAATCTCGACAAGTTTCACGAGGTGATTGAGAAGTCCGCCATCTCACCAGAAGTGGCGGATAGAAAAGAAGGTGTGATGGTCCCGTTGATGCATGTTTTCCACTGGGGAACATATAGGCATCAGAGGTTTGGAGATGTTGATTTTTCATCCTTCACCTATGACCAAGCTGTAATGGCTATGGAACAAGCTTTGTTTCTACGAACCGGGGATGAATCGGAGGAAAACGAAGCAGAGGAAAATCGCGAGAACCTAGTCGTTCAGGTCGCACGAATTGCGGATTTCAAGGACCGAGTCAAGGGGATACAATCCTCAATAAATCGCAAACGCAAGTTTGTTTAGGAGTGGTGTCATGGGCAGAAGTTGTGTGTACTATTCCGAGAACATCGATACTTATCATGTTGCTATGGATAACCTGGTCGTTGCGAAGCGCTTGTTTGATCTTGGCAAGAAACTGCCGGAGAACTATGTCTTTACAATGGATCGGGTGAGCGACCGTCATGATTCTTTTTTTCTTCAGGGTTTGGAAATCTTGACCGGCAGTGAAGCAGATATTTTGGAGGATTACGGCGATGACTACACCTTTCACATGGATCTTCCAGAAGTGACAAGGTGGATAGAAATCGAACGTATTCATCCTGAGGCAGCGGCCGATCGTGAGTGGATCTGGGAGCCTATTTCCGAAGAGAATTTGGATTGTGAATACACTGATGTTCACGTGGAGATGGAGATGTCCGAAACTGGACTCGCCTTTCATGTGATGGGTGTAGGCAGCTATTATCTGATCTTCGAGAGAATCTGCGATTGCTATTTTCGATTAAAGGAGAAAATCACCGAATGGGGAGCAAGGGAGGAGAACCATGTCCGAGTTAATTCAAAACGGAACAATCATTCAGATGCCCGAGAACGAAAAGGACAACACCAAGTTAGTACATGTCCTGCGGCGGGCTAATGGTTTAACCGTTTCTAATCGTCGTGTATTGATGGATGATTTGCTGAAGGGACTGTATGCAATGATGGAACCGAATGAATTGACGGCGCTTATTCTTGCGGAAGAGAAATTTTCCCTTCATCAAATTTTCGGCCCGATTCTAGAAGGGCAAAACCCAAAGGTCTTTTTTAAGTGTCTGGAGCTGGTCGTAAGTCGATGCAATTCTGAGGAGGACATGAGATACCTCTCGCTCGTGCTCAGAGCTTTGGCGGAGCGGTTTGACCTATCACAAGTGGAAGAGGGCAGCCTAAATAACCTGTTAATGCTACTCATAGGGAAAGTGGAACGCCTTTACGATGAAGATGTACTTCTCCAGCTTTTCAGTACGCTGCTGAAACAGTTGAACATAGCTGAAGGTCGTAAAGAGATCGTTGGCATTTTACTTCGGATGATCGCTGAACGGGCAAGGACCGAAAAGGATATTGATATAAAGCGGTGGTTTCAAGAACAAATCACCTCGTACATGCCGGTAACCAAGACGGTAACGACACCACTTTTGCCACCGGGAACGATCCTGTATCAAGAAGAAATAAGCGGCCGCAAAATTGTCGTACTCGAAGTGGAGAAGAGCAAACGGGACATTTTGTATTACAAGACTCCTTATGAGTCCGTAGGCCATCCTAAGCTCCTTTTTGAATTTGTGATTAGAGGAAAAGAAATCGAACAGTGCCGGATATTCGCTTTGAAGGATGGTCCTGTAAAAGCAAGCTCAAGACTATACCGATATCCATTCGGCAATGTCTTCCCTGATTTTCACGCTTGCTGGCCCCAGTTAAAAGAAATAGAGATAACGCAGCTTAGCCAATTAAGAAGGCTACCGGAATTATTCTTTAAAAGCTCGACTAATGATCATGCGTACAGAGGGAAGAACCTTCGTGAGTTGTATATTAGCTTGCAAGGTCAAGATTTTAACGAGGAAACCTTACTGGACACTCGGTTGACCGTCGCAGATCAGTTCGAGCTTCTTTCTATTGAGGATGAGATTGAGGAGTCTCAATCCACTGAAGAGCAGGAACTTAATAACCAATAACGCATATAAACGGAGGTTAACGAATCATGGGAAATACAAACTTAGGACAAGAAGCGAACGATGAGGTTGTAAATGCGGAAATCGAAGGTATGAGAGCCACTGTAAATGCTGCCATAGAGTTGAAACAAATTCATGGTGTCGAGCAGACATCTGCAGGCGAGAGTGATCAATCCTCTCCAGAATCAGACGATTCTGGTTACCGGATTGTTGACGAAGGGGGACAACTTTCCTTGTTCAGCTTCGACGCAATTACGTCGTCGAGTGATGGGCAGGACAAAAAGGATGCAGCAGGTTCCTGCGGCGCTGATACTGTTAAACAAGCGGATTCGAGGAAGAAGCATGGCCGTGGAGGAGCTAAATCAAAAACGCCTGTACAACAAGCTCCGAAAGAGCCGGAGTTGGAATCCGTAAAGCTCGGTGAATCTTGGAAGATTCACTACGCGGCGACCGTATTTGAAGTCGATGTGCTCTTCCAAGACGAGCTCAATAACGGAGTTGAATCGGTCACGCTCGAGGAGATCCGTTTGAAAATGGTTACAGAAGAGGATGCAGCAGAGCTGACACCATCGGGAACTAAATGGAGATATGACATCGACAATAAGCAACTCTTCCCCGATGCATGGGGGCAAGACAAAGGAGCTTGCTGATTATGCCTGGATTCTTCTGGAGGCTTCGGGAATTCTTCAATGCAGAGAAACGACAACCCAACAATTATATTGCTGGGGATGACGGTCGTATTTACTGCGTCCGTGACAGCAAACTTGGAAGATTGGTATTAAAGGCAAATCGAGTTCCAATGGTCGACACGGTAAAGGAAGGGTTTGAATTTGCCCTCCCCAAAATCCCCAGTGAAATGTTGAAGGTGGCGATCTCCTTCTTCCGAGCATATTGGAACGATGCTCATCAGTACGAAGCAATGGTCCGGATCGTTTACGATACAGTCGAAGAGAAGTATCTATTTGACTGTCCGGAGCAGTATGTGACGTGGGATCATGTGCATGCGCCAACCGTTGGGAAAGACTTTCCTGAGCCGCGCTATCTTGACGTGATGCACATTCATTCACATCATGTTTTGCCGGCCGGATTTTCATTAGTCGATGATGCAAACGAGCGGAAGTATCGCTTGTATGTAGTTGTCGGTAATATGAGGGCTAAGGAGCCGGATGTTAATCTCAGAGTGGGGCATGGAGGGGCGTATTTACAGCTTCCATTAAGTTATATCTTCGAAACCCCTGACCTAACAGCGACGTTGCCGTACCCGACAGAATGGGATCAGCGAGTAAAGCTGGTCAAATAGCACAGCAAGGAGGCTCGGATTCGAGTCTCCTTGTTCATTTGAGGTGATAAATCGATGAATGCAATTAACGTTAAAGAAAAAAATCACGTTCTGTTCCAAATCTGCGTAGTCGGAGCTGGCGGAAACGGGTCACATTTTGTTCGGACGTTGTTACAAACGATTTCAGGTTATCTGGCGGCCAATGAACGACCGCCGATCTCCTTCGATATTACCCTTATCGACGCAGATCGGGTGGAACAGAAGAATTTTCAACGGCAACTATTTGACCAAGATGACCTTGATGAATACAAGGTTGTTTCTCTGGTTGAGCGGTATGCCGATTATTATGGTCTTGAAGTGAAGGCCGTTACGGAATTCGTAACGAGTCTCGAAATGCTCGCGAACTTATTTGGTTCTGGTGATCTTAATATCGGGCCTAATGTACAAGTAGTTCCGATATTAGTCGGCCTTGTCGACAACAACAAGACGCGGCAGCTATTTGACGAGTTTTTTCACTCTGACCTGATTGAAGATTTGATTTGGATTGATGCAGGCATTGAAGGGATTATGCTTTTTGACGATCCGTCGCCGGCAGAACTCCAGATGATCGAATTTAGCGGATTTGGCGGCCAGGTCGTATGCGGTTATAAGTTCCGTGGCGAAACCATTTTGGAACCAGTGACGAGGGTCTATCCCAACATCTTAGGGGATGAGAAGACTGAATTCCCTGGTCAGTCTTGCGGCGATACAATCTTAAACAATCCGCAACGACTTCAGACGAATCAGATGGCTGCCCAGCTCACAATGACCTTATTGAATAACCTGATGGACAAGCAGAATATCTACTTTCATAAGATTAACTTTAATGCTCAGTTTGCCCAATCCAAATCTACCTTTATTCAAAAGGATATCGTAGAGAAGTTCGAGGCGCTGCGCAAATGATTTTTAATATATCCGTTCATGGAAAGGAACTGGTGTCTTTGAGCGAAAATACTTACTTATCATATTTGGAAGCAATGAGAAAAACCATGGATGACAAGCTAATTCCTATGAGAAGGAATTACGTGTATCACCTAGAGCAAATGAACGGATCCAGCTGGTTTTTAGTTGCCATCCTTCGTTCATTGTTTGATTTCAGGGGGTATAAAGAGGTACGTCCGGATGAGATTGGTCTATTTAAGCTTATTAAATCTTCTGCAGTTATAACGTATTTAGGCTTTGCTGCTTACGGTGGAATAGGATATCTCTTTACTTTTGATTATACCAATATCGCAACATGGATTATTCCATTGTTGTGGTTGGCATTAAGGGTTTATTTGAATATAAAAGATATGGCTACTATTGGCCACCCACGATTTGATATTCGAACATACAAGTTTAAAAATAAAGAGGAGTTTGAAATCTTCTCCTCATTCCTGCAGAATAAGGATTTTACATACGATGGTCTTTATTCTTGGATACGCGATGAACTCATTATCAATGCGACGAGACGAGGGAACGAAATTTCTGAAATCCGGCAAGCATTCGAATCAAGTTCAGCTGAACTTATGGTTAAAATTGAAGAATTGTCTACTTATCAAGAAGAAAACGAACTGTTAAACGTAGTTCTTGATAGGCTCGCGAAGTTTAGTCAGCAGACCTTAACGGTATATAAGTTTGCTATAAGCGAGCTTTACAGGTTGTTAAAGGAAGAAGGGTTGTTTAACCCCTTCGACCTCAGAATCTGTTCTGACTTTTCTTTATTTGAATTACGAGGAGATACGTTGTACCGGCTCTATGAGCAAGGAAACTCAACAACCCCAATGCGAATTCCCATTAATGAACCGAAATACAGTACATGGGCAGCAGTAAGAGTTGTAAGAAATCAAACTTTCAGGGAGTACTCCGATCTGGACATCAAAGGCGAAGGAAGATTTGTGGACTCTTATCGTTTTGTGATAAAGGGTAGAGTATTTGTATATAGTTTCCACTTCAATAATGAGTCACGTGATCTTCGAAATATGATCGAATCACGTGAGATGTATCGTTTGGTACAAGGTATCCTGCTGCACTTGGAGGAGCGTGGAATGTTGCTCAACGAGGAGGAGAAGCAGAATGTTATCTGAAGGTGGATTAAGGAAACATGAAGATATAATTCGCGATATCCTTGGCGAATGCACTTGCAGAAATTGCTGCAATGGAGACCACGAAAAAGAAAGTCACAAATTAAGTGATGCTAAGAAAATCCTCACAAACCAAGGGCTCCTTATTAACCGGTTGAAGTCAATTGAGGCGGAAATTAAGGCTCCTCAATCGTAAACATTAAATAGCATTTTCCAAAAGAGCGGAATCAAAACAAACCTTTATACCGCTCTTTTCCTTTTTCTATTCTGTAGTGTATAATGACCTTATTAGATTTGTCTGAAGGGTTGTGATTGCAGTGGGGAAAGGAAAAAACCTAGTCTTTTTAGACACGAAGCGGTTTACTGTATCGGAGCTACCTTCATTGGAGAGTAAATTAATTGATTTGCTTGCTGAGAGAAAACAATTTCAAGATCATTTAAGAACTAAAAGAGAAAGATTAAAAAACCGTTAACCCAGCGACTAAACCTGGAGCTAGCGGTTTTATTCATGTATCCCTTATTTCGGACAAATTTTACTCACTCAGTTGAATTGGTTGAGATTATGCTACTATCCAAGATACCAAAACGGTGGTAATATTTAGCTATACCTTCAATTGTGCTGTTTTCTCTTGTCCCGGCATGCGCTAGGATAATTCTAATTCACTCAATGCGCTTTATCTTAAAGCGACCAATCTGTCTTTTGATGGAATTCTTTTTGGTCTATTAAGATAATGCGCTTTTTGCTTTTGTCTAGTTAAAAATCCAGTAACTAACTTATTGGATCTGGCCATTGAAGGAGGCTGTATAGCTAGCCTGTGTCAGACAAGTGAGGATTTTTCAGCTGCAAATTTGGCCTCGCTTAGGAAGAGAGATATCAAGTTTCTCTAATGATTTGTTGAGATAGACAAAATTTAATTAAAAGGAGAGAAAATAGAAGATGGAAAAACAAACGATTTTTGTTAGTGAAATGCCGGGCTCTAATCTGGTTTTGTTTCATGTAGTAGGGAGTCGGAGTTCAGACGTAATTACTAAAACTGAGGCATTCAACCGTGGGGTTACAGAAATTAGAAAAGGGAATCTGCTATCCGGACCAGCTGCAATCTTAAATGAAATTCGATTAAAAGGACAAACAGAACTTGAATTTGACCTCGGACAAGCTGCATCATCAATCTGATAAAATAAATAAAATTAAGGAATCAAGAAAGACGTTAGCCTAACTCCAGGTTCTTTGTTTTTTATCCGGAGGGGAGATACAGGTTTACAAGCAAGTATTCCCTTCACCAATAGCAGATCACTAAAATGATAGAATATGAGATGATGCCTAATTTACTTTTTCTAAATTTCAAGTCTAGCCATGCGGCAGGACTTGTTCTAAAGCAAAATGCGCTTATTTATTAAGTGACCAAGATGTGTCTTATGACATCAATTCTGGGGTCTTTCTAAATAAGCGCTTTTTTTGTCTTTATAAATTCTTAGAGAAGTGAACATGTTTTACTGCTAAGCAGATTAATGATGTGAGAGTGCCTGGCTCGAACCAAGCGGTGGTCAGTTTTGCGTTTGAGTTGGTTATGCTAGGCCATTGATCATTCCAGTTAAGTTCTGGATTACTCGAATACATCTTCTGATGAATAAGGCGACTACCTATCGGGGTCGTTTGTTTTTAATACAAAAGAATGGGGATTTGAGCCATGGAAGCATGTAGACAGAATGACCTGAAAGTGAAGTTGATTCGCAATATTCGGACCAGTGAAAAAGCAGGGAACACATGGATCTTCCTAGAACCAACCGTGCTGGAGGCAGGGAACTTTAATGTGGGTGACGGGGTCCATATGACGATTGAACGGGACGCTTTAATCTTTACGAAGACGGATGACAAGACTCACATAATCTCGAAGCGAAAACGAGCGGGATGGAAGAGGGAACGTCCGTTAATGGATAAATGCAATCGAGAAATTAGTGCTGTTATCAAAGCAAGGGAACAAATCGATATCTTGGTTTCTGAAGGCATGCTGGTCATTAGGCATTCTCGCAGTTTTGACCTAGCTTATATCCGTACTCCAATGCTGATGGGGTCTGAACAAAAGAAAATTCGAACACTTTCGGTGCCGGGAGGAGCAGGTGTGGGCCTTGCCTGTCTTGTGGATCTAGGAGCATATGGCCCAGTTGGATCGCTTGATGTTTGGGCTGAAGCCATAGACGTATATCGTCACAATTTCAGAAACAGCTTATCTTTGTTCACTGATCTCAGGAACATTCATAGTAGCCTAATCCCGGAGTCCGATCTTGTATTTCTTTCCCCTGAGTGCGTTGAGTTTAGTATGCTTGGTACTCGTAAGGAGGACATCTCGACTGCCTTAAGTCCTCATTACGCTAGGATCGTTTATGCATCTGGAGCAGATTATGTATTGATCGAACAAGTCGTGCCGTATTATAAGTCCCGAGCGTTTGAGCAACTTAATTCTTTGCTGAGCATTAAGTTTCCATATACCACAGGTCCTGTCATGATTGACGCCTACGATATGGGAAGCGTTGCTGGCCGACGTAGAGGGTACTGCGTATACAGCACTCGATCGCTGGATAGTTTTAAGATGCCGACACCACCGAAAATCCCTGAACATCGTCGTCCTACGCTAAAACAGGTACTAAAAGGGTTTAACGTTGAGCAAGGAAATTGGAAACCAATTAAAGGAACTGTGATGGAGGGATTACTAAATAAGAAAGGTAACAATAATTTTCGTGCTGAGTCGAATCATACCCTTGTCACTCTCGATAGTACTAGGTTAGCGGCCTTTGTTACTTCGTACCGTAAGGTACAAGTAACAAGCTCATATTTAACGCACCCTGATAATCCATTGTGGTGGAGAATTTTCGAACCGCATGAAATTTCTAGGATCATGGGTATTCCTGATTGGTTTGAATTTGATGATGAAATTTCCAGTGATGCGACCAAAACAAAACTGCTTGGTCAAAGTTGTGACGGTAATGTCCTCCGCTCGATTGGTACTGAACTGGCTACTTATATAATGGGCAACTGGCTAAGAGATAGGTTAAATAGTGATAGACTAGATAATACATTATTTCACAAACCAAAGTTTGTAGAAGAAAAAGGACAGTTAAGCTTGTTCTAAATATTGATAAATAATGATTTGTAAAGGGAATGACAGATTTTTTGTCACTCCCTTTATTATTTATAAGGAGAGTGGGTTAATTGGAAAATGGACAACTTACGCTATCATTTGAAACAGAGAATGTTGAAATTAAGGTAGAGCGGGAAATCGATATAATACGTGATCGTGACTGCACAATTAACACACCAGTTAATCATGGTAACAAACCACTTCCTATCTACGGAAATAGGATTTCGATAATCCCTACATTACCAGGTCGTACCGATACACCGCACATGCGAAAGCATTACTTAGAAAAAACGGATCCATTGGAAACGTATGATCTATTTTTTGTATTATTTTCGGGAGGGAAAGATTCTGTAGCAGCGGCATTAAATTTACTTGAACTAGGTGTGCCTCCTAAGAAAATTATTCTTCTCCATCACGATATTGATGGAAATTCAAAGAGGAAAATGGACTGGCCGGTAACAAAAAATTACTGCAGAGCATTTGCAGAGGCATTCGGTCTAGAGATTAGATTTTCATTCCGTGAGGGAGGATTCTGGGGGGAGGTTTATCGTTATGGATCTAAACAACCTGTTCAGTTTCAAGACGCTGATGGTTCAATGAGACGGATTGAACCTTCAGCGTGGACCAGGAGTTTGGAACTAAAAAGACTAATGGATCAAGCTGAAGCAGAAGATAATCTGGAGTTATACAAGTTATACGAAGAAGAACTTCGTAGTTATGGATATCGATTCAAATTTCCAGCAAAAGGAGCAAACCTTCAGACAAGGTATTGCAGCGGCATCCTGAAAATTGAAGTAGGTTGTGTAGCCATCACTCACCAAGTTGACACTAAGCGAGATTGCAAGATTATGGTTGTAAGTGGTGAGAGGAGAGGTGAAAGTACTAACCGATCCAAATATAATATGATGGAGCTCCATAGAACCCACGCACCTATTCGTAATAAGCGTGTTGTTCACCACTTCAGAAGTATAATTGATTTTTCCGAGAAAGATGTGTGGGAAGTACTTCGAAGAAATAGAGTAGTCCCACATCCATGCTACACGGTAGGGTGGGGTAGAGCTTCGTGTGCTTGCTGTATATTTAGTTCGCCTTCGCATTTTGCTGGTATCAAGGATATTCTCCCTGATTACTACCAGAATCTACGTCTAGCAGAGCAAGAGCTTCAGTTTACATTAGACAACAACAAGTCGATCGATGAATTCGTTGGTGACGCGGAAAGCTGCGTTGTTCACTCTGAGAAGAAAGCGATCCATCAGCTGCTTACGGGAGAAATTAAAGCCCAAGATATCATTCTCCCTCTTGATGCAGAATGGAATTACCCTGCAGGTGCTTTCCGGCATGGGATCGGTGGTCCTTGCTAATCTAATTTTCAAAGAGGCTCTCTTTAACAAGAGGGCTTCTTCTGTATACTTAACTTTTGAAGGGAAGGATGGTATGATAAGAAACATACCTTGCTATTCTCTATGTTCTACTATGTCCAGTCATGCGACCTATGGACTTATTCTATCTGCGAATGACGCTTAATTACAGCGTATCAATCTTCAATGGGGCAGTCTGCTCAATTAGATTGGTGATCTGTGATTAGGCGTTATTTTTTTGCCTAAACAACCCAATATAATCCAATTAAGGAGAGTGAATTATCTGATGAGACAGTCGGTAAGAACCAATGAGCGATAAATAATCTACTAAGATAATTAATTGAAGAGAATGGTTCTAATTTTGATTAAAGGGAGGAAGACCATGGAGGATAATTACTCCATGGTTGTCTATAATGAAAATTAAGGAAAACATTAAACTTATCCTTCAGAAGGTTTATCAAGTGAGTAAAAAGAAAGAGACGCCCCGCATATGGCTACAGCATCTAGTATGTGAAGCCAGCGGCTTCGTTCCTGGGGAAGAACTTCACATTCGGATGGATGAAGAAGCTAAGGAAATCTTGATTCAAAACCGGGAGTTTGAGGATGCCGATGAACACGATGTACATCAAGTGCACGTTTCTTCACGTGTAAATAAGACCAGTGGGGCACTTCGACCTCTTGTTGATTCAGCGAGAGAATCATATGCATCGATTATCTCCGTGCAAGACAAAGTAGAGATCTGTGTTTATAGTCTTGGAGATTACTCGCGAGTCGTGGTTCGCCCATTGCGTTTTAGACTGTTCAATACTGAGACTTTAGATGTACCAAGTGATGAGCGCATTCGGTTGCTATCTATAGCAGCTGGCTGTGGAATTGGGACAGTTTACTTCCGGGACTCAAATTATTTTTCCCCAGTCATGGAGATAGAGTTAGAGGAAGATTCTGCAGAAAACCTGAAGCTGAACTATCCTAATTCATTCCTTTTTAACGGGGACATTCGTGATTGCAACGTAGTTGCAAAGGCGGATGTGGCATTGGTGAGTTTACCATGCAATCAGCACAGCTCATTAGGAGAAGGAGAACAGGGGGTATTTCAGAATCTAGCTTTGGCTACTAGTAAAATTATTAAGGCTGCAGAACCGAAAATCGTATTTTTTGAGAACGTTCCTGAATATTATAAGACTCGATCTTATACTGATCTGCAGGAACTTATTCTTTCCGATTTTCCATTTTGGGTTGGGCCAGTAAAACTAGAAAGTCATGACTTTGGATCAATCGCCAAACGTGAGAGAAGTTATTCTATTGCATTTCGTCATCAAGACGATATGTTAGAATTCCGTGTTCCGACTCCTCCCAAAAAGGTGAGGAAGAAGAAACTTAAGGAGTTCCTCGACCCGAAAGGGACGGAGCATGAGTGGAAATCGCTCGACAAATGGTTCGCCTCTTTCAATTCGAAAAAAGAGAAGAATAATGCATGGGCAGATAGGTCGACTGAACTTACATTCGTTGATGAAAATAGTACAGTATTGCAATGTATTCCAAAACGTTATCGATCCCATAGCGCGAGCAATTCTTACGTGTTACATCCAGATAAGAATCAATGGAGGTTCTTATCTATCAACGAATTGCGCCGAATTTTCGGTATACCAGAAGATTTTCAATTCTCTGTCCATACTCCTGTTTGGAGGATATACGAACAAATTGGACAGTCCGCTTGCGGAAGAGTCTTTCGGGCCTTCGCTAATGAAATTGCAACTGTGTTCTTTAAATCTATGTTCAAGAAGCCGGCGGATAAGAAGGAGGCAGTTGATACTAGTATGCCCTTATCCATGGATTCTGACGGCCAATTACACTTGCTTATGATGTAAAAAGTCAAATCGCTAGATATATTATAGGGGGACCTGCAGATCGCACGGCCCCCCTTTTTGTTTTCAATATTGTTAGCAAGTGTTATAATATCAACATATCTTTGTTTTCTTATTTGCTGCATACATACCCCTATCTTGGGAATAAGGGGAATTTTAATTATCGGAATGCGCTTATTCAGCGATCAATACTTATCAGGGGAGATCTATGCCCTTTAATAAGATCGATTGCTCGATGGCGCTTTTTTTGTTCTTAAAGTGCGTTTATCAGAAGCAACTAAAGGATGGTTACTCATTACCTTAGTTATTTGTGATAGACGCATTTTTGCGTCTTACAACCCAAATTGTTACGAGAGGAGATATGAACATTGATATGAGAAAACCTTATATTATTGACCAGATTTAATGGTGAGTTCTGATATCGTAATGTAATTATGAAGGCGGCAGACGCTTGTAAAAGAGAATAACTCATGGAGGTATACAAGATGATACAAATCGCTATTTCAGAGAATGGAAAATATTTTGTTGATGAATTGATTCATTTGGAAAATGATGAATCCCTTCCGGAAACTGTAAACAACTCGGTAGCAGGCATAGAAATTGATCCTGCATATCAACTTACATTTGATTTCTAATAACGCGGTGCGGTAAAGGTCTGGAGAAAAACAACCCTCCAGGCCTTTTTTATTAACGACTACTAGAGAGGAGAAATTTGATATGAACAAAGTAGCTATTTTGTTTCATGATCCAAATTTAGGTATTTCGGTTGAAGAGGCTTTGGAGGCAGTCAACATTAGTTATTCGATAGAGAAGACACCGGTTGAATTATTTGAAATTGACCCGTTTTATTGTAAAACACACATCTTGGCCGAAATTTCGATTGAGCACTTGGACCAATTAAGAGTAGCCAATCGACTAATCATTGCGGGAACTTATATTGTCTCTTCGAACGGCAGATACGAAGTTGTTTTGAAAGAGGTGATATAAATGGCACAGCTAACTCTTTTTTCAGAATGGGAAGCTAAAGACAACATTCCTGATCTTCCAAAGGATTCGATTGTCCGGCCTTCGTTTAAAGAAGTCGGGGATGAGGTACGAGTTGTAATCGAGCGAATTAAAGTTGCATATTTGGATATCACAAACACTCGGCCATGGGTAATTGCATCCTCAATGGGAAAAGATTCAACCTTCCTGTGCTTGTGCATCTGGATCGCTCTCTCAGAGATCCCTTCGGAACAAAGGTTGAGGCAAGTTCATATCATTAGCAGCGATACAGGACTCGAAAACCCTGGTCTTAAATCTTTTGTACATGAATCTATTGAGAAAATGAAGACAAGCGCTGCTGCTCAGGGGTTGGATTGTCTGCAAGCTCACATCGTAATGCCGGATCAGAAAAATCGGTTTGCAGCAAAGGTCATTGGTAACGGCTTACCGCTTTCCACGCCTGCTAGCCCATTTCGCTGGTGTACTGATGCGTTTAAGATCAGTCCAACCGAGGTTTTTTATCAAAGGTCTGCTTGCGGAACATGGTGAAGTTGTGATCTTTACCGGAGTGCGGATAGATGAATCTGCCAAAAGGGCATCATCTATCAGGAAAAACGGTGCAGATGAGTTCATCTTCCAAAAATACCGCACTAAGAAAGATAAGGAGAAAAATGAAGAGAGAAAGCCGATGAAGGGGCGGTTTGAATGTCACCCAATTAAGGACATCTCGGACGAGGTATTATGGGATACTCTTATGAGTTGTAGCCCTCGTTTTCCCTGGGGTACCCGTTTTCTTCAGCTCTATTCACTGTACAAAGACAGTGGGGAATGCCCAATGCAGATCGGTGAAATTAAGCAGAGCTGCGGTACTTCAAGAAATGGTTGCATAATTTGTCTCTTTGTCAAAGATGATAAAATGTTGAAATATTTCCTCGACCGTGGAGAAAAGTGGGCAGAACCAATCCTTAAACTCCGTACAATCATGAGACATATGCTTTATGATGCGAATTTCCGTGAGCCGATCCGCAAGTCAAGGTTAAAAATTCTCGATACTGTTAATCCATTTTTGGATAATGATGAAGAGAATGGTCAACTTATGATCTTTGATCTTGAGTCTAAAGATTTGAACGACGAGGAAGCAGCTCCATATGAACCTCTCTGTACTGGAGGAATACCGGCTAATCCTGACCTTGCTTTAGCTAGTTTCTCACTCCAAGGGAGGATATTTCTCTTAAAAAATGTCCTTCACTATCAGAAGGAAGCAGATCTTGAGATAGTAAGTAAAGAGGATATTGAATACATTAAAAGTGTGTGGAAACTAGAAATGGGATGGGAAGAGAACGAACTTGACCTCACACCAGAACCTATTCCTTATTATGGTGCATTGGTTTTGAATAAGGAATACCAGTTAAATGAAAATGAAACGACCATTCCGAATTTAGTTGTTGATCCTCGCTATTACGCTATTGAGGAGGCAATTTTGAACCAGTCAAGGGAATGTTCAAAACTGGAACTCGATGCCACCAAGCTTGTCAATCTACGTGTGCTTAATCAGCAAGGGGAATTAGTGAAGGAGAAACTCAATTTTATTTACTACATCACAACCGACTTTGGTGGTGGTGAAAGAGAGATTTATGAGGTGCTAAATCGTGCCAAGAAGGTTACAGGCGAGAATATACCGTATTTTTGGAATCCCATCAAGTCTAATGAGTTTGGTAGGAATGTCTTCTGGAATAATGTAACCTTTGTAGTATCACGAGGAGAGATTAGATCCTTAGAAGCGGCAAGAGCTTTTGTAAACGATTATATCGACGCCGGTACTATTAAGACACCTGTAGAAGCTTACAGTTTGGAAAGACATTATTGGCAGATCATTAGTGGGAAAACGCCATTTGAAGCCAAGAGAGTGTTGCTTAAAGCTGGGTTTCATTCCAATCAAGTGCCGCAAAGTATAAAGGAATATACCGGTGTCTTGGAATCTGAATTGGAAGTAGCTAATGCCATTAAAGCCTCAATAGGTGATGGATTCTCTTATATGACACCAGAGAGAGCTCGAGAAGTATGCCTTTCTACTCCATGCTGGGATGAAGTGTTCTGGACCTTACTTTATGATCTTCGCACCCCTGCAGCAGTGAAAAACTTCTTGATAGAGAAGGGATATGTACCCGAGGTCATTCCGGAGTCAATAAAATTCTATTCAGATATTTCTGATCATGAGCTATACTTCGGCAATAAAGTGCGGATCCACGGATTGAATGAAGTGGTAGCATCATTACTTTTTATTCCAGATCAACATCACAAGTTGCCTGAATTCATAAAAAAAGCGATGGATAAACTACTACTTAGCGATCTCTGTGAGCAGCCGCAGTATTAGGCAAATGAATAAAAAAGGTGCAGCCCCTTAGGGATGCACCTTTTTACTGTTTTAGGGCAAAAAGTATACTCTCGTTCCTTGGCAGTGTGCAAAAGAGGCGAACTCGAGAAGTTTTCCGGTATTCTCTTGAATAAACTTTTCAGTTTTAAATGGATTGTAATACCCTATGTCGTAATAGTCTTTTTTATCATCTTCCGCAGATATAAACTCTCCTTCAACGTAGGCATGAACAGTTCTAATACCTGTTTTAATGACTCTGGCATGGCCGGGTGCAGATACGACGAACCGAGCGTTTGTTAATGTGACACTCATGCAATACCCAACTACGAGTCTGGTCTTCTTGTCACGTATAGAAAAACAGTCTCTATTAAGGTTTCGGTAAACCTGAACAACTTGTCCTTTAAAGAGCTCTCTATCATTAACAGGTGTCATCAAGCAATCACCTTTCTTGTAGTAGTTTTACTTCATAATATGTGCTAATTAAATATAGGAGAAATTTGGAGAGGCATTACTTGCTTATATCCTTCTTTTTATTTACAATGAATGCATACCCTATTCTTACCTAATTCATTACCTCTGAGCATGCGCTGAAAGAGGAATTCTATCAGGCTTCACTAATGGTAATGTTAAACAGGGATAATATGTCTAAATTCGCCCCGTGGGTGACAAAGTGCTATTTAATAGCTAATTTGTCGCTTACGGGTTTTTTGCGTTCCATAAAACGGAGGTGAAAAATATTCGGAGCGCTTTTTATAACAACAATCCAATTATCCGTGAGGAGGAAAGTAACTATGTTTAAGATCAAAAGTGAAGTACTAAAAGGTTTAGTTGGCCAGCTCGTTAAATCAGCTCGAAAAGCAGGTATTGGAGAAAAAACGATTTACATTCGGACGCTTGAAGACGGATTAGTGTCGTTTTATTATCATGGACAAGACATTTCTGTCGAGAAGAAGATTCCATGCAAAATTGAAGGGAATCTAGAAGTGGCTACAGGGATAGGTGAACTCGAAGTCAAAGTCGCGGCATTGCCGGACGAGGTCGAGGTATTGGTTCAGAAGAACAATGGTGATAAAAACAATGGTGATGGACTCCAGTTCCTCTGGGGTAATGGAGGCAAGAGAAAATCGGGGCTTCGTGTTGATATTTTGCCAGAAACTTCTCCAATGGTTGAAGTTCCTCCATTTGAGGCTTCATTGAAATGGAGACCGGGAGTATTGCACAATATTGTACGTTACGTTCCATCGTTCTGCTTGCATAATAATAGCAGCAAAGCTGCTCAGATGACGAGCGCACTTGGACCCAATTTTTCTAAAGATGATGCGGGTCGCGTTCTGGTTCGAGCTACAGATGGCATAAAAGGTGTAACTATATATCCGAAGCATATGGAGTGGTTTGAGGATCCCATGAGCCTTCATGTTTCTACTCTTCAAGGAGTGGCTGATGTGATTCCGAGCGATGCTGAGATTGAGTTAGGCCTCAGCGGAGGGACGATCGTTATTTTTAAGGCCGGTTATACCACCGCTGTGTGCCGTACACTCGTTGGAAAGTTTCCGCCCATTGATAATTATTTCAATGATAAAACAAAAGGGAAGCTGAACATCGACCGTCTCGAACTCATTGAGGTGTGCAAGCGCGTTAAACTTCTTGCACCAACGGCTGCTTTGCTTCAACTTCAACTAACGGATGATAAGGTTTACGCCGTTATCCCTGATGTTTTAGAACAGGCACTACCAGCATCCGTTGAGGGCGATATGCCGAGTTTTGCTGTCGGTGCTATTCATTTGGAGATGGCTGCAATGCTATTTGCAATGTCAAAAACATCTGATGAACTGACAATGTATGTAGACGGCTACGACCAACCAGTTTCGGTGGGTCTCGAAGGGAATGAGAGTATCCGTTTATGGGTTATGCCGCATGTGTCCTCTTTTGTTCGGGAGGCAAATAGTTCGAAGAAAAAATCGATGCCAACAACGGTATAAATTCAATATGATAGGAGGGATTCCCCACATGATATCTATTATGTGGGGTATTTTTATGGCAAAAATAGAATACACAAGACAGGGTCTTGAATTTAAATCTAGCTCTCTGCAGGAAGCAATGAATTTGAGCGAATGCTTAATTGGTGAGTCTGTAAATAAGGAGATCTTTACATGGCATTCCCTTGTGACACGGAGTGACGGCCCGATCAATGAGATGCATCCCGTAACAACCATGGATTCCTGGGACATTCAGCTTGATGATAAGACTATCAAGGATGTTCAGAATGTACTTGACAGTAAACGGAGAGCTTATCGGCGTTCAAGCCGGTCGCTTGACGAGTGGAGAGATACACCTGAGTTTAAAACTGCACGAGAAAGAGTTGTCGAACTGTTTGGAAAGCCGTTCAAAGATGGAAGTGTATTATTTCCGTATCAAATTGATATCGCAGCATATATCGTGAGTGTCAAAACTCTGATGAATGCATGCGATATGGGAATGGGGAAGACTCGGACTACCATTGTCGGACTAGCTTCTGACTCAACAAATCAATTAAACTTGATTATTACCATGAAGCGCAACATAAACGACTGGCAAAGAGAGCTTGAACTCCTTAATTTCGTCGAAGGAACAGACTACATCGTTCTCAATTCGCCAAGGGATCTTAAGAAAACGAAAGGTGTTCGGTTTCACCTTGTCTCGTATGAAAAGTGGAGTAATGAACGAGTTGTATTCCGAAAAAAAGTTCATCACGAGTGCCCCCATTGCGAAGCAGGACCAGGTAATTTCAATGCTAATTTTCAGTACTGTATGAAATGTAATAGGAAGGCTGCGTCAATAATAGATCCGGAAACCAACTCTATTGCTCGATGGTCTCAAAAAGATCTCCCTAAACTCTGCCCAGACTGTGGCAGCGAGTGGAAAAAGGGTAACACCACTTGTAATCAAGAGCGGCTATTTAAGCATAACGGGGTAGAGGAAATCGTTAAATGCAACTACACCGTTATTGAAAAGAAGATTCCATCTCTTTCTCATTACTTTCATAAAGGTTACGACTCGGTCACCGTAGACGAAGCACACTACATTAGTAATATCGACACTAAACGTGCTCGTTCTGTTCTCCGAACCAAAGCAAAAACACGTGTACTTCTTACAGGGACACCTGCTGAGAATGAAGTTACAGATTTATACTGGTTGCTTGGCTGGCTTACTGGCTTCTCATCACGTTTTGAAGATCCTCTAGAGGCAGCGTCAGGTAGACCGAAACCTTTCGCAGGTTATGGTAAAGTTGGTGCTGAACACTTCCGGGCGTATTATGGTGGAGGTGCAAAGCGGAGAGTTCTGGATGTGGACTCCGTTGAAGCTCGTGTGGGTCACCACGAACAACTATGGAAAATACTAGATACTGTAATGGTCCGGAAGAAGAAGACCGACGAGGACGTTAAGGATTATATTGCTGTACCGGAACCAAAGCATATTCGCTACCACCTTGATCTAATGCCTGCTGAAAGAGAGCTTTATGATAGCATGGTTGAAGAATTCCGCTTGTGGTATGAAGAAGAGTTAGAGAAGAAATCCAAAGCGGAAATACGCGGTGAGACATACCGTATCAGTACGATAAAAATATGCACCTGGATGGATAAGCTGCGGAAGGCTTCGAGCTGTCCTTGGGTATTTCCTAACTATAATGTCCTTAATGGTAGAACGACAGCAAAACTTCAGTACATTGAGAATAAAGTCAAGGACTATGTCCGTCGAGGGAAGAAAGTCCTTCTTTTTTCAGGTCATAAGGAAACGATCGAGCACTTAAAGCTGACTCTAGATGAAATCATTCCTGGTCGCTACGCGGAATACATACATGGAGAAGTGGCTATGGAACACCGCTGGGATGTCATGAAAAAATTCCAAGATTCTTCTGATCCGTTATCAATCCTCGTAATGTCGCATCGGACCGGCGCGGAGAGCTACACCTTAACGGAAGCGAAGGCCGTCTTTATCGTAGACTTGGATTTTAACGGAAAAAAAATCGAACAATGCTATTCCCGAGCTGTACGTCTCGGTCAGAAAGATGAAGTGGAAGTACATTGGCTTCTTGGTACAAACACGATAGATGTTAACATTCACGGGGTCGTTCTCTCTAAAATTAGTGGTGTTAACCTAGCTGTTGACCGCCAAGGTTTGGATATGTCAGACCTTGCTCATGAATTCGAAGGGGACTCAAAAACTGCCTCCCAGGCAGTCGACATGGAGAAGTTTGCAAAAGATATGCTGAAAGGCGGAACGAAGCGGAAAGAGATAACTTCTGCCGCTGTATAAGAGAGGGGTATACCGATCAATGTATCCTATATATGATATTTCTACAGGGCTTTTTGTGATTGAGTGGTATGAGAGGAAGGGAAAGAAGGTCACCCCTGTGCGCCATTATTTCGAGCAGAAACCCCTTAAATTGCAAATCCATCCTGCTGATCCGGAACTATTTATCAGAATCCACTTATCCGGTAAAATGCCAGGTTGGATAAAGGATTATTGCAACGTAAAAGATCATGTTTTCCAGTATGAGGAGATAACTTTTGGTTCAGAACAGGGTTGGTTACTTACAAACTGGAGAGGCCATAAACTTGGATTTACGCCTTTAGCGGCTCCTAATCTTAATGAGGCACTTCGAAAGTTAGCTGATAAAATACCCTCAGTGTGTCCTGAACTTAAGCAACAATTGATTGATCATTCGGATATTGCTGTTAAAAACTTGATCAATTACCATGAGATTTTTAATAATATTGGTGTGTATTATAGACCGGAAGAAATTACTGGATTGGAGGGGTGTCTTGCCATAGATAATACGTTTTTTCCCGTTAAGAGTAGTGGGGTTTCGGATGAAGATTTTCGTGCTCACTTGGATAATGATGGCAGGCTGCATACAATGGTAAGAGAGTTAATAAACCCTTTGCCAGATCCAGAAGTCAACTCTACGGATGGGCTTGCGTTTACAAGCACAAGCGTCGAGGAGGAAGAAGAGTTGCTGGGTAATCCAGAAGAGGAAGAGGAGCTGCTGGGTGATCTAGAAGAGGAAGAAGAGCTGCTGGGTGATCTAGAAGAGGAAGAAGAGCTGCTAGGTGATCTAGAAGAGGAAGAAGAGCTGCTAGGTGATCTAGAAGAGGAAGAAGAGCTAGTAGGTGATCTTGAAAATGAAGATGACTCACTTGGTGAGATTCGACTCAAAAATGACGACTCGGAAGAAAATGATGCCGTCCATTCATTTGGAAAAGGACAACAACCTGAACTTTCTCCGGATGCTGAAGTTCAACTAACTTCAGAAAAAACTCAGTCTCATCAATTTGTCGTGCTTGAATATAACGACAAACGGACCGGTATAGTAGGAGGGCAAATGTCGATCTTCTAATGATTACAAATTTTCTGAAAGCCTAGACCGTCGAGTAATATATACATTCGACGGTCTTTCTATTTTTTGTTGTCGTTTAATTAGGAATTTGGTATGATATGAACATATCATCCTTGATCCTTTATTCCTAGCCTGCGTCATGCGACATACAGGTCATTCTAAGTTTTAACTATTATTTTAGGTATTTCTATGTCAAAAATTCGCCTCTATGGGTGCCGAAGTGTCTTTTGTTGATGCTTTGAGTACCAATAGGGGTTTTTATATATATATTGTAACCCTATTTATAACGCCTTTAGGTGGATTATCTGTTTCTTACGATAACTCACCGAAAGGCGTTTTTGATTATACAGTTATTGGTGATTGCTTGACTTATAAGAACGCATGTTCCTATAATCTAGTATACACCTAGATGATTAGTTAAATAATTCGGAGGTGTCGGAAGATGAAAAAAGCTATACACAGTAAACAACCAATCGGAACTTTAGGCGAGTATAAGAGTATTTGGATGGGCGTCGATGATCCTCTTGAGAGTGAATTGATTGCCAGAGAACTTAGAAAGAATCATCGCCGTCCTATGAAACAAATTCGCCGTATTGTTGCTGTAAAGTATTGGTTTCAGATCGTTCGGTGGACATTAGAAGATATGAGAGTTTATGCACCCCTTTTCGGTGCAGTTGTATTAGGAATTCTGTTGCTGCTCATCGCAGTGTCATGAGGTGATAGACGTGAGTCTCGAGACAGTTTTATGGGTACTTTTTATTTCTCCATTTGCTATTGGGATGCTGTCGGCATTCTTTGGCGGAGGAAATGCGATTACACCGGTTATTGTGGACTACCGGTCTTCTCAATCTGTGCAACCAGTTATTGAAAAAGAAGCTACGCACGAGAGTGAGTTTTTAATTGAACCTAAATTAGTACTGCCAGTTAATGAGCATTCTGCAATTCAAGCTCAGAAACTAGAGGAGTCGCCTCATGCAATGGATATTCTGCAAGATATTCCAGCAAATAACGAGGAAATGGTTACTAAGCCCATTCAATATGAAGTCTCAAATATCCCACAAGAATTGAATAATTCCATCGATGAGTTATTCAATGCTCTACATGGAAATCCGAATGAAGATGTTCTTGCTCACATACCTGCAGAGGAAAACCATCAAATATTTAATCAGGACTTTCCTAGTGAATTTGAACTTCCTGTAACTGACTACGAGGACTTCGAAATTTACACACAGTCCATTGATGAGAGGCTCGATCAAATGGATTCGAATAGTCAGAATACATCTGGCGTTGTCTATAATTTTCCCTATGGTGAATCATTGCCCATACCATCACGTGAATATTTCGCACTGCAACAAAAGTATGGCTCAGAAATTGTTAGCAGGGTAACAACTACACCAGCTATTGGGGGAACTGGTGACCACGACTGCATGATTGGAAGGGTTATGCAGAAGCATAACCAAACAGTTTTGCAGTATGGGGATCACTATATTCCTTTGAAAGGAATATATGAGGCAGAGGGAGTATTTCTTGTCGAAGGAATGTTTGTAAAACCGGACCTATTCTTTGTGAGTGAACACACTGAGTTGGAGGGACAAACGAATTCGATCGGCAAGGCAGCGGAGAACTAGCACTCTCCGCTTTCTCAAAGGATTTAAGGGTATTTAGAACTAGTTCTTTATACTCTATAAATCCTTTGGGAAAGCGGTGAATTAGTCCGCTTTTGATACTCAATACACTAAAATTTGCTAAATTCAGCATCGACAATTTTCTAGTAGAGGTGTAAAATGGTGTCATAATATGAAATTTCATCGACTTAGTGATGTGAAAATATGAAATTTTACCTGTAATACATAAATATTTACCAGATTCATCAGTTTTTTTTCATACTTTAGGACGATCGTCTTAGATTTCTCACTTTTATATCGATAGGGGCGTTGATTTATGTCATCGAACAAGCATTTTACTAAAGGGAACAGTGATACAAAAGGGAACATTGGGATTAGCGAGATAGTAAGTAAGCCAGTAAACAATAATGAGCTTGCTGAACAGCTTAAAGCCGCAATTTTAGGAGAATGTTTCCCAGCAGATATGTCCAAGAACATGGGAGGTTGCCTTAAGTTTTCCGTTCGGGGAGGACAATTGGCGATTAATCATATACTTCTTGAACGTGAGCTAAGTCCGAAGGTACTTGAGCTCAAAGCTACAGATTCGGAAACAAAGACCGTAGTGGGGATGAAACGAAGCGGACTGAAAACACTGTTGATGATCCTCGATGCAGTTATAAAAGAGGAGGATCCTATTGATCATGCAACGGTTTTTGTTTACTACTCCGTAGCTGACAACGGGGAATTCGCCAGCGGAAAGCTTGTTGTTGAGAGAGGTATTCACCATCCCCGCTATTAAAACAAGTCTTGACATTTAGGTACCCAAACAGGATAATCTAGATATGATTCATTAATTGAATAATTCACGAGCGGAAGCACCGCCTACCATGGGAATATCCCACGGTTTGGCGGTGCTTTTTTTTGTTCTAAAAAAGGGGGAATGCCGTTGCAGATAGATAAGCATTGCAACAAGCTTTGATTCATTCAGATTGGTATTACTTATCTCATATTGTGGAAGGGGAATTAACTTGTTTAAGAAGTTGTTTCTTATGATGGCTCTCGCATTTTGCATGACAATAGTTATAGCTCCGGTGGGCGCCTCCGCTCAAGATGTCATTGATTCCGAACTTCAGGACAAGAATCAAACCTATAACCCGAACGACGCAAACGTAAAAAAAGTTAATGCACCACTAAAGACAATAGTACAGATCTTTGGTGGCGTCGGGGGAACTTGTTTTGTCCTTGCAGTTATGTACTATGCCATTATGATTATCTTTGGTTCTTTGAACCCGCAAAAGGCAGCCACCTACTGGAAAGCACTTATCGGTTGTGCTGCCGGTGCATTCATCTTCTTTGGTGCAGCAACTTTTGCCAATGTTATTGCATCACTTGCATCATAATTATCGATCAGGGTATTGCCATGGCCACCCTGCCTATCTGATTTTGGACGCGATCTGTCTGAGATCGCACTGGCAGGGTGGCCGATTTTATTCTTAAGAAAGTTAGGAGGATTGTTCAGTGAATAACGAGATTGTTGTACCGATCGACATTACTCAAGAAGAAAAATCGATTCTAGCAGTTCTATCAATGAGACAATTCTTCTTCTTGTTTCCGACGCTAGTTTTCTGTGGCGTAATTCTTATCTACGGAAACCTACCGTTCCTTGATGGCGGGGCTGAATGGATTGGAAAACTGATCATCATCGTAATCTTAGGTGGAATTTCATCTTTCTTGGCCTTTTTTAAATTCGAAAAATACGAGCAGTATGCAAGCGAGTTTATTGCCTGGAAAATTAAATTCCATCGTTCACAGAAAACTTATTCCCATATCTAAGATGGAAAGGGGCTCACACGGTTGCAAGTTTTTATAGTCTGCATGATGGTTTTTCTAGTCCTCATACTTACATTTTTGTTTATTGCGAAGAGAAGGATGGATCGAAATGAACCTATTATTGGATGGCAGCGCAAGCAGCATCTTGGAGAAGTAAATGGCACAGCAGCCAACACCCAAAATATTAATAAGGCCGATGAAAAGGAACAGAAAAATGACAAACAGGACATAAAGGATCTCATTGGGATAGAGGATATTCATCACGGGATATTCGTTAAAAAGAACAATGAATTTTGTGTAACTGTAGCCACCGAATCCATTAACTACGACCTTCTAAGTTCACAGGCACGACAAGCGACTATTTTGGGGTATAGCAGTTTATTTCGGGTCATACGCTTTCCGGTTCAAATTCTTGGACAAGCTGTCCGGCAGGATTTGAGAAAAGAAGAGAATCGTTGGAATTCGAATCTCGCAAAGTGCAACGATCAAACGAGAGATTACAATGCCAATGTAATTAAACATATCAAGGACAAATCGGAAAAAGAGTTTCGAATATCACGTAAGGTCTATTACGTCATAAGCTATGTTCCCTTACCGAGCAAGATGGGGGCTTTGAAACCAGATCAGCGTGAAGAAATGATTCGGAACGAGCTCTACCAAAGAGCAGCTACGGTTGTGGGCATGCTTCGTCAATGCGAGATCCACGCTACACTGCTTGATAGCTTGTCTGCAATGGAAGTTATGAAAAGAGCTTTGAACCGTGACCGCATGGTAATTAATCCAATTGATGATTTGATTACTCACGGAAAAGAAAAACTCTCGGCTTACATTACTGCAGATGTCATGTCGATGCCTGGTTTTGATGATCTTGTGTATGACGTTGAGGAGGTGCGGAAAATTGTTCAAACGTATGAAGAAGAAGAGGGAAGAGAACATAAACGAGCTGCAGGTGAGTGATGCACGTAAAGGAGAAAGGGATCATGAAGTACTAGGATTCCCGAGCATTGTTGATAACATGCTTAATGATGGAGCACATTTCGAAGATGACTACTTCATGTTAAAAACGGGTCTTGGTTCGACTAAGTACGGCCGATCGTTTTTCGTTAAACCCAGTGGCTATCCCCGAACTGTACGAATTGGTTGGTTGGAGGCCCTTTTTACTGGTGATGACCTGGACTGCTCAGTTCATATTGAACCTATTGATCGGAATGCAGCGATTAAGAAATTGCAAGATAAAATCGACGAGTTCGATACTGTTATTTACTCTGCAGCAAATCGCGGGGATCAAGCTAAAATTGATGATTCGGTACAAAAACGCGAGGATACTAAATTTCTTCAGCGTCAGATTAAGAGCAATCAAAATGGATTGTATTACGTTTCAGTTCAGGCCACCGTGTATGCTAACTCACTTGATGAACTAAATGCGAAGTGCGTTGAGGTGGAAAATGAGGTCGCTGGCGAATCCATTGAGATCTTGAGTGCATTCAACAGACAAAAAGAAGCTTTCCTTTCGTGTTTACCCCTAGGGAAGAATTATTTACCTAAATCGGATCGTAATCTTGATCAGTTGAGTCTTACTGCAATATTCCCTCATGCCAGCTCGAAGTTAAACCATCAAGGTGGATTTCCGATTGGTCGTTTTGGAAGGGATTACGTCTACTATAACAATTTCGACCCAAGTCTGAACAATTATTCGCTTGGTATCTTTGGAGTATCTGGTTCGGGTAAATCTGTGCTCGTAAAACAAATCATTGGACGAGGCTACATGGATGGCATCATGAAAAACGTAATCATCGATGTGGAACCTGAGTATCGTGAATTGACCTATGCACTTGGAGGGGTTGTTGTTCCAATTTATCCATCGAAGGATGATGATGTCAGTCGGATTAATCCGCTGGATATCTTTCCTGAGAAGGAAGTTAAGAATAAGGGCACAGATGATGAATTTATTGATGAGAAGATTAACTTAAACGAGAAAATTAAGGAAGCCCTTGAATTCTTTAAAGTTATGAAGGAGTCCCTTACTCCTGATAACCGAGGACTAAGTGCAGTAGAAATCGGGGTTCTTAATGATATTCTAGAAAATCTGTATATCAGTCGAGGGATAACCGAAGATCCGGATTCAATCTATGAACAAATTGAACATTTCGATGATTTTGGTTCTTTCACTTATCGTAAACAGCTCATTCAAATGCCAACGATAACTGATGTGTACGAGGCGCTGTGCGAAGAAGCCCAGAATGATTATGGCGATGAACTTCGTGAGCTGTGTAATGTCGTTAAGTTGTTCACGAGAAATAAAGCTTTCGGTATGTTTGATGGTCAGACAAAAATTATTTCCGAAAACAATGTCTCTTTGGATGAAGCACCTGTCGTAACGTTTGACATCAGTAAGCTATCAAGTAATGGTATCGAACGTCCTCTTGCTCAACATGTGCTTATGACTTGGGTTTGGAACAGGTTTATTGTCTCAAATCCTAAAGTAAAGAAACGGGTTATCTGTGATGAAGCATGGATGATGATTAAATACTCTTCCATGATGGAATGGCTTAAAATTCTTAGCGCACGCGGACGGAAGTGGAACGTTTCTCTGACGCTTGTTTCACAACGTTACGAAATGTTTGATCGGACTGAATCTGCAAGAGATGTGGTTGCGCAGTTTGACACGGTTTGTTTCCTTAGACAGAGTGATCAAGACATCAACCCAATCCTGAGTACTTTTAGATTAAGCGAAGATGTAGGTAACTTGATCCGCACAGCTTCGACTGGTCAGGTTCTTATGAAAGCCGGAAAACAAATTGTTACATTCCAATCTGAACCGACGCCTGAAGAGTGGGTTTACCTTAATACCAACCAGAATGTCGAACTTGCTCCAAAGAAGAAATCGAGAGAAGAAATGATAGATTGGCTAAACGATAAGTCTCACCTTCAGGAAGGTGATGTCGCTTGATAAGAAGCAGTAGGCTTTTCTTATCCGTACTCCTTTTGCTAATTCTTGCCGGTTATGGTGAGGTATCTGCCTCGGGTTCTATTGGTTCAACGCTTACATCCACTATTGGCGGGGATAGCCTCTTTAATGAGGATCAATTATCTAATGGTGGAGATACAAGTGGTGCTCTTGTTGGTGACGAGACGGTAGATATGTTGAAAGAAGCGGAAGATGAAGCCAATCTGATGAATGGATTCATTATAGGTCAAGTAAATAACTTGATGACGATTCCGGGTATAAACAGCTTGCAAAATCTAGTCTTCGGAAATCCCTATGAAACTTGGGGGTTTGGTAATGATCCGAGCGATAAGTTGGTCGACGGTATCTTCTTTCAGTCCGAATTAGAGAATGTGATTCATCCACTTATAGCCACATTCTCGGGTGTGTATGCCACCGTTTTAATGCTCGCAATTATGATGTCATCCATGAAGCTTGGGATGAAAGCCCATAGTCCACAATCAAAAGAAGACTTTTGGAAGGATGTCCATATGTATGTCGCGTCTGCATTCTTCATGGGTCTTTTTTGGATGTTGTTCCACATCCTTATGGCTACAAACTGGGGCATTGTACAGGGTGTAGCATCAACGTTACAGAGTCTTAATAAACCTTTAGATGGTATATCTATCATCGCAACAGCAACGAATGATGATTCTTATTCATTTAAAATGGGAGACTTATTTGTATTTTTGGCAGAATGGGGATTGGCAGCCTATCTCAACTTCATATATATCGCACGCAAAATCATCATTATACTTCTTTGCGTGATGTCACCATTTGCAGCGTACAGTCTATTGTTTGCAAAGACCCGTTCTTTTTTTGGAACTTACATGAAGGAACTACTAGGGAACATTTTCCTGCCTTCAATTCATGCAATTATCCTTTTCATCTTTGTACAAATGGCTGGGAATCTTGGTCAGGGAATGGGGCCAATGATCTTTAAGTTAGGCATGATTATCATGTTTGTACCCGTAACGGGAATGGTTTCTAAGTGGTTGAATCTAGGTGATGCTAGCACGAGTATGGGACGGACTGCAACAGCACTCGGGCTTGGATCCATTGGCGGAGCAATGATGTTATCGAGGAATGTTATGAGCATGACTGGTAAAGGTAAAGCTGGCTTCGGTAACTCGAGTTCTTCCGGAAGTGGAGGAGCTGGAGCGGAGACACCAGGGGGGACGGATGTCCCCATGGGCAATGACGCAGGTAGATCTGCGATTACTCGTGCAGCTGAAGGTGGATCTACTTGGAATAAGATTAAAAAAGTTGGAAGTGTTGGCGGTGCGGTAGCAGGAGGAACGTTTGGTTTACCATTCGGTGCTGGTGGGGTAGCTGCTGGAGCAGCAATCGGTTCTAAAGCAGTCGCTGGTGTTCTACAAACGACAAGGAATGCAACAACCGGCGCACGCGATTTAGGTAGAACCGCACTAAACTCCTTTAGGGGGACAGATGCAAACGGGAACCCTTCAGGGAAAATAAGTTTAGGTAATTTCAAAGAAAAATGGAGCGACCTAGCTGAAAGACGTCAGATGGTCGGTAATCTTGGAGAAGCTGCCGGTAAAATGACTGGTGCTGCCGGAGCCACTATTGGTGGAGTAGTAGCTGGACCGGTTGGAGCTGCAATCGGAGGGGCATTCGGGAACAAGATAGGTACAGCAGGACGTGCAATGGGCCAGATGCTTTCTGGAGTAAGCCGCCAACGTGCCTTTGAGCACGGAGCCGGTATTCGTATGGATGGATCCTTAAGTCCTCGTGGGATGACCATGGATCAAATTGCTTCTGATCCGAGATTTAGCGGAAGTGAAGCTCGATGGAACCAAACGAATGATCGTTCTTGGTACGAGGCAAAGGATGCAGTTACCGGTAATTGGGAGAGGGTCGGTGGATATGGTGCCGGCGATTCTTCTCTTAAGACAGGACAGCTTCGGATGATTGACTATGACATTCGTAAGGGATCCGGGCCGAATGGTGGCGAGACTTGGACTCGTGGAGAAAACGGATCGTATACCCGAACGATAAATCAGCCACTTCAATCTGATGACAAAGGTAACATCCTCCAGAAGCCACGCACTGAGCGAGAGCTGGTAGGAATGAGCGGCTCTTCAGCAAGCTTTGGTCGGAAAAGTGAAGCCTACATCGCAGACACATCTAGGAAGAAGCTCTATTCTGACAATAGCTTCGACCATCGTCGCCTGAACACCGAGGATTACTTCAATCATACTAACAATGGCCGAAAATCGGATGTAAACGGAAAGGTTGTATCCGATATGCGATCTGGGAGTGACAAAGTTGCTGATTTCGTAGGTTTGACTGCTCCTAAAATGACACGATCAGCTACTAAAAACTTCATGGAAGGCGCGAAACGGGTCGGCTGGGCACAAGCAGGTGCTTACAATAATACCGATCGCAAGCGAGACATTATTTAAAGGTGATCTAGATTCTAAGAGGCGATCAGAGGATTTCCTCTTAGAATTGGAGGTGATAGTTTTTGAGCGCACATGACGTAGGTCGAGAAGCAACAGAACAAGGTGGTGGAGCATTAAAAAAAGTAGGTTCGAGAGCTGCTGGAAGAGCAGTTGGCAAGGCTGGTAAATATATAAAGAAACTACTCGTGAGATTCTTGAAGCAACTCATTCTCTCAATCGGTAAGATTATTGCATCTTTGGTTGGTCCTTGGGCAGTTATAATAATTATTGGACTTTTATTGATTTTAGGAGTGCTGTCAGCAATCCCGTTCTCTGACTGGTTTTTGGGTGGGAACGCACGGAGTGATGCTCAAAAGAATGCCGACTTAAAATATGAGCAGCAATTCAAGTCTGCAGCAGAAGCAACTGTTGCAGAATTATGGGATATCGAAGCGGATAGTTCTTGGAAAACCCAAGTTGTTAAAACTGTGAAACCAAGTTGGGGGATTCCTGCAGGTTTGGTACGATATGAGATTCTAGTGAATCAGAATGAAAAAATAGAGCTGGACGACTATGATCCTGACGATTTGATTAAAAGTTTTACTCCTTCGTTTTCTTACACTAAAATAAGCGACGATACTAACCGTTATAAACATGTAGTAGCTTGTACTTATAATGAAACAGATAAAGAAACCGGGGAAACAAAGAGTTGGACGGATACAGAGACAACTTATACCGAAAGTAAACGCGCATCTCACGATGTACTAACTAACATCAGTCTTGACTATGGCAATATGGAAATAAAACCTCTAAAGCGATATTACCCTGGGGGAACTCTACAACCTACAGATAACTGGGAACAAGAGAGCACGTCGTCTAGCGAAAATTGTACGACGACAACGTACAAGCAGTACGATCATACAACAGTAGATGATCGTTATGCCCCCAGTCTCTCAGTCGATGGACAAGCCTTTCAAAAAATTCTTATAGACCTTGGGGTAAGCGAAGACGACATGAAACTATTTTATGAGTTCGTAACCACTGCAGATCCAGACTGGAATCCTGCTTTGTACGGTGGGGACGCCTCGAACTTCCCAGGAGAATGGCTCCCTGGCTCTGCCTCGGTTCCAGACGTCGTATTGCGTTATGAGCCTATTGTTAGAAAATACCTTGAGCTAAAAGGCATGGCAGAACATACCCAACTCATTCTTGCTGTAATCATGCAAGAAACCGGTGGCCGATATCTCGACATCATGCAATCTTCCGAATCACTGGGACTTCCACCAAATACGATTACAGATCCAGAAGTATCTATACAAGCAGGCATTAATCATTTTGCGTCTGTCTATCAATCGGCTGGTGGTGATATTGAATTAACCCTTCAGGCTTATAACTTTGGGGGAGGATACATATCGTACGCAAAAGAACACGGAGGTCACTCAAAAGAGGTCGCATTAGCTTTCAGTCAAATGATGGCTGAGAAAAATGGATGGAAGAGATATGGTGATCCATTATATGTTGACCACGTTATGAGATACTATAATGCGACCAACGTTGCTATTAACATCCCCCCAGGAGAGCAGATATTTGATGTTCAAAACGTTTTGAATATTATGAGCGAGTATCTTGGACAGCCGTATGTTTGGGGCGGTAAGGGACCTAGTGAAGGATTTGACTGCTCCGGATTGATCTCTTACGCTTTCGGCCTAATTGGAATTGATTTGTCCGGTAATGCGCATACCCAGTATAACAAGACAGTTCCTATTGACGAGAGTGAAGCAAAGCCCGGAGATTTAGTATTCTGGGAAACTTATAAGAAAGCTCCTTCTCACGTAGGGATGTATCTGGGTGATGGGAAATTTATCAACTCTGGTAGTTCACTAGGAGTAAGCATTGATAAATTGTCTCGCTGGAAAAATTATAAATTCCTCGGATTTCGTCGGGTTATTAAATAAATTGTATTGTGAGGTGAGTGAAGGTGAGTAACAGAAAGTTCTATGCGTTGTTGGGAGTTGTTTTAATTCTTGGAATCGTTGGAAGCCTAGTCTTTTCCTCCAATTCGGGCCTTAAAAAAGAGATAGAAATGGAACAGGCCGGTATCGAACTCAACACTCAATTTGTAGATAAGTTTTTTAATTATGCTTCTACGAAGCAGCGATACGATAACGTGAAGTCTTTGATGACTGAGCGAGGCTATAGATCAACTTATCCATCCGGAATGGAACTGCCGGCCGACAGCTCTGTAAAATCTCAGGTATCAAACTTGAAGATTTATGTACAAAAAGCTCCATCTGTTAAAGAGAACCAAATGGAGATATTAAATCAATTCGTAGCCACTACCGAATTTAATGAAATTCAAAGCTCTAAGGAAGTAATCATGAAGACATTCCTCGTTTATGAGGAATCGGTTGGTTGGATGATCAACGACATCGAGATGATTATACAGAATGCAGAAGAATAAAACCAAAGGGGGTGCTCCCAGATGTACGAAAACGTAACAGAAGCCGTTTATCAACTTGTTAGACTTGTTCAAATAGTTGGTATACCAATATTCGGCTGCCTATTCGGAATAGGATTTATTCTTCTTCTAACTGCAGGGAAGAATCCCATTCGAAAGAGAAGAGGTTTGCTGTTCGTGATCTTTTTTGGAATAGGTACATTTTTAGTTGCCTATGTTCCTGCTATCGTGCACACTTTCGCTGGAGATGCACCAGGCCAAGCCTCAAGTGCTAAGACTGTTGAAGAGATTGTTGATTCCACAACACCGCTTGGCAGCATCATCTTTAATGCTCTGAAATATATCGCGATTCCTGTTACAGCAACTATGTTTTACATTGGTATATTTGTACGTTTGCTGGCAGGGAAAGATCCGGCCAGAAAACGGCTCGGCATTGGTTTAGCCATGTTTTCGCCTCTTACAATGGCTATCGTCTTGGCAATTCCTTTACTTTTACCTAAACTTTGATCTGAACAATTTGGAACTGGAGTGATAGATGGGTGATTAATCCTAAGCTTGATTCAAGGTTTGAAGAAATGCGTTCAATTTTAGAGCAGACTGCCTTAAAGTATGGATTAAATCACCCAGAGGTTCTGCATCTTAGCCAAGAATTGGACAAAATTCATAACGAATTACTACAAGAAAGATAGGAGCAGGGGTAAGCACCCTGCTCCTTTTCTATATATAGTCGTAAATCATGAACAATGTCTACATTTTTTTGTATAAATTATACAATTCAACATTGTGTTTTTTTGATACATGTAATAATATTGGAAAATGGGATGATAATAATACGTTTGTGTATCTATAATAATATTCTTGAGAAAACATTTAAAAGAAATAAGTGATCTCGTTATTATCTACATCTACCAGTAAGGAATGATTAAAATGTTTGATAATCTGTCAAAAGAAGAATATGAGAAGTTATATGATGAGATCATATTTAAGTTAACTGCTCCATTTCCTGAAGGCACAGTAGAGTTTAAAAACAATAACAAGGCCAGTGCTTATATACCGTCACATCCAATTCAATATAGGATTCGTACTGCAGCTGGGCCCTACTGGTCTTGGCGAGTAACCACTGAAAAACCTATTTATCACGAAGAGACGGATGAAATAGAGGTGCGGGGTGTCCTAACTATCTTGAATGCGAGTGCGGAAGGACAAGGATTTGCAACTTTGGATCGGAAGAAAGATACGAGAAAGATCATGTTCTACAAAGAGTCTATACGAGCGGCAGCAAGTGATGCATTACGTGACGCGGCAGATGCCTTTGGGGTAGGCCATTATAATCTTGCTCCATATAGAGAATGGGCTAAGAATCCAGGGGCAGGCTTGATTGATATTGCTCAAGTGCCCGTAAGAAAAAGTGAGTTACCAACAGAAACGACCAATAAGATCGAAGTATTTTATTGCAAGAACTGTAATGTTGTCCTAAGCCAAGAGGACCTAGATTACCTGAAACTTGTAAAATGGACAATAAAAGTGTGTAAGGAACATGTGCCTGAATATCAGAAGAGGAAGTTTGACCCGAATTATAAACCAAAAGAGGGATAGCAATGGCAAAAAGCTTTATACTTACTTGTTCGTTGTGTGAGAACTTCGACTCTATGAAGAAAAAATGTAAAGTAAACGGAGTCGATCGTTACGCACACGACGCTACATATGCATCTGAATGTAATTCTAATGGGAATTTCGTTCGCTATATGAATGTAATTCCGGACGTATATAATTACTACTCTGAAAACGAGGATACACCGGTGGACTGGGCCCCGGACTTAAAAAGGATTCCAACAGATAAGAATGATCTTCCGCTGATTGTGAAGACGAAACGAGGGTTAGAAAGAGCAATTCCTGCAGATCATTCAGTTGAGCTGAAAGTGGATACATTAATTGAAGGTAAAGTTCCGGCGATCTTAACTTATCAAGGACAAAGAGAGTTGATATATGAGCTTGGCATCTCCATCAGTCAAAGTCTCGCGGATAAAGCAGGAGTTCCATTAAAGGTCCTCCCTGAAGAGGTGGGATGGGAAGGAATTCCGGAGTTAGTAGGTGTATACCTGGGAGCAACAAAATCATACGATCGGGGTGGAAAGGCATGGTTAACAAACAAACCTGTCAAATGGAAATCTTAGATGACTCTGTAAACGATATTCGCTCTAATATTGTTCACTGGCTATCGGAACTTTATAAAAAAATTAGTAGTTTAGGTAAAGCTGAACAAGAGCATAAATTTGAGAATTATAAGCTTGTTTTCCGAGGTGGAGTCATGAGCATAGAAGGATCCAGTGATGTAATTGAAGTTAGCGGAGATCGCTACTCTGATGTTCGTTTGGGAAAAAAGATACGTTCCTATTCACATATTCCGGTTGAGTGGATCACTAACTTCTGCTTATGACGCCTCGTATACCGCTAACTGTTGAGATCTACCACCATCTATTAGATGTTGTAAAGGAAAAATTACTTCAGTCGCTTGAACACGAATATGAGAGTGTTACTGAGATAGTAAACCTAGCATCTATTAAATTCATTAAAGATACAAATGCACCATTGCCTTATAACCCAGCCAGGATAAGTCAGTCAAAGATGAAGCAAATCTTGTGTGATGATCTCTTTCCTCGTAGAAAGACTTTAGTTTCCGTCGATAAAGCTCTGTTTGATTCATTTAAACGCATGATACTCGAGCGATCATTTCAACTTTATGAGGTTGATAAAAATGAGGTTGTCATCTCAAATAGGTATGCAGTTGAGACTGCATTGTGGTTAACAGTTCGAGCGAACGAATTGATTAGGAATGATCCCTACTTTGATGATGAACTATTGCTGCAGCAGTTAGACATTCAGCAAATAATCATTGGGTCATTAAATAATGTCGCTTCTATTGTGGGTCATTCTCCAACTGCAAGGCAGTATGAGAAACATCGAAAGGCAGCAGGAGGTCCATCCCTTAGTTTCATAAAAAATGAATTCGGTACATTCAATGAAGCAAAGAGGTTTGCAGGGCTTGAGGAACGACCTAGGGGGAAGAATCAAAAGTATATTTAAACAAGGCTTTATCGTATTCACCTCTGATATTTTTTCTGATATAATTGCAATAAATTAAACCGAATACAAACACAGCCGGAAGCACCGCTGATTAGGGGAAACCTTGATACGCGGTGCTTCTATTTTTTTAATAATGATGATGTGGAGGGTTTATGATGTTAATGAATACACGTATTCCAAGCCGTTTCGTTGGTATGACACCAGGTGAGTTCGTAGTAGTTGGACTTTCCTTTAGACCGATGAGAGAGGAGGGATTTCGTTCTGATTTTGGTGGAATTCTAGATTTCCATTTTAAAATTGGTGATGTGGAAAAGCCGTTGGATATCGTATCGGCACTAATAATAACAGAGCAAAAAGTTATTAATTAAGCTATATCATAATTGAGAGTGACTTTTAGGGAGGCTGACATGAATCATCTTACATATTTAGGGTTGGACATATCTACGAATTTTACGGACGGTCAAGATTATCTAGAATTAAGAGGGCAAGTGCGTATCATGGATGATCAAACCGGTCAAGAAAAGACTGTAGGGAAGATTACTGCTACTGTACTTTCTGAACAATGGAGTGAAGTGAAGTTGGTCTCTATTGCTGCAGGAATAGATGAAAGGCTTCATAGCTGTCTAAAGTGTCTTGAAGAGTATGACCTTTTCGTTGGTAAGGTTGCGGTCATACTGAAGAGTGAATTTATTGGAGAATTCAAGAGATATGAAGAGCAGGCGTTTCGTGACCTTACATATTTTTTAGATAGGGCGTTACAAGTGGACCATACGATAACATCCTTTCCATTCGAAAGACAACTAAAAAAAGAATTAGGCTACCAAAGGACATGGGGACCGGATAAACGATCATATTCCATCAGAACAACCCGCGAATTCGAGCCGTGCATTCCCGATGTTTCTATTGTTCCATTTGATTATCAGACAAAGCAGGTTGGTCCAATATATAATCGTTTGAGAACAAATTTCGAACCGAGCTCAGTTCTTAGTTTATCTGATGAAGCAAGAAAAGTAATATCAATATTAGAAACTAACAGAGGAAGGGCACTAAACAAAGCGGATATACTCAAAGAGTGTCCTTTCTCGGAAGATGAATTAAGTTTAGCTATGCTGGAACTTATAGAGATTGACTTAATAATAGAGGAGAGTGCGGAACAACAACTCTCCTGCGACCCGAAATCAAGTGAAGAATGTACAGCTGCTATCACAGAGCTAAGTATACTAGGAGATGTCAAAACAGGGAATGTCGCAAGGGTAGCTGAATTGATTGAATCTGGTGCTGATATTAATGAACTTACAGCAGAAGGTTGGAATGCACTTTTTATTGCAATAGACAATAAAGATAATGAAATGGCGAAATTATTACTACTAAAAGGAATTAATGCAAATTATGAATCTATAGACGGTACAACGGCACTTAAATTCTCTTGGCGCACTCAAAACCGGATAATCGAGCATATTCTAACCCAGTACGGAGTAACAATGAGGTTTGAATAAAGAAAAGCAGACGGACGAAATTATTAAAACTCATCGTCCTTCTGCTTTTCTTTGTATATTTTATATATTTTCAAGGGGAGTACGAATGCAACTAAAGTTAATGATGCTGCAAGTAGGAGTTGATTTAATGAGTTCGGCTCAATCGCTGATGAAATAGTGAACAGCATCCAGAGTAAGGCTATAAGATAAAAAGCCATTACTCCAGCGAACATGTTATACCTTACCATAAAATGCATGAATCCATGAGTATCGATCGACCGTTTCTTGGCCATTATCAAGCCAAATGCCTGAAGGCAAGCTAAGATGACTATAATCCAAAGGATAACGTTCAAGTGGTTTACTCCTCTCTCAAGGGACTTCTGAACACACTTACCTTAATGTAACTGCTATATCGTCGGGATTTGCAAGTTACTATTTCTCCGTTTCATTCTGTATTGTAAATTCAAGCGCACTGACTTAACTTCTTCTTAAACAATTTGTCACTGAAGGAAACTTATAAACGCGTGGCTTCAAGTTCATGTTGCTTGATTGACTGTTGGTTTCAACGAGAATCCGACATAGTTAAAGCTGTTATCTGTCTCTTAAATGGTTAGCCCACTGAATTTTGTATATTTATACTTATTGTACAGCAACGGTTGCATAGGTGCATTCTCATTTCTTGTTGTTTCTATAATTAGGTGAACAACCTGGTACTTTTCCTACTATATATACTGATAATTTAGAATCTGTTATAATCGAATCATAATCTTTATTTTTCCTATCACTCTAAGTGGAGGCATGCGCCAAGCCACTCATTCTAATCTTGTTTTTAATTTTGATTTTATTTGCAAAAATGCGCCCATATGGGTTTTATGACGTACTCGAAATAACGCTTGACCATAGCGGCTAATGTTAATGCATTGGACGTTTTGGTCAGGCGTTTTTTATTGCCTGAATACCAAAAATAAACTATGAGGAGATTATTATTATGGACGAAATGTAAGAGGGCAGATAAGAAAACTGAAGCAGGAGGATGAATCGTGAAGAGAAGAATTGCTTTAATCATTGAGTCACAAACGCGAAAGGCTGATCCCATGCCTGCGCATCTTTTTTACAAGAGTCCAAAGAGTCGGTGGATTAACGCTGTAATTGATTTTATGGAAGTTAGAGATTTTCCCCGGGAAGATATCTTTTTCCTAAGTCTGGTAAATCGTTGCATGTATAGGTATGACGAAACAGTCAGACCTTATCCAAAGCGTGAATATCATCCCCGTAGGAAGGAATGCGCTAGCTTTGCAAAGGAAGTTCTGGATTTTCTTCAAAGTTTTCAGGAACCGCTGTTTGTGGAATTACATATGAGTCTGACATTAGCCAACGAACTTAGATGGCTTTTCCATGAACATGGAATTGAGCATAAGTTTTATGGCGAAGGGCAGTCATTGGCTGGTAAGCCGGTTTACTATCAGCGACTCATCGAAGAAGAGAAAACTCTTCGAAAGGTTCAAGATATAAAGCGGGAAAAGTGGGAGTTAGCAGCTGGAATTATGACTCGCTCCCCTGCGGAGGCTCAGTGGATTTTAGATGAATTTGGACATAAGAGTTATATGTTTCCACCTCAGGTTGAGACTATCTTGGAAGATCTGAAGCATGTCATGAAGAAGCATCATGTGCGCCGAAAGGACGAACAAAAAGCATTTGATGACTTCATTGAAGCTATAGACCAAGAAGATCGTGCTATTGAATTCCAAGAGTTCTGTCAAGATATAAACCTTCTTCATAAATTGTGTGCTAAAAGAGAAGAGTATGAGGCACTTAAGAGGGAGTTTGGCAGAACTATGTCTAGGTTTGAGCGGTACTTGATAAAACGAGAGTATGCGTTAGAGTTCGAAAATAAGATTAGCGCGACCTTACTGAAACTCCAAATCAATTTGTTATAGATAAATGGTGATGCGAATGAATTTTGCTTATAGTATACCGATTGTTACTCTCTGATCCAAGGCGCGATGAAGGAACATAGGAGCAGCTGGTAAAGGAGAACCAGACTGTACACACTCCTTGTTTAGAGTCCATTGTGGCCACCTTCGGCTCATATCCCTAACGGGAAAAGTAGCGGCTGCGCAGCTCCTAGCTGTATGCGCGGTAGGAAAAGTGCTAGATTCCTGCCTTCTCCGACTTAAAAAAAGCTCGGAAAAGGAGAGTAACAATCATGAACAAGTTATCTAATGTTAAATCTACTATGCGCTATTATGGCGGGAAAAGTTGGCTTGCGAAGCACCTAATTTCCCTTTTTCCAGAGGACTATACTTACACAACCTTTGTGGACGTCTTTGGAGGAGGAGCGCACGTAGTTACTCAAAAGGCTAAAACCACACGTATTGAAGTGTTTAACGACAAGGACGCGGACCTAGCAAATTTCATGCTAATAATGGCAGGCGATCAGAGGGAAGAGTTAAAATGTCGTCTCCGTGCATTGCCAACAAGTCGGTACTTATTCGAAAAATGGCAGGATGAATGGTTTTCTGGCGAACGCCCCTCATCGGACATTGAGCGAGCGGTCAGGTACTATTATATCCAGAGAATGAAGATTGTACCTCACCCAAATGAAAAAAGTGGTTTTCGTTCGAGCAAGGTCAAGTGTCCTGCTCGAGACTATCAGAATTCTATCAACAACATTGATAGATTTGCTGATCGATTCAAAGAGATAATAATTGAAAAGAAGGATTTCCGAGACATCATTGATATGTATGATAGTCCATCGACTTTCTTTTTCGCTGATCCACCTTATCTAAATAATGAACATCTCTACAGTGGAGCGTTTCAACGACAAGACCACATTGATCTCTCGAAACGTCTAACTGACATTCAAGGGAAGGCGATGGTTACTTATTATGCTCATCCTTTGATACTCGATCTTTACAAGGATTGGCGTTTAGAAACCATTGATGCAGCTGTGGGTGGTGTTACGAAAAGGGCTTTGGGTCAGGTTCGTAATCGAAAGACGGAACACATCTTTATGAATTACCAGGAGGAGCGTCAATTAACCCTTTGGGATGCATAATAATATTATGGACAGAAGTGGGTAACCCTAACCCACTTCTTTCTTCTTATTTGAAAGTGAGGATTTTAGATGAAAGTTTCATTTATTATAGAATCGTCCAATCGAATTCAGAATGGACCGGCACACGAGTTTTACCGTGGAAAGGGCAGCCGATGGATAACTGCAGTCATAGATTATCTCAAAGAGTGTAAATTCCCGAAGGAGCATATTTACTTCTTGAGTTTTTACAATCAACGAATCATCGGGTTTGATGAAGTAGTTGAGGATTATCCGCTTAATCCTGCACCAAAAAGAACAGAGCAGAAAGCATTCTCAAATAAAATCTACCAGTTTATATCAGAAAAATATGCAGAAGCCGAGATAGATCTTCACGTCAGTAAGAGCATTTCAGCTCACCTGGTACCAATGTTAGAAGCTTCTGGACGAAAATACACCTTGTTTGCTGAAGGCGTGCAACTTGGTATGAAACCAAATTTTTATAAGGATCTAATTCTCCAAGAACGGGCAATGCGAAAGATGAAGGAGCTTCAAAATGAAAGGAATAAGATGATTGCAGTGCCTCAGAATTTTACTCCTCATGAAGCAGAGCAATTGATCGAGCAATATGGACATCTGGGGAAGCAATTTGGCATCGATCAATTGTTTTCAGAGATAAAAAAACTCTTAAAAACGTATCGGCAGCAAAGCCGACAATCATTGTGGACAAGTAACGAGTTTTATGACTCGATTCCAGCTAATGAAGTTGAGCGGCTTCAGTCATTCTTTGGGCAGATTCACAGCATCTCAGATCTGATCGGAAGAGGGCATACGTTGGAGGAAATAAAGCAAAGACACGGAAGACTTGTTGCGAAATTTACTAACTGCTTGATTAAGCAACAAGTCTTACGAAATACAGAAAACAGAATAAGCGAGGTCCTTCTTCGTGTACAGATTGTCTTGTTAAAAGGGTGATGCGAATGAAATCGTTTGTGCAACATTTATGGGGATTTCTCCACTAAAGGTGCAAGAAGGTAACCGACTTTAGGTTGGTTTGCAAGTCCAAAGTGGCTCGCCTTCGTGCTGATAACCCGTTCGGGAGGAGTAGCATCTGCAGGTAACGCTGCAGAAGAGGCAACAACAGAGTCTCGCCTGATCCAAATCTGATTTAATGATTTGGAAGGGGAACTCCCCATGAATACCATCGAACATATTGATTGTCTGAAGGGCATGCAACAACTGCAGGAAGAAAGTGTGGATTTGATCATTACCTCTCCTCCGTATAACATCGGAAAGTCTTATGAATCTAAAGAGGAGCTTTCCGTTTATTTGGAGTGGCAACGAGATGTTATCCACTCCTGCGCTCGCGTGCTTAGAAATGGAGGAAGTATTGCGTACCAAGTTGGCAATTACGTAGATAAAGGTAGAGTGTACCCACTAGACTGTCTTTTATTTAGTTATTTTTTAGAGGTAGGATTGGTACCTAGGAACCGAATAGTATGGCATTTTGAGCATGGATTACACTGTAAGAAGCGACTATCCGGAAGGTATGAAACGGTACTCTGGTTTACCAAAGGGAACAACTATACCTTTAACTTGGATTTTATCCGTGTGCCGCAGAAGTACCCCAATAAGAAACATTTTAAAGGTCCTAAGAAGGGACAACTGTCTGGAAATCCCCTTGGCAAGAATCCTGGTGATGTATGGTCTATTACTAATGTAAAAAACAATCATCCGGAAAAAACTGATCATGAATGTCAGTTTCCACTAGATCTCATTCGCCCATTGATAAAGGCTTTAAGTAATCCAGGAGATCTGATACTCGACCCATTCATGGGATCCGGTACTGTGGCCGTAGGAGCTTCAGAGCTCTTACGAAACTATATTGGATTCGAGTTATTGGAGAAAAACGTGGTAATCGCAAAAGAAAGGTTAATCAACCTAAACTTATAGGTTGTCACTGTAAGGACCCTTTTCTAAGGGTCCTTTTTAATTTCTGTGATATTAATTCTTCTTGTTTCGTGTTATTATATCCATATATCTTAATTCAACCTCACTGAACTCTCCAGCATGCGCAAAGAGAGCATTCTAATGTAAGAAACACCTCACAAGGTGATTAAAGGATTAATGCACACTGTTCGTGTGACCATTTCTTTAGTCGACTCGTGAGGTGTTTTTTATTTTACACCTACAACCCAAAAATTTGATTTACGGAGGAGATTTTATTGAAAACGGCACAAGTAGGACATTTAGATGATTTGGGAATCCAAAACCAGACAGGTAATTCAAGGGTGAATGGAAAGGTATATGATGATGAGCAGTTTACTCAACAATTAGATCAAATAATAAAAGTGTTTAACACAACAAATGGAACTAGATTTAGTTTCCCTAAAAATTTGTTATTAACATTCCTCGATTTATTGTCATCCGAAGGAATAACTGCACCTTTTGTACTTGTATGGCCTTTAGACAAGAAAGAAGGTCATCCGGAATTAGTATCAGTATGTGAACCCGGAGAATGGTCTATTAGAAACGCAGCCACAGCGCACACCCAAACGCACCCTGCTTTTGACGTTTGGAGAAAGCTCACACTTTCGTTAGTGGAAGTCATCCAAGGAAAACGGGATATCGAAACTGCATTTAATGTTATCTCGATTCGTGATTGTCTTCCCCAACACACCTTATTGGCCACAACCTGGCACATCGATGACATTCGAAAACAATTTCCATTTGGTACCTCGGATGAAGAGTTATATCAAAAGCTTCTCGGTTTAGAGAGTTCGCTTCAGAATGTGGCCGTGAGCAGTGGTAATGATGTCATCGAAAATCTTGCGTATGTCAACGATGTGGAAGTGGACAATGGAATTGTTATCCTTAATGCTTGGGCAATAAAGAATGCTGCGGATGGATATGGTGATACATTTATAGATGAGAAGACTGCCAGCGACGCCATGGAGAAATACGGTGAGGAAAACATCCGTAAAGGATTCGTAATTATCGGTGGAAGTTCTATTTCGCCATATATTGAGGAAAACTTCCTGGGTTTTTACGAGCATATGCTGGAGCTTATGAAAGACATCCTGAAGCATCCGGGTATGGAAAACTATCTAACTTCAGATAAGGAATCTTCAGGCTTAGGAGTTGAAGTTGGTATAGGAACAATTGTATTCGAGGGAACCGCGTACTCGATGAGACGCTGCTCCGTTTGCCACTGTGATTTTGTTTTGGAAAGCAGTGATGATCCTAGTAAAGATGGACCACGTCAGCTTGAATTTGACGATATTTGTGACAATTGCATAAGTCAGGGGCTTATAAACTAACCCCTGTCAATAAGAACGGAGAAGTGGAGATAGTTTTCCACTTCTCCTTTGTTTGCAACTCAATTCAAGGAGTGATTCCTTGTAGATGGTTTAGAATTAGTAGGAGAATCAGAATCGACGGAGCACCTAAAAGTTCTGTTCCTAAATGAACTGAAATTAATCAAGCTGAATCACTATAGAGATTTAAGTTTTTCGTATTTAACTCATATTAATTAAAGGAGCGGTATTAAATAATATGGAAATTGTTAAAATGTTAGTCCTATCAACCGTACATATCTCGGAATCAACAGCCAACCGCATGTTTATTGAAGGTAGTATGGATGAAGAGGCACGCTACTTTCAGAAGGTAGCAGGAAATGGTTTAAGCGTCATTTTGTATACAAAAGGGGAGCACGGTTGGCTAGTTCCAATCAATACAGATGATATTCATGAAGGCGAACAATTTAATAATGAAGACGAAACCCCTAAAGACCTTGCTACCGTCATTCGTTTTGCTTTGGAGCACGACTGCAGCTGGGTGATGTTCGATAAAGATGCAGAGTTTGTTGAGTCTCTTCCAAAGTTTGATTGGTGATTATACATTTCGGACATTTAAAAATGTGAGACTAGCTGAGTCCTTTATCAAATTGACCCGTAATATCAGTATTTCATTGATTTAATTCCATTTTTTTCTTATAATATGGACAATCGAATATCTGCCTACGAGGAAGCACCCGGGGCCACTGGAATTTAATCCAGTGGTCCTTTTTGCGTCTTTTAAGTTTAGGAAATCCATTATGAGGAGAAGTGGAGCTAGTGAAAAGTAAAATGTGGTCAAGATTTATTAGTTGTATGCTGATTTTCATATTGATGGTGACAGCAGCACCAATTTCAGTTTTTGCTAATAGCGAAGGAGATAGTCGTCTGGCAAGGGTTGATTTTTCAACTGATGTTTCTTTATCATCATCGTTTAGTCCAGATAATTACTCTTATACTGGAAGAGTGAGTTCGACAATATCCTCGCTAACCTTGACGCCATATGCAATGGATAGCGCGGTATCCATTCAAGTAAATGGTAATGGTGTTATCAATGGAGCGACCTCAAGTTTCATCAACCTTAATACCGGTTGGAATTACATTGAAGTTAGGGTTACTTCCCTGCGAGATAACACTGTCAGAAGCTATTCGTTCCAAATTAACCGAGAAGAAGATATCAACAATGCTGATCTGACTTCGCTTGTAATTGAAAATGCAGAGATAGACCAGAATTTCAAAGCAGACGTGCTGAGGTATACAGGAAAAGTGTTACCGTCTCAAACGTATGTTATTGTGAAACCCAAAGCACACAGTAACACTACTGTTAAGGTTAACGGTACGTACGTTGGAACAACTGGATATCACTTGGTGGACTTAAACGGTGGGATCAATACGATTACTGTTGTGGTAACTGCTAGCGGCGGTGCTACGAATCAATACGAGATAATACTAATTAAACCATCCCCTAGTAGTGATGCCGGTATTAAAAGTATTTCCGTAAACTCAAAGAGTTACAGCACTAACGGGGAAGCATTCGTCACATATATCCCTGAGGGCACCAGTAGCGTAGATATCCAGATAAATACTGAAGACTCATTTAGTACAATTATGCTCAACGGCCAGAAGGTTATCTCCGGGAAGATCGTTAACACCTACCTTAAAGAAGGAGCGAGTGTTGAATTGCCTATAGAAGTTATAGCGTCTAACGGTACCACAACTAAGAGCTACAAGCTCTATGTGATTAGACAGGCAAATACGACAGCAAGTATAAATGGTAGTTCACCTGAGTCAACTTCATCAGGAAGTGGATCAACACTATCGTCCAGTGCAGTTACCGTCAGTTCAAGCGGAGAAATCAATGTATTTGATGCCAAAGGAGCAAACGCAATTGTAGAACGAAGTGGTTCAGTTCGGACCTATAATGTCACTTTGAACACAGAGTCTATTTCTAAAGCAATTAATGATAGCCCCCGCTCAAACAAGCTGGTGGTCGACTATTCAGAAATGATAACATTGAATGACAAACTGAATTTAACCATTGATAGTAACTTGAGTAGTCTTCTTAGAACAAAGAACATTCCAGTAAAACTCATGGGCTCTATTGGTAACGTAACTGTTGATTTAAACAAAATGGTTGGATGGAATACTGGTGGTAGCATTTCGCTTGGAAAAGTAGAACTTGGCGCTAACTTTGATAAGGAGTACATTCCCGAAACGAATTTCATTCAATTTACCCATACAGGCAGCCCAGTAATTGGGGCGAATCCGTTTGATATTGAAATTAAAGTCTTCACCGAGGGAGACTTAAAGTTTGCCAATGTTTATGGCTATGACGGTGCTATATTTGATGTAGTAATGAGCACCTCGGGCGTGAATTCCAAAAAAGCTTCAAATGTTAAAGCGGGTAATTATATTGTAATGAGCTTCAAGAAATCGTTTACTGATATCAAGAATCATTGGTCCTATACGCTTATAGACTTTATGGCAAAGAAACAGTTAATTTCCGGTTATCCAGACGATTCTTTTCAACCAGATCGATACGTTTCACGTTCCGAATTCACTTCTATGCTGGTAAAGGCCCTAGGGGATAAGATGAAAACCCTAAATAACTCCGATGAACCATTTAAAGATGTAGAGGAAAATGACTGGTACTACGAGACAGTTAATTCAGCTTGGAAATATGGGATAGTTACTGGATTATCATCATTGGAATTTGTCCCTGATACCAACATTACGAGGGAACAAATGGCATCAATTGCTGTGAGGGCGCTGAAGCAAATTAAAAGCGCTTCTTCAATTTCTGATCTCCAGGCTAATAATATACTCAGTACCTATGTGGATGCAAAAGCAGTTAGCTCGTGGGCAAGAGTGGAAATGGCGACTGCAATTAATTCAAAGCTTATAGAGGGCGTTGGTCAAAACACTCTAGCGAGTCAAGCTTTGGCGACACGTGCGCAGGCAGCTGCAGTCGTATATAAAATTCTTGATCAAATTGACGCTTTCTAAGCGGACGGGGCACGCTCAGTGTGCCCCGTATGTTAAAATATTTAGTCATCGCTCACGTCTCTTTTAAACAGTTGTTACCTTGATGCCCCCTATATATGAACGTTACATTGTTAGCAATAATCGACTTTACAGTATATAGTACTGAGGGTATAATCTTATTTAATTGAATATCATAGATCGAGGAAGTACCTCGCAGCATGGACTATCGTCCATGACGCGAGGTTTTTTTGCGTTTCAGACCGAGATTGCTCTAACTATTTTTAATTTCAAATGGAGGTGATAGAAGAGGCTATCTATGGTTAGATCTTCAAAACTTGAATAGGAAAGTATAGTAATGATCTAACATACATGTGGAACTTTTAAAGTTCTAACACTCTAAAGATCTCGATCTATAGCAAATTGTTAATGATTAAAAGGAGAGGCGACCCTAATTGGAAAAGAACCTTAAGAGATCCTTATCTATACTCTTATCTGCATCACTTTTATCTACAATACTGCCTTTTCGTGAAGCTGTAGCAGCAAGTAATGCACCTAGCTTTACGGGTGTATATCAGAAAGATGACCATGTGAAATTGGAATGGGCTGTAGATATGAATCCTTCTGACATATTATCAAATACATCATATGAAAGCGGTCAGGAACAGCCGAATTTACTATGGGGTTGGACTGGAGCAAAAACAGGGAATCAATCAATTGTTAAAGGGAGTAATGGAACGAATGTTGTAAAACTAACAGATACCTACACAAATCGAGCTGGAAACTGGTTTAATTATCCAAATACAGATGCCGATTCTAGTATCCATTTATATAAAGGGAAATCTGTACCTGCGGGCTCGACATTGAGTTTGAGTTTCAAGGCAAAGATGACTGGCGGCACGACAGGAATGCTTTATTCCTTTATTACAACAGGCTGGTTCAAAAAAGGATATGAACGACGCGATGATAATGGAAGGATTATCCGTTTTGCTGAGGATGTAGATTTTAATAATCCACCTGAAGAATTCTCTGCTTACGTGGATGGCGGTACTTTGACAATGCAAGATACAAGTTTAGTTGTTGTATCCTCACATGGGACTAACTACGATTACGGTGTAATTTACTATGATTGGAATAACTCAAAAAAGAAATTTGTGAAAGGTACATCAGGAACCGGGGTATGGAATAACCCTTCACCGACTGGTCAGCCCATGACGATGAGGAAAGATGTTTTTAGAGTTGGTGAGCCATTACTTGTTTATAGAGAGCAACCCTCACATTTTCCAACCAGGTGGATGAATGAAACACAAAATAATCAGTGGGTTACTTATAGTTCCAATGTCTATATTTCAGAAAATACTGATTATGATTTTGTAAATCGTGGGGTACTTCCTTATATTGTATGGGCAACAGATGGAACCTTGGAATTAGATGACTTCAAATTAGGATATGCGACCGAGGTAGAAGTTTTTAGAGATAGTGAGTCTATTTATCGAGGCTATTTAGCTGATTATGAAGATTACGCTGCAACAGATAAAGCAAAACCAAATGTGCCAAGTAATGTGAAAGTAACTATGGGTTCTGATAGGAAGGCCCGAGTGACTTGGGATGCTGCCACTGACAGGGGTACTACATACAATTATACGATTAAAGGATATCCCAAAAATGCTAGTGAAACGTTAGTTTCGATTAAAAAACCTGTCACAGTTACTGCCGAAATCAAAGGTTATAGTCTAGTGATCGATCAAAATCCATCTACAATTCCAACAGCTAATATCACGACAACCAGCACCGGTTATACTATGCCAACTGTAGTAAATGGAAACTTTTATGTTCACATCGCAGCGGTAGATAACAAAAATAATATTTCAAGTGTAGTACATATACCCTATGTGGACACGACAAATCCAACAATAAATATTTCACCTAGTAATGAATCATGGACATCCGAGTCGATTGAATTGACTGCGGTAGCAAGTGACGGTGAAACCGGAGTCAAGCGGATTAAGCTTCCGGACGGCACTTGGGCAAATCATGCGACGGCGAGTTATTCCGTGACACAAAATGGAACGTACACCTTTGTGGCAGAAGACAACGCAGGAAATCAGACAGAGTATACCTACACGGTTAGTAACATCGATAAAACTGCTCCGACTATTCAGATTACACCGCAGAGCAGATCTTGGTCGGAAGAGGATATTCAGATTAAGATCCAGTATGCTGATGCTCAATCTGGAATTAATCCGAATAAACGGCAGTACAAGGTCACGACTTCTCCTGAAATGCCCACAGATTGGGACATTGCAGCAGAAGACGAACAGTTTCTCACGATCCATAATGAAGGCACCTGGTATATTCATGCGAAGACTACCGATCGAGTAGGCTATGAAACAACGATAACGACCGAACGACTTCAGCTGCAGGAACAACCCGCAGCTCCTGACCTGCAGGCTTATGGCATTGGTGAAAACAGTGCCACATTGGAATGGGCTGTACCTGCCGCATCAACGTATACAGACGGGTATCGATATACGGTTCAGAACTTATCGACAGGCCAAAGTTGGGAAGTCGAGCATCCAGCCAACTCCTTCGTCGATTCGTCCTTAAGTGGCGGGAACACCTATCAATACCAAGTAGTTGTAACGAACCATGTCGGTCAAAGCGTAAGTAATCCTATTGAAATCACAACCTTGCCAGAAAAACCATCGAGTGTGCAGGTAAGCAAGGATGGACGAGCTGCAGATCGGGCCTTGGTGAATATATCTCCTGTCGATTCAGCATCCAGCTACCGGATTGTCGCCACAGAAACAGCGACACAGCAGGAAGCATTCAACCAGACCGTTACCGACACAGTATATCAGCCTATCAATAACTTGAGACCAGGAAGCACTTATGATATCGCCGTTTCCGCGATTAATGCGACGGGCGAAGGCGAAGCCACACATGTCGGATTCCTCACACTTCCCGATACGCCAGCGGGATTTAGCGGATTGGAGATTACAGAGCATACGATCTCCCTGCTATGGAATAGTGTGAACACCGCGACCTATTATGCTCTTGAAAGAGATGAGCAGCTGATCTATGGAGGGACAGAGCCATCTTACCTCGATACAGGTCTAGAGTCAGGTACATCTTACGATTACCGAGTCGCTGCGGAGAATGAAACCGGCTATGGGGAGTACGCCACAATAGACGATGTCATCACCTTGCCGGCAAGGGTAGAAGGCATCCGCAGCCTTGCTTCTACCACCTCAGACATTTCTTTCGAATGGGATGCAGTTCGAGGAGCAGACGGGTATCTCCTTACCATCAATGGAGGAGAGGAGATCCAATTACCTGCAGAGACCCAGCAGTTTACAGCTTCCGGTCTGGAATCTGGCAGCACCTATGAAATCCAAGTGACAGCGAGTAACCGAAGCGGATCCGGACAATCCAACTCTATTGTTCTCTCCACGCTGCCTGACGCGCCAGCAGAAGTGCTTGTCCAAGAAATAGGAGAACAAGAAGCGACAGTGTGGATACCAGAAGTGCAGGGAGCCACGAAGTATCTCCTGTCTGTCAACGGAAGAACCTATGAAACGTCAAGCGGCGAGATGGTCATCACGGGGCTTAGCGGCGGACAGAATTATCCCTTTACGGTAGCAGCCGGGAATATGGCCGGTTATGGGGCCGCAACAAGCGGAGAGTTCCTAACGCTGCCTTACATGCCGAATAACGTACAGGCTGAGTCTACCGATCATTCAATCGAGATGTCTTGGGATGCAGTGCCATCGGCTACATCATATGTAGTTTATGACAGCC
>NZ_JBHTKX010000007.1:0-132433 GCF_042678545.1 Paenibacillus provencensis | reverse complement strand
AACCCGAAGGTCGCAGGTTCAAATCCTGCCCCCGCAATTGAATTACATGGAACTGTGGTGTAGAGGCCTAACATGCCTGCCTGTCACGCAGGAGATCGCGGGTTCGAATCCCGTCAGTTCCGCCATTATAATCCTTTGATAAGTAGTTGGTTCGAGTCTATATGACTCTCCATATATATGCGCGTGTGGCGGAATTGGCAGACGCACTAGACTTAGGATCTAGCGTCTTTGACGTGGGGGTTCAAGTCCCTCCACGCGCATCCTATTAAGCGGAAGTGGCTCAGCGGTAGAGCATCGCCTTGCCAAGGCGAGGGTCGCGGGTTCGATTCCCGTCTTCCGCTTTTATTTATTTTCACCCTAGTTACTCGAATATCGTTTGAAGAAGGTATTGAAATTACAAAATAGGCCGGTGTGGCGGAATTGGCAGACGCGCGCGACTCAAAATCGTGAGGGAAACCGTGGGGGTTCGAGTCCCTTCACCGGCATTGTTTATCGGGATGTAGCTCAGCTTGGTAGAGCACCTGGTTTGGGACCAGGGGGTCGCATGTTCAAATCGTGTCATCCCGATTCATAAAAAGGTTATCGCATACGCGGTAGCCTTTTTTGTATATATTTAGCGAATTCGGGTCACACTTAACAAAAAAAGTGTGATAGAAGGGGATTCCATTGATATTTTTTCGACGAAAAGATAAAGATAAACGATTCAAAGGGCTTAAACGAATTTTTTGGAGGCTTACAATTTGTTTAGTACTCGCGGCTATGGCTTTAGGCGGGCTTCCGCTATCACAATCATTGCAATCTCTATTGACTATGCCGGACAATGTGGAGGTCATCGGGAATAATTTAAATTTGATGGAAGAGTCTGATCCCTCACAGGAACTGCTTATAAAGAAAATTGAAGATACAGAACAGCTAACAGAAGTTGCCTTGGAGAAGAGTTATATTTGTGGTGTGGAGACCATATCTCTTGGAATATTCGATACCGCTGAAATGGTATCCATCATTAAACAGCATCCCGATTGGAGCGGCCGTTTGGACCAGAACCGACTTATACTGAACGAACAAATCAATGATTTATCTCCAGAATGCAGAGAAAATGCATTTATGGGGATGGACCCTAACGGGAATTTGATACTGTACCAAGGCGAACCTGACGAAGAAAAAGTGATTCGTACGTTTTTTCAGCTAGACGTAGGTACGATGGAATCCTCCCTCCCGGAAGGAGTACTTGAGCAGCTCCATAAAGGGATCCGCATCCAGGATGTTGATGAATATAACAGTGTTTTGTCAACTTTTAGTGATTACGCAGTAGCACCGGTCGGAAATATTGTAAGATGATCATTCCTAAAATATAAAGTTGTAGTTAATTGAAAGAGGGCAGTGAAAACTGCCTTTTTTTGCGTTCCTTTTGTTCGATATTCACGAAATTGTAGGAGTTTTCGTCGAAGTGCAAACTTTTTCGTTCTACACCTTGAACATTTGATATAATGATTAAACGATACATATGTTCGCAGATGTTAAGGAGAGATGGTTTTGCGCTTTTTAGGAATTGATCCTGGGATTGCTATTGTAGGGTTTGGCTTCGTAGATAAAACAGGGAACAAATTAACACCTGTACAATACGGATCGATCCAGACAGAGGCACATACGCCTGAAGAGGAACGACTTCTACATGTATATGAAGCGATGTCCCAATTAATAGATAAATATAAACCGGATGCGGTTGCGCTGGAAAAATTGTTTTTTAATCGAAATGTGACCACAGCGATGTCAGTAAGTCAGGCGAGGGGAGTGCTTGTTCTTGCTGCTACGCAAAGAGGTCTGCCTATTGCGGAGTACACACCAATGCAGGTCAAGCAGGCTATCGTTGGCTACGGTAAGGCAGAGAAGAAACAGGTACAGGAAATGGTTCGGATGTATCTCAAGCTGCAGGCTGTCCCTAAACCTGATGATGTCGCGGATGCCCTGGCTGTGGCTATATGTCATGCCCATTCTTATACTCTAAATTCGAAGTTAAATGAGGTTACGAGAAAATGATAGATTATATTAAAGGACCTGTGGTCATGATTGAAAATGATTATGTGGTCGTCGATGTTCAAGGAATCGGATATCAGATTTTTTGCCCGAATCCTTTTATTTTTGCTAAGCAGGAAGGGACTGCTGTGACCGTTTATACACATCATCATGTGCGAGAGGATGCCATGCTGTTGTACGGTTTTTCGACTCGTGAGGAGCAGCAGCTGTTTCGTAAATTAATCGAAGTCTCAGGGATTGGTCCTCGGGTAGCACTGGGTATCCTAACCGGAGGCACACCTGATCAGCTGATAGCGGCCATTCATCAAGAGAACATTATGTTCCTTACGAAACTACCGGGTATCGGTAAAAAGACGGCACAGCGGATGATACTTGACCTGAAGGACAAGCTTGACGGATTCGGAGGTACCATGTATGCTACCGGTCTATTCGCACCGAATGTGGCGGAAGAAGGCGATGGCTCCTATTGGTCAGAGGCACGAGAGGGCCTGAAGGCACTTGGATATACAGACAGCGAGCTGGACAAAGTATGGCTCAAGATGAAGAATGAGACAACGGCTGAGGATACAGCTGATCTCTTGATGAAGAAAGCACTTAAAATGTTGTTTACCGGATAAAGAAAGTGGGTTATTCCCGGCTTGTTAATGCTTGAAACAGAATAGAGGGATAAATATGGATGAACGGATTATATCCGCCAATCTGATGATGGAAGATCATGCGGTGGAGCTAAGTTTACGGCCCCGCTATTTAAATGAATATATAGGGCAAGATCAGGTCAAGGAGAATCTAAAGGTATATATTGAGGCCGCCAAAATGCGTAATGAAGCGCTGGATCACGTGTTATTGTACGGACCGCCGGGTCTTGGCAAAACAACATTATCCAATATTATCGCGAATGAGCTGGGTGTTAACCTTCGGACAACCTCAGGTCCTGCGATTGAACGGCCGGGTGATCTGGCTGCGCTCTTAACCAATTTGCAGGAAGGCGATGTTTTATTTATCGATGAAATTCATCGATTGCATCGTTCCGTTGAAGAAGTGCTGTATCCAGCTATGGAGGATTTTGCTCTTGATATTATGATCGGTAAAGGACCGAGTGCGCGTTCTGTGAGACTTGATCTTCCTCCATTTACACTGGTGGGCGCTACTACACGAGCAGGACTGCTGTCCGCACCGTTACGAGATCGTTTCGGGGTAATCAGTCGTCTTGAATTCTATACCGTGGACGAGCTGACTTATATTGTATCTCGTACAGCGGACTTGCTCGGCATTGAGATTGTTGGCGATGCGGCGGAAGAGATTGCACTTCGTTCGAGAGGAACGCCTCGAATTGCGAACAGATTGCTGAAGCGTGTACGTGATTTTGCTATGGTGCGCGGAGATGGAATCATAACTTCAGCCTTGGCAGAGGAAGCTCTAAAAAGATTGCAAATCGATCCTCGTGGACTTGACGATATAGATTATAAGATGCTGAAGTCGATGGTCATGAGCTTCCGTGGCGGGCCTGTCGGACTTGATACAATTGCAGCAACAATAGGGGAAGAAAGTCAGACGATCGAGGATGTCTACGAGCCTTATCTGCTTCAGATTGGATTTCTGCAGAGGACACCAAGAGGCAGAGTTGTAACACCTGCTGCATATGAACATCTCGGTATTCCCATGCCGACAGATAAATAGAGTTTAACGTTAGGTAAGTCATGACTACAGGCTTGTCCCGCCGCTGGAGAACAGACAATATACTTTCCAGCATCTTATTTTAAATGATGCCCAAAATCGTTGGTTAAGCAGGATAAACCTATATGTTTGAGGGTTTTGCTGACTTAATAAATTCGAAATATGCAAAAATCTGAGGTTCATCGTGCAGTAGTACAAACCGTATGAACGATAGAAATGGAGTCTTTGCACCAACATCGGGGAGGAGAATAACTAAATGTACCGAAGAACAAAGCCCAGCGAACATCGTTTGCATTGGTTAAAGAGGGCGAAGCTCGCTGTAGCAGCTGCAGTAGTAGCAGGAAGTCTTTACATGCCGTCACATGCTAATGCATCGGAAGTCGATACGATTCGTGTAGCTATGTTTGTTGACCTAGGCAGCACGTATAAGTCAACCACGCCGGCAGTTACTATGCAAACATCTGGAAATGGGACTGCTGGAATGTCAGGAAATAACGGATACGAAGCCTGGCTTACACTTTCAAGTGCTGATGAGGTTCGATTCAGTGTTGACGGGTATCGTTTAAAAGTATTCGAAACTAATGAGTTTGCAAAAGCGGCAGCCATCACTAAAGCTCTGCAGAGCACGGCTGACAAACCGATTATGTATTCTGCTTCTAAGAGCGGTAAAATAGTTTATCAGGTATATACAGGCAATTATAATACGCTGAGTCTGGCAGAGGCAGCTGCTTCACGAATTGCCCAGAATAACAGCGCCCTGTTAAACGGTCAAAAGCCTGCTGTGAAGGGAAGTAAACATAGCTCCGTAGGCGTCTACGCTTCCAAGGCAGCTGCTGACAAGGTGCGCAGCACAATTACGGCTGAAGGATTTGATGCTTATACGGTGCTGCAATCCAAGGGCACAGGGGCTCCTGAATATTCAGTTTGGATCGGTGAAGAGACGACAGATGCACTGCTCACTTCTGTTGAAAAAGCAGTGAAACAACAGCTGCCTCAGCTCACAATGACACCGGTCGTTCCAAGTACCAAAGCAATGATTATTCGAGAGGATACAACGCTGAATCTCGCTTCACCAGCAGCGAGGGATCATTATATCGTCAGTGGAAATGAGGCTAAGCTTGTACTGGACGGAGGAGAAGCTGGAACTCGTGTTACAGAACGTTCAGCAAGAACCTATCGTGGTGATTTTGAGATTAGCAGCTATAACGGTCAATTGGCATTGGTTAATGAGCTGCCGCTTGAACAATATCTCTACTCTGTAGTGGGGACGGAGGTATATACATCCTGGCCGGAAGAGACACTGAAAGCCCAGGCTGTTGCTGCACGGAGCTATGCTCTGTATCAGGGCAATCGTTTTACCATAGCCAATGTTGTAGATACGACGCTCAGTCAAGCCTACAATGGAATGGGTGCAGAGCATGAGCGTGTTACACAGGCCGTTGATGCGACGTCGGGTGAGGTTCTGAAGAGCGGCGGCAAGATTATTGAAGCGATCTTCTCATCCAATGCAGGGGGAACCACAGCTGATCCCTCAGAGGTGTGGAATGGCGGCGGAAACTTATTCGCTAGCGTAGAAAGTCCGGGGGACAAAGCAGCTCAGGAAGGTACATACGAGTGGTATCATGTGCTGCTTGCCGATGGCAAGACAGGCTACGTAAGGGAAGACAATACCAAATTGCTTGAAGGCACTACAGCGGCAGGGCTTCCAAAGCTGACAGTGACAGCTCAGAATACGAATGTGCGAAAAATTCCTTTGATTCAATCCGCTGTAAATCCAATATCACAATTGAATCCGGGAACAGAAGCCGTAGTTCTAGGCAAGGTTAATGAATCCGGAAGCTTCAGCTGGATGAGAGGTCCTTTCACATCCGCAGAGGTCGTAGCTATGCTCCAAGGCAAAGTAAACACCACTGTACCGTCCTCTATTACAAGTCTTGAAGTTACCGAACGAGGGTCGTCAGGCCGTGCTCTAGAAGTACGGGCCAACGCTCAGGTCCTTGGCGTAAAATATGGAGACGCTTATCGATCCGCATTTGGCAGCTTGCCAAGTACATTGTTTGATATTACGGATACCGGAAGTTATACTGTACTAGGTGCAAACGGACAAACCGCGGAGAAAAAAGGTTCTGGCGGTGCTTCTGTCATTTCAGCTTCGGGAACCTCATCCTACTCCGGCAATTCAATGGTCGTTATGAACGGCGATGGTAATGCAAGGGCTGTAAGCAAGACCCAATCCTTCTTGTTTAATGGACAAGGGTATGGTCACGGCTTGGGATTGTCTCAATGGGGTGCCAAGGGAATGGCAGATGAAGGGTATGATTACCAGTCTATTTTGAAACACTATTATCAGAATGTAACTATTGTTAAGGAATGACGAACTTATGAATGTAGATTTGTATGATTTTGAACTACCGGAGTCTCTGATTGCTCAAACGCCGCTAAAAGAGCGCAGCGCATCACGGCTGCTTACACTCAATAAAGAGACAGGTGCGATGGGGCACCACACTTTTACGGATATCATAGATTATCTTAATCCGGGGGATACATTAATACTTAATGATACAAGGGTTATTCCCGCCAGATTATTTGGTGTTAAAGAGGATACTGGCGCTAAGGCTGAAGTTCTCTTACTGCATAATCTTGGGGAAGATCGCTGGGAAACGCTCGTTAAGCCGGGGAAAAAGCTAAAGAAGGGAGCCGTCATCCGATTCGGTGAAGAGTTGTCCGCTACAATTGAGGAAGAGAGCGATATGGGTGGACGAGTAATTCGCTTTAGCTATGACGGTATTTTCCAGGAAATACTGGATCGTTTAGGGCAGATGCCACTTCCTCCGTATATTAAGGAGAAGCTGGAGGATAAGGAACGCTATCAGACAGTATATGCTAAGCATGAAGGCTCTGCAGCGGCTCCAACGGCAGGTCTTCACTTCACTGAAGAGCTCCTTGAGAGAATTCAGGCCAAAGGAATCTCAATTGGATTCATAACCCTTCATGTAGGGCTTGGAACGTTTCGTCCCATGTCGGTCGATGTCGTAGAGGAACATGTCATGCATGCGGAATACTACTCTCTGAATCAAGAAACAGCGGATCTGATTAATGAGACGAAAAACCGTGGGGGAAGAGTTATCGCCGTGGGAACAACGAGCTGCCGAACCCTCGAAACCGTAGGGACCCAGCTTGAAGGTAAAGAGCTGACAGCCAGCAGTGGCTGGACAGATATATTTATGTACCCAGGGTATGAATTTAAGGTCGTTGATGCTCTAATCACGAATTTCCACCTTCCCAAATCAACACTTGTCATGCTGGTAAGTGCTCTTGCTGGTCTTGAGAACATCATGACTGCCTACAAAGAGGCAGTAAATCAAGAATATCGTTTCTTCAGCTTCGGAGATTCAATGTTCATTTACTAAGATAGAGGATGAGAATAATAAAATGTCAGCAGCAATTACTTATGAACATATCAAAACCTGTAAGCAATCAGGTGCCCGTTTGGGACGAGTCCACACGCCGCATGGTGTTATCGAGACTCCCATTTTTATGCCGGTAGGAACCCAAGCTACAGTTAAGACAATGAGTCCGGAAGAGCTTAAAGAGATGGAGGCTCAGATTATACTGAGCAACACCTATCATTTGTTTTTGCGTCCAGGACACGATATTGTACGTGAAGCGGGAGGCCTGCACAAATTTATGAATTGGGATCGTCCTATTCTGACGGATAGCGGCGGATTTCAAGTGTTCTCCTTGAGCGACATGCGTAAAATCACTGAGGAAGGGGTACATTTCCGATCTCATTTGAACGGGGATAAATTGTTCCTCTCTCCTGAGGTTGCAATGGAGATTCAAAACTCTCTTGGTTCGGATATTATGATGGCCTTTGATGAATGCCCTCCATATCCTGCAGACTATGAATACGTTAAGAGATCGCTCGAAAGAACGAGCCGCTGGGCAGAGCGCTGTCTTGAAAGTCATGCAAGACCTCATGACCAAGGTTTGTTCGCGATCATACAAGGTGGAATGCATGAAGATTTGCGTAAACAAAGCGCTCAAGATTTGACTTCCATGGATTTCCCGGGGTATGCTATTGGTGGACTAAGTGTGGGAGAGCCCAAACATTTAATGTACCAAGTTTTGGATTATACGGTCCCATTGCTTCCGGCAGATAAGCCGCGTTATTTGATGGGTGTCGGTTCCCCTGATGCATTGATTGAGGGAGCAATCCGAGGCGTGGATATGTTTGATTGTGTACTTCCTACTCGTATTGCACGTAATGGAACTACAATGACTAGTCAAGGCAGACTTGTTGTGCGTAACGCGAAGTATGCCCGTGATTTTAGTCCGCTTGATCCTGAATGCGATTGCTATACATGCCGGAACTACTCAAGAGCATATCTACGGCACTTGATTAAGGCAGACGAAACGTTTGGCCTACGTCTTACAACGTATCATAACCTGCATTTCTTATTGAATTTAATGAAGAAAGTGCGTCAGGCGATCATGGATGACCGTCTACTAGATTTCCGTGATGAATTCTTTGAGCAATATGGTCTCCATGACAATGACAAAGGATTTTAGATCCGCGAGTATGGTTTAAGCAGGATCATGATTATAAGGATTGTTAATTTTAGAAAGGGGGGAAAACAGATGATAAATGCTCCATTACAAGCAGGAGGTACAGGCGGTAGTCTTCAGCTCATCATAATGATGGTACTTATGTTTGCGGTGTTTTATTTTCTTCTGATCAGACCGCAGCAAAAGAGACAAAAAGAACATAGAAACTTGCTGAACTCCTTGAAAAAGGGAGATAAGGTCGTTACAATTGGCGGACTTCACGGTGTGATCACTGAAGTTACGGACGATACGATCGTTTTGCGCGTAAACGATGTCACTAAGTTGACATTTAACCGCAACAGCATCAGCTCCGTCGTTCCAAGAGAAAGCGAAGAAACAGCATAAGCATCCGCTTGAATTGAAGTGAACATGAATGCTCTTAATAGGGACAAACAGGTGCACTAATAAAAGCTGTAGAAATGAGAAAGGACTCCATGCCGGAGTCCTTTTATTTTGATTTGGAGGATGATATATATGGATTTTGGAAAATAAACTGTGGGAGGGTGATGCTATCTCTTGATATTAACTCCGAAGATCCCACCAAGGGCAGCAACGAAAAATGCAATTACCCATTGCAGCAAGTCATATAATTGAATCGAAGAATTAAGAGCTAGAAATCCGATAACAAAGACGAGAAGACCGTATACCACTCCTGTAATACCACCATGATACCATCCGCGCTCCCCCGATTTTTTTCCTGAAGCGAACCCTCCGAATAAAAGGGCAATTGAATGAACGAAATAGGTATAGGAGGATAAGTCTTGCTCTCGCATACCTGTCAGCCACAGAAAGAGAGATAAAACCAAGGCACCAACAAACATCCACACAAAGGCAGTAATTAATCCTGAGAGCAGCGGGCTGTGAATACGAATGGAAAATACGCGGCGTACAAAATCCATACAGGAAACCTCCTTGATCGGCTTTAATTAATACATTCTATGGCCAAGCTATACGGCTTATGTTCTCATTTTCCATTAATTAAATGGAATGGCTCTCTTGAACTTCGGTCAACCTATTCATTACCAATGTCCACATTTGACCCATAGCTACAGGGAGGCACGGATCATGATCGATCATGTCATGTTACATATTCTGCGTACGGTACTCATGTACTGTATTGCTGCTTTTGCAATTCGTTTGATGGGCAAAAGAGAAATAGGGAAGCTGTCTGTTTTTGATCTCGTTATATCCATCATGCTCGCAGAGATTGCAGTCTTCGCTATAGAGGATGTAGAAAGACCTCTATATGAAGGCATTGTGCCGATTATAACACTCATTATTCTGCAGGTATGTCTCGCCCTCCTCGGGCTAAAGAGCAGATGGTTCCGTCTGGCTGCAGATGGTAAGCCGGTCATTCTCGTGTCGGACGGAAAACTGCAGCGTGATGAAATGAAAAGACAGCGATATAATCTTGACGATCTCATGCTGCAATTGCGCGAACAGAATGTTGATAATGTTGACGACTTACAGTTTGCCATTCTAGAGACAACTGGGAAGCTGTCCATCATTCCAAAAGAGAAGAGGCCGGATGAGAAACCAAAGCATCCACAAGAAAGCCTATATTCACATATGAGCGAAGCTGCAGAAGAGCAGAAGAGTATCAATTTGACGAATATCCGTTATGAGGCACTGCCGCTTCCGCTCATTATGGATGGGAAGGTGCAGGATGCCAATCTGGATATGATTCAGAAAAACCGCTTCTGGCTGAAGAATCAGATCCAAGAGCATGGGATAAAAGACTTCAAGGATGTCTTTCTATGCTCAATTGATCATAAGGGCCAGATATACGTTAACGCTAAAAAAGACAGTTCTAAAAAATAATTCGAAAAATAAGCGGCAAGCTATTTACGTGGCGATATCCATGAGCCGATAAAAGGAACACGGGACAAATCGTGCAAGTCAATTAAACGGCAGGCTGCCATTACTGCTAAATAAACGATAAGTCCTATCCAACTGGAAACTGCAAATTGTAAGAAGGATAAATGAGTCCAAGGCAGATGGATGAACAAATATTGTGCGACACCGGCCATAATTACCATGCCCGCTGCCACTTTAATGAGATCGAGCCAACGAAAGCGAAAGCCAAGGAGCTGTCTCAAGCTTTGTCCGTGAAGCAGAGTGACAATGAGGGAGTTAACACAGATGGCAATGACCGCTCCGTATATGCCATATTCAGGTCTTGAAGCAAGCGTAAGGATAAGAGTAATTTTAATAACGGCACCGATCGTGGTGTTGATAAGGGCTCTTCCTGGTCGATCTAAAGCTTGTAGTGCGGCCTGGAGTGGAGCTTGTACATAGATGAACAGGGCAAATGGAGTCATGGTCTTGAGCATGTCGGCGATGGAGCCATCGTCATAAAGCAGCCGGCAAAGAGGCTCCGCAAGTACATACATCACGACTGCAAAGGGTCCGCCGGTGACAAGAGCAAGTCTGAGTGATTGATGAAGTCTCTTGTGAATGGTTTTATAATCTTTTCTTGCGGCTGCCTCCGATAATGACGGAACGAGCGATGTAGCCAGTGATGATGTCAATGCACCAGGAAGCAGCAGCAAAGGGATTACCATGCCTTGGAGTGCACCATATTGTGCTGTAGCCAATGCCTTGGTCAGACCCGCAAGGGCGAGACTTTGAGCTGTAACGATAGTCTCCAGCAAGTAAGACAATGAACCTACTAGGCGACCGGCTGTAACTGGAATAGAGATGGCCATTAGTTTTTTGAAAATCGATTTTTGCTGTCCCTTACTCTGTTTAGCAGGTGATGATGGGAGAGAAGGTAATGTTTTTCCCGCTTTTCTGTATTTCTCATGCTGCCAGAGGAGTACAATCATACCGATAAGCTCACCTGCGACCGCGCCCAGCATAGCTCCTGCCGCCGCATATTCGATGCCTCGTGGAAGCAGAAGATAGGAGAACCACAGCACACACAATATTCTCATGAGCGTCTCGGCAATGGAGGAAGCGGCAGAGGGAATCATGTTTTGTTTTCCTTGGAAATATCCTCTGTATACGGACGAAACAGCGATGATGAGAATCATCGGTGTCATGCTGACAAAGGTATGGTAGACACGCTCATCAGTTAGAATGGTGCTAGTTACCCATGGTGCAAAGATAATACATAAGGTAGTGAACAACACGCCCAGCGACAACGTGAACATCAGACTTACTCTAAGAATTTTTTCTGATGAACCGTTACCGTTATTGCCTAAGGATTCGGCTTCAGCCACAAGCTTAGCGATCGCTAAGGGAAGGCCTCCAGTGATCAGAGTCACGATTACGATAAAGAATGGGTAACCTTGCTGGTATAGGCCGACACCCTCAGCTCCAATCACTCTTGGCAGTATAATACGGGGAATAAATCCAAGGATACGATTGATAATGCCGGCTGCAAGTAGAATCATGGTTCCTTGGATGAATGTTTGTTTTTTCATAAATGGACTTCCCTCTTCCCCTGGGTTAATACTTATTCCTGTGTCTAGTGGACTGGCTCTTAATAAATGGATATGCCAGACCTGTCCCATCTCATGACTAGGAAGTTTGCCAATTATGAGATTTCCTGAATATAACAGCCTTCTAATCCTGAATCAGGCAGGAGTATTGCGGGTATAAGACGAATAAATGAATATGGAATGTCTAAAGGGAGGACTGAAGCAGATGGATTCCACAATTGAAGAGATGGATGGACAGGAGCTAGAAGAAGCCATCGAGCTGTTATGCTGCAGTAAAGCGGAGGAACTTCGGTTGGTAGGATATGAGCATGTAACCAGTAAGGATGTTTGGAACTGTATTAGTCATAAATACGAGAAACACGGCGTTCCGCAGCTGCATCAGCTGGTTAACGATATTTTATCGCTGAAGGCAACCAGCTTTATGAATTACATGACGCTGTCCGCTTATCGAGGTTCCTCTTTCTAATCGAGAGAGGAATTTTTTTGTTCCAAAATAACGATTTACTTAATGCCTTTTTCATATAGGAAAATTGACTGAGATTTCCTGCATCGCTATAATAGGAATATTGAGAATGAAGGGGGATAAAAGTGACGGCATGAAGAGAGCTATCAGTTTCATTCTGGTCGTGCTTGTGACCGCCGGCGTTATGGCCTATACAAGCCCAGGTCTGCTTAACAATATACGCCTCGGCCTCGATTTAAAGGGAGGCTTCGAGATTTTATATGAAGCTGAGCCGCTGGAAGCAGGACAAGAAGTCACCAGAGAATCACTTACACAAACGGCGAAGAGTCTCGAGCAACGTGCCAATGCATTAGGTACAAGTGAGCCTGAAGTAACAACAGAGGGTACAAACCGGATTCGCTTGAAGCTAGCTGGAGTTACGGATGAGACAGAGGTACGCAGGCAGATGAAGGAGCCGGCAGTTCTGACGTTCCGTAGTGCTCAGGAAGGGGACGAGCCTGGGGAGTACAGCAAGATAGAGCTCAGAGGAAATGAGTTTGTCGAGAACGGCGCCTCTGTTGTATTTAACAGCTTAAACGAGCCTATGGTAGACATTCAGGTCAAGGACAAGGATAAGTTCGCAGAAATTACGGAGCGTCTGCAGGGTCAAGATCTGGCTATTTACTTGGATGATGAGCTGTTGTCTGCTCCGGTAGTGCGACAAGTATTGACCGATGGCAGGGCACAAATTTCAGGAAGCTACACACGGGAAGAAGCGAATCAGCTTCGAGACACAATCAATCTGGGTGCCTTGCCGCTGAAGCTGACAGAGAAATACTCTCAAAGCGTGGGAGCTTCACTTGGACAGCTATCCCTAGAGCAGACAATTAAAGCCGGAATTATTGCATCCGCCTTTATTTTGATATTTATGATTGGGTTATATCGTATACCTGGGATTGTAGCAAGCTTTTGCCTCATTGTGCATACATGGCTTGTTTTGCTTATTTTTTATTGGGGGGATTTTGTTCTCACCCTGCCAGGGATCGCGGCCTTCATTCTGGGGATCGGGATGGCGGTTGACGCCAATATTATTACCTATGAACGGATTAAAGAAGAGCTTCGCAGCGGAAAGAGTGTCATGTCTGCTGTCAAGTCCGGTGAACGGATCTCATTCCGTACGGTAATGGATTCGAATGTCACAACGATTATTGCAGCTGCTGTTATGTTCTGGCTCGGTACCGGAGCAGTCAGAGGCTTTGCAATTGTTCTGATTATAGATATTGTAACGAGCATTCTTACGAATATCTTCTTCTCCCGCTTCTTGCTGAACTTGCTTGTCAAAGCAAAACTGATTAAGAAGCCTTCTTACTTCGGCGTGAAGGAGAGTGAAATTCGTGCGCTTTAATTGGGAATTTGATTACATCAAAGTAAGCAAATATTTTTATACGTTTTCCATCGTTATCACTTTGCTTGGGATATTAAGCCTTGCTGTCTTTGGGCTTAACTATGGCGTGGATTTTCGTTCAGGCTCGAATGTAGACGTATCTGCATCCAAAACCATTACAACGGAAGAAATCGAACCTGTCCTTGAAGAGCTGGGACTTGCGGATGATGAGCCTGCCATTTCTGCAGGTACAAGCCGAGTGAGCATTCGTTTTTCTTCGGTGCTTAATGAAGAACAGGAAGCAAGTCTGAAATCGGCTTTTAATGAACAAATTGACCCGGAAGCGTCCTTTGAAGTCAACACCGTCGATCCGGAAATGGCCAAAGAGCTGGGACGCAATGCCATTTATGCGGTATTGATCGCAAGCTTGGGGATTTTGATCTATGTTACGATCCGGTTTGAGTGGAGATTTGCTGTAGCTGCAATTGTAGCACTGCTTCATGATGCCTTTGTCGTCATCAGTATTTTCTCCATATTCAGATGGGAAGTGGATCTGACCTTTATCACGGCTGTATTGACGATTGTCGGTTTCTCCATCAACGATACCATCGTTGTATTTGACCGGATTCGAGAGAATTTGAGATTTACCAAGATTAAGTCACGCAAAGATGTGAACGAGGTTGTAAACCGAAGCATTGCACAGACGATGACTCGTTCACTGAATACGACCATTACCGTATTTATTGCATCATTGTTCTTATTCCTGCTGGGCGGCGAATCGATTCGCATGTTCTCACTGGCTATGGTGATTGGTCTTGTCTTCGGCGCCTACTCATCCATATTTATTGCAAGTCCGCTCTGGGCGATTCTTAAAAACAAACAAAAGCCAATAACAAACAATCCTGCGAAGTCGACTAGCTGACTTTAATGGAAAAAAACAAAGAAAGCCGCGTCTACGTAAGGCGCGGCTTTCGAATCTAACCGTCTAACGTGTAGAGGGGGAACACGGATGACCACTGAATATTTGCAACACATAAACAAGTCACGTTTCTGGACCGGCATGCTTGGAAATATGGGACTGACTATTTTAAAAGGCAGTGTGGGTTATATTTCGGGAAACAAGGCGCTTTTGAGCGACGCCATGTACTCGGCAGGAGAGGTCTCTGCACTTATTACACATAGGTTCGGTAACGCGAATAAGGAAATAACAGAATCCTCTTCAGGCCACACGGTTCGATTCGGAGAATTTCTTGCACTCATCATTCCTTTGCTCGTGATATTAGGTGCGATGCAAATTGCTTTCTCTTCTGTCTATGTTATGGTGGTAGGTGACCTTGAACCGCCGCAGCTGATGGTCCTCATCATCGCGTTTGTTGCGTTTGTTGCTAGAGAGATATGGTTTCAATATGAATGGCGACGCAGCCTCAAAGATAAACGGGCAATTCATATGATGGGCCATAGTCACCGTCTAGCTCTTTATAGCTCTCTAATCGTCCTTGCAGGCATCACTCTTGCTATGGTCGGTAAAGAATTGGATAACTCAATGCTTCTATATTGTGAACCTGTTGCTGCACTAATGACATCTGCAATCGTGATCTGGAAGGGATATGAGCTGCTCGTGAACTATTTCTTGGGCCATAGAGAAAAGGGGATTCGGCGAGATACCTATGATTACATGGAGACAGTTCAGCGCGTTCATGGTATTGTAACGGTTGAACAGATTCATGCCTATGAGCGGACTAGTGGTATTTATGTAGATGTCATAGTTACAGTGAATCCAAGAATGAGCGTTGCTGAGGCACAGGAAACGTCTGAACGTGTTAAGGTTCTGCTTGTAGGACGATTTGAACACATTGCAGAGGTCAGCATAGAAGTTTTGCCGTATTTGTCAGAGTATCCATATAAGAGCAATTATGAGCTGGCTGAACGCGAGTCGACTACTTTGCTTCAATAAACAAACGGCCAGCGTATATGAGTAGCTGGCTATTGATATATATGGTTTGCGGCGTGCTGGATGGATTGAACTGTGGATAGTGATGCCTTAGTTCATTCTGTATAGAAAGAAAGGTGATTTCAGTGCTTTACTCGAAATATCAATGGAACATGCCGGAGCATGATGAGGAAGAAATACACAAATTAGCTGAAGATCTAAACATATCTCCCCTGATGGCTAGACTGCTTGCTAACCGAGGATTAGGAAGTACGGATAGCGCTTCATCCTTCTTGAATGCTGCTGCCGTATCCATGCATGATCCTTATCTGTTAAAAGGAATGAAGGAAGCAGTGCCTCGCATTAAGGATGCGCTGGATCAAGGTGAACATATTTTAATTTATGGTGACTATGACGCGGATGGAGTCTCCAGTACCTCACTGATGATTCATTTGATGCGCAGACTCTCTGCCTCTTACGATATATATATTCCCCATCGTGCAAATGAAGGCTACGGCCTTCACAACCATGCTCTGGATTGGGCTCATCAGCAGGGAGTTACACTAATTATTACAGTGGATACAGGAATAAGCGCTGTGGAACAAATCGCATATGCCAGAGAGCTCGGTATCGATGTCATTGTCACTGATCATCACGAGCCCCCTGATCTATTGCCGGAAGCCTATTCCCTGATTAACCCCAAGCAAAAAGATTGCCCATATCCTTTTAAAGGACTAGCTGGGGTGGGGGTTGCTTTGAAACTTGCCCAAGCGATTCTAGGGGATGTGCCCAAGGAATGGATGGAAATTGCTAGCATCGGCACGATAGCGGATCTAATGCCGCTTACGGGTGAGAATCGAATCATTGTTAAGCAAGGTATTGAATCCATGAGAAATACTGCTTATCTTGGGATTCGTGCACTCCTCGAGATCAGCGGAGTTGATCTAGCTACCGTCAATTCTGTTCATATCGGTTTTTCAGTAGGTCCCCGTATTAACGCAAGCGGCAGACTTGATCATGCAGGCAGGGCTGTTGCCCTATTAACTACCGAGAGTCAAGATGAAGCGGTAAGACTTGCCGAGGAGCTGGATCTGCTTAATCGGGAGCGTCAGCAGGTGGTGCAGCAAATGACGCAGCAAGCTGTCGAGATGCTGGAGCATAAAAAAGCCTCCGGTGGTCAACTTCCACATGTTATTGTCCTTGCAGGCGAGGGCTGGAATCCAGGTGTTGTAGGGATTGTGGCATCTAAAGTGCTGGAACGTTATTATCGGCCCACTTTAATACTGGGCATCGATCCAGAGACCGGCAAATGTAAAGGGTCTGCCCGATCCGTCCCTGGACTCGACATTTATGAGGCACTAACCTCATGCAAGGACGTCATGGATCATTATGGAGGTCATCCTGCGGCAGCAGGAATGACGCTGCATCGTGATCAACTGTCTCTTCTCGAGCAGCAGCTGAACGAGTACGCGGAGAGAACGATGCAGCCTGAGCATTTTATTCCGGTGAGGGAAACAGATGGAGAGTGCAGTTTAAGTGAGGTACCTCTGTCTGTCATCGAAGAGCTGGAGCTGCTTCAGCCTTTTGGAATGGACAATCCGACTCCTAAATTCGTAATCCGAAATGTCAATCTGGTCGGAATTCGCAAGATGGGGAAGGATCAGTCTCATTTAAAGCTTACGCTAGAACAAGATGGTCAGCTCATTGATGCGGTTTCGTTTGGGAGCGGCGTATTTGCGGACTACCTACCAGAAGGCTCTGCATTTGAAGTGATGGGTGAGCTGCAAATCAATGAATGGAATGGATCTAGAAAGCTGCAGCTGATGCTGGAGGATTTCAGATTTCCAGAGCACCAGGTATTCGATTATCGGGGAAGCAGGGATCCAGCACGCGAGATCGAGCGTTTTATACAGCAGCTGGGAAGCCGTGCTCAATCCGCTTCAAGCATCAACGGAGTGCTTGTTCATGAAAAAAATATATTTGGTCTAGAAAACCAATTGAATGAAAAGGCAATTTGGGTATATGATAGGAAGGTTGGAGTCGTTCCGAAGAACGACTTAGCGTTAGGATTTGAGGGAGAGCAGCTAGATAATCTGTTTGTTCTGGATACCCCCAAAACTGCCGAGCAATTAACAGCGATGCAAAGCTTGATCAAGAGAACGGGTAATGTTATTCTTCTTCACGCCCATGTACATCGCAGCGAAAGACTGCAGCGATTTACACGTGATGATTTTAAACGTATATATGTCCTTATATCCAAATGGGGACAAGAAGCTGTACCGGAAAAAGGAATGATGGAGGCACTCAGCCGTCAGTGCGGATATTCTGTAAGGATGATCTCCAAGGTGATGGATGTGTTTGAGGAGCTGTCATTCATTGAACGAAATTCTGGTACAATAACATTCGTGAGGAATCCTTCCAAGCAAAATTTGATGGATTCCCGAAACTACCAGGCTATTGAACAGCTCGTTGATATGGAACATGCGATGTTTGATTTGGCAGCGCCCCAACTGATGCAATGGATGATGTCTCACATGAAAGGTGCATCCTAAGCATTCATTTATTTTAGGAGGAGATTATTTTGGATTTTAAAGATTACATTCGGGTTATCCCTGATTTTCCGCAGCCCGGAATCAGCTTCAAGGACATTACAACACTGCTGAAGGACGGAGAAGTGTACCGCAAAGCGGTAGATGAAATCAAGCAGCTTGTATCTGATCTGAAAATTGACGTGATTGCGGGCCCGGAAGCACGCGGCTTCGTTGTTGGAGCACCGCTTGCTTATGCACTGGGTGTCGGTTTTGCACCTATTCGTAAAAGCGGTAAATTACCAGGTGAAACCATTGAAATCGGATATGATCTCGAATACGGTAAAGATAAATTAGCGATGCATACGGATGCCATTGAAAAAGGCCAAAATGTGCTGATTGCTGATGATTTGCTCGCAACAGGCGGTACAATTGCGACTTCCGTAAATCTAGTTCGTCAGTTGGGTGGAAACGTAGTTGGCGCTGCATTCCTGATTGAACTTGAAGAGCTCAACGGTAGAGATAAACTTACTGATGTGAATGTTTATTCACTTATGAAATACTAAACTCCCGTTTCCCGGGAAATATTTTGACGAATAAGCATTAGATGTAGCAAAAAAGGTGATCAGCCACGGCTGATCACCTTTTTTCGTTCGTATGTGTGTACCTTAGTGAGCGGACTCATCTTCACGTTCATTCATCCAGCCCAGTTTTTCGAAGAGATAGAACAATAGAGCGGCAATCATGCCTACGATTGTAGCTAGTGCCATCCCTTTGAGCTGTACGTTCGCGATAGACAGTGTAGTACCGCTGAGCCCTGTAACGAACACGAGCGTAGTCAGCAGCATGTTCTTGGTTTTGGAGAAATTGACTTTTTGCTCAACAAAGATTCGGAACCCGGATGCGGCAATGATCCCGAACAAGAGGAGTGATACGCCCCCCATGACAGCTGTCGGAATATTGGCGACAATCGCTGTGAATGTACCTGAGAACGAGAGCAGGATGGCGATGATTGCAGCTCCGCCGATGACAAATATGGAATATACCCGAGTCAAAGCCATAACGCCGATATTTTCTCCATAGGTTGTATTAGGAGTAGAGCCTACAAATCCGGATATGACAGTCGAAATCCCGTTACCGAGCAGAGAGCGATGAAGCCCGGGGTCTTTGGACAGGTCCTTGCCTACAATGCTGCCTGTAACGAGCAGATGACCGATATGCTCAACAATAACGACCAAGGCAACGGGTACAATCGTAAGGATTACCCCGATATCCCAAGTAGGTGTCGTTACTTCGGGAGTTTTAAACAAGCTTGCACTTGTAAAGCTGGTCGTATCTACTACTCCCATTAAGAACGCAAGCAGATAACCTGCCACAATACCGATCAGAATATGAATGATCTTTGCAAATCCACGAAATAGAATGGATCCAAGTACAGTAACACCAAGTGTAACCATGGATAAGGTGATGGTGGTTGCATCCGGTGACCAATCCTCTCCTGTGCCAATAAGACCTGCCATTTCGGCTGCGACTGGAACGAGCTCCAGTCCGATTAGAGCCACAACGGCCCCCATGACTGCTGGAGGAAAGAGCACGTCCAGCCATTTCGTGCCTGTATATTTAATAATTAGAGCAACAAGACAGAAGATAATACCCGTGACAATAAACGCGCTGAGGGCCATGGAATATCCGTTCCCCCCATGTTCACCCAGTACGACTCCGACAGGTGCAAGAAAAGCAAAGCTGGAGCCGAGATAGGCGGGGATTTTTCCGTTACATATAAAGATGTAGAGAAGTGTCCCTATACCATTCATTAATAGGATCATCCCAGGATCAACACCAAAGATGTTCGGAACCAGTACAGTGCTGCCGAACATGGCAAACAAATGCTGGATACTTAATAGAAGACCTGGTCCTACAGGGAGCTTTTCGTTAACTCCGATTTCACGCTGCAAAATTGTTCACTCCTCAAAATAATATCGTGCATAATCATTAGATGTAGCCTCTGCAATCCATAATAGATTATACAGTTTCACGAGATTTTTCAATGAATTTCTTTCCGTTTTCATAGGAGCGGTTTGACTTTGAGTCTAAATGAAGTTGAATAGATTGGGGAATTGGTGAAAAAAGCATAACTTGTCATCTTATGACGACGGTTGACGTAGAAGCAGGTAAGCGTCATAATATTATAAAATCACTATTTCGGGGAACCTGTGTAGATGTAAGATCGGCGGGTTCCATTTTATTATAGAAAGGAATCGGACAAGATTAGATGGGCATAGAGCAATTACTGGAGAAGGCTGGAGCCTATATCAAAGAACCCGAATTAACCCGGATCCGTGAAGCCTATGATTTTGCTGAGAAAGCTCATCACGGACAGACGCGCAAATCGGGCGAACCGTATATTTTGCACCCGCTAGCTGTTGCAGATATCGTGGTGAATATGCAAATGGACAGCATATCAATTATTGCTGCCCTGCTTCATGATGTCGTTGAGGACACTACAGTTTCTCTGGACGAGATCAAAGAGAAATTCGGAGACACGTGCGGCATGCTTGTGGATGGTCTGACGAAGCTTGAACGTATTAAATTTCGTTCAAAAGAGGAGCAGCAGAACGAGAATTACCGGAAGATGTTTATTGCGATGGCGCAGGATATCAGGGTCATTGTCATTAAACTGGCGGACCGTCTCCATAATATGCGTACGTTGAAATTTCAGTCCGAAGAAAGTCAACGACGTATTTCGTATGAAACCTTGGAGATATTCTGTCCTATTGCCAACCGGCTCGGGATCTCGGCGATCAAGTGGGAGATGGAGGATATTGCGCTCCGTTATTTGAACCCGCAACAGTACTACCGAATTGCTAACCTAATGCACAAGAAGCGTGCAGAACGTGAGCAATATATTGATAATGTCATAGATCGTATTTCCGACAAGCTGGGTGAGATGGGGATTCAGGCTGATCTGTCCGGACGCCCTAAACATATATACAGTGTGTATAAGAAGATGACGAGCAAGAACAAGCAGTTTAACGAAATTTATGATCTGCTCGCTATCCGGATTATTGTTGATAATATTAAAGATTGCTATGCTACTCTCGGAATTATCCATACATTGTGGAAACCGATGCCTGGGAGATTCAAAGATTATATTGCGATGCCCAAAGCCAATATGTATCAGTCTTTGCATACGACGGTCGTAGGTCCAAAGGGAGAGCCGACCGAGGTTCAGATCCGTACTTGGGATATGCACCGTACAGCAGAGTTTGGTATTGCTGCCCACTGGGCATATAAGGAAGGCGGAGGCAATAACTTAGAGGACAGTATTACGTTCTTCAGAGAAATTCTGGAGCTGCAGAATGAAGCGAAGGATGCTTCTGAGTTTGTTGAATCCTTGAAGATGGACTTTTTCTCTGATCTTGTATTTGTATTTACGCCAAAAGGGGAAGTGATTGAGCTCCCTGCAGGCTCGGTGCCTCTTGATTTTGCTTACCGTATTCATACAGAAGTAGGAAACCGTACCATTGGAGCCAAAGTCAATGGGCGAATTGTACCACTGGACTATCAACTCAAGACCGGCGATATTGTAGAGATTCTGACCTCCAAGCATTCATATGGCCCTAGCCGTGACTGGTTGAAGATTGCACAATCTTCTCATGCGCGCAGCAAGATTAAACAGTGGTATAAGAAAGAGAAACGTGAAGAAAATGTCGAAAAAGGTCGAGAAAGCCTTGAGCGTGAGCTGAAACGAATCGGCCTCGAGCCTTCTCAATGGCTTACTGATGATAAATTGCAGGAGGTCTGCAAGCGGTTCGCGTTTAACGATATCGACGATATGCTGTCTGCGATTGGTTTCAGCGGAATTACTGCATCCCAAATCGTAACACGTTTAACAGAGAAGCTTCGGAAAGAGCAGGAGGAAGCAAGTCTGCTTGAGCTCACAACAGAGCGCAAGGAAATTAAGGCTGCTCCTGAGCGAAAAGTCCAGCATACGAACGGCGTTAAAGTTAAAGGCATAGATAATCTGCTTGTACGATTTGCACGCTGCTGTAATCCGGTGCCAGGTGACGAAATAGTAGGGTATGTTACGCGCGGGCGCGGGGTATCTGTCCATCGTACGGATTGCCCTAATCTTCCGTCACTAGATATCGAAGGGGAAGAAGCAGCACGTGTGATCGAAGTGGAGTGGGAGAATGAGAATGAATCGGCGAGCTACAGCGTCGATATCGAGATTACTGGACATGATCGGAATGGGCTGCTTAACGAAGTACTCCAAGCCGTGTCCGAGAGTAAGACGAATATATCTGCTGTTACTGGTCGTACCGATAAGAATAAGCTCGCTCAGGTTCATATGACCATTCTGATTCGGAATACGGATCATCTGCAATCCGTTGTAGAGCGAATTAAGCGAGTTAAAGATGTATATTCTGTACATCGGATCATGCAATAAGGAGTACAGATTGACATGAGAGTGGTATTGCAGCGCGTAAGTGAAGCCAAAGTAACTGTAGATCAAGAGGTTATCGGCCAGATTAATAGAGGATTTATGCTTCTTGTTGGTATTACTCATGAGGATAGTCAGAAGGATGCTGACTATTTGGCCGAAAAAATTGCTGGTTTGCGTGTATTTGAGGATGAAGCCGGAAAAATGAACGAAAGCATTGTGGATGTTGGCGGTGCCATCTTATCCGTGTCTCAATTTACGCTTTATGGGGACACCCGTAAAGGAAAAAGACCGAACTTTATGGCTGCGGCGAGGTCTGAAGCAGCAGAGCCGCTGTATACGTATTTCAATGAGCAGCTTAGAAGCAAGGGGCTTACCGTTGAAACAGGAAAATTTGGAGCGATGATGGATGTGGCGCTGACCAATGACGGCCCTGTGACACTGATATTGGAGAGCAAGGTCTAACTGACTTCGTATACTTTAACTAAGGTTAATTGTAAAGACACCGGGACATACTAGGTAATGAATAACCCTGGTAAGGACGGTGTCTTTTTAATATGCGACAATCCCTAAAGCAAATGAACATGAATGCGTGTATGCTGCTTCTGCCTGGAAGTGTTCCGGAAGCCATGCATTTGGCCAATTTAGCAGCAGCCAAAACCATCTCGTTGTATGAAACGACATCGACCGATAAGCCGGTCAGAATCCGGTTGCCGCGGTCTTAGAGCTATTCTCTTGGAGATGCTTTCCCCCAAGGAGATAGCTTTTTTTCATTGATGGTTGATGAGATGATTTTGATTGGAAAGTAGATTTTTGCTGTGGATGTTATAAAACTGATTATACAGGGTAATGAATACTCGAGGCGCTATTGCCTTGAAAGGAGACGATAATCAATGAGTAAAGTAGCATTTTTGTTAGCAGACCAATTCGAAGACTCGGAAATGAAAGTTCCTTACGATGAGGTAAAGAAAGCAGGACATGAAGCCGTGATTATCGGCCTTGAAGCGGGAGCTACCGTGAAAGGGAAACAAGGGAAAGAAGAGTATACCATCGAGAAAGCCATTACGGAGGTCAGTGCAGCTGAATTTGACGCCGTCGTCATTCCGGGCGGATCTTCACCAGAAAATCTTCGTTTGAATGATCAAATCCTGAAATTCGTTACCGAAGTGAATCAGGCGAAGAAGCCAATCGCGGCAATATGTCATGGCCCGCAAATTTTGGCGAGCGCGGATCTGTTGAAGGGACGCACCGTGACTTCTTATCCCCCTCTCAAAGACGATATGATCAATGCGGGTGCTGAATTCCGTGATGAGGAAGCGGTTGTGGATGGTAATTTTATCACTTCCCGTACCCCTGAGGACGAACCGGCATTCGTGCGAGAAATACTAAAAGCGATATAAATGAAGCTGGGTTTGTAAGTGCTGCTTCAGAATACAATGGACTAACTACTTTAATAATGGACTAACTACTTTAATAAGGAGGGTTTGTTTTATGTCGAAGAGAATACAAGCGTATTTCAGAACCGAAGATGATGCAGAAGGTGCAAGAATCTCCCTACATGCATTTGCTACAGAGCAATTGGAGGTAGGAGAATTAGATTCTTCCATTGGGAGATCAAATCGAATTCTCATTCCCCTTGTTCCGCAAAACAATGTGGGAGGAATCAATACAACAGGTGCTGTCGGGACAGCTGCAGGAACACAAACGGAGTCTATTATTCCCGTTGTCTCTGATCGTGATCCTGATGAACCAACAGCGGCAGATCGCAATGGTAATCGGGAAGGCGGGCTGCTGAATGCGGAGGATGTATTCACTAACGACTATGACAACCTCCATTATGTATTAGCTGTGAAGGTTAAGGATGAAGAGTACGAGGATGTCGTAAACAAAATTCGCTCTAAAGGTGGATATGTTGAGATTGACGAGTAATCCGTGTCGATGTGGAACAAATTATGAACGTGCTGAGAATCAATGCTTGCCTCAGGGACAATATATGTTGTTCACTATACGGAACTAATCATGTGAGGCCAATTTATATAAAGCGCTTTCAAAATTGTAATGATCTCGTCATATTAACTACATCAATTATTAATATATGCTGTTTATAATAACAGCATGACCCCCTTTTTAAATATATACTTTGAACCTACAAACCGTTTTTGTAGGTTTTTTTCTGTCTTTTTTCTGGAATTAGTTTACCTGGCGTGTTATTTTCTTTTTGAAAATGCTTGACTTTAACGTATGGGTTCATTACAATCGAACAATAATATAAGGATATATAATGTGATTTGATGACAGGACCAAGTACTCCGTGCCCCACATGCTTAGAGATGAATCCCTTAGGCTGGAAGGATTCTCATGATGACCGGACGAATGACTTCCTCGAGAACGGGCGGCGAAAGCAACAATTGGTGATTAGCCGTACCGCGCTGGCGAGCGTTACACGCCTTAAGCGAACGAATGAGTTAATACAATCATTGTTCGGAATGTGGGTGGTACCACGGTAGATGTGCTTATGGCAATCTCTCGTCCCTGTTTCTTGTATGAGACAGGGCGGGAGATTTTTTGTTTTTTAAACATGCTTTTTAATATAAGATGATTCACTTGGAAAGTGATGGAGGGATGAAGAATGGCTTTTCAAAAACCGACGGGTACACAGGATTTGCTGCCAGGTGTGGTGGAGAAGTGGCAGTATGTTGAGAGCAAGGCAAGAGAGCTATGCGCGCGGTTTAACTATCGGGAGATTCGTACACCGATATTTGAGCAGACTCACCTGTTTGAACGGGGGGTAGGAGAGACAACAGATATCGTAGAGAAAGAAATGTATACCTTCAAAGATAAGGGCGATCGGAGCATAACGCTTCGGCCGGAAGGAACAGCAGGAGTTGTCCGCTCCTACGTAGAGAACAAGCTGTACGGAGAGCCGGATGTAACTAAACTATATTACACGGGTCCGATGTTCCGATATGAGCGACCGCAGGCCGGACGCCAGCGTCAATTTCATCAATTTGGAGTAGAAGCCTTCGGTTCGGTAGACCCTGCGATTGACGCAGAGGTTATTGCGCTCGGATATCAATTTTGCCGGGAGCTGGGACTTCAGGGCGTTACCGTGGAGCTGAACTCCGTTGGTAATGCGGAGAGCCGAGCTGTATATCGTGAAACTCTGCTGGCCTTCCTTAATCCGATGAGAGATTCGCTATGTAAGGATTGTCAATCCCGGATGGATCGGAACCCGCTGCGTGTGCTTGACTGCAAAGTGGATCAGGATAAATTTGCGAATGCCCCTTCCATTCTGGACAGCCTGAGTGAGGAAGAAACGAACCACTTCAAGAAGGTACAAGCATATTTAGACCGTATGGAGATTCCTTATACGCTGAATCACCGTCTTGTAAGGGGACTTGATTATTACACGATGACTGCTTTTGAGCTGAAAGCCGAAGGAATCGGTGCGATTGACACTATTGGCGGCGGTGGTCGTTACAATGGTCTTGTAGGCGATATCGGCGGACCGGATCAGCCAGGTATCGGTTTTGGTATTGGTCTTGAGCGTATCCTGCTCATTCTAGATAAGCAGGGAGTGGAGCTTGATGCGGTGAAACCGCTCGATGTTTACTTTGTAGCCCTTGGCGAAGCTGCCGAGGCAGAGGTGACAGCACAGCTGTTTAAATTGCGCCAAGCTGGATACAGCGGAGAGCGCGATTATTTGGGCCGGAAGATGAAGGCCCAAATGAAGTCGGCCGATCGCCTGAAAGCGCGGTATACCGCGATTCTCGGCGAGGATGAGCTTGAGCGGGGAGAAATCACGCTCAAGTCAATGCAAGACGGCGAGCAGCGTGTCGTGAAGCTCGCCGATCTGGTCTCCGCGCTGCAATAGTATCAGCAGCGCTTCTGTGCTTGCCATAGGGCGAAGCAATGCAAGGCACGCCGAAGGCTACAGGGGTATTCCCGCACTTCCTTGCATAGAGCGAAGCAATGCAAGGCACGCCGAAGGCTATAAGGGTTGCCTGCAGTTGCTTGCATAGAGCGAAGCAATGCAAGGCACGCCGAAGGCTACAGGGGGTATTCCCGCACTTCCTTGCATAGAGCAAAGCAATGCAAGGCACGCCGAAGGCTATAGGGTTTTGCCTGCAGTTGCTTGCATAGAGCGAAGCAATGCAAGGCACGCCGAAGGCTATAAGGGTTTGCCTGCATTTGCTTGCATAGAGCGAAGCAATGCAAGAGACGCCGAAGGCTATAGGGGTTTTACGCTCTTTGGAAGCAGTGAAGCGGGGTCCTTACCTTTGCAGCAATGCGGCAAAGGTAAGGACAGTAGCGCTCCCACTACTAACGTAAGTTTTTTCACCTTCCACCAACTGCTGCATCTGCTGCAGGTTCCGGGTGTCCAGAGGGCAGCGCCCTCTGGGGTCCTCCCTGTCAGGGAGGATTTAGGAGGGTGAATTTAAAAAGTTTCCTAAACATTTTATATAATTTTTGATTACAAAGGAGAATGAAGATGCAAAGAAGTCATCAATGCGGAACACTTACGACCGAGCACATTGGTCAAACAGTTACACTGAACGGTTGGGTACAGACTCGCCGTGACCTTGGGGGCGTACTCTTCATTGATCTGCGCGACCGCAGCGGAATCGTGCAAATCGTATTTAATCCGGATTACTCCGGCGAAGCGCTCAAAATCGCTGACCGTGTCCGCAGTGAATATGTTCTGGCTGTGACAGGAACGGTAGTTAAGCGGGATGAAGAAACGGTTAACCCGAACCTGCCCACAGGCTTGATCGAAGTACGAATTACAGAGATTGAAGTGTTGAACGCATCCAAAACACCACCGTTCTTTATCGAAGACGGAATTGAAGTGGATGAATCCCTTCGTTTGAAATATCGCTATATGGACCTGCGTCGTCCGGAAATGCAGGAGACGCTCCGTCTGCGTTCCAAAGCAGCCAAAGTATTCCGTGATTTCCTGGATGAAAAAGAGTTTATTGAAGTAGAAACTCCGATTCTGACGAAGAGCACACCGGAAGGTGCGCGTGATTACTTGGTGCCAAGCCGTGTGCATGAAGGCGAATTTTTCGCTCTGCCACAGTCACCACAAGTATACAAGCAGCTTCTTATGGTTGGCGGTCTCGAGCGCTACTATCAGATTGCCCGCTGCTTCCGTGATGAGGATCTTCGTGCTGACCGTCAGCCGGAATTTACACAGGTCGACATTGAGACTTCCTTCCTGCAGCAGGATGAGCTGCTGCCTATGATGGAAGATCTTATGGTTAAACTGTTCCGCGAAACCAAAGGAGTCGAAATCGAGACCCCGTTCCAGCGTATTACTTATGCGGATGCAATGGGCAAATACGGTTCAGACAAACCCGATCTGCGCTTCGGTATGGAGCTTGTCGAGCTGAATGATATTGTAGCAACGAGCGGAGTAAAAGTATTTGCTTCGGTGATCGAAAAGGGCGGAGAAGTGAAATGCTTGAACGCCAAAGGCTGCGGAACATGGACTCGTAAAGAAATCGATGACCTGGGACCTTATGCAGCGCGTTATGGTGCCAAAGGACTGGCTTGGATTCAAGTGAAAGAAGGCGAATTCAAGGGGCCTATCGTGAAATTCATGTCACCTGAAGAAATCGAAGCGATCAGAGAGCGCACAGGTGCGGAGGACGGAGACTTGCTTCTTTTCTCAGCTGACAACAAAAAAGTAGTAGCCGATGTTTTGGGAGCACTGCGTTTGAAAATCGGCCGTCAGCTTGGTTTGATTGACGATAATAAGTTTAAATTTGCTTGGGTCGTAGATTTCCCGCTCCTTGGATACGATGAGGATGAGAAACGTTATGTGGCTGAGCATCATCCATTCACGCGTCCGAAGGAAGAAGATCTGCACCTGTTCGAAACCGATCCGGGTCAAATTCGCGCTCAGGCCTATGACTTGGTGCTGAACGGTTATGAAGTAGGCGGCGGCTCCATGCGTATCTACAAGCGTGATGTGCAGGAGAAAATGTTCGCTGCTCTTGGACTCTCCACGGAAGAAGCTTATGACAAATTTGGATTCTTGCTGGACGCATTTGAATACGGCACGCCTCCGCATGGCGGTATCGCCTTCGGTTTCGACCGTTTGGTTATGCTGCTTGCAGGACGTAATAACCTGCGTGAAACGATTGCTTTCCCGAAAACGGCAAGCTCTACGGACCTGCTCATGAATGCACCGTCGGAAGTAGATACGAAGCAGCTGGAGCAGCTTCATATCCGCGTTTCTCGCAAGCCCAAAGCGGAAAAGAACTAAGTAAGGGGGACGAATTGTCACCATGCTACATCAATTTTCAAGAACGGAACTTGCGATCGGACCGGAAGGCCTGGCGAAGCTGAAGAACAGCACCGTTGCTGTGCTCGGCATCGGGGGCGTCGGCTCTATGGCCGTAGAAGCTCTGGCTCGTACCGGTGTAGGACGGATTATTATGATTGATAAGGATGTTGTCGACATTACGAATATCAATCGTCAGATCCATGCCTTAACGACAACGATTGGTCAGAAGAAAGCAGATCTGATGGTGGATCGGGTAAAGCTGATTAATCCGGAGATCGATGCCATTGCTCTTAACATGTTCTATACAGAAGAGACTTACGAGGAATTGTTTAAATACGAGCTGGATTATGTACTGGATGCATCCGATACGATCATTTACAAGATCCACTTAATCAAGGAGTGCATGGAGAGAGGAATTCCGATGATCTCCAGCATGGGAGCAGCCAACAAGATGGACCCATCCAAATTCCAGGTTGCCGACATTTCCAAGACCTCCATGGATCCGATGGCTCGTGTCATTCGTAACAAACTGCGTAAGGAGCACGGTATTAAAAAAGGCGTGAAGGTCGTCTTCTCAACAGAGCAGCCGATGAAGCCACGTCAGGATGTAACGGATAAGATTGTTCCGGAAAATGCACCTGAGATCCGTAAAGCAAAACAGCCGCCTGCAAGTAATGCTTTTGTGCCTCCTGTTGCAGGACTTATCATGGTCAGTGAAGCCATCAAGGATTTGCTAGCCGTGAAATAGGATGCTTAAGCCGATGTTTTCAGGTTTAAAATGAATATAATCTGAACAAGATAAACTTGTTCCCGCGTGGATACCAGCGTATGGTATTCACGCTTTTTTTCTTTGTATGGAGATTGTATGGATAATTGAAGTGAAGGAAAAGAGGATTGGAGTATATGAAACAAAAAAGTCTGTTCCGATGGGTTGGAATGAGACAAGGAGATGTGCTCAAGAAAGAGCTTGGAGCGGGAATCATCTCCTACTTCTCTGTTGTTTATATTGTAATGGTCAATGCTTCCATTCTGGCGGATGCAGGCATGCCGCTGCAGGCAGCCATGGTGGGAACTTTGTTAACTTCGATTGCCGGCTGTCTATTTATGGCGTTTATCGGCAAATCGCCGATTATCGTTGTTCCGGGAATGGGAATCAACGCATTTTTTGCTTATACCCTTGTTCATTCCATGAAATTGACCTGGCAGGAAGCTTTAGCGGTGGTCACGATTACGGGCATTCTGTTTGCGGTCGTCGCCTTTACGAACCTGTATAAAGTGATTAGTGAGGCGATTCCTCACAATTTACAGCATGGTATTACGGTGGGGATCGGACTATTCCTGACCTTTATCGGTCTTCAAAAAAGCGGGATTGTTGTGGCGCATCAAACGACCTTTGTAACGATCGGCCATTTCGATGACCCTGGTGTGCTGACAGCCTGCCTTACATTGCTGCTAGCTTTTGTGTTATTCGTTAGAAATGTGCAGGGCGGCCTCCTTATCAGCATGGTCGCAGGTACGATTTTGGCCTATGTGCTGGGTGCTGCAGAAGCACCTTCTCAAATGATGTCGGCATCTGAGCCGATACGAGAGTATGGGCAATTGTTTGGAGAGCTGTCTTTTACAGGGCTGGTGAATCTATCCTTCTGGATTGCGGTCTTCTTGCTGCTGCTTATTGTTGTATTTGAGAACATTGGTCTGATCGCTTCTCATACGAACATTACTCAGCGTCCAGAGACATTCAAAGGCAGCCTTCGGGCACTTTCGATTACGAATGTGTTTGCTGGAATATTTGGTACAAGTCCTGTAGTAGCAGCAGCCGAGACAACGGCGGGCATTGCAGCAGGGGGGCGAACGGGGCTTACACCGCTAACGACAGCGGTATTGTTTGGAGCAACCTTTTTATTCATCCCTTTATTAACGCTTATACCCGACAGTGCAATTGCACCGATACTGATCATTATCGGCGGTCTGATGGTGCAAAGCGTAAAGGATATCAAGTTCTCGGATTACACCGAAGCTTTTCCCGCATTTCTAATTATGGTGATGATTCCCTTCACATATAGCATTGTTGATGGCATGGCATTTGGATTTATCGCGTATCCCGTAGCCAAGCTGGCAGCCGGACAAGGCAGAGAAGTACCTAAGGTAATGTATTTCATAGCAGTTCTCTTCCTACTTAATTTTGTGGTCTATGCTTTGTTATAAAATAAACGGTATGCCTAATTATGAGGAACTCAGCCCCTCCGGAATTGAATAGCTTTTCATTATCTTTTGTGGTATATTAGTACTCCTTTTGCTGTACGGATACGTCCGAGCTGCAAAATAATTCTTAGGAGGTAACTGAACTATGGATGACACGATTCAAAGTGCCTATCAAGAAGAGGAGCAGAGGCTTAAAGATACGATGAAGGAAGTCGATCAGCAGCTTGCGAAGCTTCAGTCGGTTCCGGTATATACCGGTCATGACTTTACAGAGCAGGTGCTTGAGGCGGGCCGAGAGGAACGCCGACAACGGCTTTTCAAGAGCGTGAAGGAGCCCTATTTCGGACGTCTTGATTTTGAAGAGCTCGGCACTGGCAGTTCAAAGCCGCTATACATTGGCAAAGTCGGCGTAGATCGTGAAGAGTACACAGATCAGCCGCTGGTCATTGATTGGCGGGCGCCAGTGGCGAGTCTCTTTTATTCTTTTACCGGCGGGGATGGACCTGCAGAATATGAATCACCCGAAGGTATCATTGAAGGTCTCGTATATTTAAAGCGAAATATTGTGATTCGCCAGCAGATCCTTGAGCGTGTGGCAGACACGTATAATCGGGACAGTGACCAGCCTGCCGTATCGGATGAATTCCTCGTCTATCGACTCGGTGAGAATAAGGACAACAAGCTGCGTGATATTGTATCTACGATTCAGGCAGAGCAGGACCGGATCATCCGGGCAGCGCGGAATACAGCGCTCATTATTCAGGGGGTTGCAGGGAGTGGTAAAACAACCGTGGCGCTCCATCGCCTTGCTTTTTTACTGTACCAGTATAAGGAGCAGGTATCGGCAGAGAAAATGATTATTTTTGCCCCCAATAATATGTTCCTGGATTACATTTCTAACGTACTGCCTGAGCTCGGTGTGGGTGACATACAGCAGAGCACCTTCTCAGATTGGGCAATGAATCTGCTGGACATGGAGCTGAGACTGGCAGATCCTGCAGAAACTTTGTCTTATTGGTTTGAGGGTGAAGGAGAACTGCCGGAGATTACGGAGGAAGTACCAGGGCGGTTTAAGGGATCTATTGCGTTTATGGAAATTCTTCGTGACTGCGTTAAGAGGATGGAGATCAGCTCTGTACCGGATATGGACTTTTCACCGTGGGACGGGGCAGTGCTTACGAGAGCAGAGATTGTGAAGTGGTTTGAGGAAGAGTATAAGCCCTACCCTCTTGCGAAGCGCAAAGAACGAGTCATGGCCCGGGTGCATCGCTGGATTGAAATGGAGCTTAAGAAGGCACCTTCGGCCACCGTTCTTAAAGAGTGGAAGAAGAAGGCATCAGCACGCGAGAAGGCTTATGGCAACAAATGGCCGAAATATGAGCCGCTTACGCTGTACAAACAGATCTTCAAAGCAGCCAAAGGTGCGAGTCTCATACCAGTGGAAGCGGTCAGCCAGATTCCAAAGTCTGTGTTTAAGTCGACAGCTCTTGATTTGAAGAACAATGTCATTCGTGAAGAAGATCTTCCGGCACTCGTTTATTTGCATGTACTGGTACATGAGGTTGACGGGAATCAGCGATTTGATCATGTGGTCATTGACGAGGCGCAGGATTTTTCACCATTCCACATTGCGCTTCTGGATTTGTTCGTCAAAGGTCACTCCTTTACAATCCTTGGCGACTTGTCCCAGGGCATTCATGCCTATCGGGGCGTGCATCAGTGGGAGGAAATGAGCTCACTCTTTGCACCGGAATATAATGATTATTTTGCGCTGACTCGAAGCTATCGATCTACGATGGAAGTCATTGAGTTTGCCAATACGATCTTGGAAAAAGGCGTTCAAAGCGGCATCACAGCTGTACCCGTGTTCCGGAGCGGAGACGGTGTTCGGCTCATTGATTACGGGCAAGAGGGTAGAGAAGCTTCCTTGAAAAAAGCAATGGAGACGCTCATTGACAAGGACTACAGGACGGTATCCATCCTGACACGCTCTCTGAGGGAAGCTAAAGCTCTGCATGAGCGGCTTTGTTCTGAAGGGCTTGAGGTTAATCTGATCGATGATGGCAAGAAGCAGTATGAGGGCGGCTACTCGGTGCTTCCGGTGTATCTGTCCAAGGGACTGGAGTTCGATGCCGTTATTGTTGCGGATGCGGATCAAGCTCATTATGGCAGCAGCGCATGGGACGCCAAGCTGTTATATGTCGGCTGTACGCGTGCGCTGCACGAATTGTGGCTCATGAATGGTGAGGAACGGCCGGACTACGTTGAGCAGGATAACGATGAGGTTGTTGTGAAAGGCTGGCCGGAGTAAGACTGCCAGTTAACTAGGTTGAGGACCTTAGGTCACATCCATGAATTGGATGAGGCTTATACGTCCTCGGCTTTTTTGGTTTTGCGCAGGATGAAATACCCAAGAATATTACGACCCCATATAATTGTAAAAATGATGGCTACAAAAACCTTAGTCTGAGCGGAGGACCAATCTACTGATCGAGGCATGCCGTTTATGTAAGGCCTGGGATATAGCTCACGGAACAACATATTGACTTGCAGAAGCATAACAAAACCTATACCAAATATTCCGAAAAGATATTCCTTTCGCATTTTTAAGAGCTTTTCCTCCGTCATACTGTGAGTCAGCTCTTGCTTCTCATGATATATCATGTAGATCCCCGCACTAGCGGTAAATAATGTGAGAAGTACAAAATCGAAACTTAGCAGACGGTCTGCCTCATGGATGAACGTACGGATCAGGAATAATATTACTCCTGTGATATAAAGTACTATGCTTATCGTTTTCTTATACATGAGATCCTCCTTCTACTATTCCGTTTAATTCCTAGTGAATATTCAGTCTGCGTCGAGACTATCATTCTGGAGTTTCTTCAGGAATCGTACGCCCGCGATCGAGCGAAGCAGCATCATCGAGAACAGTATAATACCAAGAAGATGTAACTGTGCCGAGTCCCAATCAATGGGCATCACTCTTTCATCAAACACTTCTGGAGTAAGGTCATCCTGAAGCCTAGGTATATAAAGCAGGATCCAGATGATTGATATAATTAAGCTATAATAAATGCCAGATTTGAATGTTTTGATTCTGTCCTCATTTCTATCGTTCAACAGCTCACGAAACTCTAGAACGGAATAGCATAGAAATGAACCACAGCTGACAAGAGTGATCAAAATAAATGGAATATCCCATAAGGGACCGTCCGATTGCACAATAGATAAACTGAACAGGCTGGCGACAAAGCAGAGGATAAAAATAATAAAAGCTATGTTTTTCTTAGAGATGATCAGCATCCTCCTTGGCGGATTCTTTTTGGTTTAATGCACGAGAATACATTTGAAGCACAAGAGCCGAACGAATAGCTGTTAGGATGGCAACTACAAGCACATAAATACGAATTAAGATGCTTAAATTCCCACTTTCCGGTGTACTTTCAAAAAATCCTTCTATATCGGGCAGTGGAAATTTAAGCTCCAGATAAATAGTATGTATGCTTAGCAGTGCAATCAAAATAGAGCCTGCTAAGGTAATTTTAGTAGAGAGCGACAGTTTCTTAAGCTGATACTCTACCAATCTTTTATTTTTCAAATTGCGCTGCTCCGTGATAAGACCATAAAGAAGCACACCAATAGTGACGAACAGACATACTGTATATTCTGTATACAAAATATGACCGTCCCGATTATAAGTGAAGAAGAATCTTCCACCGAAAATAACCAGAGTGATCGTAAGCAGACTGGCTGCGGTCGTTCGTTTAACCATGTGCATACCTCCCTATTTAGAGAGAACGTATTTAACAGCAGGATAGTTAGATTTTACCATAATTAATTTCGATAAAGGATTTAGGTTGGATAAATCGAATTTTTGAAAATAAGAAGTTAATGCTTCATGGAGGTGTTATTTATGAAATGTGGAGCTAAAAGATATGTGATTGTAATTGATACAGAAGAGAATGAACTTAAAGAGATCATTGTCAAAGCCAGAACCGCTATTGAAGCGAGAAAAGTAATCCGCAAGCAGTACGGACCTAAGATTAAAATCACAAGCGTGTCACTCTTGAATCAGGAACAGGAAGGACATGTGTTATGATTAAGGTAAGCACAACTTAAGGGAAGTGAAATGATGGATTTATTCTCATACAGCCAGGATGCGGAGCCGAAGGCACGGCTGCTTGCCGATCGCATGCGGCCGCAGAGCCTGGATGAATATATAGGTCAGGAGCATATTATAGGGCCCGGGAAGCTGCTCAGACGCGCCATTGAGGCTGATCAGGTCTCATCTATCCTTCTATACGGCCCTCCGGGCTGTGGCAAAACGACGCTGGCGCATATTATCTCTCATCATACCCAAGGCGAATTTGTTCGGCTGAATGCGGTCGATGCCTCTGTCAAAGACGTAAGAGAGGTCATCGAGCAGGCCCAAAACAACAAGTCCATGTACGGTACGAAGACGATTCTCTTTCTGGATGAGGTACATCGTTTCAATAGCTCAAGACAGGATGCGCTGCTGCCCGCGGTGGAGAAGGGGACAATCATCTTCATTGGCGCAACGACAGAGAATCCGTTCCATTATGTGAATGGAGCCTTACTGAGCCGTTCAACGTTGTTCCAGCTGGAATCACTGACCAAGGAGCATTCACTCATCGCGATGCGGCGTGCTCTTCATGATTCGGAGAAGGGACTCGGGTATATGAAGCTGGAAGCGGACGAAGATGCCCTTCTTCATATCGCTTCCATGGCAAACGGAGACATTAGAAGGGCGCTGAATGCACTGGAGCTTGCAGCGCTGACGACGCCGCCTGAGCCAGACGGTACGATTCATATTACACTTACTGTAGCCGAGGAATCGATTCGTCGTCCCATCGTCAAAGCTGATGAGTCAACACAGTACGATGTACTGTCCGCTTTTCACAAGAGCATCCGGGGCTCCAGTGATGCAGCTCTTTTCTGGTTCCTGTACGCGGTGGAGAAGCTGGGGATGGACCCGATGACGTTCATACGCAGGCTTATCGCCGCTGCAAGCGAGGATATTGGTCTTGCCAATCCTCAGGCGATGGTACAAGCTGTAACTGCTCTTGAGGCTTACCGCAATAACGGCTGGCCGGAAGCCAAGCTGAACATTGCGCAAGCGATTTTGTTCGCGGTAGAAAGTCCAAAATCCAACCGAGTGTACACTGCTATAGCCAAAGCAATGTCTACGATGGATGAGTTGAAATCGGCGGAAGTGCCGCTCCATCTTAGAGACGGACACTATAAAGGCTCTGTTCAGCTTGGACATGTGGGATACAAATATCCGCACAATTATCCGGGGCATTATGTAGAGCAGCAATACTTGCCGAAGGAAATTCAGGATGAAATCTTCTATGAGGCAACGGAGCAAGGCAATGAGTCCAAAATCAAGCTGAATCAGGAGCGGAGAAGAATCCGGAATCAAAGAGGATGAAGGAGCTTATTTACATCGGTATCGGCGGATTTATGGGAACGGCAGCCCGGTATGGGGTACAGGATTTGTTTCTGCCGGGGGAAGGCCTATTTACTCTGGCTATATGGCTGATTAACATGGCAGGGTGCTTCTTTTTGGGCTTTTTTTTCACAGTTACTCCGGCCAAATGGAACATCAGACCCGAGATCAGGTTATGTATTGGCACCGGATTTACCGGAGCTTTTACTACGTTCTCTACCTTCACAGTAGATGTTGTCCGCTTAGCCGGCATGAGTGAGCTGCTTCTTGGATTAATGTATGTGACTCTAAGTGTAGTCATTGGATTATTCATGAGTTATCTTGGGATCCGATTGGGCCAATGGATGTTAGGACAGGCAGCACGGAAGGAGAACACAATATGATCTGGGCTGCTGGAGTAGGGGGAATGGCAGGAGCGATGCTCAGGTATGGGCTCGGAAAAATCATATCTCGTAAGGCAGCAGCTGCAGGATCATCGTTTCCTTGGGGGACCTGGGTGATTAATATCAGCGGATCCTTGCTGCTTGGGATACTATATGTGCTTACCGGGGAGGGCATATTGCTTCCGTTATGGTGGGCTGTGCTCGGCATTGGATTCTGCGGGGCGTATACAACATTTTCCACTTTCGGATATGAAACGATGCAGCTTATAAGGGAACACCTAAGAATACAGGCAGCATTATATGTTATGAGCTCTATCATCATGGGAGTAGCTGCTGCATTTGCAGGTATGTGGTTTACCTCATTCATCGTTAATTAAAAATTTAAATTATTCCTATGAAAAAAGCAGGAAAAAAGCCATTCTTCATGGTAATACATGAGGAATGGCTTTACTCATCTGCTAACTTGCTGAATCAGGCTTAAGCGGGTGAACCTGCTGCCACCTTTTCAACGATATCTATTGTACCTCCGCCGAGACACACATCACCGTCATAAAAAACGACAGCTTGTCCTGGCGTAATGGCTTTTTGCTCTTGATCAAACTTGACATGAACCGTGCCGTCTTCACGCCAGGTTAGGGTGACGCCTTGGTCGGGCTGGCGATATCTGAACTTGGCAGTGCAGTGGTAAGGAGCACTTGGTACATGTTCTTTACCCGCGATCCAGTTTACTCCTGTGGCAATTAGTCCGGTAGAGTACATGCTCGGATGCTTGTCACCTTGGACCACGTAGAGAATATTTTTCTCTAAATCTTTATCTGCTACAAACCAAGGCTGTCCATTGCCGGAGCCGCCGATGCCAAGACCTTGACGTTGGCCCAGCGTATAATACATCAGTCCATCGTGACGGCCTTTCATTTCTCCGCTCTCGATATCGACCATATCGCCGGATTTTGCAGGCAGGTAGCCAGAGAGGAATTCCTTGAAATTGCGTTCACCGATGAAGCAAACACCCGTGCTGTCTTTCTTCTTGGCCGTGTATAGACCGGCTTCTTCAGCAATGCGGCGTACCTCAGGCTTCGGCAAATGGCCGATCGGGAACATGGCTCTAGACAGCTGCTCCTGGCTCAGTGCATTAAGGAAATATGTCTGATCCTTGTTATTATCTACACCGCGAAGCAGCTTGTATGTGCCGTCTTCTTGAATCAGACGTGCATAATGTCCTGTAGCAACATAGTCGGCTCCAAGGTCCAGTGCCTTGTTGAGAAATTCGCCGAATTTGATCTCGCGGTTACACATGACATCGGGATTAGGAGTCCGTCCGGACTTATATTCATCTAGGAAATAGGAAAATACTTTATCAAAGTATTCCTTCTCGAAGTTGACTGTATAATAAGGAATGTCCAGCTGTTCACAGACGCGGCGGACATCTTCCGCATCATCTTCTGCCGTACAATGACCGAATTCATCGGTGTCGTCCCAGTTTTTCATGAAAATACCGATGACGTCGTAACCCTGCTGTTTAAGCAGCAGTGCTGTGACGGAGGAATCCACGCCTCCCGACATGCCGACGATGACGCGGGTGTTTTGATTATCGTTAGACATCGTCATCACCATCTCTATCTAAAATTGTAATACGCGTTTTATTTTAACATACTCTACCCTAACTTACGACGTAAATCGGACAATTACGATATAGAGTGCTGAAACTAAAGAAAACTTCATCTATTTCTTAATATTATCGTCACTGTTTTCTACCCATAAACGTCCTGTTTATGTTACCATTGTTTAATAGTTATGATCGGAATACTGTGAAATTGGCAATGCTGATCATAAGCCCGAATCTTCTAACGACAATTAAAATTTCTAATGATGAGAACGAGCTCACTATTACGAATTACGACGGGTTTCTTAGAATATGACTAAACAATGAGGTGTACACACTTGAAGATATCTACTAAAGGCCGTTACGGATTAACTATTATGATGGAGCTGTCTGGGCGATTTGGCGAGGGCCCGACTTCACTTAAGAGCATTGCGGAGAAGAATCAGCTGTCAGAGCATTATCTGGAGCAGCTCATCGCACCCCTTCGCAACGCAGGTCTTGTTAAGAGTATTCGCGGGGCATATGGCGGATATATTTTGGCGCGTGAGCCCATGACGATTACAGCAGGAGATGTCATTCGTGTGCTGGAAGGACCGATTTCTCCGGTTGATTTTACAGAAGAAGATGATCCGGCCAAACGTGACTTGTGGATGCGTATCCGCAACAGTATCGCAGAGGTGCTGGATTCTACAACACTTCAAGATCTGATCTCCTATAAAGAGGATACCGAATCAGACAGCTACATGTTCTATATTTAGTTTTACAATTGTCCTAAATGAGGCTGTAACCTCATGGACAATGGCTTGTTTAAAAGTTGGAATTTGACTATTGGGGTTACAGAGCTCTCCTGCACGAAAATCCAGAGATAAGCCCATTACTTACCTCAGGTTATTCATTGTACTAAACGGTATAGTGAATAACCTGAGGTGTTTCATGTTGCGTAAATGGACAAGAGTCGATATTATGTACGTTTATGACATCGTTGCGAGCATTACGGAAGTGGAATTCATGGGGAGGCCGAGGAACGGATCCTATAACAAGATCAGTATAAAAGAATACGATATGAAAAGGGCCCCTTTGGGCCCTATTTGAAAGGCTATTCAACAACAGCATCCTCAGGACGTTTAAACTGAAGCGGAGGAGGGACTAACCACCCTTTCTTTTTGTTCATTTCAAGAATACGCACAGCAAATGCAGTTTTTGTAACATGATATTTTGCAAACAGTGCACCAATATCTTCTCTGATGGATTGTCCAATAGCTTGACTACAGGCGACAAGGGCAATTGAATTGTCTGCTGCAATTTTTGCAGCAATCTCTGGGTCAGTGAATCTGGCTCCTGGTGGTATATCTTCAAGTTTTACTGCAGGTCTTTCAGAAAGGATCGGTGCAGTAGGAAGCCCATTGTTTATTAATAAATGATCACACTCTTTAATTTCTAATTTCGCTTGATCAATAAGGTCATCCAAAATGTTCTTCAGTTCCTTGTCACCTGCATGGTTTTTGAAGGCTTGATAACAAGATACGGCTCCTCTAGCCACTGTTGAACATTGCCAAACGCTAAAAATCTCACCAAAATGCATTGGTTCGTCTTTTGGGTTACCGCTCAAAATACTCATTAATTAATCTCCTTTGTTAGTAAATTTAGTGCTAATATAGAATTCCAATGTAGCTGTCAGCAAAGTCACAAAAGAAAGTTGTGACTTTCTTCAATTACCGATGTTCTTTTTCGCGACGTTTCATACCAGCTAGACCGATTAGTCCTAGTAAACCTAACCAACCCAAATCGAAATCATTATCATCTGCAGCATTTGCATTGTAATTGTTGGTGTTCATGTTGTTTGCATTCCCATCATTGTTATCAGCGAATGCAGGCACAGCAATCAATAAAGCAATACTCATGGCAGCCAAAATGTTACACTTAATCTTTTCTTTTGTTTGACCTCCTGTTTTATAGTTCATGTAAGCGATAGTTATTTTCTCCTAAACTTTGATTATTATGAACAGTCACAGAGGAATTCTTTTCTTGATACCAAACTTTGGATAAATATCAAAAAATTAAATGTAAAGCATAGCAGAATAGTGATTTTCCAGCTCCCTGTTGTTTACTGGCTTGTACCCGTTAGTTTACATAGCATGGAGCAGTTTGCCAGTTGGCAGCTGCTCTATATTACGTTAATCTAACGCTCAGGTTGGTTTCCTAGTCTTACAGTTGCTGCTGATTTTATTTAAACAAAAAAGGACTGTGGAACATTTGAGAATTGAGGAGTCTTTATGAGGATTATTTGAAACCTGCTAAGGCCTACTAGTATAATTTTTTGTCGCCTGTTATAGTATGAATGAATAAAACATCACAGAAAAATAACGATGACGGCTTAGATGTCCGTATAAATAATATTCAATATATTGTTTGAAAGTTATTAGAGTATGTTAAAACGTTTTGTAATGATGAGTACTAAAAGATGTTCCATATTTAAGCGGGGTGAAAGTCAAAATGAATATCTACTTGGATCATGCCGCATCCACTCCTGTGCATCCTGAAGTTGCAGAAGCAATGCTTAAGGTGATAACTGGTCAGTTCGGTAACGCATCGAGCGTGCATGCCTTCGGGCGTGCCGCGAAGCGTACCGTAAGCAATGCCCGGGATAAGATTGCGGCTTTTTTGGGCTCTTTTCCGGATGAGCTTATATTTACGTCAGGGGGGACAGAGAGTGACAACCTGGCTATTTTTGGTGCCTTATCTGCCCATGAAAATAATGGAAAGCATATCATTACCACTTCCATTGAGCATCATGCCGTGCTTCATTCTTTTGAGCAGCTGGAACAGGAGGGCTACGAGGTTACTTATCTTCCGGTTGATTCCTATGGACTTGTCCATACGGACGATGTGATAGCGGCCATAAGGCCGGATACGGTACTGATTAGTGTGATGTATGCCAATAATGAAGTGGGAACCATTCAGCCTATCGAAGAGATCGGAAACATAGCACGGGAGCATGGTGTGTTATTTCATGTCGATGCAGTACAAGCTCTCGGTTCTATTCCTATAAATCTGCATGCATTGCCTGTGGATATGATGAGCTTCTCGGCCCACAAGATTAACGGACCTCAAGGTGTCGGAGCACTGTATTTGCGCCGAGAGGTGAAACTGAATCCTATAGCGTACGGGGGACTTCAGGAGCGTAAACGCCGTGCAGGTACGGAAAATATGGCAGGGATCGTTGGCTTTGCCGCAGCTGTCGAGCATGCAGCTTCTCATATGGAGGAGAGAACAGCTCACGATCTTGAGCTGCGAAGTGTGTTCCTTGAAGAGCTTAACAAAGAAGTCGGGGAAGGAGAATTCGTCCTCAATGGTCATCCTGAACAGGTCCTTCCTCACATTGTTAACGTAAGCTTCCCTTCTGTCAAAACGGAGACGATGCTCATGAATCTTGATGTAGAAGGTGTAGCCTGCGCAAGCGGCTCAGCATGCACCTCAGGCTCCCTTTCTCGTTCTCATGTACTAGAGGCAATGCAATTACCTGAAGAAATTATGGATTCTGCGATTCGATTCAGTTTTGGGCTGGGTAATACTAAAAAAGATTTGGTATATACCGCTCAAAAAGTTGGAACCATTATTAAGCGGCTGCGTAGTAGAGCTTAAGGGTTTCTATATATACGGACAAAGGAGGGAATTCGCGTCCTGTTGTCATCGGCCGAATATAGCGGCACCTCGTGCTGCTCATATTCTAATTCAAGGAGATGAAGGGATACCCCAAGCAGACATGAAACTTCAAGAGATGATAGGTCTTGCCGTTTATGATATAACGGTCGGCAGACAAATCGGCAAAATTGTTGATTTTTTGCTTACAGAGGACTGGAAGATTTGTGGAATCGAGTTAGACGGTAGAGCCCTTTTTTCGGGCAAGGTCAAAACGATTGAATGGGGAGACATCGTCGCTTATGGCGAGGATGCAGTAATGATTCGCAATCAACAGGCGATCCGGCATACGGAAGCTGACGACATACAATATAGCTATGCCAAAGGTCATCATAAATTAAGAGATATGTCGGTGCTCACTAGAGAAGGTTTAGTGCTCGGGCATGTGACCGATGTTTATTTTGACCAGGAATTGGGAAATCATATAATAAGTCTCGAAATTAGTGACGGGTTTGTCACTGACTTGATGGAAGGCCGGAAATGGCTGCCTCTTGCAGAAGAGATAACGCTTGGCGAGCATGCCATTATCGTTCCTACTGCCAGCGAGCAGCATCTGTATAGAATGAATTAAGAGAGCGGATATGTAACCAAGTATATGATCTTAAGTTCAAGCTATGACAGTATCAATGTTTAATATTCTGCTAACGGATAGGTGAAGTTTATGAAATGTCCAAATTGTAGTTCCAAAGATATAGGAAAGATCGGTTCACACCAATTTTATTGCTGGGGATGCTTTATTGAACTGACAGTGAACGGAGATAAGATGTCAGTGTATCAAGTGGAAGAGGATGGAACACTGAGCTCGCTTGATGATCTATTCTTTGGTGATGAGATGGCTCAGGATTATCCTGGAATGCAAATATCACAATAATTCATTACCAACAACTTCCTCTATGCACGCTCTAACACGCGCTAGTCATGACTTCTAGAAGAAGTATACATAGCGGTCGGTTTACGCTGGTGGGGAATAATCAGGAAAAATAGAAACGCTAATCGTATTTCAGACCATTTGAGATACAGTTAGCGTTTTTTGTTGACCATTTATGCCTCGGACAAGTACAGGATTAAATTGAGATGGTCCTACATATACTTACATGGATAAGCCCGTCCGAGGAGGAGACAGATGTGGAGCACTTAAAAAACAGCAAGCTGTTTCGTTACGGATTGCTCATATTACTTACCCTTATCATTCTATATTTTATTTGGCTGCTTCGGCCGATGCTCCTTGACATATACGATTTTTTCAAAACTATACTTGCGCCATTTATTGTTGCGTTAATCGTATCGTATGTCTTAAACCCTGTTGTTAGTATGCTGGGGGGACGTAAAGTTCCCAGAAGCATAGCTGTGCTGCTCATATACGCTGTGTTTATCACTTGTCTTGTCGTTATTCTAATGAATGTCATTCCGATGTTTGTTGAACAGCTTGAACAATTGAACGAGCACTTACCTGAGCTCAATATGCATGCGCAAACCTTAATGAATAATATGAACAGCGGCTTGATGCCTCCGGGGATCAGATCGGGTATTAACGGATGGTTGTATCAATTGGAGAATCGTTTGGCAACAGGGATTTCGACTTTTATGGATAACATCGGCTCAACAATCAATACGATTTTTAATATCTTTATCGTCCCATTTCTGATTTTCTACATGCTCAAAGACTTTGATGTGATGGAAAAAGCGGTGGTCTCCTATCTCCCGCGTTCACAGCGGAAATCCATCGTCATGCTCTTAAAGGATATTGATACCGCTCTTGGCAATTATATAAGAGGTCAGTTTATCGTATGTGTTGTGGTCGGTATATTTGCTTATGTTGGGTATGTTATCATTGGCATGCCGTATGCCTTGCTTCTAGCGAGCGTTGTATGTGTGTTTAATATTGTTCCGTACTTGGGTCCTTTTCTAGGTGCTGCCCCAGCAGTAGTAATGGCCTCCACGATCTCATTTAAAATGGTGCTGTTTGTTGTGATCGTAAACACACTTTGCCAAATTCTGGAGAGTAATGTGGTGTCCCCTCAAGTGGTTGGCAAAACACTTCATTTGCACCCGCTGACGATCATATTTGCGCTGCTTGTTGGAGGAGAACTGGCGGGAGTAATCGGTCTTGTTCTGGCTGTGCCTGTATTTGCCGCGCTTAAGGTGATCTTTCAGCATTTCTTTATATATTATATCAAGCGGAAAACGATAGAATAAAAGTGAACGGACCCTTCGATCCCATCCCAGGAAGGCTGCATTGACATGGACTTTCTGGAACGATATAATAAATTATGTATGTTTATATGGTAAATTCAATGATGAAATCAAGTACGCCAGGGTGTTCCCTCAGAGAATGGACTCCTTCAGCTCATGTTAACTAATAAGTAAGATTAGGTGATGAGCTGCTGGGTGTAAGAGTCCTGGAATGAAGCGGCGGAAAGCTAATTTCGGAGAGCGGTTAAAGCCGCCGGTTGACCTACCGTTATCAGGTCCTAACAAGGCGATCGCTTGTATTCTCATTCGTATGATGAGCAGCGATAACCAGGGTGGTACCGCGAATAACTCGTCCCTGATCTAATCAGGGGCGTTTTTTTATTCCCTTGGGTTATTTCTCCCGCACAGGGAGTAACCTTTCTTCAATTTATTTTTTAGCCTTTTTTATACCGCGGGTTACTATTCCGATATTTATAATTCAGAAGCAACGACGATCGGAGAACAATCTGACAACGGAGCGGAGTCTCTTTAAGAGGCGGGAAGGTTAATCGATATACATTTAAAAATCGGAGGTTATGAACTATGAAGGCCAGTGAAATCCGTTCCAAATGGATTGAGTTTTTTGCATCCAAAGGACATAAAATCGAACCGAGCGCATCGCTTGTACCCCATAACGATCCATCCCTATTATGGATTAACGCAGGGATGGCTCCTCTTAAGCAATACTTTGATGGACGCGTGAAGCCTGAGAATCCGCGCCTTGCCAATTCTCAAAAGTGTATTCGTACCAACGATATCGAGAATGTCGGCAAAACGCGCAGACACCATACATTCTTCGAAATGCTCGGCAACTTCTCCATTGGCGATTATTTCAAGGAGGAGGCCATCACTTGGGCATGGGAGTTCTTGACTGACAAGAAATGGATCGGATTTGATCCGGAGCGCTTGTCCGTTACCGTTTACCCAGAGGATGAAGAAGCTTATAAATTTTGGAATGAAAAAATCGGACTTCCCGCTGAACGCATCATCAAGCTCGAAGATAACTTCTGGGACATCGGCGAAGGTCCGTGCGGACCGTGTACCGAAATTTTCTATGACCGCGGTGAAGCTTACGGCAATGACCCGAGTGATCCGGAATTATACCCAGGTGGAGAGAACGAGCGCTACCTGGAAGTATGGAACCTGGTATTTTCCCAGTTCAATCATAATAAAGACGGCAGCTATACACCGCTACCGAATAAGAATATCGATACAGGTGCGGGTCTTGAGCGTATAACTTCGATTCTTCAGGAGGTGGACTCCAACTTCGATACAGATTTGTTCCAGCCGATGATTCAGCGTACAGCAGAAATTGCTGGAGTGAAATACAACGACAGCGTAGAGGTGGACGTGGCACTCAAAGTCATTGCCGACCATATTCGTACCGTTGCATTCGCCGTAGGGGATGGAGTACTGCCGTCCAATGAAGGACGGGGCTATGTTATCCGCCGCTTGCTGCGTCGTGCAGTCCGTTACGGTAAAGTTCTTGGTCTAGATCGTCCATTCATGTATAAATTGACACAGCAGGTTGCAGACGTGATGGGTGTATACTATCCAGAGGTCATCGACAAACAAGAATTTATTGCCAAAGTCGTGAAGACGGAGGAAGAACGTTTCCATGAAACGCTGAGTGATGGTCTTGCGATTCTGGCAGATATCAGTGGACGGGCTAAATCGGAAGGACGTTCTGTTATCGGTGGACAAGATGCGTTCAAACTGTATGACACGTATGGCTTCCCATTTGATCTGACAGAGGATTATGCTGCAGAACATGGTCTTACTGTGGACCGTGAAGGCTTTGATGCAGCGATGCAGGAACAGCGGGATCGTGCTCGTTCTGCACGGCATGAGAATGAGAGTATGAAGATTCAAGGCGGGGCCATTGCCGATCTGACGGTTAAAAGTGAATTTGTTGGATATAATGACCTCGTGACAGAATCAACGGTTGTTGCTCTTATTCACAATGATGCGAACGTAGATGCAGTCGGTGAAGGCGATACTTGTCAAGTCGTACTTGATGTCACCCCTTTCTATGCGGAAAGCGGCGGTCAGGTCAGTGACAAGGGGCTTCTTCGCGGAGCAGCTGCCGTGGCTAAAGTCGAGGGCTTGCTCAAAGCTCCGCTTGGACAGCATGTTCATATCGTAAACGTTGAAGCGGGTGAGCTTCGCGTAGGGGATAAGATTAAAGCCGAAGTAGATAAGACGAGCCGGGATGCGATTGTCAAGAATCATACCGCAACCCACTTGCTGCACAAAGCGTTGAAAGAAGTGCTTGGCGAGCATGTCAATCAAGCAGGTTCTCTGGTCGAACCTTCACGGCTGCGCTTTGACTTCTCTCATTTTGGAAGCATTACGCCGGAAGAGCTTGTTATCATTGAACGTAAAGTAAATGAGCAGATCTGGAATCAATTGAATGTTGTGATCGAGTACAAGCCTATTGATGAAGCAAAAACAATGGGAGCCATGGCACTGTTTGGCGAGAAATACGGCGACATCGTGCGCGTCGTTCAAGTAGGCAATTACAGCTTGGAGCTGTGCGGAGGATGTCATGTAAACAACACTTCTGAGATCGGTCTCTTCAAATTGGTAAGCGAAAGCGGCATTGGGTCAGGTGTAAGACGGATCGAGGCACTTACAGGACGCGGCGCGTATGAATACCTGGAAGGACAGCTGGATCTTCTGAAACAATCCGCTGCACTGCTTAAATCCAATCTTAACGATGTTCCTAAGCGCATTGACTTGCTTCATGTACAAGTGAAGGAGCTGACGCGTGAGAACGAATCTCTTCAAGGCAAGCTTAGCTCGATTGAAGCAGGCCAGCTTACAGATAAAGTTGTTCAGCATGGTGATACCAAAATGCTTGCAACGCGAGTGGAAGTGTCCGGAATGGAAGCACTTCGTACACTTGCGGATGAGCTCAAGGTGAAATTGCCGGATACGGTGCTTGTGCTCGGAGCGGCAAATGAAGATAAAGTGAATTTTGTCGTTGTCGTACCGCAGGAGCATGTAAAAAAAGGCTTACATGCGGGTAAAATTGTTAAAGAAGTAGCAAGTGTATGCGGCGGAGGCGGAGGCGGTCGTCCTGATATGGCGCAAGCAGGCGGTAAGGATGCCTCCAAGCTGGATGAAGCGCTCCGTGTAGCGGAACAGATTGTAGCAGGATAACGTTTCGGCACTTCCCGTAATAAGTTCAAACGCTCACTTTCTTTGATATATTTGCAAAGCGCCAAAATATGTTATGATATAGAAGAAATCAATTCGGCATGGCAAGAGTTTACTCTCTTGCCGTATGCAGGAGCGAGGTGTCATAAGTGGACTCCATGGATAAGACAGTTAAATTCAACGTCAAGGGCGATGTGGAAGAAACCTCTGCACAAGAGATTCTTCTAAAGGTATACGATTCATTACTGGAGAAAGAATATAACCCGATTAACCAAATCGTAGGTTATCTGATTTCCGGGGATCCTGCCTACATTCCTCGTCATAACAATGCCAGAAGTCTAGTCCGCAAAAAAGAACGCGACGAACTGATTGAAGAACTGGTACGTTCTTATCTGGCCAATCACCGATAAGAATAGGAGAACTGAATGAAGATTTTGGGTTTGGATTATGGCGACCGAAGAATTGGTGTCGCGATCAGTGATGCCTTTGGCTGGACTGCCCAGGGATTGGAAGTAATAGAACGGCGCCGGGATGGGGATGAATTTGGACGAATCAATGAGCTCGTTCGTGAGAACGAAGTCAGCGAGATCGTCGTTGGTTTACCCAAGAACATGAATGGCACCGTAGGTCCTCGCGGCGAGATTTGTATGGAATTTGCAGAGAAGCTGCGGGAGACGCTGGACTTGCCCGTTCACCTGTGGGATGAGAGGCTGAGCACCGTTTCGGCAGAACGAACGCTCGTTGAAGCTGACGTCAGCCGGAAGAAGCGCAAGAAGGTTGTGGACAAAATGGCCGCAAGCCTAATATTGCAAAATTATTTAGATGCCAAAAGTACAAGGTGAGGGGGACGCAAGCTATGACGGATAATCGTTTGGGTATGGACGAGGATCGCGAGATTATTTATATTACGGATGAGGAAGGCAACGATGAGGAATTTGAAGTCATCATGACCTTTGACGTCGATGGTTCAGATGCGAAATACATGATGGTTGTCCCTGTAGAAGCGGATGAGGATGAAGATGAGTCCGAGGTATATGCATTCCGTTATGAAGAAGACGGGGATGATATTAAACTGTTCACGATTCAGGATGAAGCGGAATGGGCCATCGTTGAAGAAACTTTCAATACCCTTGTTGCCGCTGAAGAAGACGAGGAGAATGTATAGATGACCGAATATCCTTTTTCAAGAGCGAATCTTGTCGTAACGACTCGCTTAAGGGAAACATTTGGATCTGAGGTTGAACTGGAAGATGAGAGCGGTAAGTCGGTTCCCTATGAGCTACTGGCTGAGTTCGAAGTGTTAGGTCAAGGATATGTTGTACTGCAAGCCTTGAAGAGTACGTTCGATGATTATGAGCTGCTTCGGGTAATGTACAATGAAAATGGAGTTCCTGAGCTTATCACTATTGAGGATGACGAAGAGTGGGAGAACATCGCCGAGCTCTATGATGAATGGTCATTACCAGATGATGAAGGATAGAATGAGGCACCTCTACCGAGGTGCCTGATTTGTATGTTATCATAGTATAAATAAGATTGAATTATGGAAAGGGCGGAGCAGTCCGCTCTTTTTAGCTATGAAGGGGTGGAATCTTTTTTTGAAAGCAAAATACTTCAGACGGTTCATCGTGCTAATCCTGCTTATTGTGGTATTAGTAGGCGGAGGACTATACGTATGGCAATCAACGAAGCCGGTGGCTTCAACGGATGAGCCTGTTGTCTTCACGATAGAACCCGGGACAGGTACTTCAGGCATTGCCGATCTACTTGAAGATAAGGGACTGATTCGAAACGCTCTATTATTTAAAGCTTATTTGAAACTTAATGATCAAGGGGCGAACTTTCAAGCAGGTACTTATGCTTTTCAACCTGGATTGAATTATGATGAAATGATTGCTGCTCTTAATAGTGGAGATGTGCAAAAAGAAGAAATGCTGCGTTTTACGATTCCAGAGGGATATACCTTGAAGCAGATAGCCCAGAAGCTGGAAGATGAAGGGGTTACGGACGGTAAGATCTTTATGCAGCTTGTCCAAGACAAGGAGCTGTTCAGTGATATTCCCCTTGTTGCCTCTATCCCGGATAATGAAAATTACCGATATGCACTTGAGGGATATTTATTCCCTGAAACCTATGAGATGAAGAAGGAGAGTACGGCAGAAGATATTATCCGTCGTATGCTGACAGAAATGCAGGATAGACTGGATAGTATCGCCGATCTGGAGGCTGATCTCAAGGAGCATAACCTGACTCTTCATCAGCTGCTTACCGCTGCTTCGCTCATTGAACGTGAAGTGGTTGTTGATAATGAAAGACCGCTTGTTGCGGGTGTCATCTACAACCGGCTAGAGCAGGATATGAGGCTTGAAATGGATGCTACCGTTCAATATTTGCTGGATAAGCAGAAGGAGCGTCTTTTGTACAAGGATCTTGAAGTGGAGAGTCCATATAACACGTATCGGAATCAGGGGCTGCCACCCGGACCGATTGCAAGTCCAAGCATGAGTGCGATTGAGGCTGCGCTTGCGCCGGAGCAATCTGATTATTTATTTTACGTCACCAAAAAGGATGGAAGCTCGGAGCATTTGTTTGCTGAAACCTATGAAGAGCATCTAGACAATATTGAGAAGAGTAATGAAAGTGCGGAATAACGGAGGGATGGCTTTGACACGGCCTTATGAATTGCTCGTCACAGCAAGTGATTTACAGGAAGCGGAGTGCCTGCTTCTGGAAAGAAGAAGGACTGCCCCGTGTCGTTCTGGGACGTGAAGCAAGCTTAGAGGAGATTCAAGAGATTAAGGACCATGTGGATATTGAGATTGAGGCGTTATTCATGGCGCTATGTGCTCTTGCCGTTGGAAATATGACCTGTTTGAAGATGGGTGTGAGGAAAGTGTCTGGGTATCTGAAGAGAATATGCAGAACTCCCGTGTGCTTCAAAATTTTGAGCTGGGTGTCAATCAGATCCCGCTGTATGAACAAGAGGATCCGGCCTTTACAATGGGCTCCAAGAACTTGTGTATGCTTGAGCATATTCCAGACTTAATTGATGTAGGAATTGACTCGTTCAAGATTGAAGGCCGAATGAAATCCATTCATTATGTGGCGACTGTCGTTAATGTTTATCGGCAAGCGATTGATTCCTATATGGAAGATCCGGATAACTATGTGATGAAGCCGGTAATCAGCTGGAGGCTGCCCGCCATCCGCTGCAGTTCATCAAGATGAAAGTGGACCAGCCGGTTGCTTATTTTGACATGATGCGTAAGAAGAAGTGAATAAGTCTCAGGACTAAAGCCCTCGTATATCGGCAGACGAGGGCTTTTTTTTAATAGTAATCTAGGAAAAAAGTTATAGTTAATTTCTCAAAAAAGCAAAGGTTTTGGAAGAAACTTGTCGAAATAAAAGATAATACTAGAACGTTTACATAGCTATGATAATTCTTTACGGTGGGTGAACAAAGATGAAGTGGAATCCAATGAAAAAAAGAAAGCGTAAACATGAGGAGGAGATCCAAAAAAAGGAAAGAAAGAGATTTGAGCTGGCTTCAGTCTTGTCCTGGAAGCAAGTATTTAAATTTAACCCCTTGCGTTCAGTAGGTGTACGATTATTTCTTATTTTCATGATTGCTATCCTGCTTGTCGTATTTGGTCTAGGCACCCTATCTTATCAAACAGCCAAATCGACCATCAAAGAAACGGCCTCTGTTGCCAACCAGGAAGCCATTCATCAAGTGGGTCAAAAGCTCGATCTGATTATGGAGCGTTACGTAGATTTATCGACACAAATCTTCTTTGATACCCATATTCAGAGCAATCTAGAAACTCTGCTCAGAGGCAACATATCGGATTTCGACAAATTTGAAGCGACGTCCTTGTTAAGCGATTCGCTCACAAATATGCAGTTTACGAATGCAACGGTTGCTTCTATGACCATCGTTCATAAGAATGAAGAGGTTCCTGTGATCAGCACCGGAGCAGCTTCAACGATGAGTGCCATTCGTGAAGAGGAATGGTTTGATACCTTGCTCGAAGCCGGAGGTGTCATGTGGCTGCCGACTACAGCAGCAGAATCTGGACAAGAACAAACATATCGAATGGCCAGAGCTCTTAAAAATGTGAATGCTAGCATCGGGACTTACATTATCGTTATAGAGATTAAGGCAAGTGCCATTGAAGATGAGTTAAAGACCGTAAATCTCGGCGAGAACGGTGTCACACAAGCGATTTCTGAGAATGGAATTGTGGTTGCTTCTACCCTTCCTGACCGTGCAGGCCGTGAAACCGAGCTCTCCTTCTACACAGAAATTACGGATGAGGCAGGCGCCAAGGATGCTAGGAATACCATCAATGGTCAGAATGAAGAGGTTCTGGCCGTCTATAACACACTTGATGTATCCGGCTGGAAGATTATTGGGATGATCCCGGTGGTTGAGCTGGTCAAGGATGCACAATCGATTCTCGTGACGACAATTATCGTCGCCATTGTTTCCTTACTCCTTGCTATTCTACTCGGAATATGGATGGTCCGTATGATTGCGAAGCCGCTTGTGCATTTGAAGGATCTTATGTTTGAAGGAGCAAAGGGGAATCTAACGGTTCGTACGACACATAAGAGCAAAGACGAGATTGGAATGCTCTCAGAGAGCTTTAATCTGATGATGGAGCAGATCACTACTCTTGTGAATCAGACAAACCAGACGGCAGAGGATGTGCTGCTGACGGCATCTGAGCTTAGCTCGGCATCACAGAAGACCGCTGCATCGGCAGCTGAAGTGGCAATTGCAACAGAGCAAATTGCAGGTGGCGCGACGAATCTGGCTTCTGAAGCAGAGAGAGGCAGTGAAATGACTGAACTGATCTCAACACAGATGCAGAAGGTTGTTGGAACCAATGAGGAGCTTGATCAATCCGCTAGACTGGTTGAAGGGGCGAGCCAGGAAGGTACAAAATATCTTGGTGAGCTGCTAGGAAAAACAGAACAAAGTGAGCAGATGATTCGAGCGTTGGTCACAAAAGTAGATACACTCAAAACAAGCACTTCATCCATTCTAGGCATTCTGGATGTACTCCATAATATTGCGAGACAGACGAATATTCTCTCGCTTAATGCGACAATCGAGGCAGCAAGAGCCGGTGCGGCAGGCAGAGGCTTCATGGTGGTAGCCGGTGAGGTGCGGCAATTGGCAGATCAATCGAAGCAATCGATTGACATGGTTGCCGAGATGACGGACCGGATTATGAATGAAATGAATGAGACTGTAGCTGCACTGTCGGAAGCATATCCACTCTTCCAGGAACAGATTCAAGCAGTGAAGGAGACAGGCGAGATTTTCCAAACCGTAGAAGCGCAGATGGGGATGTTCGTGAACAAGCTAACCGAGACGTCCGCTTCCATCGATGCGCTGAGTCAATCCCAGGTTACCCTGTCTGAAACGATGATGAGTGTAAGCTCTGTTGCTGAGCAGTCATCTGCTACATCTCAGGAAGTCGCGTCCCTTAGCAGTGAACAGCAGAGCATCGGTAACCAGCTCGTGGAGCTATCGAACAAAATGGAACGGGTATCTGAGGAGTTGAAACATACATTATCTGCATTCCGTATATAATTTTCATCATATGAATGGCTTAAGCTTCCTCCGTCCACAGGACGGAGGTTTTTTTATGTCAAAGGAGATAAAGTTTAGGAGAAAGTATGTTTTGGGCATATCGGAAAGGGAGATAATAGCATGTAAATGAGGATTTGGCATACATAAAACTCAAAAAAGGAATTGAAGGCAGGCAGCAGCTATGAAATTACTTCGTAAACAAAGAATATTTTATGCCTTATTTCTGATGCTGATCGTATTTGCAGCGATTATTATGCGTCTTGCATATATTCAGTTCATTCAGGTGAATCACCCATTAGGGGGCTCTGAACGAACGATGCTGCAAATGTCCGTGCTTCAGCGTGAGCAGGGAATTGTGCTGGATTCAGGTCGGGGACAGTTTATCGATCGGAATCACAAGCCGATTACTGGGCAGCTGATATGGGTTCCGGTCTTATTCCCGTTAGAGGATTCGTTAAATGCTGACCAGGAGCAGCAGCATCAGGAATTGGCCCACATATTGAATATAGATCCTAATAAGCTGTGGGAGAAATGGAAGTCGCTTCATTCCCCTGAATATTGGAAATCGTCCACAGGAGAGCCGTTGAGATTAACCCCGGCCCAGATTAAGGCAATCGGGAAGCTGCAGCTAGAGGATGTTCAGGCGTTGCCTTATATGGATCGATATGCAGCCTTCAACGCGAATGGAATGCAATGGCTGGGCTATCTATCCGAGATGCCTGGCGCTGAGAAACGGGATGTAAAGCTTGAAGTCAAGGATCCCTTTAATGTGAAGACAGGTGCAGCAGGTCTGGAAAGAAGTCTTGAACCCTTGCTAAAGGGGCTTGGCCCAACGATCGTCTCGAATATGGTAGACAGTCACAAGAAGCCGGTAGAAGGAATGGGACCCCGCCTTATCGCACCTCATAATCCCAAATATCCGCTCCATATTCAAACAACGATAGACTTGTCGCTGCAGCAGAGGCTGGAACAACTGACCACCGGAGCGGAAGTGAACGAAGGAGCGATCGTGGTACTCGATGCGAACAATGCCGAGGTAATGGCGATGGTATCTCGACCTTTCTACAATCCAACAGATATTCACCTTGATGACGGCAGCTCGGTCAATCAGGCCACAATGGCGGCCGTTCCCGGCTCTATCTTTAAGCTGGTCACAGCCGCAGCGGCTTTGGAACAGGAAGTTGTGAGCTCAGCAGAAACATTCCATTGCGCAGGTCATTACGGTAAGTATGGACTGGCCTGCTGGAAAAAAGAAGGGCATGGAACGATCACCTTTGAAGAGGCTTTTGCCGAGTCCTGCAACGTTGCGTTTGCGGAGGTGGCTTCTCGGCTGACCTCAAGCCAGCTGCTGCAAGCGGCATATGCCCTGGGACTTGGACAGCAAGTAGGCTATCATCGGGAGGGTTACCTTGGCTTGCAGGAGTTTAGACCTTTTGATCATGAGGACGCAGGCGAGATTTTTCACTCAGAAGAGATATTGAAGCAGAACGATGAAGGAATCCGAATTCAGACGGCAATTGGTCAAAGAGATGTTAAAATTACCCCGCTTCAAGCGGCGAATATGATCGTTACTGTGCTGCAAGGAGGACAGGTGCGCTCTCCCAAGATTGTTTCGGAGATTCATTATGCTGACGGCACACTCCTCGCCGAGATTAGAGATCAGTTCTTGACTCAGTCTGGGACGTCTGAAGCTCCTCCAGTTCAAATTCACAGTTCTACCGCTAAGCAGCTTCAGTCCTATATGGAAAAGGTTGTTGAAGAAGGAACAGGTACCCGCCTGCAGCAGGCAATTTGGCCATTGGCTGGCAAATCCGGGACTGCCCAAGTGCTGCACAATGGGGTGGAGAAGAATAATCAGTGGTTTATTGGCTATGGACCTGTGAGTAATCCCAAGTATGCTGTAGCCGTTCTGGTGAAAAATGAGTCTGTTCGTTCCCAACATAAAGCTACAGCGCTTTTTAAACAGGTCATGGACGTACTTGCAGAAACTTCGGGTTAGAAGAGTAAGCAATCCATAATTTCCACAAACAAAAAAAGGATAGAGGAGGCATGCTAATTTTAGGTGCCTGTCTATCCTTTTTGAGTTAGATATTAATTTCGATTGTCGTGATCATCCATTGCAAAAGGAGAGGATTGGAATTCATCCTCAGGCAATCGAATCCAGCGCTGCAAATACCCCTGCTGCCATAACTCTTTAATCAAAATCAGCAAGATTGGCGAGAGGATCACTCCAGAAATGCCGAAGATCGAAAGCGAGATCAGCATAAAGGACAGCATCAGATACGCAGACGTCACACCGATGGAGTTGCCTGATATTTTTGGCTCGGCCAGTTGTCTTACGAGCATGGTCACGCCCATAACCACTAATAAGCCAATCGCAGTTCCGACATCACCCACGATGAACAAATAAATGCTCCAAGGAATAAATATAACAGGTACCCCGAGCAGCGGCAGAAGATCCAGAACAGCTGCGATGAGCGCAAGCGTAAGCGCGTTTCCGGTTCCCAGAATGATTAGACCGATCAGTACAAGCACAAATGTGATGGAGATGAGTATAAGCTGTGCCTTAAGATAAGCACCAATTGCCTTGAACACATGATTCTTCAAGAACAGATAAGCTTGCTTTAGCGTATTGGGCGCTTTACTTTTGGTAATCATCCGCCACATATCAAACTCGACGCTCAGGAAGAAGGCAAGTATAATCGCTACTGCAAAATTTCCGATGAATGAGGAGAAGGAGCTCAGCATACCGACAATGTAACCGAGGAAGCCCGCACCCCAGGAGGAGAGAGCTGCCGTTACTTTTTCAAAATTCTGATTAATTTGGTCGGTCACCGTTGCTGGCAGCGCATTCCACTGGGTCTGGAACAGTTCAAGCAGCTGGGTGAACTGACTCTGTATCAGTGCCATGTACGCCGGAATATTATCCTGGAATTGACTAATGGACGATACAATGATAACACCTAGTCCGAAGAAGATGCCTAAGAGAACAGCCACGAACAGAAGCACAGAGATGGCTGATGCTAAGGCTTTTTTTAATCCCTTTTTATGTAGGAACTTAGCCAAGGGCTCAATAATGACAAATACAAGAAAAGATAGAAATACAGGAGCGGCAATCTGGTACAGCTGGCTTGAAACAAACATGATCAGAAATACGGTCAGCGCAATTAATCCAATATCGAGTGCGGTTCGCCAATATTTTTTGTAAAGAGGAAGCATATTATAACAACGACTCCTTTTGAAAAGTGTGTAATTCACTTGAAAGATTAAACTAATAAATCAATTTCAGTGGGATGAGTTAGAGAATGGGTTCGGAATACTACAATTTACTGTATAGATATTGGTTTAATCTGTCTAGGAAGTATACGTTAATTTTAAATTGAAGGGTTCATTTTATTCACAATATGATAAAATAATAGTTAGTGTTGTTTTTAAGATTTTGTAATGTACGTCTTACAACCACACGTTACGAGTCTAAAAAAGTGAGGAATACCGTTATGCAGAACTTGCTGCTGTTGCTCTTTTACATTACATCTTTTTATGCATTTATACCTAGTTTAATTAGCCGTTTATTCGGATTTCGAGTATTCAGACGCGGAAGGAATCTTAATGATTTTGCGTTAACTTTCGATGATGGGCCGGATCCCGATTACACGCCGCAGCTGCTTGATCTGTTGAAGAAGCATAATGCCAAAGCCACCTTTTTTGTTGTGGGTGAACATGCGGAGCGCAACCCCGAGCTGTTAAAAAGAATGCACGCCGAAGGTCATCTCATCGGCATCCATAATTATATACATCAAACCAATTGGCTAATGACACCCAAAGTCGTTCGCCAGCAGATAGAAAGAACAGGCTCCATTATATATAAGATTACTGGCTCTCATGCACTATATTACCGTCCACCTTGGGGAATTACCAATTTATTTGATTTTTCCAAGAAGCATCACCATCGCATCGTATTGTGGTCGGGTATGTTCGGCGATTGGAGAGAACGGTTAGGCGCAGATCGACTGACAGAGCGGATGCTGAAGAAACTGCGTGGCGGTGAGGTGATGGTGCTTCATGATTGTGGAACGACGCCAGGAGCGGATCGGCATGCGCCGGCTCAAATGCTCATCGCGCTGGATCGGGTTCTGACTGAGGCCGGTCAGCGAAACATTCAAAGTATACGGATTGATGATATGATCTCACTCCATTATGCTGCCAAGCAGCAAATACCGGGAAGGGAGGCAGTTATGAAGATTCAATCAGGTCTAAAAAGATTAGTAGTGCGGGCATGGCTCGGTTGGGAGCAGATATTCCATATGGTTACCAAGCTGAAGACGATAACTCCTCAGGATCCTTTCTTGCATTACCGAGTTCGTCCTTATCAAGGCAAGGCCATTAAGCTGCCGAATGGCCATGCCCTGCAAAAAGGGGACGACATCATTGAGCTTCATTTTGATAATAAGAAGCTGTACCAGCTGGGATCCTCTTCAAAAACCCCTGTTCATCTCGCGATCCGGATGATCCGGATGATGGAGAAGCAGCTGCCTGATCTCGTCAAGATTGCTGCCCTTGACCCGGAAGTGGCTAATGCGAAGGCATTGTACGGTGTCAGCATGATCAATCGTGGACCCGAACAGTTTGGATTCTCGGTGCTGGATCTTCCGCGTGGTTTGTTTGCGGCATCTACATCAGTGTATTTAAAAATTCTGCTTAGTGTAATACATCCGGAAGGTCAAGGAAGATTACGGGAAGGAAGTCATCAGATGACTCCGAAAATGATTGTGATGCCAATGGATATTTTATTTGAACGTTTCGGTGATGGATTGAGACGTAAAAAAGACACGGTCTATGATCAAAGCACGGCCAAGTCAGCCTATTCGGATGAGGATGAAATCTCATTAACAGGTAATACAGATTTAACGCGTACACCGCCTGTGGCATAGTATAGTTATCTTAAAGTTGATTCGAATAATTATGAAAAAGAATAAGGGATCCAATGCTTGTTATGCATTGGATCCCTTTAATTTATCTATAAGTGCAGAATTATATTTTGAGGACACCGCCGTTGCTGGCGTTGGTAACGAGTTTGGAGTAACGAGCCAAGTAACCCGTCTTCACTTTTGGTTCAAACTCCGTCCATTCTTCAGCACGGCGACGTTCCATCTCTTCCTCGCTGACAAGCAGCTCAATCTTACGATTGTTGAGATCAAGCTCAATCAGGTCTCCGTCATGTACAAAGGCGATTGGTCCACCTTCAGCAGCCTCAGGAGAGATATGTCCGATACTGATTCCTCTAGATGCACCAGAGAAACGTCCGTCCGTAATCAGGCCGACCTTGGCACCAAGTCCCATCCCGACGATTTGGGAGGTAGGAGCAAGCATTTCTGGCATACCTGGTCCGCCTTTAGGTCCTTCATAGCGGATAACGACAACGTGACCTTCTTTTACTTTGCCATTGGCAATACCTTCAAGAGCTTCTTCTTGAGAGTTGAAGCAAATGGCAGGTCCTTTGTGATAGCCGCCTACAGAAGGATCTACTGCACCAACCTTGATGATGGAGCCTTCTGGTGCAAGATTACCGAAGAGAACGGCAAGTCCTCCGCGTTCAGAATGTGGGTTATCCAGTCTGTGAATAACATTCTCGTCCAAAATAGGTGAATTCTCTACGTTCTCGCGCAATGTTTTGCCGGTAACCGTAATATTCTCTGCATGAAGTGCGCCCGGCTTCTTGAGCAGCTCGTTCAGTACAGCACTTACGCCGCCTGCGTTCTGGACATCCTCAATATGATAGTCGGAAGCAGGAGCAAGCTTAGACAAATGCGGTACGCGGTTAGCGACTTCATTGATACGCTCGATCGGGTACTCAATGCCGGCTTCATGAGCAAGAGCTAGTGTGTGGAGCACCGTATTGGTGGAGCCACCCATAGCCATATCCAAAGCGAATGCATTATCGATTGCTTCTGGAGTCACGATATCACGCGGCTTCAGATCCATCTTGATTAGTTCCATCAGCTGAGTTGCCGATTTGCGAACAAAATCACGGCGCTCAGGCGCAACGGCCAGAATGGTACCATTACCCGGCAGAGCAAGACCGAGCGCTTCAGCAAGACAGTTCATGGAGTTCGCCGTGAACATACCCGAGCAGGAACCACAAGTCGGACAGCCAAATTGTTCAAGCTCAAGCAAGCTTTGATCATCGATCTTGCCGGCTTGATAAGCACCAACGCCTTCGAATACAGAAGTAAGCGACAGTGCGCGTCCGTTCTTGTCACGGCCTGCTTTCATGGGTCCGCCGCTGACGAAGATGGTTGGAATGTTAACACGAAGAGCTCCCATCAGCATTCCTGGCGTAATCTTGTCACAGTTCGGAATGCAGACCATACCGTCAAACCAGTGTGCAGATACGACCGTTTCAACGGAGTCGGCAATGATATCACGACTTGGCAGCGAGTAGCGCATACCGATGTGCCCCATTGCGATCCCATCATCAACACCGATTGTATTAAATTCAAATGGAACGCCGCCAGCTTCAATAATAGCTTCTTTTACAATTTTTCCGAATTCCTGAAGATGAACATGACCTGGTACAATATCGATGTATGAATTACATACGGCGATAAATGGCTTGCCGAAATCCTCTTCTTTTACCCCGGCTGCACGAAGCAAGCTTCGATGCGGCGCTCTGTCAAAACCTTTTTTAATCATGTCTGAACGCATTTTTTTTGGTGCCATGGTGTCTGTTTCCCCCCAAGAATCAAATATTGATTAGCATTTGAACTGCACATGTGAAAGCAGTATGCACGAAATGAATGAACGATCACTGTTTCTGTGCTGCTTTAAAGAGCTAATAGTAAGAATGTAATTTAAATGAGTCTATCACAGTTCACGTCAGATTTCTACAAATTTAAGGTGATTTCGGGGGGACTTCCTTCCTAACGAAGGCCTCCTTTACGGCCGATTTCTCGATAGAAGCTCCGATCATGTGAACGAGCAGTGGATTTTCCGCCTTTACTGCCAATTTCTTGATAAAAGTCAGAGCTGTGATTTTCTGATGTGGTCTCGCCGCCTTTACGTCCGATTTTTTGATAGAAGGATCGATCATACTTTTTGGATGTTGCCTCTCCACCGAGGCGCCCAGCTTCTGCACGGGTCATCTTGGGGCGATTTCCTTTCAGCGTGTGTGCCATGGATGAATCACTCCTCTTCTTAAATGATGTTAAGGATATGCTTGTACTTACCACGAACAAAAATAGATGAAACGGATAAAATTTCAAAAATTTGGATAGTAGAATCATTTTCATACATAAAGTCCTGAGTTCATTTATTTTGAGAAAAATCGTATAAATTGTAGATTGACAACGGTTCCATGGATGATAACAATGGAATAAGTAAACGAATTTGAAAGTATGCGCACCTAAATGGAAGTGAGGAAGGGTACAAGAGAGAGGGAGGGATTGTTATGGGAAATCAAACGGAATATTCTTCGCCTGAAGTGGTAACGTTCGGTGAAAGTATGGGTTTGTTTACGGCACAAGATACACGCGGACTTGAATATGCGAGCACCTTGTCTAAATCGTTTGGCGGCGCTGAGAGCAACGTAGCGATTGGTCTGGCGAGACTGGGTCACCGTGCAGGCTGGTTTGGAAGGCTGGGTAATGATGCGCTGGGTCAGATGATATATAAGGCGATTCGCGGCGAAGGTGTAGATGTCTCCCGGGCTCAGCTGAGCGAAGGCGAAGCTACAGGACTTATGATCAGAGAAAATATGCCGGGCAAATCTTCTGTACATTATTATCGCAGATATTCAGCTGCAAGCCAGATGACGACCTCAGACCTTGACACGGACTACATTTCGAGAGCTAAAATTCTGCATGTTACAGGTATTACTGCAGCAATAAGTGAATCCAGCAGAGAGACCGTCCTTGAAGCAGTTCGGATCGCCAAGCAGGCAGGTGTTCTTGTTAGCTTTGACCCTAACTTGCGACTGAAGCTGTGGACACTTCAAGAGGCAAGGCCTGTTTTGCTGTCCCTTGCACAAGAGGCCGATTATTTTCTTCCGGGACTGGATGAACTCAAGATGCTCTATGAGGAAGAGAATACGGATAAAATATTTGATCGTCTAAAACAACTAGATGCCGTATCCATTGTTAAGGGTGGTCCGGAGTTGACTTATGTACTGCAGCAAGGTTCTGTGGAAGAAGTTCCCTTTGTAAAGGCGGATCAAGTTATAGATACCGTTGGCGCAGGCGATGGCTTTGCCGCAGGATTTTTATCCGGTATTTTGCAAGGCTTGAATCCTGTGCAGGCAACAGGCATTGGCAGTCTGACCGGAAGCTTGATGGTTCAAGCTGTAGGAGATTGGGAAGCGCTTCCTACAGCAGCTGAAGTTAAGGCCAAGCTCAGCAATGCCCACCATATTGAACGGTAAGCAAGTGTAATAGAGTGATCTCAATCTTACTGTAGTTCATTTATTAAATCATGCAAAGGGGATTAAATAACAATGAAAAAATTAGAGCTGCTACATAAAATATTTGAGCATGGCGTCGTTGCTGTGCTGCGTGCGGATTCGGCCGATCAGGTTGTTCAGATGGCAGAGCAGGCGATTGCAGGCGGCATCAAAGTCATTGAGATCACACTGACCGTACCTGGGGCACTGCAGGCCATTGAGCGTTTGAGCCAGAACTATTCATGGAATGCAGTGAATGAACAGAATTTTGCTATTATCGGGGCAGGGACGGTTCTGGAGCCGCAATCTGCACGTGCTGCGATTATGGCAGGATCGGAGTTTATCGTAGGCCCAGCTTTGAATCCTGACACCGTCAAATTGTGCAATCTGTACCGTGTTCCTATTCTGCCGGGAGTCATGACGATTGCCGAGGTTCAGTCAGCCTTGGAACTTGGTGTGGATGTTGTTAAACTATTCCCAGGGAACGTATACGATCCCTCAATTATCAAAACAATGAAGGGCCCACTCCCTCAAGCGAACTTTATGCCAACTGGCGGAGTGTCATTAAGCAATCTGGGAGACTGGATTAAAGGAGGAGCGGTCGCCGTCGGAATCGGTTCAGACCTGACAGCGGAGGCCGTCAAGACCGGTGATATGACCCATGTCCGCCGCAAAGCCGAGCAGTATATGGATGCATACCGGAAGGCAGTTCAAGAGAAATAACTAATCGAGAGAAGCTGGTGGCAGGAAAGAGCTATGTTAATCGCATGGCTGCAGCAAATCGATTCTGCACAGGAATAAGCCCTTAAAAATTCTGACCGAACCTTCGGTCAGAATTTTTAAATAATCAAGAGGAAGTGATTCAAATCGCTCTATTGAAGGCCGGACAGAAGGAAGCGCATATTTCTGGCATTTTATTCGATAAGGATGGAACGCTCCTAGACATTGAGGCATTATGGACCCCTTGGGGAAATTATGTACTTGATGCACTGGAAGCTCAGCTGGCTGTTATGGGGAAGAACTTTACTGGACAGCGTGACCAAGTGCTGGGGACCAGATATGATGCACATGGGAAGGTCGCAGGCTACGACGCCGAAGGACCGTTTGCTATTGCAACGGTAAGCGAGTCTACCGCAGTTCTTGCCTGGCAGCTGTATGCTGCCGGAATGGCCTGGAATGATGCAATAACCTGCATTCGTGGGATTAGTGCCAGAGCTAACGAATTGATAAGCAAGGATCATGCAATTCCATTGGACGGACTGATTCCATTTCTGGACCGCTGTAAGGCTCAGGGACTCTTGCTGGGTGTGGTTACGGCTGATTCTACTTCTAATGCTACATTGCATCTCGAATGGCTGGATATTCTCGACTATTTTGATGTTATAATTGGATTTGACCGGGTGACGAGCAGCAAGCCTGATCCTGAAAGTGTGCAAGCGGCTTGTTTAGCACTTGGACTTTCTCCTGGGCAGCTGGCTGTCATCGGCGACAGCAACGGAGATATGCAAATGGGGAGAAGTGCGGGTGCTCAAATAAACATCGGAATTGTTCCATCAGGAAATACGTCCTATTTAAAGCATGCGGACACCGTGATTACGCATTATGACCAAATTTTTCTGAAGTGAAGCTTTTGCTTGGATCCAAAAAGAACAATTTATCGTAAAAGGGGTACGAAGGGAGGGCGAGGAAATGGCTGATGCGTTTGAACCTTTAGTTACGTGGATTCGTGAGAGCATGAAGATCGTGTTTTTTGGCGGAGCAGGTACATCTACGGAGAGTGGAATTCCAGATTTTCGATCTGCTGCCGGGATTTATCAGACAGAGCAGCATTCTCCGTACTCACCTGAGGAGCTGCTCAGTATTGACTTTTTTATGCTGCATCCGGATATTTTCTATGACTTTTATCGTTCCAAAATGCTTCACCCTCATGCCAAGCCCAACGGTGCACACCGCTTGCTTGCCCGGCTTGAGAAGGAAGGTAAGCTGTCAGCTGTGATCACTCAAAATATCGATGGTTTGCATCAGGCGGCAGGCTGTGGGAAGGTACATGAGCTTCACGGTTCTGTTCATCGCAACTACTGTATGGACTGTGCCCATTTCTATGATCTCGATGCCATAATAGCGTCAGAATCATTGGTTCCTCTGTGTAACAAATGTAATGGTATTATCAAGCCGGATGTCGTGCTGTACGGAGAATCACTTGATCAGACGACCCTGTACCATGCTGTGGATGCTCTGTCTGAAGCTGATTTGATGATCATCGGAGGAACTTCATTAACCGTTCAGCCTGCTGCGCAGCTCGTCACTTATTTTCAAGGCAAGCATACCGTCTTGCTGAATGCAACACCGACGCCTTACGACAGCAGGGCAGAGCTGCTGATAACAGAACCGATCGGCCGTGTGCTGGACCAAGTGAATGCACTATTATAATGATTTGCCATGAGCCTGCCTTTCTAGATAAAGGGGGTTCTTTTGCTGTCGGAGGCACAAGGCGATCTATACTCTATGTAAACGATTTCTTGTCAAGCTGAAGTTTTGGGTCTATCATGAATAAATGAATGGATAAGCTTTAACAGATTAGTCGCGGGAGGAAGATGTGCAAATGGGATATGTAGCTGATAATAGACGTTATGATGAAATGAAATATAACCGGGTAGGACGCTCGGGACTTAAACTGCCGGCCATTTCACTTGGACTATGGCATAATTTTGGCGGAATTAATTCGTTCGAGAATGGCAGAGACATGATTAGACGGGCATTTGACTTGGGAATCACACATTTTGATCTGGCTAACAATTACGGACCTCCACCGGGCTCTGCTGAGCAAATGTTCGGACAGGTGCTCGCTCAAGATCTGAAGCCTTATCGGGATGAGCTGATCATCTCAACGAAGGCGGGTTATCATATGTGGCAGGGACCTTACGGCGAATGGGGGTCACGCAAATATTTGATCTCGAGCCTTGACCAGAGCTTGAAACGAATGGGGCTGGACTATGTCGATATCTTCTACTCTCATCGATTTGATCCAGACACTCCGCTTGAGGAAACGATGCAGGCGCTCGATCATATCGTTCGTTCAGGCAAGGCCTTGTATGTCGGAATCTCGAATTATTCAGCTGAAAAAACGAAGGAAGCTGTACATATTCTGAATAAGCAGGGCACTCCTCTACTTATTCACCAGCCTCGTTATTCCATGCTCGACCGCTGGATTGAAGACGGGCTTCAAGACGTACTGACGGAAAATGGTGTGGGAAGCATTGCTTTTTGCCCTCTAGAGCAAGGGGTACTGACGGGCAAGTATCTCAATGGAATCCCTGAAGATTCCAGAGCGAAGAGCAGTTCTGTCTTCTTGAATGAGACTCAGATCAAACAAGAGACGCTGCGTAAAGTGCGTGCCTTAAACCAGGTGGCCGCTTCCCGCGGTCAAAGTCTGGCTCAGCTTGCCCTCGCGTGGGTGCTTAGAGAAGGAAAAGTCACTTCTGCCTTAATCGGAGCGAGCCGGCCTAGCCAGATCGAGGAGAATGTGGCGGTTCTGAGCAACCTTGACTTCTCTTCCGAAGAATTAGCGGACATTGAATCTATTCTGCATACGGACAACTAAGGGGATAAGGATTGATCGAATTCCCATCGTGACAAAAGAACAAGCCTGCCTTATGATCAAATTCATAGGCAGGCTTGTATTATTTTATACATAGGAAAATGCTCGTGACTCAGTCATGGAAGGTTCAATTGGACTGCTCCTGCATCTGTCTGCGGTATGCACTAGGTGAGTGCCTATAGAACCTTTTGAATTGTCTGGAGAAATAGAGTGCATCCGGCAAGCCGACAGAGGCAGAGATCTGCTCTATTGACAGTTCAGGCCGTTCTCTGAGCAGCTGCCTGGACTTATCGATCCTCAGCTTCAGCAAATACGTGACGGGTGAGAGCCCAATTTCTTTTTTGAAAATGCGGGACAAATAAGCACGATTATAACCCAAGCTTGCACACATTTGTTCGATGGAGATTGGATGGGCATACTGAGTCGACATGTATTGGATCATCTGCTTCACCGTCCGGCCTACTTGAGATTCCGCCATTGTAACCGCCGATTCCAGCACGAGTCTTTCTTTTGCCTCAGCAAAGATCAGATATAAACAGCCGATGGAGGTGAGGTGAGCACTTTCTTTTTTTTCGAAAAAGGCATCTTGCATGGTGGATAGGAGTGACGACATCCTGCTGTCCTGCACGGTTGGAATAACAGGCTGTTCAAGGCTGAACCCAGCATCCTTCACCTGCTTGTCGGCCTCTTTACCCGTAAATGCCATCCAACGATAACGCCAAGGCTCCTCCTCGTCGGACACATAACTGACCAGCTCAGATGGATGAATTAGAAATATATGCCCTGCGGAAAGGTGGTAAGTACGGCTCTCTGTGCGAAAAATACCTTTGCCTGACTCGACATAATGAAGAAGGTAGTAATCATATATTTTCGGTCCAAGGGCATGTCCCGGTTTGGTTTGGCTCTCGCCTACGAAGAGGACGTGCAGCGGACTATTCTCGTAATCTACGGGATTGGAAGCTACTGAATAGGAGTCCTGCATCATTTGTTGATTCCTTCCTTCTGCAAGCGAGCTTACAGAACAATAATGTACATAAAAGTATAGCTGTCATGTCACCAGTATACCATAAAAAGCAGGGAGTACATATTAATAAAAGCCAGTGTTTTCCATGTTTTCAAATAGGTCGCAGTCACATTTGTCCATATATTGAACACATGCATACATTACCGTTTATAACGCTTCCATGTATACTTTAAGTAAGATTAAAACAACTTTTACAAAGAGGTGAAGGTTAATGAACGTACAACAACTCAAACAACAATTTACTGAAAAATATGGTGATAATTCTGCTGAAATACGCGTGTTTAATGCCCCTGGACGCGTGAACCTGATCGGCGAGCATATCGATTATAACGGTGGCTATGTTCTTCCTGCCGCACTTGAATTTGGAACAACGCTGATCATCCGCGAACGTCAGGATGACGAGATCCATTTTTATTCCACGAACCTTACCTATGAAGCGGTAATTAAGGTGGGGGATATCGGCAAGGATAAATCAGGCGAGTGGATCGATTATCCTGTCGGTGTAATGGTCGAGATCATTAAGGCAGGCACTAACATTACGAAAGGCTACGATCTGATGTTCCATGGTGAGATTCCGAACGGAGCAGGCCTATCCTCCTCTGCTTCAATCGAAGTAGTAACTGCATACGCTTTGCTCACGCTTGAAGAAGGCAAAGTCGATACGGTTGAAATATCACTGCTCTCCCAGCGCGCTGAGAACCAGTATGTGGGAGTGAACAGCGGAATTATGGACCAATTTGCAGTAGCGAACGGTGCAGAGGACCAAGCGATTCTTCTGATGTGCGATACGCTTGAATACAAGCATGTGTCGTTCCGCACGGGAGATTACAAGCTGATTATCGGCAATACGAACAAGCGCCGCGGACTTGTGGATTCGGCCTACAACGAGAGACGTCAGCAGTGCGATCAGTCCCTCGCTATTCTGAAGGAGCAGCTGCCTTCACTGTCTTATCTGGCTGAGCTTACTCCGGCGCAATACAGCGAGTTGGAGTCAACCCTTGGTGATGACATTCTGAAGAAACGGACCAAGCATGTTGTTGAAGAAAATGCTCGTGTGCTGGCCTCAGTAGACGCACTTAGCAGCGGAGACCTCACAGCTTTCGGGGAGCTAATGAACGCATCTCATGATTCCTTGCGCGACCTGTATGAAGTCAGTTGTGAGGAGCTTGATGTGATGGTTGAAGAAGCTCGCAAAATTCCAGGTACACTCGGCAGCCGCATGACAGGTGCAGGATTTGGAGGCTGTACTGTATCACTCGTGCATGAAAACGATGTGGATCGGTTTGTGCAGGAGGTTGGTGCAGCATACAAGGAGCGGACTGGACTCACTGGAGAATTCTATGTATGCGGAGTGGGCGACGGCGTTAAAGAATTGAAAGGGGAGGCGTAAGACGATGGCGATTCTAGTAACAGGTGGAGCAGGTTATATTGGTTCTCATACCGTTGCCGCGCTGCTTGAGCGCGGTGAGGAAGTTGTTGTTCTTGATAATTTGCAGACAGGTCACCGGGAGGCCCTTCTTGGCGGCAAGCTATACGAGGGAGATCTTCGGGACAAGGAGCTTCTTGCAAGACTGTTCTCAGAGAACGAAATTGATGCGGTCATTCATTTTGCAGCCAATTCCCTTGTAGGAGAAAGTATGCAAAATCCAGGGAAATACTATGATAACAATGTGTTCGGTACATTGTCACTACTCGAAGCCATGAAGGATGCAGGCGTTAAGAGAATTGTCTTCTCCTCAACGGCAGCAACCTATGGCGAGCCTGAAAAAGTACCTATTGAGGAAAGTGACCGTACAGAACCGACCAATGTATACGGCGAAACCAAACTCATGATGGAGCGCATGATGTCCTGGTTTGATAAAGTACTAGGCATCAAATATGTATCCCTTCGTTACTTTAATGCAGCCGGCGCCCATGACAGCGGCAAGATCGGTGAGGATCACCAGCCTGAGAGCCATCTCATTCCGCTAGTGCTTCAAACGGCATTGAAGCAGCGCAAGCATATTGCGATTTTTGGAGACGATTATGCTACAGAAGATGGAACATGTATCCGTGACTATATCCATGTGAGTGATCTTGCGGATGCACATCTACGTGCAGTGGATTATTTGCGCAAGGGCGAAGAGAGTAACGTGTTTAACCTCGGCAACGGTCAAGGGTTCAGCGTCAAAGAGGTTATCGAAACAGCGAAGAAAGTAACTGGGCTCGACATTCCGGTTGTCTTGGAAGCACGACGTGCGGGTGACCCTGCGGTACTGGTTGCTTCCTCGGATAAAGCCCGTGCAGTGCTTGGCTGGGAGCCGAAATATACCGATCTAGCCAAGGTCATTGCGAGTGCTTGGAGCTGGCATCAGTCCCATCCCGATGGGTACAGCACAAACCAAAAAGGGGAGTAAGCAAATGGCAGAGATGAACGTGAATACGAATGCAGGAGAAAAACAGAACGCGCAGTCATCCGCTGCACAAGAAGCACTTCATGCCATTGAACGTTTGGTATTGTTTGCAGCAAGACGTCATCTGATCGAGGATGCGGATTATGATTATAGCCGTAACCAGCTGCTGAGTCTGTTTAATTTTGATGAGCCCTATGCGGGTACAATGGATGAATCCGAGCTGTCTGGACCGCAGCCGCTGATTGATGTACTGATTGATTTCGGCTATGAGATCGGGCTCATTCCAGAAAATACGGACACGTATCGGGATCTGCTGGATGCGAAGATTATGGGCCTTGTGATGGCTCGCCCTTCCGAAGTGATTCGGGAGTTCCGTGAGATTCAGACAAAGAAGGGGATGGAGGCGGCAACAAGCCGGTTCTATGAACTGTCTATTGATTCAAACTATATTCGCATGGATCGTATCTCGAAGAACGTATATTGGAAGCAGCCTACGGAATATGGGGATATTGAGATCACGATTAACCTGTCCAAGCCGGAAAAAAGCCCAAAAGAAATCGCGATGGCTAAGCTGCTTCCACCGCCTGTATATCCTAAATGTCAGCTCTGCCGTGAGAATGTTGGTTACAGAGGCCGAATTAATCACCCGGCACGTCAGAACCTGAGAACCATTCCGCTCACGCTGAATGATGAGAAATGGCTGTTCCAATATTCTCCTTATGTTTACTATAACGAGCATTGTATCGTGTTCCATCATGATCATGTGCCGATGAAGCTGACAAAGGATACGCTGCGCCGCCTGCTTGGGTTCGTGGATCAATATCCTCACTATTTCATCGGTTCTAACGCGGATCTTCCAATCGTGGGTGGAAGCATATTGACGCATGATCATTTCCAGGGTGGAAGACATACATTTGCGATTCAAAAAGCGGTACAGGAGGCTGTATTCCATAATGATGCCGCTCCAGGCGTTTCACTCAGTCTTGTAAAATGGCCGATGTCTGTGCTTAGACTCTCTTCCAAGGATCAAGCTGTCTTGCTGGAAGCGGCAAATGATATTTATGAGGCGTGGAAGGTATACAGTGATCCGGAAGCAGATATTCTGTCACATACGGAGCAGGATGGACAGATGATACCGCACAATACGGTAACACCGATTGTCCGGCGTGCTGAGGACGGGGGATACGAAATGGATCTCGTTCTTCGCAATAACCGTACAAGTGATGAGTATCCTGAGGGAATCTTCCATCCGCATCGTGAAATGCACCATCTGAAGAAAGAGAATATCGGTCTGATTGAAGTGATGGGACTTGCCATTCTGCCTGGCCGACTAAAAGAAGAATTGGATCTTATTGCTGATATTTTGACAGGTGATGAGGAGCTTCTGAAATCAGCTGTCAGTAATGAAGTTTCTGACCTTCACAAGCATACAGAATGGATTCATGCCCTGATTGAGAAGTATGGTACTGCGCTCTCTAAGGAAGCGGCTGTGGCCCGGGTACAGGAGGAAGCGGGTAATAAATTTGCTCAAATTCTTGAGCATGCCGGTGTTTACAAACGAGACGAAGCGGGCAAACAAGCATTCCGTCGTTTTGTACAGCATCTGGGTTATACAGAATAGAAACTCATCGTTGATTGCGGTGCAGAGCCTGTCCCTTCATTGGGGAGGGCTTTTCTTTTTCCCAGAAGTTTGTTTTTTGAAAACAATTGGTTCTATAATAAGATATGTATAAACGAATAAAAATGTATGCTTGGAGGCGATTTTTACAATGAGAGCATTTCAATTTCATAATCCTACACGTCTGATCTTTGGTAAAGGTCAGCTTGCAGCTCTAAAAACCGAAGTGCCTAAATACGGCAACAAAGTGCTGCTTGTCTACGGCGGTGGCAGCATCAAACGCAATGGTCTCTACGATCAAGTCATCCAGCTCTTGTCCGAGATTGGAGCAGAGGTTCATGAACTGGCCGGAGTTGAGCCCAATCCTCGACTATCTACAGTACATACAGGGGCAGACCTCTGCAAAGAACACGGAATTGATCTGATTCTCGCTGTTGGCGGCGGCAGTGTAATAGACTGTGCCAAAGCCATTGCAGTCGGTGCCAAATATGATGGCAGCATGTGGGACTTTGCAGAGCGTAAGGCACAGCCAAAAGCCGCCCTGCCGCTTGCTACAGTGCTGACGATGGCTGCAACGGGTTCAGAGATGAACAGCGGCTCGGTCATTACGAATCAAGAGACTCAGGAGAAGCTGGGCTGGGGAAGTCCGCTGGTATATCCGGCTTTTTCAATTCTTGATCCGGTTCATACCTTCTCTGTACCTCAGGATCAAACGGTTTATGGCATAGTAGATATGATGTCGCATACATTGGAGCATTACTTCCATTTGGATACGAATACTCCAGTACAATTGGGCTTCTGTGAAACGATCCTGCGTACAGTGATCGAGGCAGCTCCTAAGCTAATTAACGATCTGGAGAATTACGAGCTGCGTGAAACCATTCTGTACTGCGGTACGATGGCACTGAACAATATACTGAGCATGGGTCTTGCAGGCGACTGGGCAACACACAATATTGAGCACGCCGTGTCTGCCGTTTATGATATTCCGCATGGCGGAGGGCTTGCGATCCTGTTCCCGAACTGGATGAAGCATAACCTGCATGTAGATGTATCCCGCTTTAAGCGTCTTGCGATTAACGTGTTTGATGTGAATCCAGAAGGCAAGAGCGATGAGCAGATTGCACTCGAAGGAATCGAGGCGCTGAGCTCGTTCTGGACCAGCATTGGCGCTCCAAACCGACTGGCGGACTATGATATTGATGCAAGTCAAATTGATGTGATGGCGGATAAAGCAATGCGCTTTGGACCGTTCGGTAACTTCAACAAATTGCAGCGCGAGGATGTAGTAGAAATTTATAAAGCGTCCTTGTAAAAAAAGCATAACCAACAGCCCTTTGCTCTTGTTTATTAGTGCAAAGGGCTTTTTTGCGTGCTTTGGTCTAGAGAAGCATGGGCAAGCGGAGGAGGATGAAGTTGTACCAGAAGTAGCGAAGCGTTCGCTTTTTGTCTTTGGATTCTAACCATTGAATATTTTATAAGATCAGAGAATCCCAAGACAATTTGCGATCTGAAGAACAATCCGTCAACCGCAGCCATAATCCCATGCACTCATCTCATAATTTATCCATATTTCCTTCATCACCACTGACATTCTTATTTCCACCTCAATTAGCTCCTAATTCATAATTTTGAAACATTTACCTAATGCATACGTATATATTGACATGTGCATCTGAGGGCAGAGGGGGTGAAATATGGAGACGTTATACTGGGCTTGTCTGATCGGAGGAGCAATATTTGCACTTGTTAGCCTCTTGTTCGGAGATCTGTTTGATGGTTTGCTGGAAGGTTCATTTGAGCTGGCAGGGGTGGAATTTTTGAATTCTACAGTTATTGCCAGTGCAATAACGACCTTCGGGGGAGCAGGCATTCTACTGATGAAGTATACCGAGCTGAATACAGCAGTTCATGTTCTGCTATCCTTGTTGTTCGGCATTCTCGGCGCGTTGACTGTATTTTTTGCCTACATAAGGCCTGCACGAAACAGTGAGGTATCAACTGGTTTTTCCATGCGTGAGCTTGCTGGAAAGATTGGTGAAATCACCGTCCCTGTTCCAGAGAAGGGTTATGGTGAAGTGATGATTAAGCTCGTAAGCGGCAATACCCTTCATACAGCTTCCAGCTTTGAAGCTAAACCGATTACGGCAGGCACCAGGGTGGTTGTTGTGGAGGTTGCAGATGGCGTGCTTCGGGTAGCGGAGCTAGACAGTCTGTAGTAATGACCAATTATACTTAGAGGAGAGATGAGAATGCCAGATTTCATGCAAGAATCTTTACTTATTCCCGTAATTGTAGTGGTTGTAATTTTAATCCTCGGGATCGCGTTCTGGGCGAGATACAAGACAGTGGGTCCAGATGAAGCGATGATCGTTACCGGATCTTTTCTCGGAAGGAAGAATATATCTAGTGATGAATCCGGACGGGAAATAAAGATTGTTCGCGGTGGGGGTACTTTTATATGGCCGGTGTTTCAACAATCGGAATTCATATCGCTTTTATCTCACAAGCTCGACGTAACAACACCTGAAGTCTATACGGAGCAAGGAGTACCGGTTATTGCAGACGGAGTAGCCATCATCAAGGTCGGCAGTTCGATCGAAGATGTTGCTACAGCGGCAGAACAATTTATTGGTAAACCCATTGAAGCTCTAAAAAGCGAAGCACAAGAAGTTCTTGAAGGACATCTGCGTGCGATTCTCGGCTCAATGACGGTAGAAGAAGTTTACCGTAACCGGGATCGATTTGCTCAAGAAGTTCAGGGTGTGGCGGCAAGAGATTTAAAAAAGATGGGTTTGTCTATCGTTTCTTTTACAATCAAAGACGTACGCGACAAACACGGATATCTTGATGCGCTCGGTAAGCCCCGAATTGCAATGGTGAAACGGGACGCTGAAATTGCCGAAGCAGAAGCCGTCAGAGATGCGAGGATTCAAAAAGCGAATGCAGAAGAGCAAGGGCAGAAGGCGGAATTGTTGCGGGATACGAATATCGCAGAAGCAGCCAAAGAAAAAGAGTTGAAGATAGCATCCTTTAAGAAAGATCAAGATACAGCCAAAGCGGAAGCTGATCAGGCTTATCACATTCAGGAAGCCCGTGCGAGACAGACGATGGTTGAGGAGCAAATGAAGGTAGAGCTCGTGCGCAAGGAGCGTGAGATCGATCTTCAGGAGAAAGAAATTACGGTACGTGAGAAGCAATATGATGCGGAAGTGAAGAAAAAAGCCGAGGCAGATCGTTATGCAGTAGAGCAGGCGGCAGAAGCAGACAAGGCAAAAAGAATGCGCGAAGCAGATGCTGTACAATACTCTATTGAAACACAAGCAAAGGCTACAGCTGAACAGAAGCGTCTTGAAGGTCAGGCTGTCGCGGATGCTGAACGTGCAAAAGGTACAGCAGATGCAGAAGTTATCCGTCTGCGTGGTCTTGCAGAAGCGGAGGCGAAGGAGAAGCTGGCAGAAGCTTTCCAGAAGTTCGGCGAAGCCGCTGTTCTCGACATCATTGTGAAAATGCTGCCTGAGCTTGCTGAGCGTATCGCCCAGCCATTATCCTCCATCGACAAACTTACCGTGGTCGATACTGGCAAGGGAGAAGGTGCTGCAAGAGTCAGCAATTATGTGACCGAGCTCATGTCAACTGCTCCTGAAATGCTAAAGAGCGTGTCTGGAATCGATGTTGAGCAGCTCATCCAAGGATTTACCAAGAAGGCAATCCCAACCGCTCCTTCAGAGCCGGCAGCATTGGAAAACTTGAAGATTCCAGCTGAAGCGGTTGCTACCAAAGAAACAGTTTGATCTAAGCACTCCAAAGGTTAAATATTGACCTTAGCCTCATAATTTGTTAACTTAAGCGTGGTGTATCTTATTTAGATATAACATGCCGAATTACGAATTATGGGGCTAAAAGAGGTGCAAAAGTGAACCTGAAGGTAGCTAAAGTGTTGAATAACAATGTGATTATCGCGACCCACCCTGAACACGAAGAAGTCGTCATCATCAGCAAAGGGATTGGATTCAATCGCAAATCAGGTGATCAAATTCCTCTGCAAGCAGTAGAAAAAATGTTTATATTAACGAGACAGGAGGAGCAGGAACAATACAAGCAGCTGGTTCCTCGTGTTAGTGAAAAGTTAATAGAGACGATTAACGATATTATTTTAAATATAACAAGCAAGAGTAACGTTCCTCTCAACGAACATATCCATATTGCACTGACGGATCATATTGCCTTCGCTATGAAGCGCAAAGAACAAGGTATCGTATTGCATAATCCTTTCTTGTACGAGACAAAAGATATGTATCCAATGGAATATGAATTTGCTGAGTATGCCATCGAGCTGATAGAGAAGCGCCTCGGAGTCGATCTTGGCAAAGAAGAGATTGGATTTGTAGCCCTTCACATTTATAGCGCCATGACGAATCAGAATATTTCACAGGTCCAAGAGCACTCCAAGCTTATTGCAGACCTGGTTGCTTTGGTTGAGGAGCAGCTCGATTACCGAATTCCTCGTGATTCTCTGGATTATTCCAGGCTTGTGACCCATCTGAGATTCGCGATCGAACGGGTTCGGCGCGGTGAAGAAGTAGCTGAGATTTACAAACTGGATTCACTGCTTAATCAGGAATATCCGGAGATGTATTCGCTTGCTTGGAAGCTGACGAAGATAATGGAAAGACGGATTAATCTTCCTGTGTATTCCGCCGAGGTGAGCTACTTGACGATGCATTTACAGCGGCTTTCCCAGAAAAAGGAGCGAAACGAATAAATTTCTATTCAATATGTAGGGTATTATTTTTGTTTCTAACTATATCTTGTGGTTATTAAGATGTTTCGAAATTAAAATATTTTTTTGATTGTAAAGGCTTGCAATCTTTTTTTTCTGGTGCTATGATGTTCACCGTAGTAAATAACAGCTTAATATTATGACGTGTTACTGATTCGATCAGGCATGAGTTGATTAAAGTATGATTGGCAATGACTACTATTGGGCAATATAACCCACAGGTTGTTGCACACATGCTCTATACGCTCATGCTTTTTTTGCATTCTTCGAAATCAACTGACACATATATCCTTGAAGGAGTGAAACACATGTTCAAAAAGCTTTTCGGCGTGTTGCAGCGTGTCGGTAAAGCAGTCATGCTTCCGGTTGCGATCCTGCCGGCGGCAGGTCTCCTGCTCGGAATTGGGAACCTTCTGGTTAACCCTGACTTCCTGCAGTATGTGCCTTTTCTAGAGGCTCACTGGATCCAAGTCGTTGCTAGCGTCATGATGAACTCGGGACAAATTGTCTTTGATAACCTGTCCTTGCTGTTCGCCGTTGGCGTAGCGATTGGTCTTGCCGGTGGGGACGGCGTTGCGGGTCTAGCCGCAATTATTGGTTATTTGGTTATGAACGTAACCATGGGAACAGTCATGGGCGTAAATGCTTACTCTATAGCCCAAAGTGGAGCTGCATATGCAAACGTTCTTGGTATCCCGACTTTGCAGACAGGCGTATTCGGTGGTATCATAATCGGGGTCTTAGCTGCCTCGATGTATAATCGATTCTTTAAGATCGAACTTCCGTCCTACTTGGGATTCTTTGCAGGTAAACGCTTCGTACCGATCATCACCGCAGTGATGTCGCTCTTGATTGGTTTGGCATTGACACTAATTTGGCCGCCGATCCAAGAAGCGATGAACTTCATCTCTCGAAGCATGATTGGTGAGAATGAAACACTGGCTGCCTTTATCTTCGGTCTGATTGAGCGTTCGCTCATTCCATTTGGTTTGCATCATATCTTCTACTCACCGTTCTGGTTCGAGTTTGGAGAATATGTTAACCAAGCAGGTCAAGTCATCCGTGGTGACCAGAAGATATTTATGGCTCAGTTGCAAGATGGCGTAGCATTTACAGCGGGTACATTTACAACAGGTAAATATCCGTTCATGATGTTCGGTCTTCCGGCTGCAGCACTTGCCATCTATCACACAGCGAAGCCAGAGAACAAGAAAGTAGTCGGCTCCTTGATGGTATCCGGTGCACTGACAGCATTCCTGACAGGTATTACAGAGCCGCTTGAGTTCTCGTTCCTGTTCGTAGCGCCTATCTTGTTCGCAGTTCATGCTGTGTTTGCAGGCTTGTCCTTCATGGTGATGCATATTCTCGGTGTTAAGATCGGGATGACCTTCTCCGGTGGTTTCATTGACTTCATGCTGTTCGGGGTATTGCCAAACCGTACGCCTTGGTGGCTGGTTATTGTTGTAGGTCTTGTGTTCGCGGTGATCTACTACTTCGGTTTCCGTTTCGTTATTCAGAAATTCAATCTGAAAACACCGGGACGTGAGGACAAAGTTGTAGAGACGGGATCAATGAATATAGGATCCAAGGACGAGCTGCCGCATCAAATCCTGAAAGCTTTTGGTGGTTCAGACAACATCAAGCATTTGGATGCATGTATCACCAGACTTCGTATCGAGGTTAAAGATAAAGGCAACGTTGATAAAGGTCGTTTGAAAGACCTTGGTGCTTCTGGAGTACTGGAAGTCGGTAACAACGTACAAGCGATCTTCGGGACACGTTCGGATACGATTAAGTCGCAAATGAAAGACATCATCGAAGGGCGTACACCAGCACCAGCGCAAGCCACTGCAGAGCCTAAACCAGAAGAAGAGCAGGCACAAGGTGAAGCGGGTGAAGCGATCATCAATGAGCAGATCGTTATGCCGGTTAACGGTGAGCTTCTCGATATTACGAAAGTTCCAGACCCAGTATTTTCCGAGAAAATGACAGGTGATGGATTTGCGATTCTGCCGCATGATGGAACGATTGTGTCACCAGTGAACGGTAAAGTGTTCAACGTATTCCCTAGCAAGCATGCGGTCGGCATCATGTCCGACGGCGGCAAGGAAGTACTCGTTCACATTGGAGTCAACACCGTGAAGCTGAAAGGCCAAGGCTTTAATGTTCTGGTTGCCGAAGGAGATCTCGTCTCTGCAGGTCAACCGATCATGGAAGTTGACGTGGATTATGTTAAGGAGCATGCTCCTTCCATTATTTCACCAATTATTTTCTCTAACCTGCCGGAGGGTTCCGCTGTTACACTGAATAAATCTGGTGTACTGAAAGCTGGCGAAAAGGGAATTATAACAATCAAATAAAGACGAGATTTTTACGTTTGAATTCATAGCACCGTAGAAGAGCTCACGCAAGATCTAGTTAAAACTTAAGTTTTGGCTAAATCTTGCACCTCATTTATCAGCAGCATGAATCTGGGAAAAATCAGTCTATTGTGGTTCGATACTCCTGTGTAACAGGTAATATACGTATATGACGTAATCACAACCAAATTAAAAAATGACGAAAGTGGGATGAAAACTATGCAACAAACATTCAGAATTACTGACGAAGATGGAATCCATGCACGCCCTGCAACAGCACTTGTAAACACGGCTAACAAATTCAAAGGTGCTGAGTCTTTTGCAGAAGCGAAAGGCAAAAAAGTAACATTGAAATCCATTCTGGGTGTTCTCTCCCTTGGTCTTGAAAAAGGCGACACAATTAGCATCATCGTTGAAGGCGAAGGAGAAGCAGAAGCGATTCAAGCACTGACAGACGTTATGGTTAACGAAGGGCTGGGCGAAGTTCATGCCTAATGTTTCCGGGATTGCTGCCTCGGCGGGTATTGCCATTGCCCGGGCGTTTATCTTGGAGCATCCTGATTACTCTGTAGACAAACGCTCGATCACCGACGTTGATGCGGAGATTGCTAAACTGGAAGCGGCTTTGGAGAAATCCGAAGCCGAGCTCCAGGCAATCAAAGCACGTACTTTGCAAGAACTGGGTGAGAAAAAAGCAGAAATTTTTGAATCTCACTTGCTTATATTGAATGACCCGGAACTTATTGATCCTGTTAAGTCCAAAATTTCTGATGAAAAAGTAAATGCTGAATTTGCACTTGAAGAAACAGCAGCTACTTTCATTCAGATGTTTGAAAATATGAAAAGCGCGTATCTTCAAGAGCGTGCAGCTGACATGCGTGACGTTACCAAACGCGTGCTTGGTCACTTGCTTGGACTTCAAGTTGTGAATCCGGCAGAGATCAGCGAAGAAGTCATCGTACTTGCTGAGGATTTGACTCCGTCTGATACAGCGCAGCTGAACCGTAAATACGTGCTTGGCTTTGCTACCAATATTGGAGGTCGTACCTCTCACTCCGCAATCATGGCCAGATCTCTTGAAATTCCTGCAGTTGTGGGAACGAAGGAAGTACTGACTCAAGCGAAAAACGGTGATCTGATCATCGTGGACGGGTTGGACGGTCATGTACTGATCAATCCGGAGGCTTCCGTTGTGGAAGAGTACAGATCCAAGCAGGCTGCTTATGCAGCTCAAGTTGCAGAGTGGAGAAAGCTACGCGACGAGCCTACAGTAACCGTAGACGGCGTGCATGTTGAACTTGCTGCAAACATTGGTACTCCTAACGATGTAGCTGGTGTGCTTGAGAACGGCGGAGAGGGCGTAGGTCTCTATCGTACAGAATTCCTGTACATGGGACGCGACAAGCTGCCATCTGAGGATGTGCAGTACAATGCCTACAAAACTGTTCTTGAAAAAATGGAAGGAAAACCGGTTGTCGTTCGTACACTCGACATTGGTGGTGACAAGGAGCTTCCTTACCTCGACCTTCCAAAAGAGATGAATCCATTCCTGGGCTTCCGTGCGGTTCGCCTATGCCTGGATCGTCAAGACATTTTCCGTACACAGCTTCGTGCATTGCTTCGCGCGAGTGTGCATGGTAACCTGCGCATCATGTTCCCGATGATTGCTACGCTCGGAGAATTCCGTGAAGCAAAAGCAATTCTTCTCGAAGAGAAGGAGAAGCTTGTATCTGAAGGTCTTGAAGTATCCGACAGCATTCAGCTCGGAATCATGGTTGAAATTCCTTCAACTGCAGTGCTTGCCGATCAATTTGCCAAGGAAGTGGACTTCTTCAGTATCGGAACGAACGATCTGATCCAGTACACGATGGCAGCTGACCGGATGAATGAACGTGTATCTTATCTGTACCAGCCTTATAACCCATCTATTCTTCGTTTGATCAAGATGGTCATTGATGCAGCGGATCGCGAAGGCCGCTGGGTTGGCATGTGCGGAGAGATGGCAGGCGATGCTACCGCAATTCCGCTGCTTCTGGGTCTTGGCTTGGATGAATTCAGTATGAGCGCGACTTCAATTCTGCCTGCACGCAGCCAGCTGACCAAGCTGTCTCAAGCAGACATGAAAGAGCTTGCTGCAAAAGCACTGGATATGCAGACTGCTGAACAGGTGGTAGAGCTTGTTCAGAGCATTGAACAGTAATCTTTGTTTTTCGAAATTTCTGAAATCTCTATTTTCTAATTCTCTATCTTTTCCAACATTTTCACGGTATTCGCATCATGCGGATACCGTTTTTTTTACTATTTAGCAAATGTGCTTAATTATCTCTACCGCCGCGTCCAGAACAGCCTGTGTATATTCTCTAAATTGGTTTAAATCGATCTATACCTGGTGATCACTCAGTCTCTAAATTAGAATGAAATGGAGCACTTACAGAATTTGAGAAATACATAGAGAACATGATAAAGGAGATTCCATGTACAAAGATAAGGAAATTGCAGTTCGACCGATAGAAAGGGCAGATTTACCGCGTTTATGGGAGCTGATCTATACAGAGGAGAATCCAGAGTGGAAACAGTGGGATGCACCCTATCTTCCACATTATACGAAGAGTTGGGAAGAGTTTGCTGAAATGCAGGATGGCTGGATTGCAAGCGATCACCGCTGGGTCATTATTGTACACGAAGAAATATGCGGAATGGTTTCTTACTATTATGAGGATGAACAGAAGAACTGGCTGGAAATGGGGATTGTGCTGCATCAGCCAAGCAGCTGGAACCAATCCATTGGAACAAGAGCTTTAGGCTTATGGATCGATCATCTGTTTAATCATTTGCCTCTTGTTAGAGTGGGACTGACCACCTGGTCAGGGAACACTCGAATGATTCGGGTCGCAGAGAAGCTGGGCATGCAGATTGAAGCAAGAATCCGAAAGGTGAGATACTATAACGGCAAGTACTATGATTCCATTAGACTCGGAATGCTTCGTGAAGAATGGGAGATATGAGGAAGAGACAAGAGCAGGATATGATAAATGATGCACTTGGATCTGAAAACAATTAACAAACCTCCAATATAGGATTGGAGGTTTGTTTGGTCTATTTCTGTTCTATTTTAGATCAAGGCGAGACTGCCTGCGTATGAAATTAACTGCATGCACAGTTTAGGACAGGCTTACGTGCAGCTGTCGTTTCATCCAAACGAGTAACAGGTGTCCCGTAAGGAGCATTAAGGACGAGCTCTGGATTCTCTTCGGCTTCCTTAGCAATGCGGATCATCGTGTCGATGAAGCCGTCGAGCGTTTCTTTGCTTTCGGTTTCTGTCGGTTCGATCATGATGCATTCTTCCACGTTCAGCGGGAAGTAGATGGTTGGCGGATGATAGCCGAAATCAAGCAGGCGCTTCGCTACATCAAGTGTACGTACACCATACTGCTTCAAGCCTTTGCCGGACATCACGAATTCATGCTTGCAGACGCCTGGATAAGGAATTTCATAATAAGGCTCCAGTCGTTTCATCATGTAGTTGGCATTAAGCACAGCATACTCGGATACCCGGCGCAGTCCAACCGGACCATAAGTACGGATATAGGCATACGCACGAACAAGAATTCCGAAGTTACCATAGTAAGCTTTAACACGGCCAATGGATTGTCCTTCTTCACGATCCAGATAGAATGTACCCTCTTCTGTACGTTTCACGTGTGGTTTTGGAAGGAACGGCACGAGCAGCTTCTTCACACCGACAGGACCAGCGCCTGGGCCGCCGCCGCCATGAGGAGTACTCATCGTTTTATGCAGATTCAAGTGAACCACGTCGAAGCCCATATCACCTGGACGGGCAATTCCCATAATTGCGTTGGAGTTAGCTCCATCGTAATACAGAAGACCGCCGGCATCATGCACGATCTTGGCAATCTCAACAATTTGTTTCTCAAACAGGCCGAGTGTATTCGGGTTCGTCAGCATAAGCGCGGCTGTATCGCTACCTACCACTGCACGCAGCTCATCCAGATCGACCAGTCCCTCTGCAGTTGAAGGAATAGTCACGGTCTCGAAGCCTGCAACTGTCGCACTGGCAGGGTTCGTACCATGGGAAGAGTCAGGCACGATGACCTTGGTGCGAACTTCGCCGCGGCTCTCATGATAAGCACGAATCATCATCAGTCCTGTCCATTCACCGTGTGCACCGGCTGCCGGCTGAAGTGTCACTTCGTCCATTCCAGTAAGACCTGCGAGGTCGGATTGCAGCTGATACAGCAGCTCAAGGGCGCCTTGTACACTTTCTTCCGGCTGATAAGGATGAATCTTCGCAAACCCGGTATAACGAGCAACATCCTCGTTAATCTTCGGATTATATTTCATCGTGCAAGAGCCTAGTGGATAGAAGCCGTTATCTACACCAAAATTGCGGCGGGACAAGCTTGTATAGTGGCGAACGACATCGACTTCATATACTTCTGGCAGTGCAGCTGCCTCCTTACGCAAAAACCCAGAAGGGATAAGCTCATTCTGACGTACCTGAGGCACATCAAGCTCGGGCAAGGAGTATGCGACGCGACCTGGTTTGCTTAGTTCAAATATCAGCTTCTGCTCAGGAGCTTCTGATCCTGCCGTTCTTCCAAAATCCAGTGCAGCTGTCTCGTTCTGAACCTGTGGTTTCTCTGCTTCAATCTTACTCACAGCAATCCCTCCAATACCGCTTTGAATTCATCGATCTCTTCTTTGCTCCGGCGTTCTGTAACGGCGATCAGCATATGACCACTTAGTTCCGGGTATTCACGTCCCAAATCATATCCGCCGATAAATCCTGCAGCGAGCAGCTTGCTCTGCACATCTTCCATACTCGAATTGTCGGGAAGCTTAATAACAAATTCGTTAAACGTCGGTGAAGTAAAAGGAGTGCTTACTCCTTCAATAGAAGTTATTGTCTGCTTGGCATAATGACTCTTCTGCAAATTAAGCTCCGACACATCCAGCATGCCTTGTTTGCCGAGCAGAGACATATAGACCGACGCACTTAGCGCAAGCAGAGCCTGGTTGGAACAAATATTGGAGGTCGCTTTTTCACGGCGGATATGCTGTTCACGAGCCTGAAGTGTGAGTACAAAGCCTCTTCTGCCATAACGATCCGTCGTTTGACCAACGATCCGTCCAGGAATTCTGCGCATATGGGCCTGTGATACAGCAAAATATCCACAGGTAGGACCGCCATAGGAGCCTGCAATTCCAAGCGGCTGAGCATCACCAACCACAATATCCGCACCAAGCTTGCCCGGAGCTTCCAGAAGTCCGAGTGAAATTGGATTCGCACTGACGATAAGGAGTCCTTTGTTTGGATGGATCAGGTCAGCTGCAGCCTGGATGTCTTCTACACTACCGAAGAAATTCGGACTTTGAATCATCACTGCAGCCGTATCTTCACTGATTGCAGCTGCGAGTGCTTCCATATCTGTAACACCATTTGTATAACCAATCTCAACGACCTCAAGATTCAGACCATGTGCGTAACTGGCGAGTACCTGGCGGGATTCTGGATGCACCGTACTCGATACAACCAGCTTTTTACGACGTGTCGCACTTGCAGCCAGATTACCTGCTTCTGCAAAGGCCGTTGCTCCATCATACATACTGGCATTGGCGACAGCCATTCCGGTCAGCTCGCAGATATAGGATTGGAATTCAAAAATCGCCTGCAGCTCGCCTTGGCTGATCTCTGGCTGATAGGGCGTATAAGCAGTATAGAATTCGGAGCGGGAAATGACATGGTTAATAACAGAAGGTACATGGTGGTCATAGATACCTGCACCTAGAAAGCTTGCGTGTGTATCTGCGTTCACATTACGTCCGGCAAGGCGGGACATATGACGAGTAAGTGCGTATTCGTCCAGCTTGGATGAAACAGGGAGTTCGCCTTTAAAGCGGATCTCTTCAGGAATGTCGGAGAAGAGATCCTCCATCGTTTCCGCTCCGATTGCTGCCAGCATTTCCGCCTGATCTTGTTCCGTCATCGGTAGATAACGATTTGCCATTATGAATTCGCTCCTTTTGCCGCTTGGGCTGTAGGTTTTGGTCTTCTATAGAATGGGGTTTTGATCACTTCTGCCTTGAGGCGTTTCCCCCGGATTTCGACTTCAACAGTGGTGCCTGGTTCTGTATACTGAATATCCAGCAGTGCAAGGCCCAGATTGCGTTTGAGTGTAGGCGACTGGGTACCAGTCGTTACCTCACCGATTTGCTCTCCCTCTGCATAGACCGGATAATGAGAACGCGGAATGCCTCGATCCGTAATCTCGATACCGACGAGTTTGCGGGTCAGGCCTTCCTCTTTTTGCTTCACCAGTGCATCCCGACCGATAAAGTCACCAGCAGCCAGCTTCACGAACATGCCAAGCCCGGCTTCAAGCGGTGTAATCGTAGAAGAAAGCTCCTGTCCATATAACGGGAGTTTAGCTTCAAATCGAAGTGTATCTCTCGCGCCAAGCCCGATGGGAAGCAGACCTTCATCTTCACCTGCGGCCATAAGCGCAAGCCATACTTTCTGTGCGTCATCGGCACTGACATAGATTTCGAATCCATCCTCACCAGTGTATCCTGTACGCGATAGAATAACGGTGCTGCCGCTCACTTCCGCACCGTCCACAAAACGGAAAGAGCCAAGCTCAGCAAGATTCACATCGGTCACTTGGGATAGAATAGCTTCTGCCTTCGGACCCTGTAATGCAAGCAAAGCAGTTGCTTCCGATTCATTCACCAATTGAACGTTCTCAGGCAGATGGTCCTGCAGCCAAGTCCAGTCCTTCTCGATATTGGATGCATTCACAACGAGCATGAACAAATGGTCGCTGCGCTTGTAGACAAGCAAATCGTCCACTACACCACCAGTTGGATAGCACATGAGTGTGTATTGTGCCTGACCGATTTCAAGCAGGGATACGTCATTTGTCAGCATTCCTTGTAAAAAGTCTGCTGCATTCTCGCCTTCTACCCGAAATTCACCCATATGGGATACATCGAATAGTCCAGCCTGCTGTCTCACAGCCTCATGTTCTTTCTGGATTCCGCTGAAGGAAACCGGGAGCTCCCAGCCTCCAAAATCGATACAGCGTACATTTGGATATTGTTCATAAAGAGGGAAAAGCGGTGTTCTCAATAATTGGGACATAATTTTCACCTCGTAAAAAGCCGGCTTTCGGCTGTAATTTAGAAGAAGAATAAGTAGAGTTTTCAGAATAAACACTTGAAAAGGGAAAAAGGAAAAAGGGCTATTGGAAAATGGAAAAAGGACAGGCCAAAGAAAAATACACGCTAATAAAGCATGTGTTCTTCTTAGGCTCTGTCCTTGGTACCTGAGAGTTACCCCGCATGATGCTCACGAGTTTCCCCTTGGGTGATCCTTTATTAACATCGTTCGCTTATCGTAAGCAGCGAACGGTTATGGATGCTCTCCAGAGTCGCGTCCGGTAAAAGTCCTTTTTGCCTGAGAGATTCACCCTTTGCTTATCAATGGGCTTACTCCTTCGGCGTTACCATGCGGAAATGTCCCTGCTTACAAGCTGATAATGAACATCATACAACAGCTGTCAGAAGCTCAGAACGATGATCCTGCGGTAATCTCTCCCTTTACGTTCAACCGCTTAATGGGCTAGAATGTTCGGAAATAGCGAACTCTTCCGTTCAATCTAACGCTTATACTACATTAATACGTGATTAAATCCGAAAAGTCAAGGAGTATGTTAAATAAACATATTTTTTGTTAGCATTCTTGACATTGTGATGAGGATTGTTTTACGCTATGGGTGGAAAAAGGGCAGGAACCAGAGAAGAAACACAATTCTAACTTTTGAAAAAAGCGAGGCTGACGAGAACATGAGCGAAGTGATTAACGGTTTGTTGTATAGTAAAGAGCATGAATGGGTTCAAACGTTAGACGGAGATACGGTACGTATCGGGATTACTGAATTTGCTCAGCATCAGCTGGGAGATATTGTGTTTGTGGAGCTGCCTGAAGTTGGAACGGAAATTAACAGTGACGATAGCATTGGTACCATTGAATCGGTTAAGACCGTATCTGATTTGTTTGCGCCAGTAAGCGGAACAATCGTCAGTGTTAATGACAAGCTTCAAGACGAGCCGGAGCTTGTAAATGCTGCACCATATGGTGACGGCTGGATGATTGAAGTGAAAATAAATGGAGATTCCAAAGCTGCTCTTACTAAACTGCTGGATGCAGATGCGTATCGCGCGCATACTGAAGAGTAAGAATATATTTATTTTAATTATCTATAATATATAACGCGTTTGTTTAAATTGTATGAGCTGATTTTCCTGTCTTAAAGGGGAGATCAGCTTTTTTGTATTATTTCGGCTTATAACACTTAGGTATAACTGAACTGAACATGGATTATATCTGTTATGGTAAAAAATGTTTCTCGTGGAACGAAACTCATGGGGTTAATTAATTTTATAAAATCCATCTTGATCCTTTGAAATATGAATCGAAACCGGCTTAATTGCCGAATTCTGATGTTGAGACTGACTTGTTACCGTTATGCTGGTTTCACTTACTGGTGTAGCTGCAAGAGGGGACCAATAAATGGTGTTTCCTTCTTTCAACTCAAGTGATGCTCCCGATGATCTCACCTGCTTGCCAGCCGAACCTTCCTTAACCAGTAATTCACCAGAGGAAGTTGCTATAATTAGTGGGAAATTATTATGATCTTCACTTATTTCGATTGGGAATCCGGGAACGCTGCTCATCACCACAGAATATTTATCTAGCGGGAATGCGACTTGAAGGGAGCTGTGACCATCGTACTCTGATGATATGTTTGAAGGTGGAGATATAGCAGAAGGTACATTGGGCCACAGAATGAACGCGAAGGCAAGAAGGATGGAAGAGACGGTAAGAGTAAATACTTTTGACTTGAATGATGATTGTGTCCTCATGACATGGGTCTTCATAATGATAACCTCCCGGAAAGATTAGTATATATTTTATATAACGTTCACTTGCCGCTAAAGTTTTGAATATACAATCATTCGCATATGAAATTGATTGATAAGGTGAAAAATATCCAGGCAGCTTAGACTTCGTCCGTTCCCCTGGCATGAAACTCGGTCACACATGCTTCACACACACATGCCTTGCGTCTCTGCTCGTCCGGAATACGTGACAGCAGCTCCTTGGGCACAGACTGGCTCATGCACCAGCATTCAGTGTGAGGTTTCCCGGCTGCATTGGCACATCCATTAGGCTTGTGGCATAAGGGGCAAATGTGCGGATTGATGTCAATCGTTAAGGAGGGCATCTTTTTCACCTGCTTATTATTAGTCTGTTGGCTGTACAAAATCGACCAGTATCAAGAAAATGAGCATCCGTGCAATCACGATACCGTATTCAAATTTAAGCTTAAGTCTATCATATGGGTAACTGAATCCAAAGTCATATTTGTACGTAAGCCAGGATATGAGCTTACCTAAGAAGTAAAGTATTTTTCATGGAAATGTTAAAGACGGACGAGGAGAGACAAATCCCCGCCCGTCTTGGGTTATTCAATTGCATAATTCCGCTTATTCAAATGAACATTTAAGACTCGTCTTTTGGCATTTCTATACTGAGACCCGGAACATGCTTCTTGGACATTTGCTTTCGTTTTTTTCGAATCTCCTTAGTCTGGGAGACAACGTCAAAATCGTAGTCGTCCGGGTAAAGCTCCTCGCCTGCAATATGAAGCTTCACTCGCTGCTTGGCAATTTTCAGCTTTTTTCCTCGAATAAGTACGGTAAGCTTGCCTTTTGCATCCTCTGCTTCGACGATAATCCCCCCTTCCTTCATATAAGGGATGTGCACCCTGTCACCAACTTGCAGCGGCCGGACCGGCTGAGCTTCCACATCGCTTGGTTGAGGTCTCTTGGCATGGGCAGCGCTGGATTCTCGGCGGTCGTTATTCACCCGATTTGTATTGTCACGGGTTAGATCTTGAGGATCTAAACTTCGGGATTCCGCGAGGTTGACCTCGTTACCGCTGGATTTCGATTCCCCTAACGAATCAGCATTCCCTGTCAATGATGTGGCAGAGATCTGTTTGGAACGCTCAATGATATACGGCGGAATTCCGAGCTTTAGGGCAATGGCATAAGCATAGCTGTTTCCTGCTTCCCCAATCGTCAGCCGATATAACGGCTTTAATGACTCGGTATCAAATTCCATGCGGGCATTTTCGAATCCGTTAGCCGAAGCTGCGAAATTTTTGATCTCCGAAAAATGGGTTGTTGCCACGACAGTAGCCTGCCTTCTATGCATCTCTTCCAGCAGAGCAATGGATAGTCCGGTTCCCTCCCCAGGATCTGTACCCGAAGCCATTTCATCAATAAGAATGAGCGTTGAGGGGCCCGCCATCTTCAGAATCTCGATGATGTTCTTGATGTGGGCAGAGAACGTACTGAGCTGATGCTCGATACTCTGACCATCTCCGATATCGACGGCAACTTGCTCAAATACGCTCAGCTGGCTGCCTTCTCCAACAGGGACTAGAAGTCCGGACTGGGCCATCAGCGTCAACAAGCCGATGGTCTTGAGGCACAATGTTTTACCGCCGGTATTGGGACCTGTAATGATCAAGGACTTGAATGCATCACCAATGTGGAAGTCCAGTGGAACCATATGATTCACGAGCGGATGCCGTGCGGATCTTAATCGAATGACCCCATGATCGACGAGATGAATGGACCGTCCCTGATAGGAGAGAGCATAGCGCGCTTTGGCGAATAAAAAGTCATACATGCCCACTGTGTCCGTATTAACCCGAAGCTCATATTCAGCTTGATCTGCCAAACGCGTCAATTCACTGAGGATCTTCATTTCTTCTCGCTGCTCCGCAGCACGATGCAGACTGAGCTCCATCTGGAGGGCAGCGATTTCGTCAGGCTCAATAAATACCGTTTGGCCACTGGCTGATTCACCGTGAACCGTTCCTCTGATAAGCTTGCGGAATTCCTTCTGGACAGGCAGGCAGTAGCGATCCCCGCGTCTTGTAATGAGCTGGTCCTGCAGAATAGAACGGTGCTTGGACAGGAGGGTATCGAGCTTTTTTTTCAGCCGTTCCTCAATGACCTGAACTTGTTTTCTCGTCTTGAGCAGCTCTTTACTCGCGTGATCCGTTACCCGTCCTAAGTAAATACAGCGTTCTACCTCTTCACGAAGGGAATCCAGGGTGTACATGGAGCCAGCATAGGCACTTACATTCGGGGCGATTTCTCCTTTGGATTGCATGTACTTCATAAGCTGGGCGCAGCTTCGCAGAAATTGCAGTAGATGCATGAAATCCTGTTCGGTAAATAAATAGCCGGTGCCCAGCAGATTCATGATATTCTCGATTCCTGACAATGAAGGAAGAGGGACGCTTGCTCCGTGCCGGATCAGTCCCAGTGCCTCATCCGTTTCAGCCAGTGCCTGACGGATCTGGGTTAGACGAGTCATGGGGGACAGCGAATCGATCTGTCGCTCTCCAAGGTAGGATACCGCGTAGGACCGCAGCTGTTCTTTGACAGTATTGTATTCGAGTCTTTGCATGCTTTGTTGATTCATGGGTTAATGCTCCTTTTTTTGTAATGTTTGAATGACGTTGAAGCGGATAAAAAAAAGACGCAAGAAACGAACAGAAGCGTTCGTTCTTACGTCTTTATGCATGAGTTATCTTAAGGATCGGGCAAAGAATGCTGCTAATCCATAAGGTATCAACCTGTGAGTGGCCCCCGGTCATCAAAGTTATGTTCATAACAGAACATTGATGGTCTGTAAATAGATGGATTCCGGGTACAAAAAAACCGCGCTGCAAAAACAGCACGGATGAGTTCACAAGTCAATTATTACATAACTCATGTTCATAGAGAGTTTGGTTATCCGCTGTTCTTAACTGATTTCATGAGGCATCTGAAGTGAGTGCTTGAAAATGCGCATAAAAAATAAACATCGCAAATTCAGGCGATAAAGCAATAGATCAAGCCTCAGTATGAAATTAATTAGTTAAGAACGATCACCGACATCAAAAATCTCTCCTTTTTTGGATGAGTTACTTTGTATCATAGGCTACAGGTTAGCAAAAGTCAACAAATTGAATATTGGGAAGATGTACTATACAATGAAGAGGAACGAGCAACTTCAACAATTATATAAATACGGGAGCCTGCGGAAGCAAGCTGAGAGTACAACTAATCTGTTGTTGACCGGTTGAACCTGCCATGGATAATGCCAGCGTAGGGAGCGAACATGATGATTACGCATGCTTTCGCATGCGTTTTTTTATATTTGCGGTACCCCTCAGTTCCAAGATCGGCTCCTGTGTACCTTCCAAAAAGAAAGGTCTGATGACGATGTCTAATGATGTACTATCCTCTCTTATTACTCGAATTCATGAAGAACAACCATTGATTCATAACATAACGAATACGGTCGTTACGAATTTTACGGCTAATGGTTTACTAGCCCTTGGTGCTTCCCCGGTCATGGCATATGCGGAGGAGGAAGTGGCGGATATGGTTCAACATGCCCGCGCACTGGTGCTCAATATCGGGACACTTACTACAGACCTTGTCAATACGATGGTCACCGCAGGCAAGGCGGCAAATAAATACGGTGTTCCTGTGCTCCTTGATCCTGTCGGAGCGGGAGCTACACCTTATCGAACGGATGCGGCTCTTCGGATTCTTCGTGAAGTGGAGATTACACTGATTCGAGGCAATGCAGGAGAGATCAGTCACCTCATCGGGGAAGGAATGACTGTAAAAGGTGTAGATGCAGGTCAATCCGAGGTCGTAGAACGAGCCCAAATGGCGGTGCGTGCTGCCCGAACATTGGGAACAACCGTCGTTGTATCTGGTCCAGAAGACGTCATTACCAATGGTGATACAGGACTTGTTATAAAGTCCGGCCATCCGTTACTAACACGTGTCACAGGGACAGGCTGTCTCTTAACCTCTGTCATCGGTGCTTTTCTTGCAGTTCATGATTCGGTATTAGAAGCAGGAGCCGCGGGTCTCGGCTATTACGGAGCGGCTGCAAGCATAGCAGGACAGAAGACAGAGCAGATGGGAACTGGCAGCTTCCAGATTGCATTTTTGGATGAACTGTCCAATCTTGAGCCGTCTGTTTATGAGAAGTATGTGGAAATTACAGATATGAACGAGCTGTTCATCAAGGAGGAGGCATAAATGATGGAAATCGCTAAGGCGCTTACCATTGCAGGTTCAGACAGCGGAGGCGGAGCCGGAATCCAGGCCGATATCAAAACCTTTCAGGAGCTGGATGTCTATGGCATGTCAGCACTCACAGCGGTTACTGCCCAAAATACACTTGGCGTGCAAGGCGTTTACTCTCTGCCGGTTCCATTTGTAGCGCAGCAGATTGAGTCTGTCTTTGCCGATCTGAGACCGGATGCGGTGAAGACAGGGATGTTATTCAGCAGTGAAATTATTGCAGAGGTTGCACAGCAGGCTGCACAGCATCGGATAGATAAGCTGGTCATCGATCCAGTGATGATTGCAAAGGGCGGCGCATCCCTGCTTCAATCTGAAGCTGTAACGGCGCTTGTTCAGCAGCTGCTTCCGCTTGCACTTGTCGTTACACCTAACATTCCCGAGGCGGAAGTGATGACAGGCTGCACTATTCATTCGCTGGCAGACCGCAAGGAGGCGGCTAAGCGAATCCATGATTATGGCCCAGCGTATGTCATTGTTAAAGGGGGCCATGATGCAGGCAGCGATACGGTTACAGATTTATTATACGATGGGACAGCCTTTACGGAGCTTGCAGGACCAAGGGTGGACACCGTTCATTCCCATGGAACAGGCTGTACGTTCTCAGCGGCGCTTACCGCAGAATTGGCAAAAGGAAATGATATCCTATCAGCGACGAGGACGGCAAGAGATTATGTCCAGGCTGCACTCACCGATACATTAGGTATTGGAGGGGGACATGGTCCGACCAATCACTGGGCTTATCGCAAGCAAAAGGGAGTGAGCAGCGTATGAGCCGGATTTCGAGTGCTCGTATGAAGGAGCTGCTCCGAGTTTATTTTGTTATGGGCAGTGCAAATTGTGTGAAAGCACCGGAGGATACGCTGCAGGCCGCACTAACCGGCGGGGTGACATTATTCCAGTTCAGAGAGAAGGGGACCGGCTGTCGTGAAGGCGCTGAGCGGATCGAACTCGCCCGGCGTTTGCAGAAGCTGTGCAGGGAGCATAATGTACCTTTTATCGTTAATGATGATGTCGATCTGGCGCTTGAAATCGATGCAGATGGTGTCCATGTCGGTCAGGATGATGAGGAAGCGGGCATGGTGAGACAGAGGATTGGTAACCGACTCCTTGGCATATCGGCGCATACTATTGAAGAAGCGGTGAAAGCTTATGAGCAAGGAGCCGACTATATCGGAGTGGGGCCAATCTATCCGACAAGGTCGAAGGATGATGCAGAGGCTGTACAGGGTCCTGGAATTATCAAGGCTATGCGGGAAGCGAACATCATGCTTCCCATCGTTGGAATTGGCGGGATCACGGCCGCAAATAGCAGGGAAGTCGTTGAAGCAGGAGCAGACGGAGTAGCCGTCATTTCTGCGATCAGCTATGCAGAGGATGTTGCCGACAGCGTGAGGCAGCTCCATAACTTTAAAGCTTAAGATTATATAAAGAGAAGAATAGCTGACATGAATCAGTCATTCTTCTCTTTTTTAGTTGCAAAGCATGAAAACGAAAGTTAAATTACATTCATGAATTATATAACAATTTTAACCAGCATTGAATTCATTTCCTTCTAAAAAACGAACAATAATAATTAATATCTACATTATTTTTCGTATCTAATCCCTAACACCTGACATTAACATGACGCTATAAAGTGCTCAAAGCACAAAAAAAAGTTGCCGTTTTATTTAAAAAACCAAAACGACGTAAATTTTGTTTACATCATCTCTTCATCCCATTACATTGTTTCTAACAACAATACATAACTGAGGGGTGGATATGAATGACCGCACGTTATCAAGGAATGGCTTACAACGAGTTGTTCCTCCCCAGACTGTCCGGGCCTGAGATCGGTGAACTTGCCAAGACGGGAGCCATGCTGATCTTGCCGATCGGTGCCATGGAACAACACGGACCGCATCTTCCTGTTTATACCGACACGCTGATTGGAGAAGGGATGTTAACGGAGGCATTCAAGCATCTGACTTCAGAGGATAATATATGGCTATTACCGCATCTCCCTTACGGAAAAAGCAATGAGCATGCAGGCTGGAGTGGAACGGTGACCTTAACCGCAGTGACGCTGCTCGCTGTACTGATGGATATTGCAGACAGCCTTGCCAGAACCGGCTTTGACAGGCTCGTATTATTTAATACTCACGGCGGAAATGCCGATCTACTTAATCTGGCTGCCAGAGATATTAGAGAAAAGACAGGCATGATGGTATTCAGGCTCGATGGAGGCGGTCTCGATAACGATAAAGAGCTCTTAACACCTGAAGAACGAATGTATGGCATTCACGCAGGTGATTCGGAAACGTCGATGATTATGCATCTACATAACGCATGGGTGCATCACGATGTGCTTCCAAATGAATTTCCGCCTGTTAGCTCAGAAATGAAGCTTCAATTCAGCAACAAACGCTTTGCATGGGTGATGAAGGATCTATCCATATCCGGCGTTTGTGGAAATGCACAGCTGGCTACAGCCGAGAAGGGCAGCACACTGCTGACATCGGCAGGCAGGAATGCAGCGGAGCTGTTTAAACTGATGCTTGAATTCCAGTTTGACAAGAAAATAGAAATGGAATCCGTTTAAAGGGAGAGATGACGATGAGCAGTTTGATTACAGCACAGGGAAACAAGGCAAATCTTAACCCAGGACTGGCACCGTTAGTGGAGATGGAAGGCATCAGCAAGATTTATCAGACCGGCACCGTTGCCCTTCAGGACGTCAATCTTAGCATTCCTGAAGGAGAGTTTGTCAGCTTTGTAGGTCCTTCCGGCTGCGGTAAATCCACCATATTTCGTATGATCGCCGGTCTTGGAGATCCGACAGCTGGCAGAATGCGGCTGATGGGCATGGAGCCTGCAGAAGCGAGGAAACAGAGTGATATTTCATTCGTTTTTCAGGATGCAACACTACTTCCATGGTGTAAGGTAATCGACAATGTTACGCTGCCGATGGAGCTGCGTAAGGTGCAGAAGAAGGAAAGAGTGGAGAAGGCAATGCATGTTCTCGAGATGGTCGGCCTGAAGGATTACGCGAACGCTCTTCCACGCCAGCTCTCGGGTGGAATGAAGATGCGAGTGTCGATCGCGAGAGCACTGGCATCAGATCCGAAGCTGCTGTTAATGGATGAACCTTTTGGAGCACTGGATGAAATGACCAGACAAACGCTCCAGGATGAACTTCTTGGCATATGGCAGAAGGATAAGAAAATGACAGTATTATTCGTTACACATAACGTTTTTGAAGCGGTATACCTCTCGACCTCAATCGTTGTCATGACAGCAAGACCTGGCAAAATCGCGAGCACAATTCCGGTTCCGGTTCCGTTTCCGAGAGACGAAACGTTCCGTACCGCGCCGGAGTTCAGCAAGCTGGTCGGTCAAGTGTCAGAGGTGCTGCATCACTAGCATTAATTAAAAATTCCGTGCTCAGGGAGGACGAAGATGATGGCTGTTGAGATCGAGAAGGTGTGTATTGATGGGCTTGGTATAGATAAGGTGCTGCTTGATCTTGATTCCAGGGAGAAGCTCTCGAAGGATTACTACTGGTATTCTCCTGTCCTCGAAAAACGGTTGAAGGATAAAATTGCGGATAGTATTGTTCGACCCGAGACGGATGCTGAAGTAGAGACATTGCTTAAGATCGCATATCACCACAAGGTTCCCGTTACGGTAAGAGGTGCGGGTACGGGTAACTACGGTCAAGCCGTACCGCTCGAAGGAGGCATTGTGCTCGATCTAAGCAAGCTGGATCAAATCCTCGAATGGGGTGAGACTTCAGTCCGGGTACAATGTGGAGTAAGGCTTGGATCTCTGGAGCGTGCGGCTCGGGAACGAGATCTTGAGCTGCGAATTTATCCGAGTACGTTCATGAAGGCAACTGTCGGCGGATATGTATGCGGTGGTTCAGGCGGGATCGGTTCGATTACCTGGGGTGACCTGTGGGACGGCAATGTAACGGAGGTCGTCGTCTATACCTTGGAAGAGGAACCGAGAAGATTGGTCGTTTCCGGCGAAGAGCTTCCAGCCTACATTCATAACTATGGCACAACCGGAATTCTGACGGAGCTCGTCATTCCACTTGCACCGAAGACCGAGTGGGAGCAGTCTATCGTCTTTTTTGATGATTTTGTGCAGGCTATGGAGTTCTCCCATGACTTATCTCACAATGATTCCATCCGCAAGAGACTTATCTCTCCCCACGAATGGCCAATACCTTCGTATTTCAGACCTTTGAAAAAGGTAGTCGTACCCGAGAAAGCAGCCGTTCTGTTAGAGACAGAGGAGGGAAGCCAGCCTGCCCTAGCAAGTCTCGCTGAACAGCATGGCGGCACAATTGGTCATTACATTCCGGCTGAGAAGTACAGATCAGGCATTGGCTTGTCTGACTTTGGCTGGAACCATACGACATTATGGGCGCTTAAATGCGAGAACAATATTACGTATTTGCAGGCTGGGTTCTCATTATCGCATTTCAGAGAACAAGTGAAGCTTGTTAAAGAAACCTTTGGAGATGAAGTGCTGCTTCATTTTGAATGGATGAGAAGCCGTGGCAAAGTAACACCATCATCACTGCCCGTCGTGCGATATACGACAGAGGAGCGCTTGAACGAGATTATCAACTTCTTTAATGCTAACGGAATTTATGTAGCTAACCCACATACGTATTCGCTGGACTCGGGCGGACGAGGAATATTGCCGCTCATGAAACAGAAGAAACGGGAGAATGATCCATTAAGACTGCTTAACCCTGGCAAAATCGATTAGAAGAGAGCTCTTCAAAGAAAGGACGTGCATAGACAATGGCAATGAATCAGCCGAAGCTTGCTTATGAAAAGAAGGGTCTGAAAGGGGACAGCAATGCTCCTTCTGCATCTGCTGTCCAAACGACGAAAGCAGCGAAAAGCAATAATTTCATGCAGAAATTCCTTCCTCCTGCCATCGCATTCATCGTTGTTGTCGGCTTATGGGAGATCGTAACGAGATTACTCGGGTATGCCCCCTATTTGCTCCCTAAGCCATCGGATATCGTATTATCGGCGGTGGAGAATTGGAGCAACCTGATGACATCGGTCATGACGACAGTGTATGAATCCGTATTTGGATTTCTGCTCAGCATCATCATCGGGGTATCCGGAGCGGTACTGCTTGCCAGTTCAAAAATAATCGAGAAAGCGGTCTATCCCTATGCGATCGTGCTGCAGACCATTCCGGTTGTAGCGATCGCTCCGATTATCGTCATCTGGTTTGGTGCAGGAGTGAACTCGATTGTTATTATTGCCTTCTTGATCGGCTTCTTCCCGATGATATCCAACACCTTGATTGGTCTTAATTCTACTGATGGCAATATGCAGAATCTATTTAAGCTGTATAATGCTTCACGGTGGCAGGTCATGTGGAGACTGCGTCTGCCTGCAGCCATGCCTTACATTATTGCAGGACTGAAAGTATCCTGTACCCTGTCTGTCGTTGGGGCCATCGTCGGTGAATACATTGCAGGAATCGGCGGCGGCGAGGGCGGTCTCGGGTATGCCATTACTGTAGCCTCTTCGAGACTCCAGACGCCTTATTTGTTCGCATGCGGACTGTGTGCCTCCATTCTTGGAATTACCTTCTATCTGCTCGTAAGTGCCTTCTCCAAATGGGCGCTCAGCTCCTGGCATGAGTCTGAAATGAAATCCGAGAACTAAAATTCCTGAATATAAAATATAAGGGGGATTTAAAGGAATGAACAATTCATTGAAGAAGAAAATGTCAGGTCTCACGGTAACGATGGCACTCGCCCTTATATTCTCAGCATGCAGCAGCTCAGGCTCTGGCAGCAGTACAACCGAAGGAAGTGCCAGCGCAGGTGAAGAAGGCGCCAAGGAACCTGTAAAAATCACCCAAGTGACGAACTGGTTTGCACAGCCTGAGCATGGAGGGCAATATACCGCTCTTGCCAAAGGGTACTATGAAGAGGCAGGTATCGATATGACCATCGAGCCGGGTGGACCTCAGGTTTCCTCCATGCAGATTGTGGCCTCCGGCAAAGCGCAGTTTGGTATGGGGCAAGCGGATGAAGTGCTCACTGCAAGAGATAACGGAATTCCGGTTGTAGCGATTGCCGCGATCTTCCAAAAGAGCCCGCAAGCGATGCTGTTCCATGCGGATGCGGATATTCAGGATTTTGAGGATCTAGACGGACGTAATGTATATATTGCACCTGGGTCAGGGTATTGGGATTTTATCAAGAAGAAATATGAGCTCACCGAAGTGAAGGATCAGACCTATACAGGGCAATTCGTTAACTTCATTGAAGATAAGGATGCGGTGACCCAGTCCTATGTCACATCAGAGCCCTACACACTGGAGCAGCAAGGCATTGAGACCCGTCATTTGCTGACATATGATGCAGGATTCCAGCCTTATTCCAATGTGCTGTTTACAACAGAAGAGTTCCTTGAGAAGAATCCTGAGGTTGTAAAATCGTTCCTTGCAGCCTCCATCAAAGGCTGGAATTACTACAAAGACAACTATGAAGAGATGAACGAGTTCTTGAAGGAAAGAAATCCGGATCTCACGCTGGAAGGGATGAAATATGGAGCTGAGCAGGAGTTTGAATTGATTTTTACAGATGAAACGGAAGCGAATGGACTGCTCAGCATGACAGAAGAACGTTGGACGAAGCTTCAGGAAGATATGCATAGCCTTGGACTTCTGAAAGAAAAAGAGGACATTACGAATGTTTTTACGACTGAATATCTTCCCGGTTCTAACGAGTAATCAATAGACAGCCTGGTGAAGCTGCAGCCTCCTGGCTTATCGGACGCCGACCTTTTGGGCAGCGGAAGAATAAGTTGCAGGGGGCTGTTTTTAATGAGATGGATACACCTGATTTCAATTATGCCAGTGCTGAATAGGAGGAGCGAAGGATGTCAGGAACGCTGCGTTTAATAAATGCAACCCTGCACGGTCTTGAACATAAGGGGAAGCTCTATGATATTTACATTCGTGAGGGGAGATTCGAGTCTGTTCAAGAGCAGACCTCATGTGAGGAAAGGGTCCAGGCTGCAGATATTGCATCTTTTGGACTTCCAATGGAAGGGGAAAAACACGGGAGACAGAATGTCTTTGATCTGAACGGACGAATGATACTTCCTGGCATGGTGGATATACATATGCATCTTGATAAAGCCTTCAGCTTGCCTCAGGTAGGGAATCAAACAGGCACACTGCTTGAAGCCATTCAAAATTACAGCAGCGCAGCTTCTTCCTTCTCCAAGGAGACGATTCGTGCACGAATCGTAAGGACAGCTCTGCAGGCCGTGTCTTATGGATCGACAAGGCTAAGATCCCATCTTGATTTTAATGTGAATGCAGGCGAGGATATTGCTATGCGTACGGTGGAAGCTGCACTGGAAGCCAGAGCATTACTGGGTGGCGTTGTGGAGCTGGAGCTGTATCCCATGGTTCCTTATCGGGATCTTGGAAGAAGAGGCATGGAGCTGATTGAAGAGTCGCTCAGAATGGGTCTTGACGGCATTGGCGGTGCGCCGCATTTATCGGCTAAACCGGATGCAGATATCGAAGGGATATTTGAGCTGGCTGTACGTCTTGGCGTGCCAATTGATCTGCACTGTGATGAGACGGACAATCCTGAGATGAAGACCGTACTTAAAGTAGCTCAGGAAACATTAAGATATGATTACTATGGAAAGGTCAATACAGGACATTTATGCTCCTTGTCTTCCATGCCCGCAGCTGAGGCTGATGAGCTGATCGAGATGATGTCACTCGCTGGAGTTCATGCGGCAACCCTTCCGGCAGCGAATTTGTATCTTCAAGGCAGAGCAGATCTGGGGCCTGTAAGACGCGGTGTGACGAGGGTCCGTGAACTGATGGAAGGGGGAGTGACTCTCGCCGCGGCATCTGATAATATTCATGATCCATTCCATCCCTTCGGGAGAGGGGATCTGCTCCAAATCGCGCAGCTCACAGGTTATGCGGCCCATTATGGAAGTCCCGAGGACATGGTGCGTCTCCTCGATATGGTAACGGTGAATCCTGCCCTCATTGCCGGCTTGGAGAATTACGGTATTCGTGCTGGTGGAACGGCCGACTTTGTAATCGTAGATGCAAGAAGCCCAGAGGAAGTGTTCACATGTCTGCCGGCTGGCCGATGGGTCGCCAAATCAGGAGCATGGGTCAGTGTGACAAGGGCATCAAGCCGTTTTGGAGAAGAACGAATTCAAAGGTTATGGGAGGAGTCGGTGTTAGATACGGAAGGAATTGGGGGTAGCGTGGTATGGAAATGACGATATTGAAAAATGTAATGACACCGGAAGGCCGTCATGTGGATGTATTCATTGCATCGGGCCGTATTCATTCCATTGAGCCATTCGGCACTTACTTAGTCTGGAAAGACGATCAGGAAGTGGTACATACCATTGATGGGCAGGGAGGACTCATGCTCCCTGCGTTTGTAGAATCCCACATTCATTTGGATACCGTGCTCACTGCGGGTGATCCAGACTGGAACTTAAGCGGTACCTTGCTTGAAGGGATCAGGCTGTGGAGTGAACGCAAGAAGCGGCTAACCCCAGAAGATGTGCGGCACCGGGCGAGTGAAGTGATACGTCAGCTGGTGGGACACGGAGTCCTGTATATTCGGACCCATGCAGATATTTCTGATCCTCAGATGACAGCACTAAAGACGCTACTTGCACTTAAGGAAGAGTGGGCATCGGTTGTTCAGCTTCAGGTCATCGCTTTCCCTCAGGACGGCATTGTTGCATGTCCTGGAAATGCAGAGCGAATGGAGGAGGCACTGCAGCTCGGCGCCGATGGTGTAGGGGCGATTCCCCATGGAGAACGAACCCGAGAGGATGGGGTAGAGTCACTTGAGATTTGCTTCGAGCTGGCTAAGAAGTACGGCGCATTCGCTCACGTCTTCTGCGATGAAACGGATGACGAGCAGTCTCGCTTCCTGGAGAGTACAGCAGCGCTTGCTATTAAGCATGAGCTATATGGCAAGGTGACGGCCAGTCATTGCAGTGCCACTGCTTATTACAATGAGTCGTATTTCCAGAAGCTGCTTGGACTTGTCAAAGCCTCCGGTATCCATGTTATTGCCTGCCCGCTGATTAACAGCTCCATGCAGGGCAGATTCGATGCATATCCGAGAGGCAGAGGGATTGCGCGGATCAGAGATATGTCGAGAGCAGGCATTCCGGTTTCCATTGCCCACGATGACATGCTGACGCCATTCTATCCGTATGGAGACGGAAATCAGCTGCAGGCAGTACATATGGCAGCACATTTGGAGCATATGACGGGAAGAGATGACGTATCCTCACTGCTGGATATGATCACAAGACATGGGGCCAGCGTTCTTGGACTTGAGGACAGCTACGGGATTGCACCCGGAAATCCGGCTAATCTTGTCGTGCTTCCTACCTGGCAGGCCGCAGATGCGATTCGGCTTCGTCCGAAGCCGCTGTATGTGATTCGCGAGGGAATGGTCATTGCCCATACACCCCCTGTCGAAACCGAATTCTCTTTCCCTGCTCCTATTCTAAGGTTTATTAGAACATCATTATGATTGCAAGCAAAACGGCGTCCCATCGAACTTGTTGATGGACGTCTTTTTATGCTGTGCGGAAGCCTTTTTTTACAGAGGAGATACATTAGCCGACAACCTTTGCAGAATGATGTCATATACTATCATGTAAGCGTTTTCGATTACAGGATACCTGCTTTGCTTCATTCTTTCTCGTGCAGGCGGTTATAGTTTCTCTATGAAAGTGGCATAAATGATAGTAATGGCGATAGAGTCATTGCTCTGTAGTTTATATATTTAACAGCTTAGGATCGATCACCCTGTGCAGGGAGAAGCAGATGAGTCTTTAAAGTCATAACGCACAAACGGGTAAGACTGCAGGGTCCGTAAATTATCAAAATCACGGGCGGTGAGCTTGATGCAGAATCTGAATAACGTTTATTATGACAAAAATGATCTCGGATTGACTTATACACGTACGAGCTGCACGTTTAAAGTATGGGCTCCTACAGCGAGCAAGATGGAGGTTGTTCTCTATGAAGATGCGGGTCGATATGACTCTAACGGCTTGGTTGCGGATCATGAGGATGGCGGAGCGCCCTATGTTATGAACCGAATGGAAGCGGGCACTTGGGGACTTACACTGCAGGGCGATTTGGAAGGGAAGTTCTATATGTACAAAGCCGGTTTCCCGAACGGACAGGTACATTATGCAGTTGACCCATACGCTACATCTGTTGCAGCTGGGGGTGTGCGCACCGCAATCATCGATATGACAAGGACAGATCCGGACGATTGGGAGGATGATGTAAGGCCTCCACTAATCAAGCCAACGGATGCTGTAATCTATGAGCTTCATGTCCGGGATTTCTCTATGGACGAGGAGTCGATCTTTCAGAAGAAGGGGCTCTATATTGCTTTTTCGGAAGAAGGCTTAACCGATCGAGACGGACATCGTATTGGAATTGACCATCTGAAGGAGCTAGGGGTAACCCATGTCCACCTGCTTCCGGTGTTTGATTTCAAGACGGTTAACGAATTAACAGTGCATGATACAAAAGCAGCCGATAACAAATATAACTGGGGCTATGACCCGCAGAATTTCAATGTACCGGAGGGCTCGTATTCAAGTGATCCTTCAAATCCGTATACAAGAATTCGAGAGTTCAAGGATATGATCCGCGCTCTGCACCGCTCCGGCATTCGAGTCGTTATGGACGTCGTTTATAACCACACCTATGGCGTGGATGACGGTCCTTTCGACGGCATTGTTCCAGGATATTATTACAGAAAAAATGCACACGGATTCTTATCCAACGGATCCGGTGTAGGGAATGAGCTGGCAACTGAGCGGCCCATGGTCCGAAAATATATTAAAGATTCCGTCCGATTCTGGACGGAGGAGTATCATATCGACGGCTTCCGTTTTGATCTCATGGGTCTGATTGATGTTCAGACCATGACGGAAATTACGGAAATGCTTAGACAGGAGATGGACCCTTCGATCCTCATCTATGGCGAACCATGGACTGGCGGCGATTCACCGCTTCCAGACAAAACACTCAAAGGTGTACAGCGCGGCAAAGGCTTTGCGGTCTTTAATGACCATTATCGCTCAGCGATTAAGGGTGATAGTGATGGTGCGGGAAGTGGATTTGCCACAGGCTGGTGGGGAGTCGAAGGTGCAGTGCTGACCGGGGTACAGGGTGCAATACATGATTTTGCTTATTCCCCGGCAGAGACGATCAATTATGTGACCGCGCATGATAACCTGAATCTATGGGATAAAATCGTGACAGCTCAAGGCATCAGACATCTGGTGGCCTTTCCTGAATGGAGGGATGGCCTTCCGACAAGTGGAACCAGCCCTGCGGATGCAGTCCGTCATGCGGATCCATACCGCCATGTAGATCCACTCCATTTGTTCGACAATGATACGGTGAGGCGCTCGTTGCTTGCCAATGGAGTAATCCTTACCTCACAAGGCATTCCTTTTATTCATGCAGGGGATGAACTGCTTCGCTCCAAATACGGGGATCACAACAGCTATCGGAGCGGCGATAAGGTCAATGCGCTGAGGTGGAGAAATAAAGCGAGGTTTCGAGCTGTATTTGATTACTACAAGGGCCTCATTTCGCTTCGGAAAAAGCATGCTGCCTTTCGTTTGGAGCACCGGGATCAGATCGAGCAATATTTGAAAGTGCTCCAATGCGGTAACGGAGTTCTTGCTTATATGCTGGAAGGTTATCGGGCAGGGGATATATGGAACCGGATTATCGTCATTTACAACGGGAAAGAGCAGGATGATGTGGTAGCCTTGCCACAGGATGCTGCCTGGAACATCGTTGTCAGTGATCGTATAGCCGGAGACGAGGTACTGGGGCAAGTGACTTCACAGATTGTTGTCCCAAGGTTGTCCATGATGGTGCTCTATGATCGGGAGAGTGGAATTGAAGCGCAAGTTTTGAATTCAATTGAAATTAGGACCTCCAGAAGAGCAGTGGCGGCAGGGGAACATTTTGAGTTTGAAGCGATTTATAGAGATCAGCACGGTAAGCGGATGGAAGGCGTTACTGCGGTATGGAGCTCCTCTGATGATCGTGTGATTCGGGTAAGACAGACGGGCAAGGCGAGGAGCTTCGAGAATGGAGAATGTACAATTACTGCAGCTCATGGGGAAATATTCTCGACGGTTCAAATGAGGGTCGATAATCTATATCCTGACCGGATTGAGATAGCTGTGGATAAGTCAATCTACGCGACCCAGGCTTTTCGACCTCAGGTGACGATCTGGAACCAGTATGAAGAGGTGCTTAGCGGAGTTCCATTTACGATGGAAACCACAACACCTCGCGTCATTGCTGTGGATGAGGCGGGCAAGGTTAAAGTGATCCGTCCTGGTATGGCGACGCTTACTGCACAAGCAGGCGAGGCGAAGACAAAATGTCATTTTCAAGTGCAGCCTTATTTCGTCCGTACGGTTGAAATTGAATATTCTCGGCCGGATGGACTTTATGAGGGCTGGAATGTCTGGGTATGGGGCACGGGAATTCATGATGGAAAGATACCATTGCAAGAAGAAGGAAATCAGACTGTGAGGGCACGGATTAGAGTGGCTCCCGGCATTAAACGGATTGGGTATATCATTCGGTTGAATGAATGGGAGGAGCGGGAAGGGGACCGTGATTACTATATAGATATTCCGCCTTCTCCAGGGAACGAACGGATTAAGGTTCATGTGCACAGCGGATCGAGAGAAGTGGTGGTTGCAGTGGGTGGGCAGCAGAATTCGCTTGCATGGGCTTAGTAGTGCGTAAACAAATGGAGATTCAATCTCGTTAATAGGGGTTAATTATAGATATGGCCCTGATTCTATCTGGTTTTGGGGGCAAATTCGAACCATGGACTTGTAAGGAGGATGTTTAGATATGAAATCCAACGGAGAAACGGTCCAACTAATTGCCGAACAAAGGACACAGAAAAAAGGTTCAGGTTTACGAAATCTAAGACAGAGCGGACGCGTTCCGGCTGTTGTATACGGGCAGCAATTTGACAGTATCCCGATTCATGTAGATGCGAAGGAATTTTCCCGCATATCTCACACAGGGCGTTCCGAGCTGTTCGAGCTGAAATTGGACGGTAAAACGGTGCCGGTGCTGATCAAGGATATGCAGAAACAAAACGATAGACTGCTCCATGTTGACTTTATAAAAATTGCGAGAAACAAGCCGATTCAGGTCACGATTCCGATCGATTTCCAAGGTACAGCGGTTGGTTCCAAGACAGGCGGCGTATTCCAGTCGCTCATAACCGAGCTGGATGTAGAAGGACTTCCTAAAGATCTTCCTTCTGTCATTGAAGTAGACATTACAAAGCTTGAAGTCGGGGATAAGCTGGCAGCTTCCGAAATTCAACTGCCGAAGGGTATAACCTTGATTACGCCCGAAGATACACTCGTGGCTTCTGTAACGGTACTGCGTGCAGCAGATACGGATACAGGCGAGGCGGCGGAGTCTAGTGCCGATGGAGAGGTAGCGTCTTCTGAAGAAGAGTAATTAAGATGGGTAGAATATAGAATATTTATAAAGGGCTCTGCGCAATTAACGCGCAGGGTCTTTTTTAAATGAATAGAATACATATAATTGCTTACCTGACTGGATACAAAAAATAAAAACAGCAGCTGTATACGATCTGAAAAAAATTAATCAGATGCAACTTTTCCGAGTGATATTTTGTCTAAATTAAAGAGGCAGAGAGGGTGGTGATGGTTACTATGAAGAATGTAATGATTACTTTTTTATTAGTAACACTAATATTAAGTGGATGTTCGTTAAGTGAGGAAAACAACAACTATACTATTATTACAGGGTATATTATTGACAAGGAAGAAGGGCGATTACTTGTTGTTGAAGGATTAGATGAATCCGAATTTGATATACATGAGCAGACAGTTGAAGAAATATTAAAAATTGCTGATCCAAATGCAACTTGGGTTTCTATCGGCGATAATAGAGAGAATGATTACAGCGTCGGTGAACAAGTTAAGGTCACAATAGACGGGGGAGTAAATACATCGTACCCTGCGCAAGCGTCTGCTAAGCATATTGAAGTGGTTGAATAAGGTTGACAAAAGGCTGCCTTTTTAACCTGATTTATAAAACAGATTAAATACAAAAGGCTCCGTTTTTCACAATTCGGAGGGGGGATTAAATGATGGGAAGAAAAAAAGTGAATATGGGGGATGTATTTCTTATCCCACTTGAAGGAATTTGTTAGGGTTATGGTACTTTCCCTGCTATATTTTGGGAGATAAGCCTACAGTTAAACAACCCAAGCCTGCATAAAAATCAGACTTAGGTTGCTTATTATTGCTTATAAATTGCAGTCAATTTTACAGCTAGAAAAACTTTCGATGATTCCGATCATCCTTAATGATCTCAACCGCTTCACGGAAGCGCTGGGAATGCACGACCTCCCGCTGTCTAAGGTATTTCAGACCGTCCTGTAGATCAACGTCATCGGTCATGTCAATGAGCCACTGATAGGTCGCCCGCGCTTTCTCCTCAGCAGCAATGTCCTCGTATAGATCAGCAATCGGATCGCCTTTGGCCTGAATATAGGTAGCCGTCCACGGCACGCCGGCAGCATTCTGATAGAACAAGGCATGATCGTGATTGGCAAAATGAGCTCCAAGTCCAGCCGCCTTCAGCTGTTCTGGTGTCGCATCTTTTGTTAGTTTGTACACCATAGTGGCAATCATCTCTAGGTGGGCAAATTCTTCAGTTCCGATATCCGTCAACAGTCCGATGACTTTGTCGGGGATAGTGTACCGCTGATTCAAATAACGCAGCGCTGCAGCCAGCTCTCCGTCAGCACCTCCGTATTGCTCAAGCAAAAATTTGGCCATCATAGGATCGCATTTGCTTACGCGAACGGGATATTGCAGTTTCTTATCGTATACCCACATGGTATGAATTTGCCTCCTTTACTTTAGACTTGCCATGGCCAAGGGGATTTGGACCATAGCCAGGAAGATTGCTGTGCTCCACTTTGACCGTATTGAAGCAGGGGACCATACAGAGCCTCAAACTGATCAGCAAGCTCTCTTCTCGCTTTGGCATACAGATTGAATTGCTCGAGTGCGGCAGGGTCATCGGGGTGCGTATCCAAATACAAGCTTAACTCGACAAGCACAAAATCCAGTGCCTGCAGCTCATGCAGCAATTTGTAGTAGTTCTCGTCAAGCGTTTGGTTCACATCTACTCGCCCCTTTCTAATCAGATGTTTTTCAAGTGCAATGCAGCAAAATCTGCTCTACATCACTTGCTCCTTGGCGGGTCATATGGGCTATACAGTACTTTCCACAAAGTGCCATATTTCAACGCGTCAAATGCGCTGAACTGGGGCAGATTGGGTGGCTGAAATCCAAGATATAAATTGGGTGGTGTGCTGTAATATTTCACACGAATGGGAGGGCACGGATCAAACGGACCAATAAATGGCTCATACGATTTAAACTGTGAATGGGAAGAATTCATGATGCGTGATCAACACCTTTCTCTAAAGTAGAGGAAACCGGACTATTCGTTCATATTTTGTTCCTTGAGCAATGGAATCTGTATGATGTATATGCTATCAGTTTAGTACACATACGTATTTTTAATGGAATGATCAATTTTCGTAATTGCGAAAATTAAACTTTGATATATGATAAATTATGAAAAATAACCGTGACAAAAATAGTTGGTTAAAACAGGTCTTAAGATCCTTTTTTTTTGATTTACATTTATATAAAATAGTCCAAAAGTTTTGTTTTTTTCTGTAAAAAAAACTATAACGGTTACCGATAAACTTATCATTGACTACTACGAGCAAAGGAGGTATTTACGTGCATAAAAAACTTTATGCCGCAATAACTGATATGGAAAACCATCGGTATTCCTCAAAATTACGAGTAGGAGAGCCTGTTTTTCTAATTAAAGATCCAGATAACTTGTCCGACTCTGAAGCGATTCGCGTTGTTTTTCCTCCTCATGGACAAATAGGTTACATAGCAAACCATCCGGAAATCGTGCCAAGAGGCTGCTGCAGTGCAGGTAGAATATATGATACGTTCAAGCAGCAGACTCTTGGAATTGTACAGTTTATCTTTCAGGATATGGCGATTATCGAGCTTAGAGAAGTGACCTCTATGCCGGGAGCGGAAGAGAAGGAAGTCTTCATTATGTACCGAACATCCGAGAGGATGTAACGTATTTTTAATTCTGTTGTTCAATCTGGATATCACGGCCTGTCAAATGCTGATAGCTCGCTTCCAGCTGTGCAGCCGTCGCTTGCCAGGTATAATGGTGCAGGGCCTTCTCTCTTCCGTTTGCTCCCATAGACTGAGCCAGCTCAGGGTGCTTAGCGAGCTGAGCAAGCCGTTTGGCAAAGCCAAAAGGATTCTTATAATGCGTAACCAGAAATCCGTCATGGCCATCTTCGATGATTTCACGGATTCCTCCATTTTTTGAAGCTATGACCGGGATGCCTGAGGCCATCGCCTCTACATTGACCAGTCCAAACGCTTCATGCTTCTGAGAAGGGCATACGATACAGTCTGCAAGCGGGTACAGCTCGTGGATCTGCTCATGCTGAATTTCACCTAGAAAAAGGAGTTCAATTCTGAGTGTTTTGGCAAGCTGTTTGAGTCTGGCAAGATATGCTTTATTCTTGCTTTTACCGACGATGATAAGCCTGGTTCTGATGGAAGGCTGTACTCGGTAGAGGGCGCGCATGATAACGGGAATTCCTTTTTGAGGGATCACTCTGCCGACAAACAGTACGTTATAACGATTACTGGATATACCGTAGTGTTCCATACGAGCTTGTTTTTCCACCGCGGTTAATGGCTTGAAACGATGAACATCCACGCCTAAAGGTATCGTTATGATGCGATCAGAGGGCAGGGAGAATCGGCTTATGATCCGTCTTTTCAAGGAGCGGCTGTTTGCGATAATAAGATCTGCTCTCCGAAGCAGAGAAGAGATGGTATTGGATTTGGGAACAAAGGTAAGTGAGTGAAGAAAGAGGGCTACGGGCTTATCCGGATAAGCCTGTTTAATCTTAGCCATGCAGCGCGGACGGTTATCAACTTGAATAAGATCCACATGATCTAGTGTCTGGATGCATTTGATCACCTCTACCGCATAATCCTTTTTACTAAGAGCAGGTACTCTCTTGATGACAAGCTGATCACTGATCCATGTCTCATGCGGAAGCTGCGTAGTTAGTTTGCTAATTATCGTGATCTGATGGTGCATCGAGAGCTCTCTGGCGATGGCGAGCATGCAGATTTCTACAGATCCGCTTCCAGGCAGAGGAAATTGCTCAGGACTAACCATCACGATATGCATGTATATATGCCCCTTTCCGGTTGTCTTCTCTACGAAACGAGTTGAAGAGATTTTGCACAATCCTGAGTTATATATATATGCTGCCAAGTAATGAGGAGTTAGCAAATCGGGCAGACATCAGAGCGAATTCTACGGACAGCAAGAAAACCGTCCCCCTAAAAAAATAGGGAGCACGGTTTTTTCGTGTGTTAATCCAGAATCCATCGTTTCTGATTTAAAATGTGACCCGAAGGGTGAAGCATACATGATCTTATTTTAAGGGAATGGAGGAAGAAAACAAATGGGAGTTAAGCTCAATACTCTTAATTTGTATCTATTTCGAGCTCCTGAAGTGCTAGTTCAATATATTTGTTCTCAAGCACTAAGGAGGTGTCAAGCTGTTTGTCGATCGCATCAATGGAATAGAGGAAGTCAGCCTGTTCCTGATGCGCGGCTGCAAATTCAGGTGTAATTGGAGACAGGAGGGAAGTGTTGTTATTCATAATTTTCACCAGCATGTCTGCGTCCACATTTTTCGTTTGTCCAAAATGGGCTGCAACCTCCTCGACATGACCTTCATAATACTGCCTTACCTGTTCGTAAGTCTTAAGAAAAGTAACCGTCAGCTCCGGATAGGTTTCAATAAAGTCGGTACGTGCGATGAGAAAACTAGGCGCTAATATGTTCAATTGTTCTCCGTCAACAAGAACCTGAGCCCCTGTCTGCGTGGCGGCTGTTGTTACATAAGGCTCCCAGACAGACCATGCATCCACTGCTTTGGAGTCGAGGGCAGGCCTTGCTTCATCGGGCTGAAGCTGAATTAGTTCGATATCATTTCCGGTAAGTCCCGCGGTATGAATGACCTGGAACAGGAAGTTGTAGGCGCTGCTGCCTTTGGCTACGGCAATTTTCTTACCTTTTAGATCCTCAATTCGCTTAATATCACTGCCTTCAGGCACGAGAAGGGCATTTCCTTTCTTGCCGTCACCAGTAACAGCGATCGCTTTGAAGTCGATACCTCCGGTCTGTCCTGCGATCACTGGCGTACCACCTGTACCTCCAAAATCCAGTCTGCCCGATGCGAGTGCTTCAAAATGGGGAGGTCCGCTCGCGAACTCATGCCATTTTACTTCTGCACCGACCTGTTCAAATGCTTTTTCAAAAGCCTTCGTATCTCTTGCATAGGAGAAAATGCCGGTGGCGCCTTGCACTCCTATATTGATGACAACTTTATCTCCTGAACTGACGGCTCCTGCCACATCTGCCTCGCTGCCGCCTTGATTGGCGCAGCCGCTTAACATGAGCAAGACAATGAGCGCGGCCAGGAAGACTGCAATGGTGCGTGGTTTCTTCTTCATTTGTTCAGACATTGCTATCGAGCTCCTCTCTATTCAACCATTGAAGCTGTCTCGCCAGCGAAGCAGCTTTCTCTCTAAATACCGGACGAAGGAATCCGTGATCTTCCCGACCGCGGCAAAGATAATGATACCGACAAACACCACTGAGGTCTGCGTGAATTGACGTGCATCCTGTATCATATACCCGATTCCCTCACTTGAGCCCATAAGCTCAGCTACCACAAGTCCCAGCCAGGCAACGCCGAGGGATAGACGAAGTCCGAGCAGGATGTTAGGCAGTGCAGCAGGCAGCACGAGGCGGATCAACTGCTTGAAACGGCTGAATTCGAGCACCTTGGCAACCTCAAACAGCTTAAGATCTACACCGCGAATGCCAAGAAAGGTATTAACATACATTGGGAAAAAGGCGCCTTTGGCGATAAGCAATATTTTGGAGGTCTCGCCGAACCCAAACCATAGAATAAATAACGGAGTAAGTGCCAGATGGGGGATCATACGCAGCATTTGAAAGGTGGGGTCTAAAGTCTGCTCAAACCGGCGCAGGAAGCCGACAAGGGTACCAAATACCAGGCCAAGCCCAGCACCTAACAGAAAACCGCTTGCTGCTCTCGCGATACTGATTTGCATGTGACCAAACAGCTCGCCCGAAATCATCAGGTCCTTGAAGGATAATGCAATTTGCAGCGGGGTGGGGAGCATTGTGCTTGAGATCCATCCTGAGCTTCCTGCAACCTGCCACAGAATGAGTACGGTGCCTGGTACGAGTAGTCCTAGCAGAATGGAGCTGAGATGACTTGTTTTTGAAGCTTTAGCATTAGAGCGTTTTTTGCGCGTTGCCGCAGGCTTTATTTTAGTGCCTGAAGACTTCACTTGCTCAATCATAAGCTGACCTCCTTAATAGGGTGGATGATGGGATAACTACTCTATGCGAGAAAAATGGGTACAAAAAAGAGGCATCTTCCAAAATCGAAAATGCCTCCGTTTGTACGGTAGACGGTGAGAACAATTCTAAATCTCATAATTCCCATCGAATTGATATGTTATTGAGGTAAATAATATCAATCGATATGAAGCATGTCAATCTTTATTTTTCATATGAATTGCATCACTTGCTAAGCCAGGGTATTCAATTGGCCATGCCCAAAAAGCCCCCTGGTAAGTAAACCAGAAGGGCTGTATTGATGACATGGTCACTCGCGGAGCTATTCTACCTTGTAGGCACCAGGTATCTGAACATCAGGGTTAACATCGCTCTCATAATCAACACCATCCATCTGAAATCCGAACAGCTGGAAGAACTCTGTGTTGTATCCTTTCAGGTCCGAAATGTCATAAATGTTGTCGCTGTTGACCTCAGACCAGATGCGAAGAACCTCAGCCTGTACATCTTCTTGAAGCTCCCAGTCATCAATTCGAATGCGTCCTACATCGTCAACAAGCGTTTGCTCGCCATGGTACAGACGATCTGCAAATAAGCGATACATCTGTTCAATCGTACCTTCATGCAGCCCTTTTTCCTTCATGACTTTATATAATGCGGACACATATAGCGGAACGATCGGAATTGCCGAACTGGACTGGGTAACAAGCGCTTTGCTTACAGCAACATAAGCTCGTCCGCCCGTGCTGGATAGCTCCTCGTTCAGCTCATGTGCTGTCGCCTCAAGGTGATCCTTCGCTTGACCGATGGATCCTTCACGGTAAATTGAACGTGTAATTTCAGAGCCGATATAGGAATATGCAATCGTAGTGGCACTGTCTGCCAGCACGCCTCCGTCCTTCAGCGCCTTAATCCACAGCTTCCAATCGTCACCGCCCATCACCGTTACAGTATTGCGCACTTCTTCCTCGGTTGCAGGCTCTATGGTTACTTCAGTGACTTCACCTGTATGGAAATTGACCGTTTTGTTTGTGAACGCTTCTCCAATCGGCTTAAGAACAGAGTTTACCATTTCTCCGGTTGCCGGGTCCTGGCGTCTGGGTGCAGCGACACTGTAAACAACCAGATCAACCTGTCCCAATTGTTCACGAATCACCTCTACCGTTTTTTGTTTCGTTTCGTCGGTGAAGGCATCTCCGTTAACACTATAAGACTTAAGTCCAGCCGCGTTTGCTGCCTGCTCAAATGCAGCGGAGTTATACCAGCCCGCAGATGCCGTTCTTTTCTCGCTTCCTGCACTTGGACGGTATACACCGATGGTATTGGCACCTGCACCAAAAGCAGCAACGATGCGGGAGGATAAGCCGTAGCCTGTAGAAGCACCAAGAATAAGTACGTTCTTAGGTCCGCCATTGATTTGCGGCTGTGATTGTACGTATTTAATTTGCTCCTCCACCTGGCGCGCGCATCCAACGGGATGTGCTGTTGTACAAATAAAGCCGCGTGTTCTAGGTTTTATAATCATATTCGTTATATTCCTCACTTTCACTTTCGTTAGACATATCATGTCTCGCAATCTAGATACAGCCACATCCTATTGTAACAATATTTCAAGAAAGTGAAACCATCTTCATCGATTCTTGAACTCAATATAATCCAGACTCAGATTCGTTTGAATCATAACCTGCTCTGCCATATAGCTTGCTGAGTATTTAAAGTCGGTTTCCGCCCAGTACATAATGACGCCTACAAAAGCCGGCATGCGGTAGCTGAGCATAATTTCATAGTCTATTGATCTTGAGGAATCATTCATCACGATATGCATATCATTTCTCATGGCATCTTTAAGCAGATTACAGATGTCATACGAAAGATCGTTGCTTACAGAAAGAAGGGCTTTGAACTGGTCTTTGTGATGCTCAATGTGCTCTAAGAGACGCAGAGTGGAAGGATAAATCTTGTCCGCATCAACCCGATCCATACCTTCATAAGGGGCGAGCAATGCAGTTGAAACCCCTTGCAAGAACTCCCCTTTGATTTCTCTAAGTAAATCCTCTTTATCTATATAATGATTATAAAAAGTCCCGCGATTGTAGTCTGCACGACTGGCGATGTCCATAATAGTGGTAGCCTCATAACCTTTTTCAAGCACTAGCTCTATAAAAGCGACTTTAAGGGCAAGCCGTGTTCGTTTGCTTCTTCTGTCGTTCGTATCTTCCATTTGCCTGTAGACTCCTGTCCTATTCGTTCATAGTTGAATCAGTTTCGTAATACTCTCAATTAGAGCAGTTAAAGGTAATATGAAATGGCTTCGGTTACTTACGATTATAACGTAAGTCCTCTTCGTTCCCAAATCACTGTGATCCAATTTTGAACATTTTTAACGAGAGTGTCCAACTTCTAATTGTAAATTTAACAATTAAATTTTATGTGTCGATTAGATGACAATTCTGTGAATACTGATTATTGTCCTTCTTTTTCGAGAGGAGTACGATAAACAAGAAGTGAGTTACTAACAACTAAGAATCTTGCATGATTCTTATGGAAATGAATTACATTACCATCGTATGGCATCTGAAGTAATGCTGCAGACGTCATACCTATCCCGAGGAAAAGGAAGCGAATATACAATGAGTCAAACACAAGTAAAGACAGCAATTGTTACTGGAGCAGCAGGCGGTATTGGTAAGGAACTGGTACGTCGTTTGGCAGAACGCCAAGTGAACGTGGTCCTCGTTGACCTGAAGGAAGATGCGATTAAAGCAACAATCGAAGATCTGGGTCTTAATGATTCTAATTCACTTGCCGTTGCAGCAGACGTATCCAAAGAGGAAGATGTGCAAAACTATGTGAACAAGGCTGTTGAGAAGTTTGGCACTATTGACTATTTTGCAAACAATGCGGGAATTGAAGGTCCTACAGCTACCATCGATGAGATGAGTGTACAAGCACTTGACCTCGTATATAACGTGAATGTTCGCGGTGTATTCCTTGGTTTGAAGTATGTGATCCCTGTAATGAAGAAACAAAATTCAGGCGCAATTTTGAACACTTCTTCACTAGCAGGCCTGATGGGTGCTCCAGGGATGTCTCCTTACATTATGTCCAAGCATGCTGTCATTGGTCTTACTCGTGTAGCAGCAAATGAGCTGGCTTCATTTGGAATCCGTGTCAATGCGGTTCTTCCAGGTACGATTGCAACTCGTATGATGGAGCAAATCGAGGCAAATTCCGGTCAAGCAGAAGAGTACAAAAAAGCCAACGAAGCTGCAACTCCAATGGGCCGTTACGGCAAGCCGGAAGAAGTGGCTGCAGTCATGAATTTCCTGCTGTCTGACGAAGCTTCCTTTGTCACAGCATCTCTATACACCGTTGACGGCGGTATGGTCGGTCAATAATTAAGAAACATACTAAAGAGCCTGAACCATTACGGTTTTAGGCTCTTTTTTTGCTGTTCACAAGAAATTTCAATCCATTATTTCATACATGCAATGACGATCCGGTTTCCATCTGGATCAATAACGGCAAATTCGGCCAAATCTTCGAAGTCATTCGGTTTACCTGTCACTTTAAAGCCCTGATCCAAGACGTATTGATATGCTGCCTCAATGTCGTCTGTTTCGAAATAGAACAGCTCTGTGAAATTTTCCTGCCGCCAAGAACGATGCTGGTCCAGCAGCAATACCGGCCCGTTTGTCATGGGAATGCTGTAAATGGGAGGATCCGTGTCCTTGTCGTCATAAGGCAGATTAAATAGCTCCGTATACCACTGGACAGCGGACTTCATATCGGTCACATCGACAAAGACGCCGCCAATTCGGGGAAGGATCGGACTGACACAATCGGCAGGGTTCAATGCGTTTGCCTCAGCAGAAGCCGTATTACGACTTACCATGAGTGTATTTCCTTCGAGGTCACTGAAGTTGAAATAGGCCATAGAGCCATGATGAGAGGGCTTAGAGTAAGTCACCGCCTTGTGCTCGGTATGTTCGTATGCCTCATCTATATTGCTGCAGGCGAGCATGAAGCGGGGCTTCATCTCTTCACGCCACTCCGGATTTTTTCGATTCTCGGTGTTCGAGTCCAGAATAAGATGAGCCTCCGGCAGATCAAACCAATACACAGGTCCTGACGTTAGGCGTTCTTCCCTGACCTGAAGACCAAGCAATTGACTATACCACTCAGCCGCTCTTCGTAAATCCGTAACATGAACAAACAGGCTCGTTATCCGGTTTTCTATCGGTTTAATTTGCGTATTGGCAGTAGTGTGATGATTACTCAATATGAATCAACTCCTTCTCTGAAATTGGGATATGCCGGTGTACCTTGAGAATGTGATAGGGAATATATATTCGCTTTTTGGATAAATACCCCTGCATTAAACGAGATAAAAATATATAGAAAAAGCCTTCCCTTAGTACAGGAGGCTCCCGTTTTGTAACACTATTTTGACCAAGACTCAATTAACAATTCCGATAACAAAGCCGTCATAACCCTTGCTTCCTACAGTTTGGATAGCGGTTGCCGAAATCTGCTTCTCGTTTGACAGAATGTCGTAAAATTGTCTGACTCCGTGGATCCGTGGATCTGTGCTGTGATGATTTATAATTTCTCCTTCACGAATAACATTGTCGCCAATAATGACTGTACCCGGATGAGAGAGCTGCAAGGCGTACTTTAAATAGGATGGATTATTTGGTTTGTCTGCGTCGATAAAGATAAAATCAAAAGGCCCCTCCTCTTCAACTTTCATCTTTTCCAGTTGCAGAAGAGCGTCCCCGACACGAATCTCGACTAAATGATCTAACCCTGCGAGCTCAAGATTGCGATGCGCAATGGCTGCATGATGGGGATCAAGCTCCAAGGTAATCAGCTTGCCATCTTCAGGAAGCACACGTGCCATCCAGATGGTACTGTATGCCCCAAGTGTACCAATCTCGAGAACTCTTTTCCCTTTACGCATCCACAGAAGCAGCTGAAGCAGCTTCCCTTGATTGGGAGCGACATCAATGGGAGGTAGATTTGCCTGCTGATTGTTTGCTAGAACGGCTTCTAGCACAGGATCTGGAGGGATAAGCTTATCCTCCACATACCGATCGACCTGCATCCATGTGTTGAACTGATTCATAAGTATCACTTCTCCTTTTGGATTATTTTGCTTCTATTCATATTGTATTCCGGTTAAAATGATAAAAATAATATATATTTACGCGATATTCATAAATTTATTATATAGATAGGAGCCGTGCCCATGAATTTGCATGCCCTGCGATTGTTTCATGTCGTTGCCGAGACGGGAAGTGTTACACGTGCAGCCGAAATACTGAGCATCAGCCAGCCAGCGATTACCGCACAGATTAAGAAATTTGAGCAGGAGCTGTCTTTGCCTTTGTTAAAGCCGGAAGGAAGGGGCGTTGCCCTTACGGATGCGGGGGAGCATTTTGCAGTGCTGGCCGCAAGGCTGTTTGCCGTAGAGCAGCAGATCGAGCAGTATGCAGCAGAGTACCGGGATGGCGGGAGAGGAAGGCTTAGGCTTGCAGCTACATATCTACCTGCCAATTTTCTGATTCCATCCTGGATTGCAAAGTATAAGCAACGCTATGAGCAAGTGGAAATGAAGATCAATACGACCAATTCAAGCGATGCCCTAAAGCAATTGCTGGGTGTGGAGGTTGATCTGGCCATCTATGGAGGCCTTCCGGAAGAGCATCCTGATTCCATCTATGCAGAGGAGCTTTTTCAAGATGAGCTTTGGTTCGTTGTTGCTCCGAGTCATTCTTATGCCAATCAGGAAGTTACGCTTGAGGAGATGACAAGGATTCCGTTTGTTATGAGAGAGGAAGGGAGCTCAACGAGGGAAAGACTCTTATCACTCTGTCGAACGTATAATGCGCCCGCTCCTTCTATTTCCCTTACGTTCAACGGCTTGCATGAGGCCATCGCCGCGGTTGTTTCTGGATATGGAGCAAACTTCGTATCCTCCCTTGTCGTGAAAGAGCAGGTTAGACGGGGTGAACTAGCACGCGTTATGGTAACAGGAGTCCAGCTTACGAATACGATTGCAGTTTGTACTCGAAAAAATGAAACCTTGTCTGCATCAGTGAGCAATTTCATTCAAATGATCAGGCAGAATCCATATGAAGAGAGAGGCTGGGCTTATAGAACATAAAAAAAAGCCGTGCTTATGCACGGCCAGTGAACTTTTTGCTGCGGTTCCATTTGTAGATCTCGCTTCCCAAATCGACTAGGCTGATGATGGCAATAACATAGATCAAGTTCTGAATGACTCCTGACCATATGTTTGAGACGATCTCATAGCTTTCTTGTCCAGGGGGAATTAGGCCTGAGGTCTCCAGTTGACTCATAAATGATGCATTCCAGAACGAGGAATCATGAAGCATAATCCAGGCAAGAACAAACGAGAGTATGGTGAAAATTATATGGTAGGCGAGGAGAGAAGTGGTCCTTTTGCGCAGAATCAGTTTAAATATTTCTCCCAAAATGCCTACGGCTCCTAACAGCCAAATGAAAGGTATATACTTCTCAATTCCGGCTGAGCTGATGAACGGAATAGAGGAGAAACCCTGATCATTGAATTGATACACAGCAATTAACTCAACATTTAGGGCAAACAGTGCCGTAAACAAAGTGATAAAAATAATACTGGCGATCGGGTCTGACTTTTTGATCTCTTTACCGTGATCAGGCAAAGATTGCAAATCTTTCGGATTCCATTCTTTCATCGAATGACCGTTGTTTGGTGAAATTGATCTTCTCCGCTGCCCATATTCAATGAGCGCAAATATCACCGTAACCCATGCGATTGCTTGGGAAATAGAGATGACGATATCAATGAGGAAATCGGTAAAATGGTCCAAAATATTGCCAGGCGTCATGATAGCTTCAACTATCGCGAATATACTGAGTGCAATCAAAAAAGAAGCAAGAACAACTTTCATGACTGTCATATAACTAGTATACAATGCTGGACCAATGAGATAGCGTTCGCCTTCGTATCTTGCAGCCATCATCTCCGGATGTCCCAGTTCTATCAGTACACTCTCTACCTGTTGCTCTTTAAGTTCATCCGATGATGCTCGTTCCTCCAGCATATCTTCGATCAGTCCGTGCAGCTCTTTGGATATGTCTGCTCTTTGCTTCTCGGGCAGTCTCTGTGTGACTGCGTACACATAACGCTCAATAAGCTCCATTTCCTTATCCTCCCCTAGTTCCAATAATGTTCTCCATACTCTCAGTCAGTGACAACCATTCCCGGCATACTCCTTCAAAGACGTCCTGACCGAATGGAGTAATGGTATAGTACTTCCGGGGGCGGGCTTCATTTGTGTCCCAGCTGCTCATTAAAAGCTCTTGTTTCTCTAGTCTGCGAAGCAAGGGATAAAGTGTGCCGGGATCAACAGAGAGTCCTTTGTCTTCGAGCACACTGACGAGCGAATAACCGTATTGCGGTTCTGACAGCTGGCTAAGTACAGCGATAATGATGCTTCCTCGTCTAAGTTCGCTTAGTAAATTCTGTATCGTTTCTGTTACATCACTCATATCATCAACTCCTGATCACATTATACTGTATGACACACACTATTGTATATGACAAAATGATATTTATTGTAAATTATTATCTGACAGCTGGTCTCATAATCATATTTCTGTAAAAATGTTTCACAAAAAGCAAAAGAAATGACTTAAGACTGACATAAGAACGGCCCCATCCATAGGTAAATAAAAAAGCCGCACATATTAGTCGCGGCTGTAGCTGTTAAAATAAATCATTATTTGGATATATCAATAAATCCTTCTCCGAACACGTCACGGACATCATGAATGGTTACAAAAGCGGAGGGATCCTCTGACTTTACAATTTTCTTCAGCATAGATACTTCCTGCTTGCTGATCACGATATACAGGATTTCCTTCTCCTGACCCGTGTAGTAGCCATAGCCCCGAAGCACGGATACACCACGATCCATAATATCGGTTACCCTCGAGGCGATCGCATCATGCTTGGCCGACACGATGGTAACTGCCTTTTTCGGATTAAGTCCTTCAATAATGAATTCCATGGCTTTCGTACCGATATACAGGATCAGGATCGTGAACATGAAGTTTTCAATGCCGATAACAAAAATAGAAAACACGGCCACAATAATATCGAAAAAGAGCAGCGCGTAACTGATGCTCCAATCAAGATATTTGTTTGCAAGACGTGCCAGGATCGTTGTCCCAGCCGTGGTCCCGCCAACACGTATAATAAGTCCGATGCCGAGACCAGCGAGAAGTCCTGCAAATATGGCATTCAGTACCGGCTCGTCTGCCGGTATGGACCAGTGCTCAGTCAAGTGCAGGAACAAGGAATTAAACGCGACAACGATAATGGTGTAATAGGTAGTCTGCTTGTCGAGCAGCTTATACCCGATGATAAGCAGAATGCCATTGATGACGAAGCCGACCAGGGCAGGCGACCACTGAAACAAATAATAAAGAACGATGGAAATTCCCGTAACGCCGCCTTCTCCAAAATCATTGGGAATGACAAACAAATTGACTGCAAGCGCAAAGATAAATGCTCCTGCAAGCAGCATGATCATATCAAACATTCTTTTTTTCATAACAAACCCTCCATGAATACAAATAATGCAAAATGATGCACTAAAACGCTAGAAAATGGATTCAATCACACAAAAAAAGCGATTAAAGGAGAAAAAAATCCTTTAATCGCTTGATGCAAATCTGTAAGATTGCGCAGCTCTTTTAGAAATAAATCAGACAGCATTCATGTGCTGTGGTCATTTACTATCCTATTATAGGGGGCAGACCGCTGATTTGTAAACTCAAAATCCTGAAATAATCGAAGGATGAATTCAGATATCTTAATTTAACGCAGTGCATTTATGATCAGACGAGTATAAGCTTCCGCTCCAGCTGGCTCCAGATGAACGCCATCCTCTCTAAAATACTCAGGATGATCCTTGCTAGCTCGGTGCCAATCAACGATGGTTGTGTTGGAATAGCTGCTCCCAATCTCGGACAGCATCTTGTTTACGTTCTCTTCCCAATCTTTAGGTACTCTCGTGTTCACGAGAAGCACTTGTTCGGCGGATTGGAGAGAGTCGAGCAGAGAAGTCAGGCTCTCCTCCGAAAAAGCGCCATTCGTGCCAAGTCCAATAATGACTGTACCGGATAAACGATCTTTCGCTTCGAGTGCCGGAAGCAAATCGTCTGCATGGCTCATCTGTCTTCCGATCTCTGCATCAACGGTAATACCGGGGAGCATCTTCTCCAAGTAGGGAGTTACTCCGACCATTACAGAATCACCAATCGCCGTAATGGAATCACCGGACATCGGCTTCACTTTATGGTCTCCCGGTGTGTCCTTTATATCATCAGCATCAATCGTTGAATCGGGAGTATCCTTTACAGCATCCTTGTTGCCATTCGTCTCTGGCTCTCTATCTTTTGTATCTTCAGCATTGGATTCTTCGTCATTGGGTTCTTCGGTACTTGGTTTCTCGCCGTCTGGCGGCTCTTCATTCGGAACAGGTTCCTTCTCCTGTTGTTGGTCCGGGTCCGGCTCATCTATAGATCCTGGAGAAGGAAATTCAGAAAAGACTCCGTTTGCATCTGGTTTCTTCGCATCCGATATATTCATCGTCATTCCTATACAGAATATCCCGATGAACAGAAGTGAGCTGCAGTAGACGACAACACTTCGGGGTGTTAATGCAGAACTACTGCGCTTCGGATGCCATACTTCATGCCACCATGCACGAAGAGCCCCTTCATGTATCGGTTCTTCAATGTACTTCCAGGACAGAGAAGCCAGAATGACGCTTGCAGCGACCTGGAGAAGGGTATAGAAAGCCCCGATCCCTTCCGGATTCCCTCCGGGACTCGTCAGAATCAGTACAGGATAATGCCACAAATATATGCCGTACGACCGAACTCCAATCCAGCGTAACGGCTCTGCTCCAAGCACCTTGGCAAGCAAGGAAGCCGGGTGTGCCAGGACGGCAACCAGAACAGCGGATGCAATCGAGAAGAGAAGCATCCCGCCGTTATATAGCCATGATTCGTAGCGGTCTGTGCTCCACATCATATATAGAACAAACAGCAGCGCACATATGCCTGTCACATCCAGACCCAGTCGTGCAGCCGGCTGGACTCTCCCGGATAACTTGTAGCTGGGCCAGACGATGGCAAGGGCGGCACCGGTCAACAGCCCGAATGCCCGGGTATCTGTTCCGAAATAGACTCGGCTTGGATCCGAACCGGGCTCATGAAGAAGGGACATGAGAAGCGCTGACAGTACAGCAAGCGTACAAATAAATAGGAACATCTTGCCCCGTCTTGGGAACAATTTGAGTCCAATCAGCATAAGAAGCGGCCATAACAGGTAGAATTGCTCTTCAACGGCCAGGGACCACATATGTCCAAGCGGCGAGGGAGGACCAAACGATTCAAAATAGGATATATCCTGGAAAATAAATTGCCAATTGCTTATGTATGTAACTGCGGCAGCAACGTCATAGCGTAGAGACGCGAGCCGGGAAGTATCAAACAAGGTCATCCACACCACCGTCATGAGGAGCATGACGAGCATAGCAGGGAGAAGTCGCCTGAACCGACGGTACCAGAAATGCTTCAGATCGATTCTGCCATGGTGATGCCATTGCATGGCGAGGATGTTTGTAATTAAATAGCCGGATAATACAAAGAAGACGCTGACACCTAAAAATCCACCCGGAGCTTCATCAAGCCCCCAGTGGTAGCACATGACGCCAATCAGCGCCAAAGCCCTTAATCCATCCAGTCCCGGCATATAGCGGGAGCCTGTTTTCATCGGTTTAGGCATGAGATTTCACCTCAGCCATACACACATGCTGCAGTTTTTGGTCAGAAAACGGAGTCATCTCCGTATAGTTCATATTCACAAACGTCTGGGTGTGTGGAGTCAAGTAAGTGGTCATTTGGAACATGCGTAAACCTTTCCTTTCACAAACAAATTCAATAGGTTAATACTAACACTGCAGTAAAATAAGGAAATGACAAAATGGTAAAGTACAGGTCACATTGTTGAAGTCATAAATAAGACCAGAATTATAATGATATCAGCTCCTGATCCGGCTTCAAGAGGGAAATAAATTCCATCAGGCTGTTCGATATCCATTTCTTGGGATGAATCACCAAATACATATACAGCTTGATGTCAGAATGAGCAAAAGGGAGGACACTCAGCTCTTGTCTGTGTATCTCATCTCGTACAACCATCTCAGGCAGCAGTGCAATCCCGTCACCTGCCATGACACAGCGTTTAATTGCTTCAGGGTTGCCCAGCTCGAGGCGGACATTGAATGGTATGCCATGTGCGCGCAGCACCTTTTCCAGCATAATCCGATAATTGCAGCTGGCTTCAGCCATAAACCAATCCGTATGCTTCAAATCGTTAATTTCAAGCTGGGTCAGCTGTAATAATGGATTATTCGGGCTTGAGATGAGTACAAGCGGCTCCTCCCTAATGACAATCGTATTCAAGGTTGGCTCAGGCAGCGTATTCCCGAGAATGAGACCGATATCGAACTCTCCCTCTTTAACCTGATCCAGGATGTAATCCTCACGATCGGCTTGCAGCCGTATATTCATCTCGGGGTAAGACTCCCGAATGGTTTGAATGACTTGTGGAAGGAAGTAAGAGGCGATGGAATCAATGGTGCCGATCGATAAAGTTCCGCCTCCTTGCATCGCCAGCTTCTCTTTGGATTGATCGTACAGTTCAATAATTAGGACGGCAATCTTCAGCAGCTCTTCACCAGACGAAGTGAGACGAAGCGTTTTGCCATGGCGCTCGAACAATTTGACATTGTATTCCTTCTCCAGCTTCTGAATCTGGGTCGTCACGCTGGATTGGGCATAGCCGAGCTCTTCCGCCGCTCGAGTAAAGCTTTGACGCAGGGCGACCTGCCGGAATGTTTTGAGATATATAAAATCCATGAGCTCACCTCATCAATAATATTGATAATACATATCAACTATTATAGATAACAGTGATGCTGCATGCTATGGTAAATTAAAATAAATACAACGTATTGGGGGCAGCTGTAACATGTTAAGCGAGCAAAACTTGAAGGGCATCTACGTACCTGTCGTTACTCCATTCCAAACTAATCATACCCTTGATCTAGCATCATTTGAATCCTACTTAAAGCACCTTTTGGTCCATGATATTGATGGACTCGTCATCAACGGAACGACTGGAGAGTGTCCGACGACCAATTGGGAAGAGGTCACGAGCCAAGTCGAAATAGCGAAGATTGTAATGAAACAGCTGAATAAACGTGTTCCCATTGTCATTGGCACCGGAACCAATGACACACTCTCATCGGTTAAGCGGACAGAGCGTGCAGGAGAGCTCGGGGCAGATGCCGTCCTCGTGGTGACACCATACTACAACAAGCCGACAGACAAGGGAGTTGTAGAGCATTTTAGAAAGATATCTGAAGCTGGTGTCCCTGTGATCGCTTATGAAATTCCAGGCCGGACGGGAATCCGGTTGTCGGTGGATGCGATAAGAGAAATCCTTGAACTCCCGCAAGTCATCGGATTAAAAGACAGCTCGGGCGGTGTAGAACTGGTCTCAGAGCTGTCACGGCATGGCTCGAAGCCGGTGCTCTGCGGCGAGGATCTTCTGTTCCACGCTTCCCTGAGCCAAGGGGCAAGTGGAGGGATGCTCGCATCAGCCAACCTGAATACGTCGAAATTCATTGACGTATATAACCGGTACATCAGCGGTGAGGTCTCCGAATCGAAGAAGCAATTCGATGAGCTGGTTCCACTGATCCGTCTGTTATTCCAGGAAGAGCCGAACCCGGCTCCGCTGAAATGGATCTTGTCTGAGCTCGGCTGGATCGAATCCGACTCGGTTCGTCTGCCTCTGCTTCCGATTTCTGACCCGTTGAAGGAAGAAATTAGGAAACATATTTAATGCGTAAAAGTGGTGTAACCTCTCTCCAAGGTTACACCACTTTTTTGTCATGTGATGTTTGTAATGCTTAACAGACTGATTAATTCATTCACTATGATCGAACATGTGTGAGTGCTTCTATATATCAACAAATATTCCCTGAAAATGTGAGATGTATAGTAAATTATTAGTAGGTAGTGAGATGAACAGCACTATAAGTAAAAACAATGATTGAATATGATTGGCCAGCAGCATAATGCAGAGGGGGGTAAATATGAGAACTTGGCTCAAGCAGCTTCGCAAAGGTTATGGCAAAAAGCTGGTTTCCTTACATACCTGGAATGGCTGGATTGTATTCTTACTGGCTTTAACCGGTCTGATCCTTATCGGCGGATTCTGGCGGAGTTTATTGGGAGAGGGAAGGGTATGGATCAAAACGCTCCATATTATTGTCGGTGTGGCTTCCATCCTTCCGGTTCTCAATTATCTGCTGCTTGCAGGGAAACACTGGAAGCAGCTGAAGCAAAAACCTCTGCAGCGACTAAATGTTGTTATCGTACTGGCACTTCTTGTTGGCTGGTTTATCTCGGGGGTGCTGCTGTGGCAGTTCAAGCAGGTAGGTCCTGCGGTTTCGAATGCTGCGTTAGTTGCTCATGATTTGCTCACCTGGATTGGACTTCCCTACATCATCTATCACTCGATTACCAGATTAAAATGGTTCAAGGAACCCGCACGCCGAACGATCAAAACGGGACACAAGGAGAACCAGCTTCATCCTGCGGCCCCTCAGCCCATATACACGAGAAGAGCTTTTATCGGCGGAGTGATTGGAATCGGGCTAACCGTAACGCTGGCCCCGTCCTTTTTGAAATGGCTTGGGAGTTTTGGCGGGAGCAATTCCATGGAGAAGCTGCTTGAGCAGAACGAGAACAGACTTATTCCCTCTCCTGTGCCGCATTCGTCATCTCAGCATCCAATGGGTGGGGGAGCGGAAGGGGATTTTCGGGTATATACCGTAACGAAAATGCCTGTCTTCACCAACGAGAACTGGTCCTTCACGATCGATGGGCTCGTGAATAATCGCTTGAATTGGAGTTGGAAGGAGTTTGTACAGCTTAAGCGTACGGTACAGGTGAGTGACTTTCACTGTGTAACAGGCTGGTCAGTCTACAACAATACCTGGGAGGGACTACGGCTAAAAGACCTGCTGAAGCAGGCCGGAGTGCAGCAAACAGCGAAGACGGTAAAATTCTATTCTGGGGACGGGGTTTATACCGATACGCTGACGCTGGAGCAGGCAGATATGGATGATGTGATGGTCGCTGTGCTGCATGATGGGAACCCGATCCCCAGTGACCTCGGTGGTCCGGTCAGACTCATCGTACCGAAGATGTATGCCTATAAATCGGTCAAATGGCTGACCCGGATCGAGTTGATTGAAGGAGAGCATATCGGCTATTGGGAAGAGCGGGGCTATTCGAATGATGCCTGGGTTAGAAGCAGCTAAGTTTTTTAGTAGTCATGAAGCAATCTATAGATCGCTTTTTTAAAGTTTTCATTTTTTACAGTTTAAAAGCTAGCCCGGCATTCTCAAGTGCAGCCCTAAGCTTGGGCAGTGACGCGGGCCCCATACCGTGAAATTTCAAAATCTCTTTCTCACTGTAAGTGGAAAGCTGCTCCAAGGTGGTAATTCCATGATACTCCAGTGCGCGTCTTGCAGGTGCAGAGAGCAGTGAGAGAAACCCGCTGTCCGGTTTTCTCTCCTTCTCACAGATGGGGCATGTCGGACAATCACTGCTTTTATAATATTGGTGTCCATGGCTGCAGGTTCTCAGACTTTTATTTGAAGTTTCCATTCATTCATGTCCTCCTGTAAAATCATATTTGTTTACAATTCTCGCAATAGCATCTTCCATTAAAGAGCCTGCTTATTCAAAATCCTTTCAGCAAAAGCGACATAGTTTAACAGCTTCGGGAATTCTTCTGGTGAAGCACCGTCTTGTACACTCCAGCAGTTTCCCATCGCAGTTTCCACATAGAGACATTGTCGCAAGATCTCACCCGGGATATGAAGCTCCTTCTCCAGTGTGAGGATGATATTGTTGATCTTGTCATAGAGCTCCGGGGTGATCTCCTCCTCGAATTCATTTAAGATAAAACGGGGAGTGTCAAAGATCGGATCGCCAATGACGCCCTTCGGATCGATAATCTTATATTCTCCATGACCACCCAGCAAAATATTGTCATGATGAAAGTCGCCATGCAGAAGCCGTTCTTTTGAATATTGGGAAGAGAGCGAGATGCAAATCTCCTGGGCCTTTTTCATATGCAAATAGAGCTCTTTGGCATCCTGCCGCTGGCTCATATAATTCGTAATTCGATTCACCCACGTGAGATAGGTTGGGTATATCTCAGCGTCAGCGGGTTCAATATGAAGGTCTGTATATAGGGAACAGAAGACGGCAAGTCTTCGCTCAAGCGAGCTCTCTTTTCTTAAAGTATAACCAGGCTCGATCCGCTCTTCCAAAATAATGCCGTGTTCACGATCTATATCGTAAACCTTGCAGAATGGTCTTCCCTTGTATTCCTCCAGGGTACTGAATTCGGTTAACGTTTCTGTGGCAGAAGGGTTACCGATCTTTAATATGGAGCTGCCATACAGGTCTGACTCGCATTTGAACACCAGGTTGGCCGAATGGGAAGGGATGAATTGAAATGAAGTTAGAGACCACTTGTCTGCGTAGATGCCGAGATACTGCAGCACTTCTTCGTAAACAGGTTCACCAAAACGCTCTTTTATTTTTGCGGCTTCCTCTGATTTAAAGTTATAGCTCATCTTGAATTGCCCTCCCCTATATCCACGTTACTTTAAAATATATTAGTGCAGCAGGAAATACGAAAGCAAGCTTCTCAAGTTCGACAAGATGCAACTTATCCTAATTATCACGACACCACTTGCTCTTATGCTCATATTAACAGAAACAGATGGAAATAAGGAGGAGCTCTTACACGTGGAATTAATTTTGGAGAACATTGTCAAAAGCTACGGAAAGAAAAGTGTGCTGCAAAACACCGGATTTACGTTTGAAAAGGGAAAAATTTATGGTCTATTGGGCCGGAATGGTGCAGGGAAAACAACCCTATTTAATGGCTTGAGCGGGGGAACCAAGCTTGACGGCGGTCATGCCTGGCTATTGGACAATGGTACACGCCGTATTTTGAAAGAGGATGACATTGGATATGTTTACTCGCTGCCTATATTGCCTGAGTTCCTTACGGGGTATGAATTTGTGAAGTTTTTCATGGACATTAACAGAGACAAGCTGCAAGCAGACAGTCAGATCGACGACTACTTTGAGCTGATGAGAATAACAGCGGAAGATCGGCATCGCCTTATTAAAAACTACTCCCACGGGATGAAAAACAAAATTCAGATGCTGCTGTTCTTCATTACGAAGCCGCCGGTCATCCTGCTCGACGAACCGTTAACCTCGTTTGACGTGATTGTCGCGCTTGAGATGAAAAATCTGCTGCGGACGATGAAAAAAGATCATATTTTAATCTTTTCTACGCATATTTTGCAGCTGGCTTCGGATCTTTGCGATGAATTAGTCATCTTGAACAAAGGGCAATTGTCTTCCGTACCGAAGGAGCTGCTCGGCAGTCCCGGCTTCGAACAGAGCGTTATCGATCTGCTGAAGGATGATTCGGAAGGGGAGGAGAGACTGGATGCTTCGAACCCTTAATACGATTCTTCAACTACAAGTATCCTCTATTGCAAACCGGTTGATCTATTATGTTCAGAAGCTTCCGCTGATCGGCGGTCTGGTCGGGGACACTGCTTATTCCAGAGCTGGTTTGAAAAGAGCAGGGGCCATTGCCGCACTGCTGCTGTCTATTCTGTGGGGCTTCCTTGCCAGTATGCTGTATATCGGTCTTGTCATTTATATTCCGGTTGTTACCTTGGGCACAGATCTGGCTCCTGAGCGTCAGCTCAATCTATTTTGGCATATTTTCTTCATTATCACATTTATTATTGCTGGTGTATCAAGTGCTCGGATTCTTGAACCGAAGCGGAGTAAATACATCGCGGTCAAGCTGTTGCGCCTTCCGGCTACACGATATATGCGGGCGACGCTGGGCTACAAATACATTACCATGTTTGTTTATTTGCTGACAGCGGTTCTCCTTTTTTCCTCGCTGCTCGGGGCGCCGATGGTACAAGGCATACGGCTGACGGCTGCCGCCGTGATGTGGCGGATCGCCTGCGAATATTTTCATTATTGGCTGTTTCGGCGTACTGGCAGTGTGCTAATCAAGAATAACATTGTTGTCTGGACCGTCATCTTCATTGGTTACGCGGCTGCGTTTGCACCATTGCTGTTCGAATGGGCTCCGGCTTGGGGAGCGCCGCTCACTTCGGCTATGCTGTTATACGTCATTTGCATGTTGCTGGGGGTGTTTGCGGGTGTCGTTCTCTTCTGGCGAATAGATTATACAGATGCGGTAGACGCGGCGACGAAGCGGGATGACCCGCTGCTTGACCTGGGCCGGATGATGGCGGATGCGCAGCAAACAGCCGTCAAGGCGAAGGACAGTGATTACTCGCAAGAGGTGCTGAACGACAGCAGGAAGTCTTTTGAGAAAAAAGAAGGCTACGATTATATTAATGCTATCTTTTTCTCGAGGCACAAGAGCTTGATCCGTCAACCGTTGTATAAACGTCTGGTCATTCTGGCTGCTCTTGGAGCTGCCTTGATTCTTGCTGGATTTCTATACCGAGAGCCAATGGCTGCCGCGGCTTCTAACATTGGGGTGTTGCTTCCTGGTCTTATCCTTATCATGGCGTATTTGACTGTCGGGGAACAATTGTGCAAAGTGCTGTTTTTCCATTGCGACCTGAAGCTGCTAAGACAAAGCTTCTATCGCCAGGATGCGGCTAAGCACTTTCGGATCCGTCTTATTAAGATCCTGGGCATGAACCTGCTCCTCGCAGCAGTTCTCGCAGTGGTTCTGACGCTGGCCACTATCGCTGCCGGAGGGTTAACAACAGCAGCTGACCTGGTATACCTTTGGGTAAGTGCTTTTTCACTGGCCCTATTTTTTTCAGTCCATCACTTGTTTTTGTACTATATATTCCAGCCGTACACGACGGAACTGAATACGAAAAATCCGTTCTTTTATCTGTTTAGCTGGATTGTGTCAAGCATCTTTGTCCTATCGATCAGCTTAAGACCAGATCCGGCTGTTTTCTCCATGAGTACTGCTGCGATAGCGCTGATCTATCTTGTGGCTGCTCTGCCGTTAGTACGCAAGTATGCCTCGCGTACGTTTCGGGTGAAGTGAAGATTCGGCAATACGATCAGATTTAGACCGTTACCTTGCTGTGGGGCGGTCTCTTACTTTTGGTTAATTATTGCCATGATGGATGAAGATGATGACTCCTAGTTAACCTTGGAGTACAAAAAATACATCACCAGGGCTTTAAAGCCGCATGGCGATGTATCCATAGATTTAAACAATGCTAAACTTCTGTGGGCTTCTCCTCGTTCCCGACCTTCACTGGGTTCTCCTCATAGCTGATCCAGTCGCTCCAGCTTCTTACTTCCCCACGCCCCCTATGCTCGAATAGCTCTAAACCGAAAAATTGGGGGTTCCGACCAGCGCGGCGGGAATGCTTCGGATGATATGTCAGCGTCCATGTGCAACGACCTCCCTCGGCTACGTTTGGGAGGACTTAGGGAGCAAGAAGCCCGTGAACGACGGGGTTGGCGAAACAGTATGGATTGAGCCAAGGCTAGGTATCCACCTGTGGCTGAGTTAAGCCGAACAGAACGCCAACAAAGGACAAGTGAAGCAAGGTAGCACCCCAAAGGGTGGATGGGTGGGGTTGTCATTGTTTGCAGCCTGTTGGGCAATTGTTGACTGTCAATAGCCTGAATTCTATATCATTGTTGTGACTGTTGAATGAGCCTGTGATAAGTCAGAATTATACTTGAGTAGTACTGCATCATCCAGTCGTACCATATTGGTTTTGAGTACTCCTTAAACTGCTTTTCATTTTCATGCCGAATTTGAAAGTTATTCACTACCTCAAATATAAGCTTATCATGATCATTTTTATGAACTTGAAACTCATCGTTTAAGAGATCTTTTAACTTACTCCGAACTGGTTCAAGAATATCCGCAAGGATATTTATTGCTTTTTTCTTTTGTTCCAGATTGGCATCAAATCTATAGTACATTCTTGTTGCAGTTCTTAATTGTTCAAGTACATTTTCACCTAGTGTCACCGGGATTTCGCTATGCATCATTTCCTTAAGAGCCTCATTTGGTTGTACCATTATAAATCCATACTTCTCGTCAAGGTAATAACCATTATTATATCTTTTCAACAGGTTATTAATATATGTCGCAAATTCGTTCTTGGGCTCTTCTGTAATTAGCTGATCTTTCTTATAGTTGTAATAACCAATATGGTTATAAAGAATTTCTATAATAGTAAATAACTCTTCTTCTTTATAATATATGTAGTTGTCAGCTATGGGCAGTACATCTGTACTGTTTAAATGGTTCATAAAATAGATTTCTGGAGAAGGAGACATCGTCGGGGCCAAAACTTGGTAACTATCACGATAACTTTCTTCTTTTGTGACTCCATAAAAGGCTGCTCGGAAGAACCCTTTTTCCTCAAAATAACTATATGTTTGATAAAAATACTTACTTAGGTCGACAAGACTTAATGAGAAGTCTTTATCTAATAAATTATTGCGCTCGGCGTAGTAATGCACGTTATCACTCCATTGTCCGTTTAGATTACTGAATAATAAAATTATTATACAGCACTGATTAGCCACCATCATAGCTTCGGTGGCTTTTTTGCATCCATTTTGAGAGGAGCGATTCATATGCCCACGGCAACAGCAACACGCGAACGGTTGACTTTCACTGCGATCAACTTGCACCATCCGCTCGATTATTACTTCGGTCTTTTCCTCCGAGCCAAAGAGACTGAGGGCTTGAAGCCCCGGACGCTAAACGACCACAAGAACCATTACCGCTACCTTCAGCGTTGGCTGACCGAACACTACCCAACACTCAAGTTGGGCGAACTGACCTCCGATCACGTTCGCCAGTACGTCCAACACATGCTGAATGAACACATGCTGTACGACGGACACCCAACATTGCAAGACCACAACACCGCCAAAGGCTTGACTTCCGCAACCGTAAACATCCGCACCCGAACCCTCAAGTGCTTCCTTCGCTTTCTCCACGACGAAGGATACCTTCAACCCGACCTTGCTTCCCGCGTCAAACTCCAAAAGGTCAAAGAGGATACGATCAGCGGTTTCGAGAAGGAACAAGTACTGCAACTGCTTGCCGCGCCGAACCAGCGGGAGTACACAGGATTCCGTGACTATGTGCTGCTCACCGTGCTTTTCGACACTGGGCTTCGGATCAACGAAGCGCTGAACCTGACAGTGGACGATCTGAACCTTGCCGATAGAACGGTCACTGTCCGTGCCGAGGTTTCCAAAAACGGCAAGTCACGCACCGTACCTGTAGGTAAACGCACGGTTGAGCTTCTCGCTGGGCTTGTCCAAGAGAACAAAAAGCAGTTTGCCCGCCGTTGCCCTTCCACCGTGTTTCTACTGAACAATGGTAAGCCTTTGAAGTACAACCAATCCTACGAACGCATCCGTCTCCACGGCGAGTCAGCGGGCATCGTCGGCGTTCGCGTCTCTCCACACACATTCCGACACACGTTTGCCACGCTGTACGTCAAGAATGGCGGCGATCCGTTTTCACTGCAAAAGATACTTGGTCACCATGATATATCCATGGTTCGGAAGTATGTCCAGCTAAGCAACCGTGATCTGCAAGAGCAACACGCGCAGAGTAGTCCGCTCGTCGGCATGTAACCGGAGCAACCACCGGGGCCAGACAAACACAGCGGCAATCACTCCCTGCCAACCTATTGCAGAATCATAATAACCGCGATTTTGGGACTTGCGGATGGAAAGCTTTCGTAAAGTCGCTTTTTCTGTCGCACCCTCCGAACCTTCACGCATCCAAGTATAAGGCCACAAAGCGATCAACTTGATAACCGTATCCAACAAATCAAGCAATTTTGCAAAACCGTCGCTGCCGTTTTTGCGACGAAAGCTGTTCTTACCCACGTTTAAGAGATCGCCACATCAGATGCTTGTTGCAACGAACAGTGATGACGGGGACTGACGCGATAGGCTTTCCGGTTTGCTTTTTGTGACTCTTTGCTTCGCATCAGTCTATTCTATGGTATGACTCGGCAGGCTTCCTTTTGTCCATTCCGCTCCCTCCACCCACAGGTGATTGACAGCTAGATTTTTTGCATGTTTTACTGAGAGTATAAACAAAACAACTGAACGATCAGAACGTCAGAGACGAGAAGGAAGTCCAAATGGCGATCAACGTCTTGACGGAGGTTTTCAAAACCTATGCGCCAAAATAGTCGTACACAGTGAAAGCCGCCTAACCTGAGTGCAGGAGAGGCGGCTTTCGGTTTGATTGAAGCTGTGGGAGACTGCAATAATCGATAAACTCAACAAAGAGTACCCCAGCCTCCAGCGGGACAAACCCGTAAGATAGTAAAACCCAGGTGAATCATGCCCTAGTATTTTATACTGCATTGTACGAGCCACAAAACCAGTCCGTCAAGATATAAGTGAACGTCGTTTTCGGTGAAGGTGATCGGAAGTTATCAACCCACAGCCCCCATCCGTCCATCCCCGAGTCCATCCACCCTTTGGGGTGCTACCTTGCTTCACTTGTCCTTTGTTGGCGTTCTGTTCGGCTTAACTCAGCCACAGGTGGATACCTAGCCTTGGCTCAAACCATACTGTTGCGCCAACCCCGTCGTTCACGGGCTTCTTGCTCCCTAAGTCCTCCCAAACGTAGCCAAGGGAGGTCGTTGCACATGGACGCTGACATATCATCTGAAGCATTCCCGCCGAGCTGGTCGGAACCCCCAATTTTTCGGTTTAGAGCTATTCGAGCATAGGGGGGCGTGGGGAAGTAAGAAGCTGGAGCGATTGGATCTCGTACAGTGAGAACCCGATTGCGACGGGAGAAGAGTAAGAGCCGAGAGGCCGCGTCGGACGCGGGTTTAGGGGCTGTGACAGGTTGCTTTTTAATAACCTGTTGCAGTCCTTTTGCGTCT
>NZ_JBHTKX010000006.1:0-139777 GCF_042678545.1 Paenibacillus provencensis | reverse complement strand
CCCAACTAGTAAGACCCCTTGAAGACGACGAGGTAGATAGGCTGGGGGTGGAAGTGCAGCAATGCATGGAGCTGACCAGTACTAATCGGTCGAGGGCTTATCCAAAAAAACACCCCACAAAGTGAAGCGAATGCTTCCGGAGTAAATTCCGAATACTTTGCGGGGACCCCGAGAATAACGGGGAAAGCAATAAATCCAAAATTGTTTCGTATCTAGTTTTCAGGGAGTAAATCCTTGAATTGAAAAGCTCACACTTATAGAATCATACACACTTATGTGATGTACCGATTCTAACGTGAAGCGTGGATTTTTCAGATGATTTTTCAAGAAGCGAAGGCTTCGAAAAATCAAAACGCTTTTGGTTTCATACACACTCATGTGATGTACCGAAACCAACGCGGATCGCATTTGTTGCACAAATGCTCGTTTGGTGGCGATAGCGGAGGGGTTCCACACGTACCCATCCCGAACACGACCGTTAAGCCCTCCAGCGCCGATGGTACTTGGACCGCAGGGTCCTGGGAGAGTAGGACGCCGCCAAGCAAACATCCTTACTCAGTTTTATACTGAGAGATGTGTTGACTACTAGTTAATATTCCCTGATAGCTCAGTTGGTAGAGCACTCGACTGTTAATCGAGTTGTCACAGGTTCGAGTCCTGTTCGGGGAGCCATATGCTCTCATAGCTCAGTAGGTAGAGTGCATCCATGGTAAGGATGAGGTCACCGGTTCGATCCCGGTTGAGAGCTTAAATATTGCAAGGCCCGTTGGTCAAGGGGTTAAGACACCTCCCTTTCACGGAGGTAACAGGGGTTCGAATCCCCTACGGGTCACTTTAATAAGGAGACTTAGCTCAGCTGGGAGAGCATCTGCCTTACAAGCAGAGGGTCGGGGGTTCGATCCCCTCAGTCTCCACCATTATTTATTTCGTAAATATTGGATATACTATATGAAGAAAATAATCATCATATAAAATGTTGGGGATTAGCCAAGCGGTAAGGCAACGGACTTTGACTCCGTCACGCATAGGTTCGAATCCTATATCCCCAGCCATTTATATGAGCCATTAGCTCAGTTGGTAGAGCACCTGACTTTTAATCAGGGTGTCGAAGGTTCGAGTCCTTCATGGCTCACCAGTTAATCATATGCGCGTGTGGCGGAATTGGCAGACGCACTAGACTTAGGATCTAGCGTCTTTGACGTGGGGGTTCGAGTCCCTTCACGCGCATTGATTTTTTGCGGACGTGGCTCAGCGGTAGAGCATCGCCTTGCCAAGGCGAGGGTCGCGGGTTCGATTCCCGTCGTCCGCTCCATATTTTGCGCCCTTAGCTCAGCTGGATAGAGCGTTTGACTACGAATCAAAAGGTCGGGAGTTCGAATCTCTCAGGGCGCGCCATTTACTATCGGGATGTAGCTCAGCTTGGTAGAGCACCTGGTTTGGGACCAGGGGGTCGCATGTTCAAATCGTGTCATCCCGATTGTATTTGCGGGTGTAGTTCAATGGTAGAACTCCAGCCTTCCAAGCTGGTAGCGTGGGTTCGATTCCCATCACCCGCTTCATTATACTTATTGTAAAGCCTGATCTTCTGGATGGGCTTTTTTTTGTATATTTACTCCTGTTGGGTCACGCGCGTGGTCTATTTTTCATAAGCACTTGATGTAAAAATTATCTATAATTAGAATCAGAATGCATTTTCTACTTCAGGCGCGTTGATGTGAAGATAAGGGTGTAGAAATACGAAGTATAACTGAATATTCTATTCGAAAAATGTCAAAAAACCTGTATTTTCTATCACAAAACTAAAGATTTTAACTGATTTTTATTGTATCATGTTATGAAGGTGTCAATTATGACGGACGATTAACTTTGTATTCAGCTGGAGATAGGAGGATATGCATGACAGAGCTTATGGCAACCGCGAACAAAAACAATTCAAATAATTTGTTGCGTCGGGATGTGAGGTTTCTAGGTAATATACTTGGTGAGGTTCTGGTACATCAAGGAGGGAACGAACTCCTGAACGTTGTTGAGAAGATTCGTGAGACGAGCAAGGCCTTGCGGGCTGAGAATACACCTGAATTGTTCCAGGAGTTTATCAGCATGATACAGGGGCTTGATTCGGATCGACGTCATCAAGTTATTCGTGCTTTTGCGATTTATTTTCAATTGGTGAACATCGCAGAGCAGAATCATCGAATCCGCCGTAAACGGGATTACGAGCGTTCTGCGGGAGAGGCTGTACAACCAGGTTCTATCGAAAAGGCTGTGCAATCTTTGAAGGATAAAGGGTTTTGCTATACCGAGGTACAGAGCATTTTGGAAACAATGTCCTTGGAGCTGGTCATGACCGCACATCCAACAGAAGCCTCTCGTCGAGTTATTCTTGATATACATAAACGTATATCTGAAGATGTTATGCTCTTGGATAATCCAACTCTTACGCATCGCGAACGTGAACAGCTTCGTGAGAAGCTGCTAAACGAGGTCATTACGCTGTGGCAAACAGACGAACTACGTGATCGCAAACCTACCGTGCTTGATGAAGTAAGGAATGGAATGTATTATTTCCACGAAACGCTGTTCCATGTATTGCCGGATGTTTATGAAGAGCTTGAACGCTGTCTAGAGAAGTATTATCCAGAACATCGCTGGCATGTACCTACTTATTTGCGTTTTGGCTCCTGGATTGGCGGAGACCGTGATGGGAACCCATCTGTAACGGCTGACGTTACCTGGGAGACCCTTAGAATGCAGCGTAAGCTCGCCCTGCGTGAATATCAGCGTATCTTGATTGAATTAATGGGTAAACTGAGCTTCAGCACGAATATCGTTACAGTATCAGAAGAGCTCATGAATTCTATCGAAGAAGATCGTCAGAAGGTTGTTCTTAAGCAAGCGGATATATGGCGGAATGAGAAAGAACCTTATCGCATTAAAATCGCCTACATGATCTCCAAGCTGAACAATGTGCTTGATGACAACAAAATCGGCCAGCCAGACCGTTACGCTTCACCGGAGGAATTGATTAACGACCTGAAGCTAATTGATCGCAGCTTGAGATATCATTATGCCGATTATGTCGCAGACACTTATGTTAAAAAGATTATTCGCCAAGTGGAGCTGTTTGGGTTCCATACAGCGACTTTAGATATTCGTCAACACAGCCAAGAGCATGAGAATGCCATGAAGGAAATCTTGGCTCATATGAACATTGTGGAAGATTATTCTGCTCTGTCTGAGGAAGAAAAGATCGATTTGCTTGCCGGTTTGTTAAGTGATCCAAGGCCATTGACCTCTTCACATTTCAGCTACAGTGATAGCACGCGGGAATGTCTTGAAGTATATCGCACGATCTATAGAGCCCAGAAGGAATACGGTAGAAACTGCATCAACAGCTATCTGATCAGTATGACCCGAGGTGCTAGTGATCTGCTAGAAGTAATGGTCTTTGCCAAAGAAGTAGGTCTCTACCGTAGAGAACCAGATGGCTCTATTGTTTGTACGATTCAATCTGTGCCGTTGTTCGAGACCATTGAGGATTTGCATGAAGCACCGGCGATAATGAAACGGTTATTCGAATTGCCGGTATATCGTAATTGTGTATCTGCGATGGAGGATATGCAGGAGATAATGCTGGGTTACTCGGATAGCAACAAAGACGGCGGAGTTGTTACAGCAAACTGGGAGCTGCTAGTAGCCATGAATGAAATTACAGCAGTGAGCCAGGAATATAATATAAAACTCAAGTTCTTCCACGGACGTGGAGGAGCGCTTGGTCGCGGCGGTATGCCGCTAAACCGCAGTATTATGGCACAGCCGCCTCATACCATTGGTGGAGGCATCAAGATTACGGAACAAGGAGAAGTTCTCTCCTCACGTTATTCCCTACATGGAATCGCTTATCGAAGTCTTGAACAGGCGACATCTGCTCTTCTGACGTCTGCTATGGTTGCAAGTGTGGAGAAACCGATTGAAGAAGAGGCTTGGAAGGAGATTATCGTATCGATCTCAGAAGCTTCTCTTAAGAAGTACCAAGATCTTGTATTCAATGATCCGGACTTCTTCAATTTCTTCAAGGAGTCTACGCCGTTACCTGAGGTTGGTGAGCTTAATATTGGATCCAGACCTTCTAAACGAAAGAACAGTAACCGTTTTGAGGACTTGCGCGCCATTCCTTGGGTGTTTGCTTGGACACAGAGCCGTTATCTCTTCCCTGCATGGTACGCGGCTGGTACAGGCCTACAGAGCTTCTACCAGGGCAAAGAGGAGAATCTGAAGGTGCTTCAGGGTATGTATAAGAACTATCCGTTCTTCAGTACATTGATTGATACCGTGCAGATGGCGGTAGGCAAAGCGGATATGAATATATCGAAGCAGTACACGTCCATGGTACAAGATGATGAAATCCGTGCCCGTGTCAAAGGCAAAATACTAGAAGAGTTTGAACTGACGAAGGATCTGCTTCTAAAAATTACAGGACAGCAGGATATTCTGGATAATGTTCCTGTGATCCAAGAATCCATTCGCTTGCGTAATCCGTACGTCGATCCGCTAAGCTACTTGCAAGTGCAACTGCTCACTGAGCTTCGTGCATTGCGTGAACAAAACGGAGATGACTCTGAATTGCTACGCGAAGTGCTGCTTACGATTAACGGCATTGCTTCAGGAATGCGGAACACGGGTTGATGAAACCCATTAATATTGAACTGGGTTCAATCTTCGGGAACTCTCTTATCTTAAGTAGGAGAGTTCCCGTTTTTTTTGACAATTGATAGTAGAAATGATTGATTTTTAACTGCACATGATTTACGATTTGAATGATGTATTTTTAGGGATATAAACGGTACGAAAGACCCATCAGCAAGTCTGGGGGAATAAATGGTGGATAATTTGGAGAATAGGTTGGTCAATCTAATACTTAAGGGTGATCAACGGGCTTTCGCTGAACTAGTGGAATTGTATAAGGATAAATTGTTTCATTTGGCTTATCGGATGCTGAACAATAGACATGAAGCTGAAGATATTGTGCAGGAAACATTTTTGAGAGTATACCGGAATATGGAGAAATACGATCCAGAGCAGAAATTCTCGACATGGATATATCGAATTGCAACCAATTTATGTATCGATAGACTCCGTAGAAAGAAACCCTCCTACTCACTCGATGCCGAGCTCGGAGATCAGGAGGGGACAGATGGATATGCCATGATTCCAAGCGATAACCGGACCCCTGAGAGTGAAGCGCTGTTGTCTGAGACGCAGCGGATTATTCGTGATGCAATTGAAACACTGCCTGCAAAGTACAAGTCGATCATGGTGCTCCGTTATTTACAGGATCTATCTCTTCAGGAGATCAGTGATGTATTGGGGATGCCTGTCACAACCATTAAGACAAGAGTACATAGAGGTCGTGAATTTTTGCGCAAGAAATTAGAATTCAAATTGTAGCGAATCAATTTCTTATTTTATCAAAGAGGTTATGAAATTGATTCGGCTCCTTTTTTAAAAATGATGCATAAATTATTGAAACGTTCTTAAATATGCTTCGTATTTAATTGAAGCAAGTCTTATGTCTGTATAATTATATGGCGAATAAGACTTCAAAGATCTAGAGGAAAGGATATGCTCATATGGACTGCAAGGAAACCACCTCTTTAATGCATGAATATTTAGATGATGAACTATCGTTGTCCCAAAAGAGCGGGCTCGAGAGTCACCTGTCGACATGTCCCGACTGCCGCATGCGGTTTAAAGAGTTAGAACAGACGGATATGTTATTATTCGCAATGAGACATTATTCACCGTCTGCTTCAGATGAGCTGACTGATCGGATCATGAGTGCTGTACCACAACCAAAGAAACAGCAGCCATGGCTGAAGTGGGTCAAAAGACACCCGGCCTTAACTGCTGCAGCCATTTTTGTAATCGTGATGTTTTCCAGTACAATCAGCTTTTGGGACCAGAGTAACCAGTTGATTGTCAGCGGAGATGATCTAGACCAGATTGTAATCGAAGGGAACAATGTCATTGTACCCGAGGGCAAGTCGATTACAGGGAATTTGACGGTCGAGAATGGGACTGCGAAAGTATACGGTAATGTGGAGGGTAACCTAACGATTATTGATGGTCATTATATGACGGCCTCTACAGCTCATATTTCAGGACAAATCAAGAGTATAGATCAAGCGCTGGACTGGATTTGGTATAAGTTAACAGATGTGATGAATGTCGTAGCTTACCGCTAATAAATGTTTACAATAGTAGAACGTTTCCTTTATAAAACCAGAGAGCCTCTGTTATGAGGGCTCTTTTTTTAATATTTTCAGGGTATAATGATAATAATTGGGAAAGGAATAACGAGCTTGCTTGCAACTTGCACTTTATCGTTATAACCTAGATATGATGAAGAACATACTACAACTAATTCTATAGAATGAGCGAATGATGGAATACCTATCATGCCTGAGCCCTTATAAACCATAAAGGACTATAACGAGCTTAGTTCAATCTATATTACAGATATACGAATGTGGACATTACTCAACTAGGGAATATCGGGGGCAATCGCATGAACTATTTTGCGGATTTGACATGGCAAGAGGCCATTAAGGATATTATAGATATTTTAATTGTAGGGTATATCATATACCACATTATCCTGCTTGTTCGTGGGACCCGTGCTGTACAGCTGTTGAAGGGCATACTACTGCTAGTAGTCGTGTGGGTAGTCAGCACCTGGTTCAATCTCTACACGCTGAAGTGGCTCATGAACCAGTTATTTACTTTCGGGGTGCTGGCACTCTTTATTATCTTCCAACCGGAGCTTCGTCGTGCGCTTGAGCAATTGGGCCGTGGCAAATGGTTTAACCGGATCACAGCGGATGACGAGGAGTTCAGTCGTTTTACGAATGAAATTATTAAGGCTGTGAATTATTGCTCTCGGCGCAAGATTGGAGCTCTCATTGTGTTTGAACGCGAAACGGGGTTGAATGAATATACTGAATCAGGAATCAAAATGAATTCTGTTCTGAGCTCCGAGCTGCTGATCAACATCTTTATACCAAATACACCGCTTCATGATGGAGCAGTTATTTTACAAGGGAAACAGATTGCAGCCGCTGCTTGCTATTTGCCTTTGTCAGAGAACCCTTTTATCAGCAAGGAACTCGGAACGCGGCACCGTGCAGCGATAGGGGTAAGCGAAGTGGCAGATGCAGTAGCGATTGTCGTGTCTGAGGAGACAGGGCAGGTATCCTTAGCGATTAATGGACAAGTGGTGAGGGATATTAAAGAGGAATCTTTGATCTCTAAACTGCATGAAGAGCTTCGTCCTTCTTCAACGCTTAAAGAAAAGAGGCACTCGATCTGGAAACGGAAGGGGGGCCAAGGTAATGGATAAATGGTTCAATAATAACAATTTTACCAAAATATTGGCGCTGGCTATCAGTTTGCTGCTGTGGGCGATGGTTCATTCGAACGATGTTACTCCCACACCAACGACAACCGCATCTGTAGAGCCTCGTGTGATTGATAATATTACAATTGAACCCTATGGCATCGATTCATCCAAGTATGTACTTACGTCTGTAGATGCAACAGAAGTCGAGATGCAGGTCAGGGGACAACGGTCGGTACTGACTTCTGTTTTTACAGATGAATATAAAGTCCGGCTGGATCTTAGCAATGTAGGGCCAGGGACGAGCACATTACCGCTAAGCCATGTTGTGCCAAATGGAGTTGAGTTCGTTAAGATGGAGCCTTCTACGGTGACGGTGACTGTGGAAGAGCTGGGAACGAATACATTCGATGTGAGCATCGTACCTACTGGTCAGCCTGCTGCAGGATACTTGGCTGAAGACCCGGTAGTTACACCTGCGGAGCCTGTTAAGGTGACGCTTCCCGAGAGCCAGCTTGCGGCCGTAGGCAAAGTCGAAGGGACTATTGATATTGAAGGTGCAACAGATACGGTAAGTGAGAAGAGAGTGCGGCTCAAAGCCTTCGATCTGGATGGTAATGAGATTGAAGGAGCTGTCATAGAGCCTGAATCGGTTGCCGTCGAAGTGCCGATTACGGAGCAGTTTACCAATGTCCCATTTAAGGTGCATTACACCGGACAGCTTCCGGACGGTCTGACCTTATCTCAAGTGGAGCCGAATGTAAATGAAGTCACTTTATATGGAAGTCAGGAGTTGCTGGCAGGAGTCGAGAACTATAATGGAGTGACTTTGGACCTTAGCCAGATCTCGGAGGCGGGAACACATACAGTTAACGTGGACTTGACGCCGCCCTCCGGTTTTGAGAAAATCGAGCCGAGCTCCGTGCAATTAGAGGTGACGGTTGCATTATCCGACGAGGTGCAGGATACGGAAAAGGTGATACGTGATGTCCCTATCGTAATTGAAGAGCCAGGAGGCAGTCTGGAAGCGGCTGTTACAAGGCCAGGAGACGGCTTAAAGGATATCACCATTTCCGGACCCAGCAATATGCTGGATAACATAGACGCGACGGATCTGGAGCTAATTGCAGATGCAAGTGATTTGGCGGAAGGGACACATGAAGTGACCTTGCAAGTCAATGCACCGGATTACGTAACGGTCAAGAATTCATCGGCTGACCTCACCATCGAGGTTCAGGTGAAGGACACCTCTACCGAAGCGACCACTCCACCAACAGAACCCGATGCAGGATCGGGAGAGGAAGAGGAGAACAGTGGTACAACGAACGGGGAGGACAATGAAGACGAGTCAGATCCGAGCCAGGAAGGGAACGGTGACCCGGGTGATTCCGGTGCAGAGACCGATGCAACCAATCCAGCATCTTAACAAGAGCTTACTACCATTTTTACAGTAACAATGTATCAGCCATTATTATTTAACATTATGCATTGCACGAATTTGAATTGGATTTATATTTTTCTAAAGCAAGCTTGCTAATTGACTATTCACATATGACAAAAAGGAGTTTAGGAGCATGGGGAAATATTTTGGTACTGATGGAGTCAGAGGGGTTGCTAATAAAGAATTAACGGCAGAGATGGCCTATAGTATTGGCCGTTGTGGAGGTTATGTACTCGCAGGAGGCGTAGACCGTCCGAAAGTGGTCATCGGGATGGATACACGTATTTCAGGGCTCATGCTGGAATCAGCACTCGTTGCAGGTCTCTTGTCGATTGGTGCGGATGTCATTCGCCTTGGCGTGGTTTCGACTCCAGGCGTAGCGTATCTGACACGCACACTTAAAGCAGACGCAGGAGTCATGATCTCTGCATCTCATAATCCGGTGGAGGACAATGGGATCAAATTTTTTGGCGGAGACGGCTTCAAGCTGTCGGATGAAACAGAGAATAAGATTGAGGAATTAATGGATGCGTATGAAGATACACTTCCTCGTCCAATTGGCAGCGGTCTGGGTACGGTTACTGTCAACGAAGAAGCGAAGTTTGCCTATCTTGATTACTTAAAAACAACGGTTTCTTCCCGTTTTGACGGTCTGAAAATTGTACTGGATTGTGCTAACGGTGCTGCTTATGAGCTGGCTCCCAAATTATTTGCTGATCTTGGAGCAGAAGTGATCACGATCGGTGCTGAGCCTAACGGACTCAATATTAACGAGCAATGTGGTTCGACACACCCTGAGAAGCTCAAGGAAGAAGTCATTCGACATGGGGCGCATGCAGGACTTGCGTTTGACGGTGATGCAGACCGGCTAATCGCTGTTGATGAGACAGGAGCCGAAGTGGATGGAGACTTTATTCTGTGCATTTGCGGCGATGCGATGAACCGTGCGGGCAAGCTGAATGATGGAACCATTGTGTCTACCGTAATGAGTAATATTGGCTTCTACAAAGCGACTGAAAAATTAGGACTGAAGACAGCAAAGACGGCAGTCGGTGACCGTTATGTGATGGAAGAAATGCGCCGTGGGGGTTACAATCTGGGCGGTGAGCAATCCGGTCATGTTATTTTCCTGGACTACAACACGACGGGAGACGGGATGCTGACAGCCATTCAGTTAATTAATACGCTTAAAGAATCGGGCAAGAAGCTGAGTGAGCTTAGAGAGCTGATGAAGCAATATCCGCAAGTGCTGGTTAATGTTCGTGTCGAAGACAAGAGCAAGTATGACGGCAATTCGGTTATTGAGGAAGCAATCGCCATGATCGAGAACAAGCTGGGTGACAATGGACGTGTACTGGTAAGACCATCGGGTACAGAATCTCTAATTCGTGTTATGGCAGAAGGACCGGATCGTATTGAGCTTGAGCAGTTCGTTGATCATATCGCGGGTATAGTTAAGAAGGAACTGGCGGGGTAAGCTGGTTGTCCTGCTCTTAAAATAAGCCCGTGTGACTACAGTCTAGTTTCACGGGTTTGTTTTTTGGGTATTTATGATGAAATTTGCTTGGAGGTATATTGCTCCATTGCAAAACTGACATCAGATGCATATAATGAGTTGTGTGATTCAGACATAGAAAGTGAGGATCGAGGTTACAACAGTATGACAAGCGCCAGAACTTGTTCCAGTGTACGGAACCATTGTTATGTAAAACAATGGACAATGGTCAAGTTGACGAGGTGGGGGTGTTCGGATTGTTCGGCGGGGACCTCCCGGTAATCCACCATACCGTAAATCGAGAACGGAAAAGAAACAGGCGACTGTTTTTACAACGAATCGATGGGTGATACAAAATTAGAATGTGCACGAGGAGAGCATACTTCAGCTATACATGAGTGATGATATGCGTCATCGTGACATGGATCATAGGATAAGACGGAAGTCATTTCATACGTATAAAGACCATCTAATGATCAGGACAGTTCCAGAACATTATACTGGTTCGTGCTATGTAGCTTGCCGTAAAGGGTTAGTCACCCGCATATCAGACTATTGTTTACTCATGTCTATTTACATGCTGATGGTGCATTTCTCCCGGTCATGTTCAATCATTCGAATCGGAGGAATTTTACCTATGTGTGGAATCGTTGGATATATTGGAACTAAGAATACGCAAAATGTGTTGATCGAAGGACTGAAGAAGCTGGAATACCGTGGATATGACTCTGCAGGTATTGCCGTATTCACTCCAGAAGGTCTGCAAATTACAAAATCTATCGGTCGTCTTGCTAACCTTGAAGCTAAGCTTGAAACAGCTCCACTGCAAGGAAGCGCAGGAATTGGACATACACGTTGGGCAACTCACGGTAAACCATCGGATGAGAACTCTCACCCGCATACAGATAACAGCCTCAAATTCTCCGTTGTGCATAACGGGATTGTTGAGAACTATCTGGAGCTGAAGGATGAGCTGATCAGCCAAGGCTGTGTATTTACATCGGAGACAGATACGGAGGTTATCTCTCACCTGGTTGCTCGTGAGTACGACGGTGATATCGTGAAGGCTGTTCAAAAAGCAATCACATACATGCGCGGTGCATTTGCTCTCGGCGTTCTGACGGAATATGAGCCAGATAAACTGGTTGCGGTTCGTCAAGCAAGCCCGCTGATCATCGGTATTGGTGAAGGCGAGAACTTTATCGGTTCTGATATCCCAGCTATTCTTGAATACACTCGCAACGTGTACATCTTGAATGACGGCGAAATGGCAGTCCTGACGCAGGATTCTGTCGAACTGATGACAATCGAGGGGAATTTTATTTCTCGGGAAATGATTCGTGTCGACTGGGATGCTGTTACAGCTGAAAAAGGCGGATTCGATCATTTCATGCTGAAAGAAATCTACGAACAGCCTAAAGCTTATCGTGAAACGATGCTGGGCCGGATTTCTGCAGATCACAAAAAAGTATTGCTTCCTGATCTGAACATGACGGAAGAGCAAATTAAAAATATTAAGAACATCCAAATTATCGCATGTGGTACAGCGTACCATGCGGGTCTTGTTGGCCGCAGCATGATTGAGCATCTGGCTCGCATTCCAGTAGAGACTGACGTTGCTTCCGAGTATCGTTACCGTTCTCCAATCGTGAACTCCGATACGCTCGTTATCGTCGTCAGCCAATCGGGTGAAACAGCAGATACCCTTGCAGCACTCCGTGAAGCGCAAGCAAACGGTGCTCATGTACTGGCGATCACTAACGTGGTGGGCAGCTCCATTGCTCGTGATGCGAACGATGTGCTTGCTACACTAGCTGGTCCAGAGATTGCGGTTGCTTCTACGAAGGCATACACTTCTCAGCTGATCGCATTTGCACTCTTCAGCTTGTATCTTGCTCAAGTACGTGGAACACAAACCGAAGAGACGGTAGCAGGCATCATTGCTGCGATGCAATCTCTGCCTGAGCAAGTGGAGAAAATGCTGGATCAAGCAGAGACGATCAAGGATTATGCTGAGCAAATCTCCAGCCACAAGAACCTGTTCTTCATCGGCCGTGGCGTAGACTACGCAGTTGCTCAAGAGGGCTCTCTTAAGCTGAAAGAGATCTCTTACATCCACTCTGAGGCATATGCAGCAGGTGAATTGAAGCACGGTACGCTGGCTCTGATCGAGGACGGTATTCCGGTGATTGCCTTGGCAACACAAGAGGACGTTCTTGAGAAGACCGTAAGTAACATCAAGGAAGTTAAAGCACGTGGTGCAGACGTTATGGTCATTACGCACGAAGAGCATGTAGCTAACCTGCTTAAATCCGTAGATCAAGCCTATGCGATTCCGAAAACATTGCCAATCCTGACACCAGCACTTTCCGTCGTGCCGCTTCAGCTTCTGGCATACTACGCTTCTCTTGCCCTCGGTCTTGACGTGGATAAACCACGTAACCTGGCGAAGAGCGTAACCGTGGAATAATTTGTTTTATCTGTTCAGTGAAAATAAAGTATTAGACTGAGTTAATTGTAGTAACGTAAATAGAGGATGGTTAGTTCATTATATGAGCTAATCTCCTCTATTTTTTGTTTAAAAGAAATATTAACTATGGCTTTAAAGCTCAGTATAAATTATTTAATATATTGAGGATAAAAGCCTTTCGTTGGGAGTGTTGTTGTGAGAGAAGAAGTAATTCTTAATGGTAATAAAAAGAGATATTTGCTGTTGGATGAGGTAGGTGTTCCAGTTGTACCTGTGATGAAGTTAAAATACCTCGATCAGACAGTTGAGCCCGCAGGAGTTAGCAGAGGCCATAGTACGGGGGTAATGGGATGCCGAAAACCGATGCGTTTGAGGTGTTGATAGGAGATCAAATTATAAATGAAAACAAATAATTATCACATAATATTAATCTTACTTCTTTTAGTAAGTCTGCTCGTATCCTGTAACCAAGATACAAAAGAAACAAAATTAGAAACATTAATTAGTGTTATGCATAATTTAAGCCTCAATATTGCAGAAGATGAACCTCTGATAGAAACTACTCACTTTGCTTATAACTCTGATAATAAAACTTTTTTACTAGGTTTGACTTTTAACGGACAGGGAGTCCCAAGTATTGATCAACAGAAAAAGATTTTTGAAACATATTTAACTAAAGCGACTGTGTCAGCCACAGATATTGACAATTGGAGAATTGCACTTAAAGATTATAGCGTTTCTTTCGAGCACTTGCTTCATGATAATAAATCTAATGTTCTTGCAACAAAAGAGATTAATTCTGAGTCCATTGAATATAATTCCAGTGAATAACAATCTAAGCTGGCTAGGAGTACTAATTAAAGAAATTGAATAATAAGTGATACGTTCATTTATTCAATAAACGTAAGAATCATTAGACTAACGGGAAACGTTAGTTGAAAATAGAATGGAGAAGTTTGCCGGTTGCGGCAACTGCTCTTTTTTGTTGAGCTAACGGTCAGGTTAGTTTAAGAAGGGAAAAGGTATTTAGGAAAATATATAAATCTCCTGTGATCTAAGGAAACTGAACCATAATGTGAGACAAATGTGATTTCATTAAAATCGATCCCTAATCGTAATAGTGATCAGCAAATTAACTATAATATATCGGGTTTTAACCAAAAGAATAATATAGTAAGATTTACAAATCAAAAACTAAATTGTTTTGCATTTTATTGCACTTCGAGAGGAGGTGGTAAGTAAACTTCGATTTGATGCTGAACAAGTCGTTATTATTGAATGCGTTTTCATTTATTGATAATTTTTGAGGAGGGTGAAGATATTGAGAGTGAAATTAAAAAAATCAGTCTATATTTTATTAGCCTTTTTAACGGCTCTGCCTCTGGTGTTAACCCCGACACACGTATCTGCAGCTAGTGATGTCAACATTAATTTGTCCTCCGAAAAACAGCTTATCAAGGGTTTCGGGGGAATTAACCATCCAGCCTGGATCGGCGACTTGACGCCAACTCAGCGTGAAACCGCATTGGGCAATGGACAGAATCAGCTTGGTTTTTCCATTCTGAGAATCTATGTCGACGAAAATAGAAATAACTGGTACAGAGAAGTTCCTACAGCAAAAAGAGCGATTGAGCAAGGTGCCCTCGTATTCGCTTCACCGTGGAATCCTCCAAGTGACATGGTCGAAACCTTTAATCGCAACGGAGATCTGAACGCCAAACGACTGAAATATGACAAATATGCCGCGTACGCGCAGCATCTAAACGACTTCGTAACTTATATGAAAAACAATGGCGTAGACCTGTATGCCATCTCGGTACAAAATGAGCCGGATTATGCCCATGACTGGACCTGGTGGACACCACAGGAAATCCTTCGCTTCATGAAAGAGAATGCTGGGTCCATTCAAAATACCAAGGTCATGGCACCTGAATCGTTCCAGTATTTGAAAAACATATCTGACCCAATTCTAAATGATCCTCAGGCACTCGCCAACATGGATATTCTGGGAACACATACGTATGGAACCCAGTTCAAAGATTTTGCATACCCACTCTTTAAGCAAAAAGGAGCCGGCAAGGAACTGTGGATGACCGAAGTTTATTACCCGAACAGTGACAACAATTCGGCTGACCGCTGGCCAGAGGCTTTGGAAGTATCCTACCATATGCACAACGCCATGGTTGAAGGAGATTTCCAGGCTTATGTATGGTGGTACATTCGGAGACAGTATGGCCCGATGAATGAGGACGGCACCATTAGTAAACGTGGATATAATATGGCTCATTTCTCCAAATTTGTGCGGCCAGGCTATCGCAGAGTAGATGCAACCAAAAATCCAGATACGAATACTTTTGTTTCGGCCTACAAAGGCGATAACAAAGTGGTCATTGTGGCGATTAATCGTGGCACATCAGCTACAAGCCAAAAATTCGTTCTGCAGAATGGTAACGTCTCCACCGTCTCCTCATGGGTTACAGATAGCAGTCGAAACCTGGAAAGCGGAACACCGACCACAGTGTCAGCTGGAGCCTTTACGGCACAGCTTCCAGCCCAAAGCGTAACTACTTTCGTAGCGAATATTACTAATAGCGGTGGGGTTAATCCAGGAAGTGGAACCACGTACGAGGCAGAAACCGCTACCACACTTACCGATGCTATAATTGAAACAATCTATTCAGGGTACACAGGATCCGGATACGTTAACTTCAACGCTTTGACAAATTCGGCCGTCCAATGGAATGCAATCAATAACGCTATAACTGGTAGCAAAAACGTAAAGTTTCGTTATGCGTTGGAAAGTGGAACACGTAACCTCGACATAATCGTCAACGGAACCAAAGTCATCAGTAACGAACCTTTTCCGGCAACCGGAAGCTGGTCGACTTGGAGTGAAAAAAACATTCAGGTTCCTATGAATGCGGGAACCAATACAATAAAAGTGGTGACAACCGGCACAGAAGGACCGAATGTGGATAACATTACGGTTACAGCTGTTGAATAATCGCGCCGTTCTGCCTATGTCAGACAATATATTGCCATGCCCCGATTCTACATTTGATAAGCAAACAGTATCCTGAGATGGGGGTTACTAGACGATCGATCTGATTGTCTTATTTTTTAAGCTAACGGGCAGGTTAGTTGTGGAATTAAGAATATCCGTAATGCAGTTCCGTAAAAAGGCGAATGATATTAGCTTTCAGTGAATGATCGAGTAAAGTGCGAAGATGATAATAGAAAGCACTGTTAAGTGCATTTTCTTTTAGTATGTAAGTTATTCATATAACCCTCAGAATCGATAATTGCCTCGTGTATATCTACCCTTTTCCCTTTATCCTCTTTCTTGTTTTCTAAAGTTTTGTTTTCATATTAAAGCGGGATAGGGAATTCAACCATTCACATGAATAGACTAGCCTTAAGTAAACAGGCTAGTCTATTCTTTGGGCTAATTATGTGTTGTTCTTTGAACTTTGAATCAGTCTGTCTATTAGATATCCAACACCAAACCAGAACAATAAAGCAGCAATATAAGCTAAGAATATTGGGATGTCAGCCCGGTACATACCCGGAACAAACTCTTTAATCCACGCTATAGGACTAACCCCCATAAGTAAGAGATTTAATTCATCTAACCCTAATATATTTACCATTACTGCTAAAAAGGCAATGATAGGTAACCATATACGAAACCTTTTCATTAACTTCACCTCCATTTCCAGCCATCAGCATATCACAAATCTAATAATTTACAATATTAGATCATATGATTTTATATTTACTTAATATTAATATTTTACTAGAGAATATTAGTATGGGATACGAGCAACCATGTAAAGGCAGAATAGAGAGACGGATTTTATTATAAATTCAGAAAGTTCAATGCAAATAGAACACGACTTTAATACAAGAGAACATTTATTGTCTGATGACATTAAAGTTAGGTCCTAGACATTATAGTTGGTGCCTTTACACTAAGGTTAGTATTTTTACAATAGAGTAGGTATCTTAGGCGTTTGCATCTTAGGATCCCGGCGGATATTTCGTATTAAAATTTGTGATATATTGTTAAAATATTTATTTCTTAAGTTTTGGGTAACAAGTATAATAATGAAATTGGCACAATTAAAGTCCTCACCCCGAATCGGCAAACTCTTGTCGTGACGGGGTTTTTCTTGATTTAAGGGGAAATGTCGCACATGATGAAATTTTATTTTAGTATCATTGATGATTATACTGCAGAAACGAGTTAAGCGAACTCGCCTCAAGAAGGATATTCTAGGGGGAACAATATTTCATTGGAACACCATACTCGACTCGTTGTTCGTGCGGGTGAACATGGTGTCGTATACTGTTGAATACGCTCAGTCTATCTTGTTTATAGTGCAGCAGAAGGTGTAGAAGTCAGGGGTTAGATTCCCTTAATTTAATACCCCACCATTAAGTATAATGGTGGGGTATTAAATTATTTTTAAGTTTATTTATTACGTAATAGTTCCATAAATTCAACCACTGTTTTCGCAAGTTGATTATCCTTAATTGCATCTTCTTGTTTAATAAAAAGTTCTTTTTCCTTGAGATAGACGAGACTATTTTCCTTCCTGTAAGCAATTACTCTATACTCAATAGACTCATCAGGAGAATAACCTAGTGATATTAAGCTCTTGTCTTTTGTAGCTGCTTTGTAGCTCCTTACTTTTAGATGTCTTTCAATCCCTAAACGTTTAGGGGGCTGACTGAGAATATACAAATTGGATTTCTCCAGATTTTCAAATATTGCCTTCTGTAACTCTTCAATAGTAATATTACGCTTTAATTCTAGAACTGATCCATCATCTAAAAAATTTAGAAACTCTCCGGCTTCATTAAGTACCGGCTGATGTGGGCATATAAACATATGCTCCTCATTAAAATAAATTATTACTTTCTTATAACAATCCTCTAACTTTAACATATAATCAATCCTTTTGGGTTTATTTTACAACATAAATTCTAATCCTTACGCCGTTTTTCTCAGCATACTTCTTGGCTTCATCCAACTGTTAGCTTGTGCAGCAGTCAGTCTAACTGGTGGAATAGCTAGTGCTAGTTCACGCAAGGTTGATGCTGTAGCACGAATTTCTTCTCCCTTATAAATTTGTCTGTCATAATTTTTATATATTTTGTTTGGTTTAGAATATGTGACAGTCGAGTATACGGAAATGGAAGCAACAAATCAGTTTTAGGAACTAACTTTAATGTAATTATAGGATACAAACTTTAATGTCATGGAGTATTATAAGGGTTTTTCTTAGGAACCAACTATAATGTAACTTATAAAATAAGCTCAAAGACCAAAAATCTTGATGTTACTGTATTTTTCAAGAACTAACTATAATGTCACTGAACATATTTGTTCAAAGAAAATAAGATACTCCCTACCGTAAGAGAGCTGGGGATTACCCATGTGGCCTACAGTCCACTGAGCAGGGGCTTTATCTCCGGCGAGCTTCGCACTTTCGAGGATCTGGCCGCCGACGATCTTCGCAGATGGATGCCGCGGTTCCAAGGAGACAACTTCCGGAAAAACATTGAGGTTGTCGACAAGATTAAGGAGATCGCGATGGAGAAGAACTGTACACCATCCCAATTGGCCATTGCCTGGACGATTGCCAACGGGGCGCTGCCTATCCCGGGTACGAAGCGTATCAAGTACCTGGAGGAAAATGCGGCCGCGGCTGATATCCTTCTCATGAAGGAGGACCTCGAACGAATCGATCAGGTCAGCCCCAAGAATGTCGTTCACGGCACGCGTTATATGAAAGAACAGATGACGCTGCTCGACGGCTAGACTATAATCAGAAGAAGCAATGGTCCACGGGCTCCGTGGACCATTTGCAATTGGATATTGTCTCAGGAGTTCGGCAGCCATGAACGCGCGTTTTACAGATCGAATCAAAATCGCTCCAGGCTTCTGGACGAGCCTGAGAGAAATCGGATAGAACCCATTGACGTTGCGCCAATTGAATCTTCCGATAACCATAATTAACGGACCGGTCGTACCGCCCGCTCAATATTATGCCATTTGGAAAGCTTATTACGAACAATCCGGAGACGTCGCTGCGGGAATCGTCAAGCTTGCGACAGTGTATGAGACGGTACAGTATCCGTCAGCCGTCATGGCGACGTGAACTGTATCACAAGTTGTGGTAAAGCAGAAAGTTGAGTTGAGAGTATAAGCAGCAATGTTAAAAATTGCATAATGTTGTTTAAGTTACGGGAGTCGACACACATTGAATGCTACATGAGGATTAAAAGGCTAAAAGATTGATGAATAAAGGGATGCAGGCGATTCGCAAAGCTAATAATTTAGTGCGATCCTAATAAAAGATGAGGTATATGTGATGCCAAAAAACGATAATATGCTGGCAATCCTATGGATGCTAAATTCGGGCGTTAAAATGACCGCAAAACAAATATCCGAAAAGTTAGAAATAAATATAAGGACAGTCTATCGGTATATTGATGCGCTAGGTGCCAGTGGAGTGCCTATAATATCCGACACTGGTCATAATGGCGGGTATAGCTTGCTGAATAATTTTATCAGAGCACCTCTGCTATTTGATATTGAAGAAAAAAAAGCACTTCTTCATGCTGCTGTTTTTGCAAAAGAAGCCGGATACCCTTTGAGTGAGGCATTAGGTAATGCGACATCCAAATTGAAAATGTATTCGAATCAGGAACAGGAAAGTGTTCTCAGCCGTCATTTAGCCGGATTTGAAGTTATAAACCGTATGGGAGACCCTTCTATTCAGCCAGTATTGGCGGAATTGGAGCAAGCTGTAGCAAACGAATTCTCTGTAGAAATTGATTATCGCACACGTCGTGATGATCAACCCAAGACTAGGGTGATAGATCCCTATGGAATGGTTTACTGGAACAATAAATGGTATATTGTTGCATTTTGCCACCTGAGAAATGAGATCCGCAGCTTTCGGGTAGGACGGATTTTACAAATCAAGCGTACTCAAAACATATTTAAGCGTTCCGAAGCTTTTTCGGCTCGGGAATTTTTTGTGCGAAATCTATTACCTGATTTAGTCGGCAAGGACGGGTTAATTACTTTAATTATCGAAGGTAGGTCAGAGGCGTTGGATGACTTATGCCTGCATTGGTTTTTGGGGCATCATCTGAAAGAGCGTACATCAAATCAAGCAATCTTTTTACTTGAGGAAAAATCAATGCATACCTATGTTCCTTATTTTCTCTTATCCTACGGGAAATCCATTCAAGTAATCGAACCACAGAGTTTGAAGGAAAAACTTGTTGGTGTTGTGTCGGAGTTAATGGAATATTATCAACTTTAATAGCTTCACTGACAGCGGATGTCAGTGAAGTCATTTTATAATGATGATAATCATTGATTACCGATGGATGGTTGGTATCACTTGATGAATTGTAAAATAAGGAGAACTTGCAAATGAATAATACGGTATATCTTTATGTGTTTGACACAATGGCAGACTGGGAAATAGGCTACTTAACTGCCGAACTGAACTCGGGAAGATATTATAAAAAGGGGCTGGCCCCATCAAAAATAGTTACCGTGGGAATTGATAAGACTCCAGTAACTACAATGGGCGGATTGAAAATACTGCCTGACATCAAATTGGATGAGTGCAGCATTGAAAGATCAGATCTATTGATTTTACCCGGTGGAGATACATGGACAGAAACCACCATTCACCACCCCCTCTTAAAAATCGCTGAGAGGTGTTTAAGGGAAGGTATATGGGTTGCAGCGATTTGTGGTGCTACAATGGGACTTGCCCAGACAGGATTGCTGAATTCACGTGGGCATACAAGCAATGATCTGGAATATCTTAAAATGATCTGTCCCACTTATACAGGAGAAAAGTATTACAAAATGGAGTCTGCTGTAACTGATGGAAAACTGATCACAGCATCTGGAATAGCTCCGTTGGAATTTTCTGCACACATCTTGAAAGCTTTGGATGTGTTTTCTCCAAAAACATTAGACGCCTGGTATAGCCTTAATAAGACTAGTGATTCTAAATATTACTATGAGTTGATGAATTCAATACAATGAAGGTATCAGCATTTAAGGAGGAGCAAAAATGACTGAAAGCATAATAGATATGGGAGTGAGGTGTTGTTTTCCATTGATGCGGCAAGCCCGGAAGAAGTAGATGAAATGGTACGCAAGGCTGTTAACGCGGGTGGTACTGTATATGGAGAGCCCGGATACAAGGACGGGTGGATGTACGGTGCCGGATTCGCCGATTTGGACGGCCATCGATGGAATGTGTTATATATGGAAATGGACAAGATGCGATATGATTAACAATGTGACTTAAAATATTCGTTCCACAGGAATTCTAAAGGAGTACGCTAGTTAAGCATAAAGGGTTCCACATATTAGTCATGTATAATATGTGGAACCCTTTATTATATCTGACTTTCCTAAATCTAGGTCTTGATAAACCGGGAAAATAAAGTTGTAGACTGAGAAAATGCTACTAGGTGCTCTTCTATAGTCTACAGAATTGACATCCAGATTAAACAACATGACTCCAGTGCGGGGCTGCCTTCGGGTGGCCCCGTTTTTATTTGCTTCTGGGGGTGGGACGAACGTAAATCAGGATAGGACATCGTTCGACGTGAACGGATCGTCCCTTCTGTCATTCCTTGATTTTGTAGAATCGTGTCATCATTCCCTCGAAGTGTTACTGAACCACTTTATATTAAACGGCTTGCTCTACAGCATCGCGTTTTTCCTTTCTTGTCATCGAGTAGAGGGCGGAGAGGATAGATAAGAGTATAATCAACCCGCCTGCTACAGGATTGATGGAAATGCTGTATTGGCTCACTACGAAGCCACCTATCATGGAGCCGAGCGCGACTCCAATGTGAAGCGACGAAGTATTGAAGCCGAGCTGAATATCCGCTGATTCGGGAGCTGTCTCGATAAGATAGCTCTGAATGGCCGGGCTGGGCGCCATATTGAAGGTACACCAGACGGCGACCACCAGTAATAAGCTGAACATGTTGGATACGGCGTAAGGCAGGAGGAGAATCGCTGCGGCATGCAGCACAAGCGTGAGGATGATCGTCTTCCGCGGCCCCAGCTTGTCGGAGGACCAGCCGCCGATCCAGCCTCCGGCAATTCCGGCGAGGCCGTAAACCAGGAGCACCAGACTGATTATAGGTGCGGATAAGCCCATTGTTGTTTGCAGATAAGGCGTAATATATGCATAGATCGTAAATTGACCTGTCATCTGCAGTATGGAAACCAAATGGGCCGAGAGAATCTTGGAGCTCTTCAACGTGCCAAGCTGTGTCCGGAGAGAAACTGACGGTTGCGGCGGTGTTTTAGGCAGTAAGCGCTGAACGCATAAAGCCACAATCAATGTAAGTACGGCGATTAAGACAAACGTCATTCTCCAGCCACAGCGATCGCCAATCCATGTGCCGAGCGGCACGCCAAGCATCAGGGCAGCGCTCAAACCCATGAATATAATGCCTATTGCGCGGCCTTTTAATGCCGGAGGCACGATGCTGGCCGCTAATGTAATGGACAAAATGATGATGACAGAGCAGCTTGCGGCAAGCACTACTCTGGAAATCAGGAGCAGGGTAAAATTTGGACTAATAATGGACAGGATATTCCCCGCAAAAAACACCCACATCGCGATAATGAGCAGCCTGCGCCGCTCCATATTGGCCGTCAAGGCAATAATTACCGGTGATCCGAAGGCGAACACAAGAGAATATACGGTAACGAGCTGTCCCGCGGCCGCAACGGAAACCTGCAGGTCCCGGGCAATCATTTCGATAATGCCTGCAATGACCAGCTCGACCGTACCGACGACAAAGGCGGCAATCGTTAAAATCCAGACTCTTCTATCCATATGTCCTCAATCCTCCTTGCTTTCCCGATACAGAATCATACCGGCATGATAGAGAATTCCGTCCCGGAATTCCCCGTCAGCGGTAAAGCCTGTATCATCGACATAATCGATATGGTTGCCCGTGATTGTGTAACTGCCTGTGTAGGCGCTTTTTCGGTTGCCGCGCGCCTCGTCATACCGGCCGTTCGGCAATAGTTCATGACGAATATATCCGTCCGCCGTAACCCACATCCCTACATACGGGTTGTTGTTCCCGGAGACTATTGTTAAATCAGTGTTTATCTTCATAAGCAATCTTCTCCTTTAATCATTTAGAGCCGCTATGGATATTATGAGGCACTTGAAAAATGGACAGATAGAAGATTCATCGCAAAAGATTGCTCATTCCTTTCAAGCAACTAATCGATACAGAAGGAAAAGGCTATAATAACTATAGTAAGTGTTCTGAGATGGAAGGTGGGGAAAACGTGCCGAAAACAACAAACCTTATACAAAAACAGAAAGAACTCGCGAAGCTTATTGACCGGTTCTCGCCCGGGGAAGGGGCTCACGCGACGGACATACCATCCTTATACTGTATTCGAAGCTCGAAGATCACCGAGCCAATCTATAGAGTTCATGAACCTGCTTTATGCATCGTTTCTCAGGGTAAAAAAGAAGTGATGCTGACAGAGGAGAGATATCAATACGGACCTTCGGATTATCTTGTGGTTTCGGTTGATTTGCCGGTATCGGGTCAGATTATTGAAGCTTCATCCGATGTGCCGTACTTGTGCTTCAGGCTTGATTTTAAGCCTGCTCAAATTGTAGAGATTCTGGAGGAGTCCGAGCTTCGCGCGGTTCAACCAGGGGATTCCAGGCGCGGGCTGTTTATCAGCCAAACAAGCACTTCCCTTCTTGATGCTGCTATAAGGCTTGTAAGGTTATTGGAGACACCTGAGGACATTAAAGCTTTGGCGCCGATGTACATTCGTGAAATCTTGTACAGGATTTTGCAAGGGCAGCAGGGGGATGTGTTGAAGCAGATTGCTGTGGAGGGAAGCAGCGCTTACCGGATCAAGGAGGTCATCGAGCAAATCAAGGAGAATTATGCCCAGCCACTGCGAATCGAGGAGCTGGCCGAGCTGGCTAATATGAGCCCTTCATCGTTGCATAGACATTTTAAAGAAGTCACAGCGATGAGCCCTTTGCAGTATCAAAAAAGAATCAGATTGCAGGAAGCGCGGCGCCTGCTGTTATCCGAAACTGCTGATGCGGCGGAAGCCGCTTTTCAGGTAGGCTATGATAGTCCCTCCCATTTCAGCCGTGAGTATGCAAGGTTGTTCGGCCTGCCGCCGATCGCCGATATGAAACGACTGCGCGCGATGGTGTAGCAGGCTATTCTGACAGGGGGACGTTGGAATCCGCAAACTTAATGCTCTGATCGCGGATTTGAAACAGAAGGAAGCAGCTGGTCAGCCGGCTGCTTCTTGATTTTATTGCCACTGCTCATGCAAGTGCCACCCGTTTCTACAACTCATCCCGTTCCATTGAGCAAAAATTCACCAGTTTCTCATGGAATACATCTCTCCCAATACCTCAAGCCTTTATCAAATCAGTCGAAGAAACGATCTGAAGCTTGTGTGGATACCCTCACAATAATTTGCTCAAAAATGCAACCAGAGACCGAAAACCAGAAATGGCGATGGAGGGAACCTTATATGGCAAGATTAAGATTACTAAAGATAATAGTCTAATTTTGAAGTGTTCTAAAAATCTAGAACACAACTGTAATGCAAAACGACAGCCGAGCGAATTTCAGGTATCCACTCCTGATTTCGCTCGGCTTTTTTCTTAGGCAGCCTTTGTTTGAAAGTTGTAGTTGTTACTTTCACAGAGTGTCCAACAGGTTTTGAAGCGTGGCAATACCTCGAACCTGCTCAACAAGTGCATTATCAATATATTGGAGAGATTGGAGGATCATCTCCTTAGCCTGAAGCACGTTACTATTATCAATATCCGCTAATACCTCACGAACAATATCCAAGGAGTAAACGACGCGCTGAATGGTTCGAATGATATGTACTCTTCTAATATCAGCTGTGGAATATATACGAAATCCGCTATCTTTGTCCCGTTCAGGATTTATTAAACCTTCCTTTTCCCAATGACGAATGGATGAAGCAGATACGTTTGCTTCTTTAGCTACCTCTCCAATGGTGAAATTACTTTTATGATTGTATTTATGAATATTGGTTAATTCCGTTAATTCCGTTGAATCAAGTATTTTAGCTGTTCTTTGCACTGTTTCCTTTTCAGCATGGAGGTCAACCTGCGCTTTGTTAATTAGCCATAAGGCATCATGTATTTTGCTATTTATGATCAGAGGCATCACCTTTTTAACCAAGTCCATTCCGAATCCAGCATTCAAGGCACGTATGCATTGAAAATATGCCTCATGCGTACTTGTATAGATCCGATATCCATTTTCTGCTCTCTCTACTTCTGGAATAAGTCCCCATGATTCATAATGTCTTAATGCACTTGTGCTTATATTTAATTTCTTAGCGATTTCAATGCCTTTCATCACATTTCTCCTTATACCCACCCTACAATTTATAGTTAAAGCAGATGACGGGTTTCTTTATTATAATTCAATAATGACAGTATATGTATTTATTAAACCTTAGCATTTGCATGCATGTTGTACGATTAAAATGTTAGGTGGGTTTTAGTTGACCTACCTTACTAGTTTTTAAAACAAAGGAGAAGAATCAGATGACTAATCTAAAAGTAGAGCAAACCATTATACCGTATTTCATGGTACTAAATGCATCCAAGTTCATTCATTTTACTCAAAATGTATTCAATGCCGAAGTAGGAACTATTGTAAGACTGGGAGACACGGAGGGTGTAATTCATGCAGAAATGAGAATAGGAAACAGCACCATCTACTTTGCTGATACATCTGCTGACGGAAGCTGCGGACCAGGAGTGTGTGGGGAGTTAAATACAGAAGGACTTGTACCGATCCAGATGTATATATTTGTTGAAAATGTTGCTGATACTTATAAAAAGGCAATTGCAGAAGGAGCAACACCTCTAATGGAACCTTCAGAAGAAACAGGGAATATGGGTGGTTTTGTTGATCCGTTCGGGAATCTATGGTGGGTTAAGTGAAAAAAGTAGAATTAAACCGCAATAGAATCATTCCGATTTTTGACTGTGACTATGATTTATTTGATAACCATTTAGAATTTTATACAGCTCTAGGATTCAATATTGTGTATTATCAGAAGGCTCCTTACCGTTTTGCTTCTGTAAGAAAGGAAGGTATTGGAGAATTCAGCTTTTATGGTGTGAAAAATTTTAAAGTAGAGGGGAATACCGGAGGATGTTATGTCGTTGTACCAAACATTCGAGAAGTGTATGAACAATTCAAGGTAAAGCTAAAAGACTATTACGGAAAAATTCCATCAAAAGGTATGCCTAGAGTCTCAAGGCTAAATAAAACAGCGGAAGACTGGAGAGTAAATATTACGGATGCTAGTGGGAATTACATCATAATTGGAGAGAGCATTGGGGATTCCATTCCGTTAAAGGAAGGAGAAGGCGAAAGAGACAAGACCCTTAAATCGAAGTTTGAACGGGCATATGAGCAGGCTTACCGTTTTGCTTATTCAAAAGAAGATTTTTTGGCAGCAAGAAATACGTTGGAAGTCGCATTCCATAAGCTCGAAGGAGAGATATCAAATGAGGTTTTATTCAAAGCATATAGTGCTGCAGGCAGAGATTTTTAATTCATTGGGTCAATTCAAGAAATCTAAAGATACAATACAAGAAGCAGACAACATTGAGCTGACTATAAGTGAAAAAGAAAAATTTAAGGACTTTGTTGATCGTCTCAGTGAACTCCAATTGGAAACGAACCAGTGAATATCATGGGTTCAGGGGACATAAATGATTGAGTATGTGCACACTAGTATATATTGCAGTGGCAAGTTTAATGCACTTGTAGTAGCTCATGCATAAATTATTGGGGGAAGGAAGAGGGGGGTTAGGTTGCCGCCTCTTCCTTTCTTTTATCATAAGTAATCTTTGCTACGGCATCGTGTAAATGAATGGATTCCTCGTTCCGACACTCTACTGTAAAAGCCCATACAGCGTTCATTTCATATAAATCAGCAGCTACAAGGCGTACCATATCCTCTACAAAGCGAGGGTTCTCATAAGCGTTCTCGGTCACGGCTTTCTCGTCTGGACGTTTTAGAATCGGATGTAGTGCACAGCTTGCATTGGATTCTGCTGCTTCCAGAAACGCAGTTTTCCAATCCTGTACAAAGTATGCATCCGGATCCGGATTAACCTCGGCTGTTATTGAGATGGTGCCGCGCTGGTTATGAGCACTGTACTCGCTGATTTCTTTGGAACATGGACATAAAGTGGTTACTGCCACACGCAAGCCCAGCGTGATGGTTGGCTGCTTTTCTTTTTCATAGCTTATCTGAATGGAAGCCTCTGCATGACTTAGTCCTGTTCTTCCCGTAACCGGGGCGGAGCGCTCGTAGAACCAAGGGAAGGTCATCGTTAGTTCGGATCGGTCTTGACCCATATCATTGGCAAGCTCTTGGGCAAATTCAATCAATTCGGGTAATTCAGCCGACCAGCTCTTCTGACGATATCGCTCCAATTGCTCAGTGAGCCGGCTCATATTGATACCCTTCGATTCTCGGTGCAGGCTGGTTGCAAGCGAGATCGTAACAATACTGGTTTGGAGCCGGGTCTCTAGATCAGAATGAACCTGTATGGGGTGCTTGACCGCAGAGATCCCGACATGATCTATGGGGAACAAGTAGTTTTCTCGACTATTTTGAAGATCAGCCATTTGTTCTTTTGTTGTTGGTTTGTTTCCTGGAATAGGATCCGTGGAGCCGAAGCGCCGATGTCGTTCCGGCTTCGCAGGGAGAATGGGTCTATTGTTAGATGGTTTCATTAATTACTCCTCATCTTGTAACGGTTGAGCGTTTATGATCGTAAACATGATGAGTACACACGAATGGTGCTGGACCTTAAGAAGACTTCATCGTAACATTCATGGATTCACAAAAAGCGGTCCATTCCGCAAGCATTTGATTCTTGTCCAATTGCATGCCTATTACAACTAAATAGGGGGTACCTGGATATACGGAAGTTGTCCAATTCATCCTGCCCCCTGCAAATTGAAACAATTCGACTTTTTCATCAATACGAATATAGCCCTTCATTCGAACCAATTGTGGACACCAATGACGAAGGAATTGTTCCAATTCAGGTTTATTGAAGGATATGGATTCAGGAATAGGAAGAGTAATCGTTTTAATGTGAGAATAAGAGGGTTCAGGGATAGGTGTATTAGTGAATTCCTCCGCAGGATTCGTAAGATTTTTATGAGGTGTGATCCCTTCGAGCAGTGAAGCGACATTGATTTCACTATGCACAGTATAAAGAATTTCCGCATGTTCATTTTGCTTACGAACGACTTTTTCAATCTTGGCTAATGCTTGTGAAGAAGCCAAGTCCTTCTTGTTCACAAGGATAAGGTCGGCTACTTCAATTTGTCGGCGAAGTGTTCGAACAAGCTGGCGGTCAGCAGCAAAAATGCTATTATAGTCGAGCGTATGCTCGGCATCCAATACGGTGATAATTCGTTTGTTTTCAACTTCGTTGCGAAACGACTCTGCCAGTATATCAGCAATTTCTTCAGGGTTCGCAACACCCGTAAGTTCAATAAAAATGAAATCAGGCTGTCTTTGCAGCAGCAGGCGCAAGGCCCCGTCCAATTCCGCCTTTTTGTCACAGCAGACACATCCATCTAACAGTCTTTCAATTTGCACCTCGCTTTGCTCGCTGATCAGTTGACCATCTACATCTTGCCGACCCAGTTCGTTCATTATTACGCCAGGTTGTAACCCCCGTTTTTTTGTTTCCTCTAACATTTGTAGAAGCAGTGTTGTTTTGCCACTGCCCAGAAAGCCACTTAAGATGAAGGTCGGAATTCGCACAAGAATCATCCTCTCTAATTTATGGATTACATACTTTTAAGCGTTGATAGAAATCTATTAGTAGATATATGCTTCTTTAAATCGTAATTATTACAATTAATGCAAATGAAGATGAATATAATTTCCTACCCATTGCCATTTAGTATTTGACATATTAAATAAAAGGAATTATATTATCGAATATAAATCGTAATTCTTACGAATAATTTCGTGAGCTCATATATATTTAAAGGAAAAAGCTGAAAGACTCAAAGGCGAGTACCCGTGACCTAGCGGATATCTGGGGTTCAGGTTATTCGACGGTATTAAATTACTTCTCGAAGTCAGTCCAATATGGCATTTTATGTGCTCAAGTTGTGTGACATCTATTCATTTTATGTATGTAAATAGCAGGCAGGTGATTAGGTTGGAACCAAGCACGAAGCTCGATAATTTGATTGCCTTCCTGGCTGAGAACAGCGTCCGAATTACGGCCAAACGGACATTTTTACTTGATTTAATCGTAAGGTTAGATCGTCCGTTCTCAGCCATAGAGGTATATCAAATGATGGAAAAAAACTTTCCTGGATTGAGTTATGGGACGGTTTATCGGAATCTTGAGCTTTATAAAAAATATCGGATCATTGAGGTTTTCGCACTGGGCAATGAACTGCGTTATCGTGTCATCGATCATATCAGGCCACAGCTGCATTTTATTTGTATGGACTGTAAGCACACCATCCCGTTAACTTTTGATCCGGAACAGATGAAGTTGCCGAAGCCTGAACAGTTTAGATCGATGAATTACAAGATTGATGTGTTCGGATACTGTATGGATTGCGAAGACGAAGAGAACCCTTAAAAGCGATGAGCAGGATTAAGATTTAAGAAGATAGCCGCTTGAGAGGAGGGCAGATATATGGCTGAACATGCGAGAAGTGCCAACCAAGAGATAGAACAAGTGATAAGTACGCACAGTAGAGAACAGTGGCACCGGGAGAGAGGTAGAATTAAGGGAATGGGTGGCGATGACTAAGCACAGAAAACGAGATAAGCAGACGGTTTGGCTAGGTGATGCTGAATTTGACGCAGAACTACTTCCTGCATTAACGTATTTCGAACGTGCGGGAATACAGACAGAGTTCTCTTGTGCTGGCGTAAGTCTGTTGGATGAGCCGGAGAACCATTCCCTCTATGCTTACATCACATTCATCACCTCTAAGAAAACAGAGTCGTTTATTGAGTATTCCATGGAGCGTATGAGACACCGTTTGCTTGTTACATACGAGCCCTCGAGGAAACGATATGATCTGTCTTCCTTTTTTATTGGGCATAATCGCCGATTCTGCACGTTAATGAATCAGTACGCTCAAGGATTTTACCTAAGCCAGTGTTAAAATAAACGATACACAGCATTTATCCTCAAATCGAGAGCAGACTGATATTTAACTTATATCGGGCTGTTTTTGTTTGTCTTGATTCTTTCGATGTATAACATGAAATGAATTTAGGACTCAAATGAATGAGGTTGAAAGGTCGGTTTATATATCCCTATCCCTATTACCTTTACAGTCACAGTAGTATAAACTATCATGAAATAGTGGGGGTGTTGAGATGAGTAAAAATAAAATAACATCCGACCTGCTGCGCGGACATACCGATACGATGATATTACGCTTACTATCCGAGGCGGATCGTTACGGTTACGAGATCGTGAAGTTGATTGCAGAACGTTCAGGCGGAGAATATGAACTAAAGGAAGCAACGATGTACTCCAGTGTTAGGCGGCTTGAGGTTGAGGGTGATATTGAGTGGTACTGGGGCGATGAATCGCAGGGCGGAAGACGGAAATATTTTAGGATCACAGAGAAGGGCAGAGAAACTTATCATCGTAATATAGAAAACTGGGAATATGCGAAGCGAGTTCTTAAGGACTTATTATGAGGAGCTGATCGATCCTATGGATGAGAAGTTGGTCAATTATTTAAACGCAGTGTTCGCACCGTATGATGGAGTCAAGAGCGTTGAGGAACTGAAGAGTGATCTGCTCCATGATCTGAATGACCGGTATCGGGAACTCCAGGAGCAGGGCAAGGATGAGGAAACGGCCTTCAAGATGACCATCGATAGTATCGGTGACATCGAACAAACGGTACAGGAGGTTGCAAGCCTGTCACGCACGCTGGAGAGGCAGGTGCTCACGAACTTTAGTGCGAGTAATTTACCGAAGAGCGACTTTGCTGATGTAACGGTACATAAAGGGAAATTTGCGTCGAGTGCATTACAGGGCTCTGACTTCTCCAATGCAGATTTGACGGGAAGTACGTTCTCAAGCAGCGATGTACGGGATGCAAATTTTGATGGAGCGAACCTGACGGACTGCAACTTCTCATCACTGGATCTTTCGAATGCGAGCTTTAATACATCGGTGTTGGTACGAACGAATTTCAACGTTTCCAGCTTGAACGGTGTGAGGTTTGTTGGGGCGAGATTGACAGACGTCAAGATTAGCACGACCGATCTTAGGAAGACGACGTTTGAGAACTGTATCTTCGTTGGAGTAGATTTCAAAAATTCTGACCTTACCGGTCTTTGCCTTGACGGACAGAGCTTTAAGGTGTCAGATTCGAGAAGTGTGCTTTAACTGGTGCTTCCTTTAAAGGTGCGTGCTTGCGAGATGTTTCCTTCCAGCCAGGATTTACGTTGACTAAGAAATATTACCGTATGATGAAGACGATTTGTTTTGACAATGCGGTGATGGACAAATTGACTTATGCCGCACTCAAAGGAATGGAAGCAGATCTATCTAAAGTCATCGTCAAATAAGCAGAGCTCGTGAAAAATGAAGCTGGGGAACTGCCGCATTGAGCCATTGTTCGTCAGCTGTATAGGATAAATCAAAGGCCGTCCTACATGATCGTAGGACGGCCTATTTTATCTCCACAGAGCGGACCCTGATAAGATATGATCCTCATTATGGCTACTTACATCGTGCTCGTATCAATAACGAATCTGTACTTCACATCCGAAACGAGGACCCGCTTGTAGGCTTCATCAATCTCATCAGCGGATATAACCTCAATCTTCGGAGCGATATTATGTTCTGCGCAGAAATCCAGCATTTCCTGGGTTTCACGAATACCTCCAATCATGGAGCCTGCGAATGAACGGCGATGTCCTATGAGAGACATGACATGAAGTGACAGCGGCTCTCCAGGCGCACCGACGTTCACCAATGTTCCGTCCAGTGTGAGTAGTGAGAAATAAGCATCCATATTCAAGCTGGCGCTTACCGTGTTAATAATTAAATCAAAGGATCCCGCTAGTTTCTCGAAGGTTTCCGGATCACTTGTAGCATAGTAGCTGTCTGCGCCAAGCTGCAAGCCATCGTCCTTCTTCTTCAGAGATTGGGACAGAACGGTTACCTCGGCACCCATGGCATGTGCAATCTGAACCGCCATATGACCAAGGCCACCCATGCCGACCACAGCGACTTTCTTGCCTGGAGCAGCTCCCCAGCGGCGAAGCGGTGAATAAGTCGTAATCCCTGCACAGAGTAGTGGGGCTGCTGCGTCAAGTTCAATGTTATCTGGAATTCGGACGACAAAGTCTTCAGTTACGACAATATGGGAAGAATATCCCCCTTGTGTCGGTTCGCCATACTTGTCTACACCCGCGTAAGTAGGAATGTTCCCTTTGAGACAGTATTGCTCTTCTCCTTTACGACAGTTCACACAATCCCCGCAGGAGTCCACCATACAGCCAACGCCTACCCGGTCGCCTACTTTATATTTGGTTACTTCGGAGCCCACATCGGTTACGATTCCTGCAATTTCATGTCCAGGTACGAGAGGGTAGTTCACTTCTCCCCATTCGCCGTGAGCGGTGTGGATGTCAGAATGGCATATCCCCGCGTATTTAATTTCAATCAGGACATCCTGTGTATCGAGATCCCGTCGTACGATTTCAGCTGTTCGAAATGATTGATCTGGACCATCTACAGCTCGTGCTTTAGCTGTTATCATAAATGTAACCTCCTAGAGTTAAAGTTTTATTGTTCATGAGAAAGGCAGTATTCCAGTGAGAAAGGAAATCATGCTTGATCGATTTAAAATATCCTCAATCCATTCCCTACCCTAGAAACTTCTCTTGCAAATTCATGTTAAATGTTACAGTTAACTCTAAGTCAAGCCACATCGATAGATTTTTACTAAAATCGTACCTAAGTCGCATGAAATGGTCTTGCTTTGACATCATTAATAGTCCTTGATAGAATACCTAGAGTTAACTCGAAGTGTATGTTTAAGAGGATAGGAGAGTAGAAGATCGCATGAAGACATATACCATTAGTGAAGTAGCCAAAGAGTTGAACCTTACACCCTATACGTTGCGTTATTACGATAAGGAGGGTCTGCTGCCATTTGTAGAACGGACAGCGGGTGGAAGAAGATTGTTTAAGGAGTCCGACATGGACGCCTTAAAAGTAATTGAATGTCTGAAGCTGACCGGAATGCCGATCAAAGAAATTAAAGACTTTATTGACTGGTGCTCTGATGGAGATGCGACATTACAGCAGAGACATGATATGTTCATCGAACGAAGAGCCACGGTAGAAGCACAGATGGAAGAACTGAAGAAGACGATGGAAGTTATTGAACATAAATGCTTGTATTACAAGACCGCACTCGATGCCGGAACAGAAGACATTCATAAGAAGAGAAGGATAGAGAGCCCTCATTAAGCAAAGAACCAGCTGAGATGAATTGGACCTCTAGTTAGATTGTCTAACTTAGGGGTCATTTCAAGCGAATGGATGTGTTCGAATGCAGAAACGAATCCTGCTGGTAGCCATATTTCTTATGCAATTTCAAAATTTTGGATTTCTACTGGATATGGATCTGCATACGAATCTAGTAAACGCCGTACTGTGTCTGCTCGGATTGGGGAGTGTATACCTGGCGATTGCGACCGTAGATACCGGTATAGGGGAGATATAACGGGCGCATATAAATCAACAGCGATCATCTTCTAAGTTGAAGACGGTCGCTATTTTGCATTACAGATAGCATACTGCGGCAGGATATGCTCTTTTAACAGTCTAATGACATGCTCATTTGCTTCGACGACGGTGACGCTCTTCACATTATCTTTCTCGGAAACCATATAGGCATAATAGCCAAGGCCAAGACCGAAGGTAAGCGCATTGCCAAAGGCCGCTTCAACAGGCTCCTTCATCGTTTCGATCTTCGGAAACACCGTAGGCCGTAATCTCCTGAATCCCCTCTGTGGTGATAAGGTCAGGCGCTTGGTTCAGGTAATGGCTCAGCAATGCAAATACGGTCCGGTTATCTTCTTCAATTCGAGCCATTGTTTCTTTGTCTAGTTTCATATGTGCTCCTCTCAAAAAAAAAACGGGATTCAATATCGCGGATAAGTCATTCATCTTAAAAATATTTAAATGTGTGAGTTAACAATTCGGGAACGGTATTCAATCGGAGAAATGCCGAAATGCGTGCGGAATACCCGGTGAAAATAAGAATAGCTGGCAAAGCCGCAAATCTCGGCAATATGCTCAAGTGTCATTTCGTTACTATACTTCATTTGCTCCACGGCAGCTTTAAGCCGGATTTCAATGGCATATTGGACCATTGTTTTTCCATAATGCTCTTTGAATAAACGAACTGCACTGGATAAGCTGAGACCCGCATAGCTCGCTGCTTCTTCCAGCTTGAAGGTGGTTGTCGCATGCTCCTCGATGAATCGCTTTAGCTTCAGGGTTGAGGTTCCTTTGAGCCCTGTCTGGACATGTTCAGAGATCGCTCTGTCAATATATAAGCATAGTCCGCGAAGCAGCACATCCTCCAGCTCCGTGTTTTCCTCTAATGAACCCCGTCGTCTTACTAACAGCAGATTGCGCCATAGTCCGATGAGCTTCTCATCCAGCCCAACCCGGCTGACCGCAGGCCTCGATCTTCTTCTGTTCCACCAGTCATCAATCCAGGGTCCTTGGCAGAACAGATAATAGTCCCCACTGGACAATCGACCCTCGTTCGCAGGCTCTTCTACGACAAGATGATAGTCATCACCTGGCTTCAGAAGCAGAAGATCTCCGGTTGTGAGCGTGTGCTCTTGACCCAGCGAATAAACTTTGCAGCTTCCCTCCGTTTGCAGCCGAAAAAGATAGTGGGGTAATCCGCTTTTTGTATTTTGAATGAACGGCTTGTAATGATAGGAATAATCACATAGGAGAAGGGTTGTATCCACTGGAATTCTAGGCCTCCTGTCAAAATAATGAGCAAATAGTTCATGTTATGATCATATTGGATATGTTCATTTTAGCCCAATTCGACTTACAATGTAACTAGTTCGATTCAAACGGAAGCTGGCGACCCGGATTCACGAAAGGGTTTTAGTAAATACCGCAGGTTTGATACGAACCTTTGTGAAAATTAGCGATTTAGTGCATATGCAGATGTTTAAAGTTCGTAATCCTACTACAGAAAGAGGTAATAGATGATGAGAAAGATCAATATCGGGCTACAGTTGTACACACTTCGTGAAGAGACCGCAGCGGATTTCAGAGGAACACTCAAGAAAGTGGCTGACCTTGGATATGAAGGTGTTGAATTTGCCGGCTATGGTGACATTCCTGCTGAAGAAATGAAAGCGCTTTTGGACGATCTGGGTCTTAAGGGCTTCAGCAGTCACGTTTCCCTTCATGCGATGCGTGCTGACCTGCAGAAGGAAATTGATTATCTCAAAACGATCGGTGCTGAGTATATGATTTGTCCATTCCTAATGCCGGAGGATCGCCCGGAAACGGCAGAAGGCTGGACGGCATTATTCACTGAGCTTGAGCAGATTGGTAATGAGGTCCGCAAGCAAGGCCTGATCTTTGGCTACCATAATCATGACTTCGAATTCCATGGCACGGTTGGAGACAGCAATGCTTTTGACGCGATGTTCGCTGAGACTTCCCCTGCAGCGGTTCAAGTTGAGATGGACGTATGCTGGGTACAATTCGCAGGTCAAGATCCAATCGAGTATATCGGTAAGTATACAGACCGCCTGCCACTGCTCCATCTGAAGGATTTCAGCAAAGATGGGCAGGGTCAAATGAAAACACTTGAGCTGGGTCAAGGCTCTGTGAATCTGCCAGCTGTTATTGACGCTGCGGATCAAGCAGGAGTACAGTGGCTGATTGTTGAACAGGATGTCTGTCAGAATCCACCGCTTCAAAGCATTGAGAACAGCTACAAGTGGGTAAAAGAGAATTATCTTAGTAAATTGGGCTAATCGTTCATTTTCGTCTATTCAAACTAATAAACTAACTAAATTCACTAAAGGAGATTCGACATGACAAAGATTAAAGTTGCCGTATTCGGCTGTGGTGCGATTGCTGAGCGTAGACATATTCCGGAATACGCGGCAAATGAACAAGTAGAGCTCGTTGCATTTGCAGATCCGATTATTGAGCGTGCCGAGAAAATGGCTGAAACCTACGGTGGTAAAGGCTATGCGAGCTATGAAGAGCTGCTTGCCAATGAGGAAGTAGATGCGGTCAGCGTGTGTACACCGAACTATTTGCATGCTTCCATGGCGATTGCAGCAGCAAATGCAGGCAAGCATGTGCTTGTGGAGAAGCCGATGGCATGTACAGCTGAAGAAGGCGAGCAAATGATTGAAGCAGCGAAGAAAAATGGGGTGTTCCTCATGGTAGGACACAACCAGCGTCTCATGCCGCCTCACGTGAAGGCCAAGGAATTGCTTGAGTCAGGCAAACTGGGCAAAGTACTAACTTTCCGTACTTCTTTTGGACATCCGGGTCCGGAAGCATGGAGCGTGGACGGTGCTGGCAGCTGGTTCTTCCGCAAAGAAGAAGCAATTATGGGCGCAATGGGCGACCTTGGCGTTCACAAATCTGACTTTATTCGTTACCTGCTGAACGATGAAGTGTCCGAAGTTGCCGGCTTTATCAGCACATTGCATAAGGAAGGCACAGAAGTGGACGACAATGCAACCTGCATCCTGCGTATGAAGAGCGGAGCGGTTGGCACATTGGTAGCCAGCTGGACCCAGTACAAAGGCGGAGACAACAGTACCGTATTGTGGTGCGAGAACGGCGTGATGAAGATCGGTACAGTTGAAGGTGATGAGGTCATTGTTGAGCTGACGAATGGTACGGTTGAGACGTACAAAGTCGGCGCAATGGCAACGAATGAAAAACAAGTACCAAGTGGTGTGATCGACGCTTTTGTTGAATCCATCGTGACAAATACGCCGCCATCTATCTCTGGAGAAGAAGGACTGAAATCACTGAATGTCATTCTTGCTGCATTCGAATCACAGAAGACAGGTCAGATCATCAAACTGTAAATTCAATAGTAGTATGCGAAGGGACCCTTTGAGTATAGCTCAAAGGGTTTTTTTGTGATTCTAAACCTTCGTGGTTAGCTATAAATCGAGGCGGAGTTTGGCGTGACATACGAACTAACGTACAAGAATGACTATCCGCTGCTTTATAATGCACCTGAATTAACACAGCAGGTTGCTGATTATCTCAAAAATTGCTGTAAAAGCAGTGGGACACGTGGTTTGCGGTTATTACGGGTTATAAAACGAATCTGCAGAAGATAACGGTTGAAGACGGCGGCGAGAACTCCCGCCGCCGTTAATTGTTTGTGCAGATGTAATAGAAATTATAAAAAAAGACATCGAGTTTCGCATGGTAAATGCCAATTCAATCGATGTCTTTCTGTTTGAAAGAGAAGCAGTTCTAAAACATATTATTCCGGTTTCTCGTTATTTGTCGTGTAGTACAGACGGAAGATGATGTCTTGATTATGATTACCGAAGCCAGAGCCGAACAGCGTCACACCACCAATATGTTCAGCATCTTCTTTGACAGCAATACGGAAGGACCAATAACTATTGCGGATGCCGATATCATCAATCGTGACGTCCGACAACTTGATGCCGTCCATAAATGTTCCTTCTTTTTTAATGATGAGATGCTTCAATAAGCCGTACTGATTTACACTTTCAAACCACCAAGGCGGGTTCAGCTTGCCTTTGCCCCCAAAATCTCCAGGGCTTGTCCACATCCCTACCTCGACACCATTTACAATGAATGTAATATCAGATGGCCAATGATTATTGGTAAGCGGAGCTTCAGAAGAGATCTCCATTGATATTTCCAGTTCTTCTGGAACCTCGTCACCCATCAGATAGTTCGGAATTTTATATTCGACATAACCTTGTCCAAACCACAAAATTTTTGCGTTGAGACGATCCGGATCGAGAAAGTAGCGTGGATCATCAAAGATTCCGATGACGGAGTCTCGTGTGCATATTCCACAGGTAGGCTGGATATGTACATCAGTAAAGTGACCAATGGATATTTCGGTTTTGCGAATCTCCCTCGGAATGACATCTTTAATCGGGAATGCGATTTCAAGATTGTCCATACTAAGGGAGCATACCTTCTGGGCAGCGCCGCCCTTGCCTGGGGCCATCGTCGATTCGATGATTCCGGCCTTCTCTAGTTTCTTTACATGCATAGTCATGATCGCACTGCTAAGTCCTAGCGCTTCTGCCAATTCTTTAATGTTCATTGATTTCTGTGACAAGAGATGAACGATTTGAATCCGTACATTGCTGGAGATAGCCTCAAATATATGCAAATTCTGTTCAGCTAATTCAATTCTCAATGTTATTCCTCCGAACGGCGATGATTTATTAATGTATATGTAAATCATACATGTAGAACTTTATAATATATGATTCTCCGCACGTTCACAAGGTATTATTCAACTAAAAAAGATAAGATAATCTGCTGTCGACGTGATGGCATTGAGGATAATCGCGCCAGAGCAGCGGTTTGTCCAGCGATGATAGCTTTATATATTCAACGAAATAGAACGAAAGAGAATGTTTGATGAACGGAGATATATATCTATTTTCTATATGGATATTTAAAAGGTTAATGAATATATGAATTAATAACGAAAATGTAATTGACAGGAGAAACAATTCATTCTAATATTTAGGTGAATTAATGAATAAATTTGTGAATTAATAAACAAATGTGTAAATCAATTCGATGAGACAGGAGATTGACATCCATGGGAAATGAAATTCAATTTGTTAACCCTATTATACCTCAACGGGCTGATCCTTGGGTATACAAACATTCTGATGGCTACTACTATTTTACAGGCTCCGTTCCAGAATATGACAGAATTGAAGTTCGTAGAGCCAAGACGATTCAGGAGCTGGGTAAGGCTGAACCGGTTGTGGTGTGGCGCAAATATGATGAAGGCATGATGAGCGCTAATATATGGGCTCCCGAGATTCATTTCATAGATAATAAGTGGTATATCTATTTTGCCGCAGCCAGAACAACGGAGACGGTGGAAGGACTATTCGATCATCGGATGTTTGTTTTGGAGAATGCTTCAGAGAATCCATTAGAAGGCGAATGGACAGAGAAGGGGCAGATCAAGACGAAGTGGGAGTCTTTTGCGCTGGATGCTACGTCTTTTGAGCACATGGGTAAGCGCTATCTCGTGTGGGCTCAGAAGGACCCTGATATTGTCGGTAACTCCAATCTTTATATTGCTGAGATGGAGAATCCATGGACTCTTAAGGGAGAACAGGTTATGATTGCCGAGCCGACGTATGATTGGGAGAAGATCGGATTTCTAGTAAATGAAGGAGCTGCTGTGCTACATAGAAATGGCAGAATTATCGTCTCCTTTTCTGCTAGTGCTACAGACTATAATTATGCTATGGGACTGATCTATGCAGATGAAGACAGTGATCTTCTGTCACCGGACAGCTGGACCAAGCTGCCTGATCCCGTGTTTGTAACCAATGAAGAGACAGGGCAATACGGACCGGGGCATAACAGCTTCACCGTATCTCCGGATGGGTCTCAGGATATTCTCATTTATCACGCAAGAAATTATAAAGAAATTGAAGGGGATCCTCTCTACGATCCGAATCGTCATGCGCGTGCCCAAGTGTTTAGCTGGAACGAAGACGGGCTGCCTGACTTTGGTGTTCCTGTCCCCGATGGAGGGGTTGTAAGCCGCTAAACTGGCGGCTTGCAAATAAATATGAGCGGAATGGATAAAAGTGGTTGACAATGAAAGCGCTATGAATTATGATATGTTTGCAAAAACATTAATGATTAATGTAAATGTTATCAATATTTTTTATGCCTGTACGGGAGCACTCCTAGGCAAGCTCCTCGACAGCAGATCAGCAAGTTTGAAAGTTGGAGTAAAAGGCAGCCCATGATTTAAATCTTTGAATGCGGTTTCATGAAAACATTGATTTTGAAAAGCACTGGGGGGTTCTTAAATGAATCGTAAAAAAGGTCTTTTGACAATCGTTTCTATGCTTCTGTTGGTTATCGTTCTCGCTGGTTGCAGCAGTGACGATAAGAACACAATTACATTTTGGACACCGCTGACTGGTGAAGACGGGGCTTATATGGATCAGCTCGTTAAAGAATATAATGCGACTGAACCTGAAATGAAAGTAAAACATGTGATTACCTCTGATATGTATACGAAACTATCCACAGTAATTAACTCCGGTAAAGGTATTCCAGATTTGACCATTATCCATGCTGACCGCGTACCTGGCTATGTGAAGCAAAATGTACTTGAGCCAATGACAGGAATTCTATCCGCACAGCCTGAAATTAATGAAAGCAACTATTTGCCTCAAGCATGGTCAACAGGTACGATCGATGGAACTCAGTACACAGTACCTCTTGATATCCACGCTAACGTAATGTACTACAACAAGGATTTGCTTGCGAAGTACGGTGCAGAATCCTTCCTTGATGATAACAATGTAACAGTGGAAGAAATCCTGTCTCTTCAAGGAAAAATGGAAGAGGGAGACTATGTAGTTAACGATGCGCTTCTTGGGTGGGCTATGCTTGGACAGCTGCAGAACTTAGGCGGCGATGTACAGCAAGATGGTCAGCCGGCAGTAAATACACCTGAAATGAAACAAGCGTATGAGTCCGTTAAGCAAATTGCCGATGCAGGCCTGATGACTCCATTTGGTGAAGACGGTTACCTGATGTTCCAGTCCGGCAACGTTCTCTTCTCCACAGATGGAACTTGGAGCTCGACTGCTCACGCAGCTGTGGAAGGCTTGAACTTCGGTGTGACGAACGTCTACTCTGCTAGTCCTGATAAATTTACAAACCGCTCTTCTTCCCACTTGTTCGCCATGCTGAATAACGAAGCAAGAACAGATGAGAAGGAAGCAGGAATCGGCAGCTTCCTGGAGTTCATACGCCAGAACTCCATTGAATGGGCTAAAGCAGGTCAGATCGTAGCAAGTAAACAAGTATTTGAAAGTCCTGAATACCAAGATTATATGCAATCCTTTTTTACGACAGACGAGAAGCAAATTGAATCTCTGTACATCTATACTTACGAATATTATCCTTATGTAGCTGAAGTGGTAGATAAATACTCCAATGATATTATTCGAGGCAACGTAGATATGGATGAAACCTTACAGACGATGCAAAAAGAAGTCGAAGATAAAATTGCTCAAGGCAGTACCGGGGCTCAGTAAAGCAGACGTCAAGACGAGAATATATAAGATGAATTGAAGATGACTCAGGGTTCAACATTAATCTTTAGTACATCGATTTAGTACAAAAGTAATGTGCCATTTATGGCACATTACTTTTCCAAAAGGAGAATTGAAAGGCTATGAAGAAGAGATCCTTTGCCCCTGTTTTCTTTGTTGGGCCCCATCTTATTTTATTTCTGATATTTATTCTAATACCGACGATCTACGGTATTTATGCTTCATTCACTCAGTGGAATTTAATTAATGACCCGGTTTGGGTTGGTCTTGATAACTATAAAACGATTCTTTTTGATAGCGAATCTACGTTTAATTATCAATTTTATAATGGTTTGAAGAATACCCTGCTCTTTGTTCTTCTGAGTGTTCCGATCTTGATCGTGATCCCTCTGATGATTGCTGTGGCACTGGAGCATAAAAAAGTGAAATTGAAGGGAACCATTCAATCGATCATTTATATTCCAGGCCTCATTTCTATTTCTGCAGCTGCACTGATCTGGTCTTTGATCTTCAACAAACAGCTAGGTGTTACCGGTAATGTATTCGGATCGGAGACGGTCTGGGCGGCAACTCAGCCATACGCCTGGATTATTATCATTGTTATTACGGTTTGGGGCGGGGTTGGCGGTAATATGATTATTTATCGTGCCTCTATCAATGGTGTTTCCAAGGATTTATATGAAGCTGCCGAGATGGACGGAGCAGGTTCTGTTCGCAGATTTTTCAGCATAACGCTGCCGTCTATTCGTTTCCCGCTCATTTATACCTTTGTTATGACAACTGCCGGCTCCTTTAACGTATTTGGTCAGCCACTCATGATGACTGACGGCGGACCGCAACAGAGCACACACGTACTTATGATGTACATCAGACAACTCGCATTCGGTTCAGGTGAATCCTTGGCTGGTATGGCATCTGCAATGGCAGTGCTGCTGGGTCTCGTTATATTGGTTATTTCGGCATTGCAATATTATGTAATGAACCGAAATGCGAACTAGGAAGTGGATACGGAAGGGGCAGATGGTTCAAAATGAAAAAGAAAATCAATATTTCGAAATATATATCATACCTATTTCTTATAGCGATTTGTGTCATTTGGGCGATTCCTGTTCTATTTGGGATTACGACATCGTTTCGTTCCCAGACGGAAGTGGTTTCGACCGGCTTCAGATTGCTGCCGGTTGACTGGGACTTCAATAACTATGTGACCATATTGGAGAATACGTCCACTGCTCCGATCTTGCGCTGGTTAATGAACTCTTTATTTATTGCGATTTCGCACACCGCCCTGGTTATTGTAATAATATCAATCACAGGCTATGGCTATACACGCATGAACTTTAAGGGAAGAGACACTTTATTCTTTACCTTGCTCGGAATTTCGTTCTTTCCAGCAGTCGTAAACTTGATTCCTTCATACAAGATCATTGAAACTCTCGGTTGGGTAAACACTGCATGGGCGATGATTATTCCGGGTCTTGCGGGAATGGGGAACATCTTCTTGGTAAGGCAGTTTATGAAAGGCATTCCACACGATCTGGATGAATCTGCACGCGTGGATGGAGCGAGTGATTTCAGAATCTATTTCTCTGTCATTCTGCCGTTGGTTAAACCGGTATTGGTCGTTTGCGGCTTGTTCTCATTCATCGGTTCCTGGAACGACTTCCTATGGCCGGTTATCGTATACACGGATGTAGAGAAGATGCCAATTACAGCAGGCTTGCTCTTGCTTCAAGATATTTATGGTAACTATCGATTGATTGGACAACTCATGGGATCTGCGATGCTGGCGATTATTCCTACACTTATATTATTTATCTTTGCACAGAAGTACTTTATGCAGTCCATTAACCTGAACTCAGGTATTAAAGGTTAATTTATGAGGACTACTGAACAGGAAGCAGTCAATGTCCAAGCAAAAAGAAGCTTTCTCCATAGTGGAGAGAGCTTCTTTTTGTTTGTAATATAGTTAGCCTAGGTAAATATCTTTTGGGGCGCATTCCTTAATAGCCTTCTGATTAACCCGGAGCTCCTCGATGTAGGAGTCGATAATATGCCCCAGCTGCTTAACCATTTCCTTCTTGATTTGATTTATGTAATCCTCAGGACAGAACGCCGAGCAGAGGATGGTTCCATTCGCATAAGATTTGGTTCCGGGCTGATGGTATTTAGTTTAGATAATTTCACTTTGGGATTTATGCAATATCCTCATTCATGAAAGTGAAGTGGAGGTGCCAGTACAATAGCCTCATACGGCTTAAGATTACCGCTTTTAAGATCAATAATTTCATTAGACTCTTTGTAATTCCCAATAAGAAGACGAGCGTCAGCCAATCGTTCGATATCATTAGGATCAAGGGAGTAAGCTGCTTCTTCCTCTGAGAAATTAAGCAAAACGAGCCAAGTCTGATCCATAAATAAACGTAGATATGCAAATATTTGAGAATGATCTGTTAGAATGGCTTTATACTCTCCATAAGTAAGTACAGGATTGTTTTTACGAATCTCAATAAGCCGTCGATAATAATTTAACACGGAATATGGATCTGATTCCTGTTCTTTGACGTTAACCTCCTTGTAATTAGGATTTGCAGGAAGCCAAGGCTCTCCTGTAGTAAATCCGGCATGATTGCTCTCATCCCACTGCATAGGGGTTCGTGCGTGATCTCTTGCTTTTCTTCGAATTCGCTGCATGATCTTCTCTTCATCTTCTCCTCGTTCATTAACCATGACATCGTAATAGGCAAGCGCCTGTTGTTCTTTAATATCATCGATAGAATGAAGCTTGGGATTGTTGGTCATACCTAGTTCATCACCTTGCAGTATGAAGGGTGTTCCTTTCAACGTATGCAGCATTGTTCCGATCATTTTGGCGGATTGAACCCTATACTCGACGGGATTGCCAAAGGTATTGACCAGTCGGGGCTGATCATGATTGCTGAAGTAAAGACCGAACCATCCACCGGGGTCGCCTACGTTTTTTTGCCATTTCTGCATCACCTCCCGCAAATCGTCAAGAGTCCATTCTTTTTGTTGAAATTCATCTTCAGGGAGATTACCGAGCGTACTTGCTTCAGGTGAAATAACCATGGACAATTCTTTGCGATCTGGATGTGTATAGTCGAGTACATCCTGCTCACTGATATAGGACATTTCACCAGCAGTGAAAATATCGTATTGCGAGAACACTTTTTCATTCATTTCCTGTAAATAATCGTGAATATACGGACCATTCTTAATGAAGGGTTCGCCGTTCGATTGCAGTCTGGACAGATCCGAATCAGGGAAGGTCTGATCCTTGGAGATTGCATTTACTGCATCGATACGAAATCCGTCGATTCCCTTATCCAGCCAGAATCGCATCATCTTATACATGCTTTCGCGCAGATCAGGATTGTCCCAATTCAGATCCGGCTGGGTGGAGTTGTAGAGATGCATATAAAATTCCTGATTCTCCTCATCGAAGGTCCAGGCGGATTTGCCAAGATAAGAACTCCAGTTATTAGGGGGGCCGCCATCTGCTCCGGCAGGTCTCCAAATGTAGTAATCCCGGTAACGACTATGCTTGTCGGAGCGAGACGCTTTAAACCAGGGGTGCTGATCAGAAGTATGGTTTAGAACCAGATCCATGATAAGTCCCATATCTCTCTTATGGACCTCTTCCAGAAGGAGCTCAAAATCCTTCATTGTGCCGTATTCAGGCTGGATCGAATAATAGTCGGTAATATCATAGCCATGATCGATGTCCGGTGATTGGTAAATGGGGTTCAGCCAAAGGGCAGTTACTCCTAAACTCTGCAGGTAATCAAGCTTGGATATAATTCCGGGCAGATCCCCGATTCCATCCCCGTTACTGTCTTTAAAGCTGCGAGGATAAATTTCGTAAATGATATTCTGTTTCCAAGCTTTTTTGTACTTGATATGCATGAGATACCCCTTTCGCATTCTAATGAGTATTGTTTAGAATTAATACCCGAAAATGAACAGGGGAAATCGTCAATAAGGCCGATTACAAGGCTGATTAGAAGTTGTTGCTGGCAAATAAAGAATGATTATGAGGGAATGGGGTTAAAATACAATCAATCCTTTACAATCCAACACAGCAGGGAGTTTTTTCAAATTGTGGGAAACCCTATTGTCCTATTTCCCCGACTGGGGTATCTGGATCCAGGCGGTTGTCGTATTCGTCATTCCCGTTGTACTGATGAAGGCTGCTGCTGACCTTAATCGTTATGTTAAAGCAACGAACCGAAGCAAGAAGGCGAATACTTCCTCCGGAGAAGTAAGCAGCTCTCCTGAGCAAGACAACAGTTCCGGTCAGGGTAAAGACGCTAATCAGTCACAACAAGAATCCGGTCAGCCGCTTACAGGCAACTACGATTCGGATATTCAGCTTATAAAAAAGAGTATTGGCGACAATTCGGACGTGCATATCAAGGAATTTGTCATTAAGGGCTTGAACAGCCGTGCTGCCATTATCTATGTAGATGGACTGACAGATACTGATCTAATCAACACCCATGTTCTTGCTCCATTAATGAGAGATGGAATACCGCAAGCCGAAGCAGAGGAACTTCATTCAAGTGAAGATCTGGAGAAATATTTGCAGCAAAAACAGCTTCCGGTCATAGGAATGATGGAGTCGAAGCAGCTCGTCCCTACCGTGGAGAAGATGCTGGCAGGCTACGCCGGTCTCCTCGTTGACGGAGCTTGCGGCGTGATGATTGTAGGCTCGCCCAAGGGTAAGCAGAGGAGTGCTGAAGAGCCTTTGTCAGAAGCGCTGCTTCGAGGTCCAAGGGTCGGCTTTACGGAGAAATTGAATGAGAATACAGGACTTTTGCGGTTACATGGCCGAAATAGCAGTCTTCAAATCACTCAGCTTGAAGTAGGGAATCGGGTGAAGAAGGATATTGTCATAGCTTACATGAACGACATTGCTGATCCCCGGCTGATAGAAGAAGTTCACAAACGAATCGAACAAATCAGCATTGATGATCCGCTCGAATCAGGATATATTGAGCAATTAATTGAAGACAACTGGATCAGTCCCTTTCAACAGACTCAAAACACGGAAAGACCTGACAGAGTAATTGGTGCTCTTCTGGAGGGACGCGTCGCTATTCTGCTGGACGGAACTCCCTTTGCTTTAATTGTACCGGTATCGTTCAGCATGCTGCTGCAGTCACCAGAGGATTATTATGAACGCTGGGTTTGGGGAACCTTCATCCGGCTCATTCGCTATTTGGCTACTTTTATCGCTTTGTTTGGACCAGCGATGTATATCTCTTTCATTTCGTTTCATCCGGGACTCATTCCCACCAAGCTGGCACTCACGATTATCAATACGAGGGCGGGTGTTCCGTTTCCTTCTATTATAGAAGCGCTGATTATGGAGATAGCTATTGAAATCTTGAGAGAAGCAGGAATACGTCTGCCCAAGCCGGTTGGACCGGCGATGGGCATCGTCGGCGGTCTCATCATCGGAGAAGCTGCTGTTCAGGCAGGTATTGTCAGTCCTTTCCTGGTCATTATCGTAGCGGTAACGGCGATATCCTCGTTCTCCATACCGATGTATAGTGCCGGCATTACAATCCGGGTGCTCCGATTCGCTGCGATGTTCAGCGCAGCCCTGTTTGGGCTGTTTGGGGTCATTATGTTCTTCTTGCTGCTATGCAGTCATCTTGTGAGACTCAAGAGCTTCGGTGTTCCTTATACCGCCCCTATGATCTCTTACAGGCCTACCGACTGGAAGGACTTTATCGTGCGTGCTCCCATGTTCATGATGAGAAAGAGGCCCAGCATGACGAGGGGCCGGGACAAGGATCGCATGAAATCATAAACTTTGGTAAACAGAAAAGAGTGATGGCCTAATATGAGCAGCAATCTGAATAAGGCAGAAGATCAAATAACCACAACCCAGGCTGCTGTAATTGTAATCAACTACATGCTTGGCGCCGGAATCCTGACGATGCCAAGGACCATGGCAAAGGCGGTCGGGACACCGGATATTTGGATTTCGCTCCTCCTGTCAAGCGTGATCACTTTTGCTGCAGGCATCATTATTGCCCGGTTATGCATGAGATTTCCGGGTAAGACTGTTTTCCAGTTCACGAGCGAAATCATAGGAAAATGGATTGCCTATATCATCTGCTTTTCAATTATCAGCTACTTTGTCACCATCTCCGCCTTTGAAATCCGGGTGATGGCGGAAGTGACCCGGCTGTATCTGCTGGAAGCAACCCCTGTATGGTCCTATGTCATGATCTTTATGTGGGTGGGCTTCTATCTGGTGATCGGCGGCATTAATCCCATTGCTCGGCTGTATGAGATCATCCTGCCGATTACACTGGTCATTTTTGTCGTCATCATCCTGCTCAGTGTCCGCTTATTTGATATCAACAACCTTAGACCTGTGCTCGGGATGGGAATCATGCCGGTTATTAATGGTATCAAGCCCTCATTGTTGTCATTTACTGGGTTTGAAGCGATGTTTGTCGTCATGGCCTACATGAAATATCCGAAGCAGGGAGTAAAGGCGGTCGTTTACGGAATATCTGTACCGCTGGTCATTTATTTAATTACCGTCATTATGGTCATTGGCGGTTTGTCACTGGAAGGAACCGTAACGAAAACCTGGCCGACGCTTGACCTGCTGCGCAGCTTCGAAGCCGAAGGTCTCATCTTTGAGAGGTTTGAATCCTTGCTGCTGGTCATTTGGATCATGCAGATTTTTTCTACGTTTACCATTACCCATTATGCTGCGTCGCTTGGCGGGGCCCAGCTGTTTAAAGGACGAAAAATTACGCCTTTTCTGCTGCTACTCCTGCCGGTCAACTATATCATTGCCCTGCTGCCGAAGGACATTAATGAAACGTTCATCCTTGGGGATATTTTAGGTAATTTCTCACTGGTGCTGTTCTGCGGACTTCCGCTAGTTCTTCTCATCATTAGCCTCATCCGTAAGAAAGGAGGTAAGCAAAGTGAACAACCTGCGTAACACGATCAAGCTGATGGCTATCTTCTTCCTGACAGTCTGTATGACGGGCTGCTGGAACAGCAGGGAAATTGAGGATTTGAGAGTATACGTCGGTGTTGGACTGGATGTGGCGGATGAAACAAAATTTGAAAAAAAGGTGAATGAGCGCGGAGGGCATTACCCTAAAAAGAATGTGCTGACGGCGACCGTACAAATCGTGCCAGGAACGAAAGAGCAGGCAGCTCAAGGACAAGGCGGTCAGGCAGGTGAATCGTATCTTAATGAAAGGCTCACCGGCGATTCTCTGCTGCAAATATTCAGGCAATTCTCTCTTCGAAGAGATCGTCCTCTAATCGGCCACCATTTGAAGGTTATTGTCATTTCTAGTGAATTAGCGACCAAGTACAGTCTTGAGCAGCTGCTTGATTTTATTTTGCGCGACAATGATATCAGACCCAGTGCTCTTGTCTTGATCAGCCAGCAGAAAGCTATCGATGTGCTGAGTGCCAATCAGCCGGGCGAAGTTCCAGCCTTTAATCTGAGAGGCCTTGTCCGCAATCGCCAGCGTACGAACCGAATTCTGCCTGCCATTTCGCTCGGGAAGCTGGAGGGCTTAATGCAGTCCAGACAAAGCTTTGTATTGCAAAATGTCATCATGGCGGAGAATGAATTAAAATTTGTCGGCGGGGCGCTTTTTGAAGGGGATACGAATAAATATATTGGCAGGCTGAATCAAGTGGATGTTGAAGCGATCTCCTGGATTGAAGGGAATCCGGGCGGGGTGCTCAAAACTTATACGGACGAAGGCGATACGATCGTATATGAGATCGCTTCAATTAGCAGCAAAATCACCCCTAAGCTGGAGGGAGACGAGCTCTCTATTCACATTGATGTGCAGTCAAAGGGAAGACTGATTGAGGATTGGAGCTATCCTGAAGAATCCACGGATTCGGCATATATTGAAGAGCAGGAAGAGAAATTTAACGAAACCGTGAAAAATGAAATTAAAACACTTCTAGACAAGCTGCAGCATACATACCGTGTCGATGTGGTCGGCTTTGGTAAGGAGGTACGAATTAAATACCCAAGATATTACAACAAGGTGAAGGACCGTTGGGATGAAGTATTTAGTGAAATCCCAGTTACTTATGATGTAGATCTGGAGATTATAGATTACGGATCAACGTTGGAATGACCAGAAGGAGTGAAGAGGATGAATCTGCTACAGAAGCTGGCTCGAAGGATCATTATAGGTAATTGTTACAGTCGAGGCGGTATTATCCATTTTCCATGGTGATGGAGGCATTCATTATGGAAGGCGTATTTGAAGGTGGTTGTAATCTTGTTCTATGAAAAAGAACTCCTTGCCCGATGGCAAGGAGCTTTTCAAGTTTTGATTTGCTTATTTCATGCTACCACTTTAATGAGCTTCCGAACACGAGACCGTTACTGATCAATCTTCCCGGCGAAGTTACGGTGTTACCATTTGCATACATGCCCGAGGAAGCCCCACCATCCATATTCATGGCCTGATAAGCGCCCAGCTTCAGCATGATGCTGCCCCACTGTTTGATCGTAGCTCCAGGGACGGTTGCAAGGACAATACTCCCGTCCTTCTTGATGGCAATTCCGCTCCTTGCACCGCCATCTGTTAATATTTTGGAGCTACTGAACCCTTCGGCTGCCGGATTTACGGCCAGCTTGCCGTCTTTTACAAGTCTCGGCCCTGCTCCAATAGCCGTATGGACATTGGACCAGTTGATATCTTTATTATTCTCGTTATAGTAGCTGATGCTATAGTCGACATAACTGCCTTTTTTGAAGCGAGTGGCAAGCATGTCCTCTTCCTTGCCTGTAAATACAAGCACATACCCATCACTTGGAATCGTGGCATTTTGGTTTGGAGCTACTTTCGTGACAATACCCTTACGAACCGTAATCGCTGTCCCGTAGGAGAAGCCGACATTTGCTCCACGTTTCGGTGTAAACATAACGGCTGATGTTTTCCCTTTGGTCGGTGTACGGTTTACGAAGTAGACATACCAGCTCTGCGCTCTCTCCTCGGGAGCCTTGACGGTGCCGCGAACTCGAACGCGAAGTGTATCCATGACGGCAGAGCCATCCCATTTGAAACCGATGGATGTACCTGTATTGCCAATATGCTCTATAACTCCATCGCTGATGATCATGCCATAAGGATCGGGAACTCCGCCATAAGCTTCAAAATAGGTACCATTAATGGCGGCAGATGCGTTATATGCGCCCGCGATGGAGGACAGCGATTTGACTGCGCCTACTCTCTGATTGGCAAGACCGGCATTGACTGGTATTCCTTTTGGTAGTGTCACAGTCTTCACGCTGAATGATTTGCCCGATACTCTGACTTTTTTCGTCGCATAGACGGCCTTGGCTTTAGAGGCTCCTTGTGTGATAGTCACAGGCAGCTTAAGCTGACCTTTGTAGCCTGGAGTGACGACCTGGATCAGAATGTTCGTAGAACCCTGCTTTACAGGAATAACAACGCCTTCCTGATTGACACGGGCGATGGCTTTGTTGCCTGAAGAATAGACGACCTGCACTTTATCCGACAATTTAAGCTTGTTTTGAATCGGCTCACGTTTATCCAAGGACAAGGTAATGGATTTGGACGGATAAGTTAGGGTTACTGCTGTTGACTGGCTGCTTGCCGCTTGTGCTTTTCCAGAATAAGAATTGCCTGAGGAGACAGGCACAGCTAGAGCTAATGCGGTCGTAAGCAGAATAGCAGCTGATCTTTTGATGTATGTTTTGGTGAAAATGTTCATGTTGCGTTTAAATCCCCCTTATGTATGAAGAATAGGTATGCTACTAGGTTGTTATCGGCAGAGATACCCAAATAACTTACATATTATTGAAAATGAAAGGAGAGTTGTACAATACTTCATGTGTATGCTATCATTTGGTTACCAATAGTAAGTAACAGAATATTAGGAGGTATTGCAGGATGAAAGTAGAAATTTGGTCGGACTTTATGTGTCCTTTTTGTTATATAGGTAAACGCCGTTTTGAGAAGGCGCTTGAATCTCTTCCGTTCCGCGAATCCGTAGAAGTGGTGTACCGCAGCTTTGAATTGAATCCGAATGAAGCAGTGGACACGGATCAAACAACATATGAAGCGCTGGCAAGCAAATATGGAACAACGGTTGAGCAAGCCAAAGCAATGACTGCGAATGTCGTTGAGCAGGCGCAAAGTGTAGGATTGGACTATAATTTTGATCGGATTAAACCGACGAATTCATTTGATGCCCATCGTCTGGCTCATTATGCAGCGACCAAGGGCAAAGACAAGGAAATGGTGGAGCGGCTCCTTGCTGCCTATTTTGTAGAGGCACAGCATGTGGGCAGCAGAGAAGTGCTGGTGAAGCTGGCAGCAGAGATTGGGCTTGATGGCGAGGAAGTTAGTACTGTTCTGGAAGGAGATCAATACAGCGAGGAAGTTCGCACGGACGAGAGAGAAGGGGCGCAGCTTGGCATTCAAGGTGTTCCATTCTTCGTTATTGACCGCAAGTACGGCATTTCCGGCGCACAGCCGCTTTCTGTATTTAGTCAGGCACTCACTCAGGCTTGGTCCGAAGGCCAGCCGCTGCAGGTCATTGGCAATGCGGAGGATGCTGCTGTATGTACTGATGATTCCTGTGTAGTGCCTGGAGATGAGAATAAATAACAGCATACCGTTATCCGGCGATTCGGGCTCTTCCTAGAGCTCGGATCGTTTTTTTGTTTATGATTAGGAGGATAACCAATGTGTATTATTGAATAAATTTCCAAAGACCTTCTTTTTTTACAAAATTAGTGTGTAATTTCAAAGAAGAGAGGAGCTGTGGAACAAGCTTGGATAACAGAGACAATGAAAATAATGATCCCAAGGTATCTCCAGAACAAGAGAAATACTCAAGTAAGCCTGTTCAATATACTACTAACTATGTGAACCATATTGATAGCATTTATAATGATTTCGCTGAAAGAGGCGGCATGGATAATTTGAAGGGTCAAGGAAAACCCCTTGAAATTTCTGATGGCAGTGTCGTAGACTCAATGATGAAAAATGCTAATTATCTACCAAAATGGATCGAATTGCAGAAAGAAATTAGTGCTCATATTCTTGCAACTCTTGAAATTATGGAGAATAACGGTGAGAAAAACAAAGTAAACGAAGAAATCGATACGATCAATCTTAAAATACAGAAATATAATCTCATGGTTCCCACAAGTATCTTACAGAAGGGCTTTATCTCACCTGAGAACATCAAAAATAAATATTCACATTGGGAATGATGAGGTCTTTAATTTAATTTCAGGCATAAATGTTGATAACGCTTACTATATATAATGAAGTAAGAGGTAATGCAACACTCCGGTATCTGTCAAGAATGCTTTATACTCGGAGGAAGCCGCATCAATCCTCACCTTTACAATCAAGGAGGTACTTGTAGTGGAGAACAATAAGGGTTCAATTCCGCTGGGTGTTATTTTATGCCGGGACTGTCACAATGAGCTTGGCGTACAGGAAACAAATCGTGTACAGGTTTTTTATTCGAACTGCGGATCAATCCACTGTAAGGAGAAGAGATTGAATTCCGAATATGAGCAGTATCTCGATGACAATCCATAAATCATCATTCATAGTGTTCTCACTATAAAATACGCGGGTATAAAAAGAGCAGAGGGCGGCATGAATGCGCACCTCTGCTTTTTTATGATTAAATTGAAGTTTCTTTCTTGCTCTCCCGTTTCTCGGAGAACATGATCTTAAGCAATGGAGGTGTCACCAGTGTTGTCACGATAACCATGATAATGACCGAGGTGTAATATTCGGTAGCAAGCAGTCCCGAACTGAGTCCAGTTCCTGCGATGATGAGAGCAACTTCTCCTCTAGAGATCATGCCTGTTCCTACAGCAAAGGAGGAATGTCGGTTAAACCCGGTGAGACCTGCGCCGAGCGCGCCTCCAAGCAGCTTGGTTATAATCGCGATCACACTGATTACAATAATAAATCCGATCTGAGATCCGACTCCTTCGAAGTTGACGTTGAGCCCGATATTGACAAAAAATACAGGAACGAACAAGCTGTACGCGATCGGCTCCAGTTTATTCTCCACTGTATGCTTGTAGTCGGTTTGCGAGATGGCAATGCCTGCAGCGAAGGCGCCGATAATCCCCGCAACGCCCATCCATTCGGCAAAATACGAAAACGCAAGAGCGATAATGACGCCGGCAGAGATGACCGTTTCAGCGACCTTCAGCTTCGACAGCCATTTCATGAGAAGTGGAACAGCCCAGATGGCTGCTGCAATAATAACGACAAAGAACAGAACCTTCTTGCCGATCAGTGTCCCGATGCTGACGGATTCTCCGGCTCCGAGCACACTCATCATTACAGCCAAGAGGACAACGACCAGGATATCGTCTACAACGGCAGCACCCAGAATGGTCGTCCCTTCTCTGGAACTCAGCTTGTTCATCTCCTTAAGCGTTTGTACGGAAATGCTGACTGAGGTTGCACAGAAGAGCAAACCGAAGAACAGGGCATGATGCTGATCCATGCCGAAGGCGATAGCTGATCCATAGCCGCCAAAGAAGGGGATAATGACCCCGCCGACCGCAACGGCAAAAGCAGCCTTCCAGTTTTTTCTCAGCTGATCCAGATCCGTTTCCAGACCTGCGATGAACATGAGGACAAGCACCCCGATCTCGGCAAACTCTTGTATGAATGATGTCTGGTGCACCCATCCAAGTACTGCGGGTCCGAGAATAACCCCGGCAATCAATTCCCCCAGTACAGATGGCTGTCCCAGCTTCACTGACAGATGTCCTGCCAATTTGGTAAAGATAAGAATGAGTACTAGATGCAGAATAAACTCCATAGTGATCTCCTTTCTGAGTCATATATTGTAGTGCATGCGAGCGAATCACAACGAAGTTATTACTAAGATATATTGTCCGGACGACATCGGTTGTAACCCAATCAGGACAAGAAAAAAGACATATCTGGCGCAAGGAGCCGTTGATATGCCTCAAAAAGACAGAGAGATACCTGATGTGCCAGACTCCCCCTATAAAAAACAACGTATGTGATTGTGAGCAATAACTTAACTTATTATACTGCTTAAAAACGAGATTGAAAAGACATGTTTATGGAAAGATATACATAACCCAGCATTTACATCGTCTGATTGATCATTCGTTTAAGATATATGAGAAGTATATTTGAAGACTTCGTAACAGAAGCTAGAGTTATAAGGTATGATTGTTCGAAGTGTTGTCACTTAACACCTTGAGTATAGGAGTATATAATTAGAAATAGCATTTACTCATAGAGGAGGATACGCGTAAGTATGAGCAAAAATCTCAAGGAAGGCGGATACGTCCCGACGAGCAAAAAAAATTTTGCCGGGATTATTTTAACCGTTTCCCTTATCGCGAATATCATTATTTTGGTACTTTTCTTCGGTCCCGTCGGCTACAGTGGTGAAATTAGTTTTGATTATACGATTCTTCCAAGAATTAATGCTGTGCTGAACAGCTTTACCTTTATTTTTCTGCTTGCGGCTCTGATTGCGATTATGAAGAAGAACATTAGAATTCACAAGGGCTTTATTCTTGCTGCATTCACATCCACACTATTGTTCTTGGTAACCTACCTAACGTTTCACTATATATCGCCTGAGTCTGCCAAGTTCGGAGGAGAAGGAATCATTCGGCCTATTTACTTTACGATTCTAATTACCCATAGCTTCCTGGCTGCTGTTATTGTCCCTTTAGCCCTGTTCTCTCTGGTATGGGGCTGGACGATGCAGGTCGAGAAGCATAAGAAGATTGCACGCTGGACGATGCCAATCTGGCTCTATGTAAGTATCACCGGGGTTATCGTATATTTGTTTATGGCACCTTATTATTAATGAATAAAGAATAAGCAGAGACCGGAATTTCCTTCGATTTGTGAGGAGGCACCGGTCTTTTTTGTTTAATAATAGGGACATGCTACAATAGAGAGGCATTGATTGTGTTAGTCATAGAGGAGGGGAAATCGCGCCGTGAAGAAGAACAGACTCGGTTCGTCAGATCTTTTAGTGAGTGAAATTGGACTAGGCTGCATGTCGCTCGGGACGGATGAGAATACAGCGGTACCGCTTATTCATGAAGCACTTGATCGCGGGGTTAATTTTCTGGATACAGCGGATATTTATGATGATGGGCGAAATGAAGAAATCGTAGGCACTGCACTGAAAGGCCGCAGACAAGATATTGTATTGGCTACGAAAGCAGGGAATGTTCGTGTCCCCGGACAGTCCGGCTTAACTTGGGATCCAAGCAAACAGCATATCTTCTCCGCGGTCAAAGAGAGCCTGCGAAGACTTAAGACGGATTATATAGATTTATACCAGCTGCACGGAGGAACGATTGAGGACAACATGGAAGAAACGATTGAAGCGTTCGAACAATTGAAGCAGGAAGGGGTTATTCGTTATTACGGAATCTCTTCCATTCGGCCCAACGTGATTAGAGAATATGTTCAGCGTGCTCAGATCGTAAGTGTCATGAGCCAGTACAGCCTGCTGGATCGTCGTGGTGAAGAGGAGGTTTATCCTCTGCTCGATGAACATGGAATTAGTGTGATTGCGAGAGGCCCCGTTGCGAGTGGTGCGCTTGCAGATGGCAGAGATGATAAAGCTGCAAAAGGCTTTTTGAATTATTCTGGGGATCAGATTACCAAAATTCGAAATCAGCTTCGTCCTCTAGTGAATGAGCACCGGAGCATGTCTCAAACGGCTATTCGTTATGCACTCCATCATCCAGCGGTGGCGACTGTAATTCCGGGGGCAAGCTCGCGCAAACAGCTGCTTGAGAATATCGGTGTCGCAGATACACCTTCGCTCACAGAGGAGGAATATCAACTGCTTCAAGAAATGACCAACGCTAACCTCTATACGCAGCACCGTTAATGGAAAGCTGTTATATTATATAATCAGAACACAATAAGAGAGGGGTTTATAAAATGGAGAGAATACAAACTGAAGAACAATACAGAGAGCTTATTCAAGGAGATAAGCTGACCGTTATCAAATTTGATACGACATGGTGTCCAGATTGCAAAAATATGGACCGATTTATTGGAGACGTCATTGATCAGCATCAAGACAAAGCGTTCTACGCAATTGATGCAGAGAAGCTTATGCCGGTAGCCGACGAGAACCAGGTCCGGGGTATTCCAAGCCTGCTCGTATTCAAGAATGGAGAGAAGATTGCTCATCTGCATAGTAAATGGGCAAAGACACCTGCTCAGGTGTCGGAATATCTTGAAACACTAGAATCTAAGCTGTGAAACAGCTGATTTTTTTCTCCTTACAAGGAGCCCCTCCATGCTGCCGATTGAACAGCAGGAGAGGGCTTTTTTTACAGCACAAACACGAAGATGACAAGAGCAAGTCCGAAACGATAATAGGCAAAGGTTGATAGCTTGAGTCTTTTTAATAAATGAAGAAAGGTTCTTATCGCGAGCATGCCGACAACGAAAGAAGTAATCAGTCCGGCTGCAAAATAAGGGATATCGCTGACAGACAAATAGGAGGCGCTCTTAAGCAGATCCAGAGCTGTTGCTGCAAACATAATGGGGACCGAAACAAGAAATGTGAACTCTGCTGCTGCGGTATGGCTGACTCTGGCTAGAAGCCCGCCGGATATCGTTGAACCGGATCTTGAGAAACCAGGCCATAATGCGAGAATCTGAAATAATCCGATCGTAAACGCTTGTTTGTAAGTAATGTCGTCGATCGTAACCGCAGTGGGCTTCCTGTGCCATTTTTCTGCAGCAATCATCAGCAGACCTCCGGCAACCAGACTGTAAACGACCGTTTCGGGTCCGAACAAGTAGGCTTTGATGACATCTCGCATCAGTACGGCGGCAACACCTGCAGGCACCATAGCGAGAAAAATATGGAGCAGGCTCAGCCGCGGAACTGTGCGGTCTAAGGGCTTGATTCTGAATAAATCAATAAAAGTCCGCCAATATAAGACGACAACAGCAAGCACTGCACCAAGCTGGACAACAACCTCGAAGGTTTTTACACTTTCCTCATCGGTAGATAAGCCAAGCAAGTGAGCAGTCAGGATCATATGTCCGGTTGAAGACACAGGCAAAAATTCGGTCAGGCCTTCAATAATCCCCATAATAATGGAAGATAAAATATCCACGGCATGTCCTCCTTAAGATCACTTGGGATGTTTTAATACAGACTCACATTAGGAAATGATCTTTATATACTACTCGTCTTATCTGTCAGACAGAACCAAAAGTAAATGTTGATTTATGTCGAAACTAGTCACTTTGCTTGTCTTCATTTTGTGATATGATAGGTGAAGCAAGCTCATTTATGTAAGCGCTTAGAATAGAAATAGAGGTGAATTCTTTGCTGTCATGGCTTGTACGGCTTAACAATAATACGAAGCTGAAGCACAAGCTTCTGATCAGTTACGTTCTTGTCGTCATGATTCCTGTGCTGATTATCGGTATAGGTGTGACTTATTATTTTCGGCAGCAGGCGATGGATCAAGCAATAGAGCAAGCTAGAAACAACGTAGATCGAATTAAAAATCAGGCCTCCACATTTCTCAGGGTGCCGACAGATATATCTAATCTCCTGCTGTTCAACAAGGAACTGGAGACTGTTGTAAATACCGAATATTCCAGCATCCTCGAGCTGACGAAGACTTATCATGCCTTCGATCTGTTCAATGAGTATCTTCAGCAATACCGGGAGCTGTCCGCGATCCGATTCTTTACCTATAATCCTACACTTGTGAACAATCTGGAATTTATCCCGGTGACGGAACAAATTGAAGATACCGAGTGGTTTGATCAAGCCATTCACGCGAGAAGTATCGGTTGGTTCTATGTGCCAACGACACCCGATAATCCGGCGGATGCCTTGGCATTGGTCAGAAGGGTGCATTTTCCTGAATATCAAAGTCAAGGTGTGCTGATGGTGCTGATTAATCGCTTTGAGATTAACAACATATTAAGCCAGGAACCTTTTGACACGATGGTTGTAGACAGTCAGGGATACATTGTCGCAGCGAAAGATATAAGTTTGGTTGGACAAACCTTTGATAATTTGGACATTGAAGTGGATCTTAACAGCCAAGGGACGGGGATTATTGATACCGATGTCAAGAATGAGCCTTCCAAAATTATTGTCGATGAGCTGCTCCCGGCTTCGAGCATGAATGGATTTCAAATTGTATCGGTCTTCTCCAACAAAAGCATCGTTAATGATGCGAACAAGATCAGCTTAATTGGCATGCTATTTATCGGTTTAGTGCTGCTGGTGGCGCTGGTATTTGTCTATGTTATTTCGTTCTTAACGACAAAGCGTATGCTTGGGTTAAGCCGCCAGATTAACCGGGTCGCCCTAGGGGATTTGAAAGTTGTATCCAATATTGATGGAAATGATGAGATAGGTCAGCTGTCAAGGCAATTTAATTCGATGGTATCGAGCATTGATCAATTGATGACGCAAGTCGTTGAGACAAGTGAGCAGAATAACCGGCTCGAGATCGCGCAGAAGGAAATTAAGCTCAAAATGATGGCTAGCCAGATCAATCCGCATTTTCTGTTTAATGCGCTGGAGTCCATACGGATGAAAGCACATATTAGAGGAGAGGTCGAAATAGCGAATATTGTTCGGCTGCTCGGTAAGCTGATGCGCAAAAATTTGGAGATCGGCAGCGGGCATACGACCGTCAAAGCCGAGATGGAAATTGTTCAATCTTATCTGCTCATTCAAAAATTCCGTTATGAAGATCGATTGGATTTCGAATTGCGGCTGGACAAGTCTGCTGATAAAATATACATCCCTCCGCTGATTATCCAGCCTCTCGTTGAGAATGCGATTGTACATGGGCTCGAGAACCAGGAAGAGGACGTTAAGGTTGAAGTCAAAATTCAGAATTTGGATGAGAAGCTGCTTAGAATAGGCGTGACAGATAATGGCGTCGGGATAACCAAGGAGCGACTTGCAGAAGTGCTTGCTTCCATTGCCGGTCCAGATGAGGAAGAAAAGAGCCGTATTGGCCTTAGAAACGTTCATCAGCGGTTGACATTGTCTTATGGAGAAGAGCATGGACTTAATATCCATAGCGAATATGGTGTAGGTACAGAAATTTATTTTACTGTTCCCAAAGGAGGCAGCCTGAATGTATAGCGTAATACTTGTAGATGACGAACCGATGATCAGAGAAGGGCTGAAGACGATCATTGATTGGGAAGATCGGGGTTATAAAGTCATTGATACGGCTTCTAATGGAAGAGAAGCTGTAGAGAAATATCATGAGCTTCAGCCGGATCTGATGATACTTGATATCCGCATGCCTGGAATGACAGGTCTTGAAGTGATAGAACAGCTATTTCAGGAAGGTAAAAAAAGACACTTTCTAATCTTAAGCGGCCATGCCGATTTTGATTATGCCAAGAAGGCAATCAGCTTCGGCGTAGATGGTTATTTGCTTAAGCCGGTAGATGAAGAAGAAATGATGGAAGAACTGGATCGAATCAAGAAAATGCTGGACAAAGAGGAGAAGATCAAGCAACGGACTTCGAACGAAGAGCTGTTTTACAGAGAGCATCTCATCGAGTCCATTATCTTTGACGGACAAGTCTGGGAGGATGAGCAGCTGAAGGAATGGGGGCTTTATTCTTCAAGCTATCAAGTGCTTCTCCTTGAGTTGTATAATGATTCGACCTTATTTCTAACAGAAGTCAAACGGGAAATCGCAGAGATGCTAAACGGCACACAGCGCGGAGTCGTATTTAATGCTAGGAAATATGTCGGGCTATTGCTCCGGGAGCCAGTGCTTTCCAAAGAAGATGCCCGTCGTTTATATGAAGGGATCGTAACGGTACTCAAACGATACTCTTCGATGATATATATTGCTGCAGGTAGTTCTGTCGATAGTGTTCGTGGACTTGAACAGTCTTACCATGAGGCATTAATTACAATAGAGCGGAGATTCTTCGCTAAAGAAAGAAGCATATTGCTTCTATCCGATGTGTATGAGCCGGATGATGAATCTGAACATGCAGGAACGATGAATGAACATGAACTGGCTGATAAGCTGTATTATGCGCTGGACATTAGAAGCAAGGATCTTCTTACCCGGGTATTGTTGGAGATGGAAGAGACCGTAACCAACAACCGTTTCACCGAAGGTGACATCAAAAAAATAACGGCTCAAATAGCGGCGTTGGCACTGAATAAGCTGTCTCTGAATCATGAAGAAGCCAAAAGCATCGTAACAGAGCATACAGCCATGCTAGCGGCTCTATATCGGCAGCCAACGCTGTATGATCTGTTAGAGACACTCAATATTCAATTTGTGAAAGTCATTTCCCAGCTGGGCGGTAACAGCAAGGATACTGTGATTAAGCAAATGATTGATTTCATTAAACGGAATCCAGGCGATCACCTTAAGCTTGAAGTGCTTGCCGAAGTCTTCAATTACAATAGCAGCTATCTAGGCAAACTGTTCAAAAATTATACGGGGGAATCATTTAACGTATTTGTCGACAAAGTTCGCATGGAGCGTGCGAAGGAACTGCTGTCAGAGGGTCTTAAGGTCCATCAAGTGTCTGCTACCATTGGGTATGCGAATGTGGATTATTTCCATAGCAAATTTAAAAAGTATGTTGGTGTTTCACCGTCTGCTTACCGGGAGCAATCCAGGGATCAAAGCTAAGTGGCCTTTTCATGGAAATAGAAAACGTTATTGTTAAAATGTAGTCGTTCAAACAGCTCATTTGATACCCTCATTTTTAGACATATTATATAACAATTCGACGACACACCTCTAATTTTTATATGAAATTATATTAAATCCAATGGGTATTTCTCTTCAAAATGTTGGAGTATCATTAAGTTATCAAACAGAGGAGGGGTCATTTCATGGAAACGCTAACACAGCCCGCTTCCACGGATTCCAAGGAGTCACCCGCTGCGAAAGCGAAGCGGAAAGGGCCTAATAACTTTTGGAAGACAGTGAAAGACCAAAAGTATTTGCTGCTGATGTCCATGCCTTTCGTTGCATGGGTGTTCGTATTCAACTACCTGCCGCTATGGGGATGGACCATGGCATTTCAAGACTTTAAGCCAGCAAGAGGCTTTTTTGAGCAGGATTGGGTAGGGTTCAAACATTTCGTCGAATTGTTCAGTGACGATCGATTCTACCTTGTACTAAGAAATACATTGGCTATGAGTTTGATGGGACTAGTTGTCGGTTTCGTATTCCCGATATTCTTCGCTATCCTACTCAATGAGCTTCGCGGCAAATTTTTTAAGAGAACCGTGCAAACGGTATCATACTTACCTCACTTTGTATCCTGGGTCGTGGTAGCCGGGATTATAACGAAAATGCTGTCCACGGATGGCGGTATTATCAATGATATCTTGGTCGCACTTAATATTGTTGATGAGCCTATTCAGTTTATGGCGCAGGGGAATCTTTTTTGGTACATTGTAACCGCTTCCGATTTGTGGAAGGAAATGGGATGGAACGCGATCATTTATCTGGCAGCGATTACAGGTATCGATCAGGAGCTGTATGAAGCTTCCCGGGTCGATGGTGCAAGCCGCTGGAGACAAATGTGGCATATCACTTTGCCTGGTATCCGTTCTACAATCTCTGTACTGTTCATCATGTCGATCGGTCACTTGATCAGTATTGGTTACGAGAAACAATTCTTGCTCGGAAACAGCTTGGTAACGGACTACTCGGAAGTACTCGATCTATATGCTCTGAATTATGGTTTGCAGATGGGCAGGTACTCATACGGTACGGCAATAGGTATATTCAACTCTGTGGTTAGCGTAATCCTGTTGTTCACTGCAAACGGTCTCTTCAAGAAATTCACTAAAGAGAGCATCATGTAGAAAGGGGGAAGGAAGCGTGTCTAAAGCTAACAAAGCATTTAACGCCACAACTTCGGAGAAGGTTTTTGACGTAGCAAACTACGTTGTTATGGCTTTGATTCTTATAGTGACTCTGTATCCGTTCTTGAACGTACTGGCCATCTCACTCAATGAATCAACGGATACTGTTCGCGGCGGAATCTACTTGTGGCCTCGTGAATTTACACTTGAGAACTACAAGACGATTTTCCAATATGACGGTCTGATCCAAGGTGCTCAGGTATCCCTGGCTAGAACGATTGTCGGAACCGTGCTTGGCCTCTTGAGTTCATCCATGGTAGCGTATACACTCGCTCGTCCTGACTTTAGAGCGAAGAAATTCGTGTCCACGTTCCTGGCGCTTACGATGTATTTCTCTGGTGGTTTGATTCCAGGATACATCTTGATGAGAGATCTTAACCTGATCGGTACGTTCTGGATTTACATTTTCCCAGCTCTGATCAGTGCATTTAACGTATTCGTTATTCGTTCCTTTATTGATGGTCTTCCATATGCGCTTCAAGAATCGGCCAAGCTCGATGGAGCCAATGACTTTAAAATTTATTACAAAATCATCCTTCCGCTCTGTAAGCCGGTACTTGCGACGATTGCATTGTTCCTGGCCGTTGGACAGTGGAACTCCTGGTTCGATACTTACTTGTACAATGGTTCGAAGCCAGAGCTCACGACCCTTCAATACGAGCTTATGAAGGTCCTTCAAAGTACACAGCAAGGCAGCGGTTCTACAGTTAACGCGAATGATATGGCACAGCAAATGGCCAATATTTCACCGGAATCCATCCGAATGGCGATCACTATTGTTGTTACTGTTCCAATCCTTATGGTCTATCCGTTCCTTCAGAAGTACTTCGTTGGCGGTATGACACTGGGTGCAGTAAAAGCCTAGTACACTCAATCTAGATAGATTGAAGTAAAGAAACGAACAATATGAACTCTAAATGCATCAATCTCAGCAGTTAAACAATAAGAAGCTTTAATCCGTGGGATCCATTTCATAAATACCTGTATAGTTGTTTTGAAATTGATTCCCTTCTATCAAAATTATTAGAGAAAATAGAGATAGAAATAGAGATAAATATAACTTGTTGGATTGGATCAAAAAGATATTGCGTAATTAAATGGGGAGGAACTTAGATATGCCTAGCAAAACAACGAAATTTGCAATTGTACCTTTACTTGGAATGTCTCTTCTGGCGGCAGGATGCGGCGGAGGAAGCAATGGCAGTGGTGAATATGAGGATACTAGTAATGATACTTCAGCAATTACATTTGACTTCTTTAGTGCAGATGCTTCACTAAACTGGAATCAGATGCAGGATGCTGTTGGTAAGAAAATTACCGAAGCTACAGGGGTAACTCTGAATGGTGAGTTTGCAGTAACGGGCGGAGGACAAGACCGGGTTGCACTTATGGCAGCGAGCGGTGAGTATCCAGATATCATTTCTGCCAAAGGTGAAGTGAATAAGCTCGTCGATGCAGGTGCTTTGATCGACTTGACAGACCTTATTGAGGAATATGCGCCTAATATTAAGGCCTTGTATGGAGAGTACTGGGATCGCCTGAAATACAGCACAGAGGATGAGTCCATTTATATACTCCCAACCTACGCTGGTGTAGGCCAACAATACTTTGATGCAACAGGTGGATTTAAGCTTCAGCATCGTGTTCTTGAGGAGCTTGGATATCCTGAAATCCGTACAACAGAAGATTTTGAGAAAGCTCTGAAGGATTACATGAAGCTTCATCCGACAACGGATGGACAGCCTACTATTCCACTGACGCTGGATGCAGACGACTGGAGAATTCAAATTACAGTAACGAACCCGGCGTTCTGGGCAACAGGCGCTCATGATGATGGTGAATACTTCATCAATCCAGATACTTTTGAAGCAATGCTGCACGTGAAACGTCCAGAGGAAAAAGAATACTTCCGTTGGCTGAACAAGCTGTATAACGAAGGTTTGATTGATAAAGAAAGCTTTGTACAAAAATCGGATCAATACAAATCCAAAATTGCAAGTGGCCGCGTGCTTGGTCTGATCGACCAAGAGTGGGGTTATGCTGATGCGGAGAACTCTCTGAAAACACAAGGCAAATACGATCAAACTTATGCAACATTCCCTGTAACCATGTCTGAGGACATCTTGGATCATACATTCCAGGATACAGGATTCCAATCTGGATGGGGTGTAGGAATTTCTACAACGAACCCAGATCCGGTGCGTACAATCAAGTTCTTTGACTATCTGGCTTCTGAAGAAGGGCAGGTTCTCATTAACTGGGGTATTGAAGGCGAGCATTACAACGTAGATGAGAATGGCCAACGTGTCATCCCTCAAGAAGTGCTGAATGAGAAGAACAACAATGCCGGACCGTTCACAAAAGAAACAGGTATTGGACTGTACACGAACATTGCACCACACTATGGTGACGGCGTGAAGGATTCTACTGACAACTACTACACAGCTAACTATCCAGAGCAAATCGTTGCTTCCTATTCTGAAGCAGACAAGACAACGCTGGAGCAGTACGGAGCTGAGACTTACAAGGACCTGTTCCCGAAAGAAGACGAATTCCCTGTAAAACCATGGGGTGCTGCTTATAATATGGCTGTACCATCCGGATCCAGCTACAGTGTTGCATTCCAGAAATCACAGGATATTATTAGAAAACGTATCCCAGAAGCGATCTTGACTACACCGGACAAGTTTGATGCCGTGTACGAGACAATGCTGACTGAGCTGGACAAAGCCGGCGTAACCGAGATGGAAGCAGAGTATACTGAGCTGATTAAGCAAAGAGTAGAGCTGTGGAACGGAAGTAACGCAGCCGCAGAATAATGTTTATTGTTAGATAATTTAAGCAAATGCTGCGCAATTGATAAGAAGGAAGAGGCTTTTATAGTTTTATAAAAGTCTCTTTATTCTAATTTCATTAAAATTTTACATTACAGACGGATCACTACTATGATTTACATATAAAGTAATTAGATATTAATAAAATGAGGAGAAATAAACCGAAAACGTTTAAATGTGTTGGATCACGATAGACAGACACCACCTTCCTGGCAATTATGTTAGTATAAATAGCTGGATCAACAGAAGAAGTGGGTTAAGATTAAAGATTTTTGATGTGAATTAATAGAGAAAATTCATTTAAAAAAGTATATATTAATTAAAAAAATAGATTGACTTCTTAAAGGGAATTTCATACAATGAATATATTGAAAGCACTTACATTACCTAGTTTCGAAAACGTTATCCTCAACTTAGATTGAACTCAATTATTAAACTTTTCCTCACAAGCAACACAACTATTAATTTCTTAATCCATTTTTCCGATTTTATTGAAGCGCTTTATTTGTAATATTTAATAATTAATGTTAGTTCATTCTTTTTCATTATCGGTATATACAGGGCAACCTGTTATGCATATCAAAGATTTTTTAAGGGGGATTACAGCAAATGAAGCACAAAGCGCCAAAGACAATCGCTATGTTGCTGCTTGCAAGCACAATGTTGTTTACTGCTGCCTGCGGAAATACAAATGAGGGTTCAGGCACAGGAACAGAAGGTACTTCGGACTCTACTGAGCCAATAACATTAACTTTCTTCGGTGCGGATGCAAGTCCAAACTGGAACAAGATGCAGGATGCTGTGGGTCAAAAAATTATTGAAGAAACGGGCGTTACCATTAATGCAGAATATGATATTTCCAGCGGCGGCGGTGACGACAAGATCGCCCTTATGGCAGCGAGCGGAGACTATCCTGACCTGATTTTCCCTAAAGGTAATTTGTCTAAGCTGGTTGATGCCGGTGCAATGATCGACTTGACAGATCTGATTGAGGAACATGCACCTAACTTGAAGAAGCTCTATGAAGGTCAAATGGACCGGCTGAAATACAGCAACGAGGACCAAGCAATTTACGCAATTCCAACGAATGCGGGTGTAGGTCAAATTTACTTTGATGCAGGCGGCGGCTTCAACCTGCAGCACAAGGTCGTTAAAGAACTTGGATATCCAGAGATCAAAACATTGGAAGATTTCGAAAACGCGCTGCGCGAGTACTATGCGAAGCATCCAACAACGGAAGATGGACAGCCAACCATTCCACTTACACTCAGTGCAGACGGCTGGAGAATTATGATTACGGTTACAAACCCAGCATTTGCCGCAACAGGTGCTCCTGACGATGGTGAATACTACATCAATCCAGAAACTTATGAAGCGATGCTTCATTACAAACGTCCAGAAGAGAAAGAATATTTCCGCTGGTTGAATAAAATGTATAATGAAGGTCTTCTCGATAAAGACAGCTTTATCCAAAAAGATGATCAATACAAAGCAAAAATCGCAAGCGGTCGTGTACTTGGCTTGATTGACCAAGGATGGGCATATGGAGATGCAGAGAATGCTTTGAAATCTGCAGGTAAGTTCGACGAGACATACGGTCATTATCCAGTAAGCCTTGATGAGAATTACAAGCGTGCTGACTTTCAGGATATTGGTCTGGATGCTTACGGTATTGGTATTACAGTAAGTAATGAGGATCCAGTACGCACGATCAAATTCCTTGACTGGCTCGCTTCTGATGAAGCTCAAGTTCTTCTTAACTGGGGAATTGAAGGTGAACATTATGTTGTAGAAGATGGTGTTCGCAAGATCCCAGCCGAAGTTCAAGATCGTAAGAACAATGACAATGCAAACTTTACAAAAGAAACAGGAATCAGCCTCTACACCGTATTTAGTGCACACTATGGTGACGGGGTGAAAGATCCATCCGGCAACTACTACACAACAAACTTCCCTGAGGAGATTGTTAAGAACTACAATGAAGCCGAGAAGGAAACACTTGCTGGGTATGGTGTAGAGACTTGGAAGGATCTGTTCCCATCAGAGGATGAATTCCCGGTTAAAGAGTGGGGAGCAGCTTACAATATGCCAGTACCTTCCGGTTCGGATTACAATGTAACCTTCCAGAAGACACAGGACATTATTCAAAAACGTATTCCTGAGGCGATCGTTTCTACTCCAGACAAATTCGATGAAATCTATGACTCTATGCTACAAGAGATCGATAAAGCTGGAGCCGTTGAAATGGAGCAGCAATATACAGAGTGGGTTAAGGCTCGTGTAGAATTGTGGACAGGTAAAGATCTGTAATCAGTTTTCATTTTCATATCATTAGGTAGTGCCTCACAGAGAGAAGATTTAGCTCCGATAATCTTCTCTCTGTTTTTTTTACACAAATATAGAGTTATTTCATTGACCTTCCGGTAATTATAAACTATAATTTTTATGAAAATGTGTAAGCACTTACATCAAGAAGTTAATTGATATTTTGATCAGTTAGCTTTATTTTTTGATCTAATCAAAAACGTTTTAGAAAAAATGTAAATCTTCGAAGTAATCTGTAAATAACGGGGGGACTCTAATGACAATTTTTCAATTTTCTAAAGATTTCAAATGGGGTACGGCTACGGCAGCGTATCAGATCGAGGGATCAGCTACAGCAGACGGCAGAGGACCGTCCATCTGGGATACATTCGCTAAAACACCAGGTAAAGTATTTAATGGAGATAACGGCGATATGGCCTGCGACAGCTATCATCGTTATGAAGAAGATATTGCACTAATGAACCAGCTAGGTATCCAGAGCTACCGATTCTCGGTATCCTGGTCTCGTATTCTTCCAGATGGAGACGGTGAGATCAACCAAGCCGGTCTTGATTATTATCATCGCTTTGTAGACAAACTGCTCGAGAATGGGATTGAGCCGTTCTGTACCTTGTATCACTGGGACTTGCCTCAAACGCTTCAAGACGCAGGCGGCTGGGAGAGCAGCAGAACGGTTGAAGCCTTTGTGAAATTCTCAGAAATTATGTACCGTGAGTTTAATGGTAAGATCAAGAGCTGGCTCACGTTTAATGAGCCATGGTGTATCGCCTTTTTATCCAACCTACTGGGTGCACATGCACCAGGTAATCGAGATCTGCAGACAGCACTTAATGTTGGTCATGGTCTGCTGCTGGCACACGGCAAATCCGTTAAGAAGTTCCGTGAGCTGGGTACAGAAGGTAAGATCGGTATCGCTCCAAATATGGAATGGGCTGTTCCTTACAGCAAGTCAGAAGCGGATAAAGCAGCAAGCGAACGCCACATCGCATGGTTTGCCGACTGGTTCCTCGACCCGGTCTTCAAAGGGGAATATCCTCATTTTATGGTGGACTGGTTTGAGCAAGCCGGTGCTAAGGTAGACGTTAAGCCAGGAGACATGGAGATCATTTCTCAGCCAATTGACCATCTAGGAATCAACTACTATACAATGAGTGTAGATCGTTACAATCCAGATTCCGGTGTACTTGGATTCGAACAGGTGGATATGGGACTTATACAAACCGATATTGGCTGGCCGGTTGAATCCCGTGGATTGTACGAAGCACTGCACTATTTGCAGAAATACGGAAACATCGATATTTACATTACGGAAAATGGTGCATGCATCAATGACGAAGTGGAGAACGGGCAGGTTAAAGACTTCCGTCGTATTTCGTATTTACAGCAGCATATCGCACAAATCCACCGCGCTATAACCGATGGCATTCAGGTCAAAGGATACATGGCATGGTCCATGATGGATAACTTCGAGTGGGCAGAGGGTTATCGCATGAGATTTGGGCTTGTTCATGTTGATTATCGCTCGTTGGTAAGAACACCTAAAGAGAGCTTCTACTGGTATCAAAATGTGATCAGAAACAACTGGCTTGAAACGAGACCCGTATAATTAAAATAGCCGATCTGAAGGTTCCTTCATTATTTAAACCGCCGCAGTTTTTAACTGCAGCGGTTTTTATTTTTCTATGCTGTGCTAGTCCTCAATTCTTCAAAATGCATAGGAATAAAAGAAGGATAATTTCACTCGAGTGAATCCATTTCATAACTCATTAAAAAGGCGGATTCGAAACTATATACGAAAATAAGTCAAAATTGTGAAGTGTCAATGAATAAATACCAGATATGGATTGTAAATATAAGGATAAAGTCCTGTAATTTCAAAAATAATGAAATATCTTTGACTAAATTTTGAACAAATAGTGAACAATTCTTGTTGAAGTGTGATATATTAAATGTAGTAAGCACTTACAAAAATTAGAAGGAGTTGACTTATGATGATTGTGAACAAACCTGCACGTGTCAGCGCTGCCAGAGAGAAGGATGACCGAGCTGTACGCATGGTGTTCATGATGACGGTAATGGCCTGGGTAGCCTTAATTACTGGCGTGATCATCTGTTTGTTTAATCTGCATGCACTCACGAACAGCAACATGGGAATTATGGTAGGCATAGGCTTTTTGGTGGGTAGTGTCTACATTTACTTTATAGGAAAAGCGATGGGACTTCTCGATCTCCATAGAAAAGATCAAGAGTCCGAAGATCAATAAAGCCGGCATATGAGGGAGAGGGAAATGACTGATTCAAACAGCTGTATATTTGGTAAAGAGCCTTAGCTGACAAACCAAAATGGTTTGAGTGGTTAAGGCTCTTTTTGTTGCGTAATGCAAGGAAACAGATCATTTGTGAGAAAAAATTCACAAAATTTGTGATCAAATTCGACAAATTTGTTAACATCCGTTTTATTGTTATGAATTTCTGATATCTTTAGGGGGAAGATAGTAGCATCGTTTGTAATTGCGCATTAAAGGAGAGGGGATCAAGATGGATAAAAAACCTAGATCGCTTTCCAAAATCATTCTCGCAGTAGTGATTACGCTTGTTACCTTGGGCGTTATGATTTGGTCACTGTTTGCAGATGAGAACGGAAAATACGTTGTACTCGATCCAAGTGGACCGATCGGCGAAGCACAAAGGGATTTGATCATTATTTCAACCATTTTGTGTGCGATCATCATTGTACCTACATTAATACTAGTCGGTGTTATTGTATGGAAATATCGTGACACACCTGGAAACAAAGCTAAATATTCACCGAACTGGGCGCACAGCACAGTTGCCGAGGCGATATGGTGGGGACTTCCTATTCTAATCATTATTGTACTTGGTGCAGTCACTGTGCGCTATACGTATGCGACAGAGCCTTCGAAACCGCTCGTGTCTGATAAGGAGCCGCTTACAATTCAAGTTACCTCCTTGGACTGGAAATGGTTGTTTATGTATCCAGATTCGAACGTAGCAACTGTAAATACGCTGACGATTCCGGAAGACACACCGATCCGTTTCGAGCTGACTTCGGATGCACCGATGAACTCCTTCTGGATTCCGGAGCTTGGCGGACAAATGTACACGATGTCTGGTATGGCCATGGTGCTTCATCTTCAAGCAGATGAGCAGGGAACCTTTATGGGTTCAGGAGCTAACTTCTCTGGAGAGCATTACACAGATATGAAGTTTGATGTAAATGCCGTTTCCGAAGAAGACTACAATAACTGGATTAACGAAGTGAAGCTGAACTCTCAGCCGCTTACGGCCGAAGGTTATGACCAGCTCTCAGATCCAAGTGTTGAGGAAGTTCAGTACTTCTCGGCCTTCCCTGAAGGACTGTTTAACGATATCGTTACAAAATACGTAGTGGATAAAGAAGAATCCGCGGAAACAACGCACGAATAAACATTAGCTCGAAAGGAGGCCCTTCATTCATGTTAAGTGATTTGTGGGAGTTTCTGACGACAGAGTTTTTAGTAACAGGCGATCCCCTCATTTTAGGGGCACAGGTATCTATCGGCCTAGCATCGCTTGCGATCGTCGTAGGACTCACTTATTTTAAAAAATGGGGCTGGCTCTGGAAAAACTGGTTAACTACCGTTGACCACAAAAAAATCGGTATCATGTATATCTTGGCCGCGATTCTAATGATGTTCCGCGGTGGCGTGGACGCGCTTATGATGAGATTCCAGCTGGCTTTACCAGGTATGGAATTCTTGCATGCCGATCACTATAACCAAGTCTTTACTACACACGGAACGATCATGATTCTTTTTATGGCGATGCCATTTATGTTCGGTCTGTTTAATGTCGTTGTACCTCTTCAGATCGGGGCGCGAGATGTTGCCTTCCCTTATCTGAATGCTGTCAGCTTCTGGCTGTTCTTCCTGGGTGCAATGCTGTTTAACCTTTCATTCGTAATCGGGGGTTCACCTGCAGCCGGATGGCTCAGTTATCCACCTTTATCAGGGCTTGAATTTAGCCCCGGGGTAGGACAGAACTTCTATATATGGGGGATACAGATATCCGGTATCGGTTCCCTTGCAACAGGGATTAACTTCCTTGTAACAATTATCAAGATGCGTGCTCCAGGTATGACTTGGATGAAAATGCCGATGTTTACCTGGTCCGTATTTGCAACGAACATTATTATTTTGTTTGCATTCCCAATCCTGACTGTGACTTTGTTCTTGCTCTTCATGGACCGTTTTGCAGGAACGCATTTCTTCACGCTGGATCTCGGGGGCAACCCGATGATGTATATCAACCTCATCTGGATGTGGGGTCACCCAGAGGTTTATATCGTTGTTCTGCCGGCTTTCGGTATCTTCTCCGAAATCGTGGCGACATTCTCCAGAAAGAGATTGTTCGGATATAAATCAATGGTATTTGCCATGTTGATTATCAGCGTTCTGTCCTTCTTTACTTGGGTCCATCACTTCTTCACGATGGGATCAGGCGCCGATGTCAATGCATTCTTCGCGATCACGACCATGTTGATTTCGATACCTACAGGTGTCAAGGTCTTTAACTGGCTGTTTACGATGTACCGCGGACGAATTCGTTTTACACTTCCAATGATGTGGACCATTGCTTTCCTGCCGTGCTTTATCATCGGGGGGATGACAGGAGTTATGCTGTCCGTTGCGCCGGCTGACTTCCAGTTCCATAACAGTTACTTCCTGATCGCTCACTTCCACCAGGTTCTGATCGGTGGTGTAGTGTTTGGTTACTTTGCTGGTATGTACTACTGGTGGCCGAAGCTGTTCGGATTCAACTTGCCGAACCGTTGGGGACATTGGGCATTCTGGACATGGAACATTGGCTTCTATATCACATTTATGCCGCAATATGCACTCGGTCTAATGGGTATGACTCGCCGTCTATACACGTATGGATGGGATACAGGCTGGGCAACGCTGAACGTGGTATCTTCTGTCGGGGCATTCCTGATGGGTGCCGGATTCCTGTTCCAGCTCTTGCAAATTGCAGATGGTATTCGTAAATACAAAGAAAACAAGGTCGGAGCGGATCCATGGGATGCTCGTACACTCGAATGGTCTATTCCTTCTCCGGTACCTGAATATAACTTTGCTATCGTTCCAAAAGTCGATTCTGTCGATCAGTTTTGGGAGGATAAACAACGTAAAGCTACGGGCGCTCATCAAACACAAACAGCTGAGCCAACATATGAGCCAATTCATATGCCGAAAAACACAGGTATTCCAATCGTGATGTCTGTCTTCTTCTTTATCGCAGGCTTCGGGTTTGTATGGGATTGGTGGTGGATGTATATCCCTGGACTGCTTGGCGTGGTTGCGACTCTGTTCGCACGCTCATTCCAGTACGACACGGATTACTACATCCCGGCTGAAGAAGTTAGACGTACCGAAGCAGCCTTGAGGGGGTCGGTATAATGGCACACACAGCAGTAAATAATCATCATGATGATCACGATCATGGTCATCATGATCCACAGGAACTAAAGACTTTAGGATTCTGGCTATTTCTAATCTCTGACTTGATTCTGTTCTCTGTATTCTTTGCAACCTATATCGTGTTGAAGGATAATACGGCAGGCGGACCAGCAGGGCCGGATCTGTTTAACATGACGGTCATTATTATCAACACATTCGTCCTATTGACGAGCAGCTTCACAAGTGGACTCGCTATTCTTGCGATGAACCGCGGAGATAAAAAGGGATTAACGATCTGGCTGATTGTCACAGCTGTACTGGGGCTGACGTTCCTTGGTCTTGAAATTTTCGAGTTTTATGAAATGGTTCATCATGGAGCTCTAATCACAACAAGTGCATTTACAGGTGCGTTCTATACTTTGGTTGGTACTCACGGCGCTCACGTAACGTTTGGTCTCTTCTGGATGTTCGGCCTGCTTCTTCAATTGAAGAAGCGCGGAATTACTCCTGAGATTCGTGGTAAAGTAATGAACCTTAGCTTATTCTGGCACTTTTTGGACGTCGTATGGATCTTCCTCCTTACGATCGTCTATCTGATGGGGGTGATGTAAGATGGCAGAACAGCATAATCATGCACATGAATCTCATGAAGAGCATGGATCACTTAAATCTTACACCATTGGGTATGTCATCTCGATTATCCTGACCATCATTCCGCTTGTTGTCGTTCTGAATGACATGTTTAGTAGAACCGTAAACATGGTTATCATTTTGATCATGGCGGTACTGCAGTTTGGGGTTCAGCTCTTATTCTTCATGCACATTCGTGATGGAGAAGCAGGTAAGCCAAAATGGAACGTTATGGGTCTGATTCTAGGAATCCTGCTCGTGCTTACAATCGTTGTAGGTTCGATCTGGATCATGATGAACAACCAAGTCGCTCACTAATCCCTGAGAAAAATATAGTTCTTAGTAAGCAACTTGCTGCTCACTAAACCTCACTTCAGGACAATAAGCAGCTACAGCTTATGTAAGTTAAGATATCTATAATGAATGAGCACCTTGCCCTTCTAACCATCGAGCAAGGTGCTCTTTTTTACTCACGCACATGAATAGATCTAGCCTGCCTTTGCAAACCTAGTTAGTATTGGTATGATTAGATGTGGAGTTACAGAATATAACGATAGTGAGGACGATAAATATGAATCAAACAGCGATTTCTCCTTTGGTTGATCATACACTGCTTAAGGCCGATGCCCGCAAAGAGGATATCATCAAATTGGCAGAGGAAGCGAAGACCTATGGCTTTGCATCCGTATGTGTCAATCCTGCTTTTGTTGCTGCCGCTTACGAAGTACTGAAAGACACGCCTGAGGTTAAAGTGTGTACTGTAATCGGTTTTCCTCTAGGCGCAACAACTTCTGCGGTAAAAGCTTTCGAAACTACAGATGCTATTAACAATGGAGCAACAGAAGTGGACATGGTGATCAACATCAGTGCGCTCAAAGATGGCAATGATGAGTATGTTCGCGAGGACATCGCGGCTGTTGTTAACGCTGCTAAAGGCAAAGCACTGACCAAAGTCATTATCGAGACATGCCTCTTAACGGATGAAGAGAAGGTACGTGCATGTGAGCTGGCTGTACAAGCCGGTGCTGATTTTGTGAAGACTTCCACGGGTTTCTCTACAGGGGGAGCGACGAAGGAAGATATCGCACTCATGCGTAAAACAGTGGGACCTGATGTTGGCGTGAAAGCCTCTGGAGGAGTCCGCAGCAGCGAGGATGCATTAACGATGATTCAGGCGGGAGCTACTCGTATTGGAACAAGCGGCGGCGTTGCGATTGCAAAAGGTGAGCGTTCTGACAGCAGCTACTAAACGAATATAAGGTTAGAATGATGAGCGATCCCGAGAGGGGTCGCTTTTTTACATTCATAATAGAAGAAGGCAATGAATCGCCATGATTTATACAATGTTGGAGCAGAGATATATTTTTCAAAGATAAAAGAGTACACAAATCGATTAAAATAAACTAAAATAAACCTATATGAACTTCCAATATAAACCAAGACATACGAAAGGATTGATATCAGATGCAAAATCGTTATGCTGCTCATCCAAATGAAGTGAAGAACTATGATACCAGCCGTCTACGTGAGGAATTTTTGATCGATCACTTATTTGCAAAAGATGAGCTCGTTACCGTGTATTCTCATGTGGATCGCTACATCGTAGGGTCTGCGGTTCCAGAGTCACAGGATATCAAGCTGGAAGTTAATTTGAAGGATATTGGGACCGACTTTTTTCTGGCTCGTCGTGAAATCGGTATCATTAATATCGGTGGTCATGGAACGGTATCTGCCGATGGGGTTCGGTATGAGATGGGAAGTAAAGAGTGTCTGTATGTCGGCCTTGGTGTGAAGGAAGTGATCTTCCATTCAGGATCAGGAGAAGCTCCACAGTTTTATTTTGTATCCACACCTGCTCATCATGCTTACCCGACGACGAAGGCGACACAGAAGGAAGCCACGCCAGCTCACTTAGGTAGTATTCAGACGTCGAATGAAAGAACCATATATAAATACATTCATGAAGGCGGAATCAAGAGCTGTCAGCTGGTCATGGGGATCACAGAGCTCGATCCAGGGAACATGTGGAATACCATGCCAGCGCATACGCATAATCGTCGTTCTGAAGTGTACTTGTACTTTAACCTTCCAGAGGATGGAGTTGTATTCCATATGATGGGAGAGCCTGAAGAAACAAGGCATCTAGTTGTCCGTCAAGGCCAAGCAGTGATTTCACCGAGCTGGTCCATACATAGCGGCGTAGGAACGAGCAACTATACGTTCTGCTGGGCTATGGCAGGAGAGAATCAAACCTTTGATGATATGGACGGCGTGAAGATGACGGAGCTGAAATAACACAAACCAATCAATAACAAAGAATAATATCAATCAAGTAATCATAAGAAAGTTGAATGAAATATGAACTCAATGAAACGACATGAAAAAATAATGGAGCTGCTCATTGCCAAGCAGGAAGTAACAGTCAATGGGTTAAGCGAGCTCCTTGAAGTGACTGGAAAGACTATCAGGGAAGATTTGGATAAGCTGGAGAGCATGGGTCTCCTCGTGCGGGTGCACGGGGGAGCCATGCTAGCCCAGAATGATCAATATGGCATTCTGACCAGCATGGGTGCGCTGGAGAAGCACAATCCAGAGAAGATCGAAATCGCAGAGCGGGCGATTACTTACATTGAGCCGTATGATGTCATCGCCCTTGACGGAGGAAGCACGACACTTGAGATGGCACGTCTGCTGGAGAATATTCCGCTGACGGTGATTACCAATGACCTCCTCATCATTTCTGAGCTGACTCGTAAAGATCAGATTCGTCTCGTGGTGCCAGGTGGCTCAAGAGTAAGGAATATGCTGGTCAGTGATGAGACAGAGCGATTTATATCCAGATTGAACATCCACAAGGCTTTTATTTCGACGACGGCTCTGCATCCTGAATTCGGTTTTTCTATATATACAGGGGATCTGGTCTCTCTCAAAAAGGCGCTGATCCACACGGCCCAACATGTCTATGCTGTAGTGGATCATTATAAATTTGGTCGATTTGCTCTGCGTACTTTTGCATCATGTGGAGAAGTCGATGTGATTATAAGCGACAAAGCACTTACGGATGAATTGAAGGCTCCATATGAAAGCATGGGAGTGAAGATTGATAATTAGCGGGAGGCATAGAGAAATATGAACAGTTTTGATCTCAGTGGAAAAGTAGCGCTGGTTACTGGTACCTCCGGAGGGTTGGGTCAAGGCATGGCCATCGGTCTTGCAGAAGCTGGTGCCGATATCATCGCTGTATCCCATTCCATGCCGACAGAGACGGTGCAGGCAATCGAGCAGCTGGGCCGTAAGACAGTGGGTATTCAGGCTGATCTAAGCAAAGAGGAAGAGCTGCCATCGGTCTTCGAACAGGCACTTCATTTTCAGGGAAGAATTGATGTTCTTGTCAATAATGCAGGCATCATCCGCCGTACGCCGGCAGCTGATCATGGAGCTTCGGACTGGCATGATGTCATTGACCTCAACCTGAATACCGTATTTTTCTTAAGTCAGCTGGCCGGAAGGCATATGATTGAGCGCGGAAGCGGCAAGATTATTAGTATTGCTTCTATGCTGTCTTATCAAGGCGGTATCAATGTGCCCGGATATACAGCCAGCAAGCATGCGGTAGCAGGCTTAACCAAAGCACTGGCAAATGAATGGGCAGGCAAAGGGGTTCAGGTCAATGCTATTGCCCCAGGATACATGGTGACGAACAACACCCAGCAAATTAGAGACGATGAGAACCGCTATAAGGATATTACAGCCCGGATTCCAGCAGGACGCTGGGGAACACCGGAGGATCTGAAAGGGCCAGTGGTATTTTTGGCTTCCTCCGCTTCAGATTATTTGAATGGACACGTTCTGAATGTAGATGGAGGCTGGCTCGCTCGATAATGCTCACTTGAGAAGGAGGATACGAGAACATGAAACTGGGAGTCCTGGCGCATACGTTCGGTAAACAGCCCACTTCAAGTCTGGCAGCTCGCATCGCCGGCAGCGGGTTCACATCGGTTCAGCTTGCACTGGCCAAGGCATTGTCAGATATCGATTCTTCTAATGGTAAACTGAGCCCTGGTTTGGCCAATTGGGTAGGGGAGCAATTCCACAAGGAAGGCATAAGGATCGCTGTGCTGGGGTGTTATATTAACCCGGTAAATCCGGATGCTGCTGTGAGGAAGTCAGAACTGGCACGATTTAAAGAGCACTTGCGTTATGCTCGTGATTTTGGCTGCAGCATCGTAGCCACAGAAACAGGAAGTGTTACAACGTACAAAGAGACTCATCCGACTTCCTATGAGGAGCAGGGATTTCAGGTGCTGCGTGAATCAGTGCTTGAACTGGCAGAGGAAGCGGACAAATGGGGTGTTCATGTGGCTATCGAGCCCGTGTCCGTCCATACCTTACATACGAGAGAGCATATGCAGCGCCTGCTTGAGGAGGTTCCGTCATCGAGTGTCGGGCTGCTGTTTGACCCTTGCAATCTTATAAAGGTAGAGCATGTCGTGAATCAGGCGGATTTTTTGCGAGATGTGTTTGATCAGCTGTACGATCGAATGATCGCCATCCATGCCAAGGATGTCGCTTTTGATGTGAGCGGGAAGAAGTACAATCCTGTACCCGGCGAGGGCATACTGGATTATCCTTTATTCTTTGAATTGCTCAAAGCGTATAAGCCTCATATCGACATCTCCCTGGAAGGTGTAACAGCAGAACAGGCAGATGATGCGGCGGCCTATTTACGGCGCTTATGGCATGCTGACAACTAATTCACTTTTAGATATCAGGGTTTTTAATTAATTATTGTTTTTCCGGTTTATGAAAAACCCTCGATTCATAAAATCTCTTCTCATGTAACAAAATGAGAGGGGATTTTTTTGTGTAATCAAACTTTTTCTTAGACCATCTCGTTACCGTATCGAAACCGCGCGAAAATACCATGCGGGTAAAACTACTTTTTTAAGAGTTATGGCTACATTACAGAAACCGACATCTGGAAACGTTTATACCGAGGAGCAGATAGGAATATTTCTATTTACAATTTCTGTGAGCCAGGTATATAATACAGTAAAAGTTGCATTAAACAAAAATTATTGTATAGACGCAAAAATGATTATCATTCTCAGTGATGTCACAATGCAATTTTTACGAAAAACCATGCTGCTTCGGGATTCCCGAAGCAGCATGTGTCATTTTAAGGCCATTAACAATGGCTCTCATTCTCAATTAGAAGGTAAGCGATGAAGAAAGGATTGTGATGAATATGAAGGCTATTCAGCCACGAATTAGTACAGCGGCACAAGTGGATGAGCACAGACTATCTCCTAAGCGTCCCGGGCGCAAGAGAGGCCCGAATTTCAAGATGATGCTCAAGAACCGGGAGATGCAGGCGGCTCTCGGCAGCGGAATTATGATGCTGGCAGCATGGGGGATCTCAGGAAGGTATGAGCTTATTTCTATCGTGATGTATATTGCAGCTTATACGATAGGAGGATGGGCCAAAGCCAAGGAAGGTGTGGAGACACTCGTCAAAGACAGGGATCTGGACGTGAACCTTCTAATGATTGCTGCGGCCATAGGAGCGGCAGCGATCGGATATTGGAATGAAGGGGCGATGCTTATCTTTATCTTTGCGCTCAGCGGTGCGCTTGAGAGCTACACTACGGAACGCAGTCATAAAGATATCTCTTCCTTGATTGGCTTGAAGCCTGAGACAGCGCTGCGGTTACAGGACGGCACAGTGGAACAGGTCGCAATTGAGCTGCTTCAGCCCGGAGATTTGCTGCTGGTTAAGCCAGGCGAAATATTACCTTCCGACGGTAAAGTATACAAGGGTTACTCAGCTGTGAACCAGGCTTCCATTACAGGAGAATCGATTCCAGTGGAGAAAAGCGCAGGAGATGAGGTCTATGCCGGTACAATGAACGGCGAAGGGGCCTTGTATATTGAAGTGACTCAGCCAGCCGATAATACTTTGTTTTCGAAGATCATCAGATTGGTAGAGGAAGCGCAATCCGAAGTGCCGGCTTCTCAGCGGTTTATTGAGAAATTTGAAGGGATTTATGCCAAACTGGTCGTCTTGATTACTCTTGTTCTTGTTCTAGCAATGCCGCTGCTGTTTGGCATCGCCTGGGGAGACGCTTTTTATAAGGCGATGGTATTCCTGGTTGTTGCTTCTCCGTGTGCTTTGGTTGCTTCCATCATGCCTGTTATGCTGTCTTCGATCTCCAGCAGTGCAAGAAGAGGACTATTGTTTAAGGGTGGAGCTCATGTAGAGAATATGGCGAAGACGGCAGTGGTGGCCTTTGACAAGACAGGAACCTTGACGAGAGGCGTTCCTGAAGTTACTGATTTGATCGCTGCTTCTGGATATGACGAGATGAACCTTCTATCCCACGCAGCAGCAGTGGAAAGTCAGTCTACACATCCACTGGCAGAGGCCATTGCAGCAAGGGCGATTGCAGCTGGAGCACCGCTTATTCAGGCTGAGGACGTCCGGGCGATCACGGGCTGGGGCATTGAGGGTAGGATTGCCGGAGAGTTATGGAAGGTAGGCAAAACAGATGTGTTGGATCAGGCGGATACTGATCCGGCGTGGTTACAGCTCAGGTCAGAACTCGAGCATGAGGGCAAGACAGTCTCCGTTATTATGCAAGGAGATCAGATTGCCGGTCTGATCGCGCTGCGGGATACGGTTCGTCCTCAAGCGATGAAGGCAGTGAAACGGCTGCAAGAGCTGGGTATCAAGGTAGCCATGCTGACGGGCGACCGTCAGGCTACCGCTGATGTCATTGCGAAGGAAACGGGAGTTGATCTCGTCTATGCCGGGCTGCTGCCAGAGCAAAAAGTAGAGAGGGTTCGTTCCCTTCGTGAGCAATATGGCCATGTCGTCATGGTTGGCGACGGTGTTAATGATGCGCCCGCACTGGCTGCAGCGACGGTTGGTATGGGAATGGGAATGTCGGGCAGCGGAACTGCCATAGAGGTCGCAGACGTGGTGCTGATGAACGATAATATTGAAGAGATCGCGTGGAGTGTCACTCAGTCAAGACGTGCGGCAAGCGTTGTGAAGCAGAACATCGTGTTTGCCATTAGCGTAATCACCATTTTGATTGCAGGTAATTTCATTTCGGAGCTGGCGCTCCCTCTAGGTGTGATCGGGCATGAGGGCAGTACAATTCTTGTGATTCTAAATGGACTTCGATTATTAAGATAACCTTGTATCGAAGACAAGCAATTGGAATAAAAAAGCGTCGTTTGCTCTCTAGGCTTCAGGCCTTGGGCAAGCGACGCGTTTGCTTTTATATAGCGTTAAGCTAGTTTTTCAAAGGATCAATGCAGGTAGCGAGGATGATCTACCTTGGGATCAGAATACCTCGGTAAGTGTAATCATCGTAACAAGTCCCAGAATAAAAGAGATCGTCGCCACCCGCTGGTTCCCGTCTCCATGACTTTCTGGAATAAGCTCCTTATACACGATGAACATCATGGCTCCCGCTGCGAAGGCAAGGCCATAGGGTACGAGTCCATCAACGACACTGCTCAGTGAATAGCCGATAATGCTGGTTACAATTTCTACAGCACCTGTCAAGGTGGCAATACCCAGTGCTTTGAAGCGACCGATATTTTGATTAACGAGAAATAGGGCAACGAGAAAACCTTCCGGTGCATTTTGCAGACCGATGGACAACGCGATCAGGTTGCCTAAGCTGTCATCTGAACTGGCATAGCTGACACCGACAGACAAGCCCTCTGGCAAGTTGTGCATCGTTATTGCAGCAATGATCAGAAACGCTTTGCCTTCAATGTTGAAGGGCCGTGATTCTGGATTTTCCAGATCAATATGCGGTATATACATTTCCAGAACGAGGAGAACGATACTTCCCGCCAGGATCCCTATGAATAGGACCAGCAGATTGGACTGACCTAGTGCTTCCGGGATGAGACTGTAGAGTGAAGCTGAGGTCATAATCCCGGCCGCATAGGCCAGCAAAATGTCCCGGAGCCGGTGTGTGACCTTGCTCATAAACAAGATCGGGATGGCGCCAAGTCCTGTAGACAAGGCCGATATAACACTTCCTATTAATGCCTCAACCATATCTTTTTCTATTCCCTCCTCAATGCTGCATATGTAGTAATTCAGGCGACATCAACTGACAAATGAGCATTGACATCGACTTTGAAATTGCTCATAATGATGACTAGATTAGAATTATTATAAATTATGTATTGCATTTCCGTAAAGGCGACGATTTCATGAACAAGTGGAGCCATTCAATACATTATTCATGATCCTTTTTGTGGGGACAACTCTTTTTTGAGTTTATGTTGTATTTCAGGTTCTAATACATATTGTATGTTTGCTTGACACTGGTTCATTCAAAGTATGTATATTGCAGCAATTTGCGGATAGTAGCGGGAGGTTATTTAAATGTATAAATCAGTCATTATCGGTACAGGCCCTGCGGGTCTGACAGCAGCGATTTATCTGGCTCGTGCCAATCTGAGTCCACTTGTCATTGAAGGCCCGGAACCGGGAGGTCAATTGACGACGACGACTGAAGTAGAGAATTTCCCTGGCTTCCCAGAAGGCATTATGGGACCAGAGCTTATGGATAATATGCGTAAACAAGCCGAGCGTTTCGGTGCTGAATTCCGTACTGGATGGGTTAACAGCATTGATATGGCACAGCGTCCTTTCAAGATTCAGGTTGAAGGACAAGGCGAGATCGTATCCGAAACCGTTATTCTGTCCACAGGAGCTTCTGCTAAATATCTTGGTATTCCTGGGGAACAGGAGAACGTAGGTTATGGTGTCAGCACATGCGCGACTTGCGACGGCTTCTTCTTCCGTGGCAAAGAAATTGTAGTTATCGGCGGCGGCGATTCCGCTCTGGAAGAAGCGAACTTCCTGACTCGCTTCGCTTCCAAAGTAACACTGGTACACCGTCGTGAAGAGCTTCGTGCATCGAAGATCATGCAGGACCGTGCCCGCAGCAACGAGAAGATCGAATGGGCGCTCAACCGTACACCGACTGAGATTGTTGCTGGTGAAGGTGGAGTTAAGGGCGTTAAAGTGCTTAACAACGCTACAGGGGAAGAAGAGATGATTGAAGTAAGCGGCGTATTCGTAGCGATTGGTCACAATCCGAATACGGGCTTCTTGAACGGACAAGTAACAATCGACTCCAATGGATACATCGTAGTAAATCCTGGAACGAGCGAAACAAACATTCCTGGCGTATTCGCTTGCGGTGATGTACAAGATACACGTTATAGACAAGCGATTACTGCAGCAGGCAGCGGATGCAAAGCAGCGATGGATGCTGAGAAATTCATTGAGAGCCTGGAGCATAGCGCGGTTGCCAACTAATTAATATATAGCTGAACTATCGTTTTGAACGTACTTATAATTTCTTTCTACGAGGTGAATATCATGGATAAAGCAATTGTATATACTTCTACCAACTGCCCGCATTGCCGTCAGGTGAAGAGCTATCTCACAGAGAATGGCATTGAGTATGAAGAGCGCAACATTGAGCAAAGCGACGAGTATGCACAGCAAGTATGGGATATGGGTCTTCGTGCAGTACCGGTAACCGTGCTGGGCGAGCACCGTATCGTTGGCATGAACAAATTGCAGTTCCACAAGGCGCTTAATCCGCAAGGATAAGATATAAAGTCATGAAATAACCGCACCCTGTGTGGTAGTTGTTCCCTTACCTAATAGAGAAGAGAGACATCGACAAGATGGATTTTTTCTTGGTTAAACGATTGAAGGGACACAGCCGCTGATGGGTGCGGTTTTTCTTTTTGCCGTAAGTTGGGTAGTATAGTGTTGTGATTAAAAATGTACTGAATTGGGGCGAAGCCGAATTGAAAAGAAGATTCTTTGGACATAGAAGATCGTTTTACTACATCTTAATCATGCTGATGACTGTCCTGCTCACCTCCTGCACTAGGGCAGATTCAGGTTCATCCTTGCCAGAACCGCAGGAGCAAGGACAGGAACAGCCTGGAGAAGAGTCGGGCTCTGAGTCCGGGGAAGGTCACTCATCTATACAGCCGGAGCATGATGATCTATTACCTGAGCAGGAGGCAGCCATAGAGCAGCTCGCGAACCTGTCAATCGAGGACAAGATCGGACAAATGATTATATCCGGTTTCCCTGGAACGGAGCTGGACACGGAAGCAGAGGAGTTAATTCGTAACGGACAGCTGGGCGGCGTCATATTATTTGGGCCGAATATCAGCAATCCGAAACAGCTTCAATCTCTGACCAATGATGTTAAGAAGAGCAATGGAGAAGAACATATTCCTTTATTCATCTCCGTGGATGAAGAAGGGGGACGGGTCTCTAGGCTTCCTGAAGGAAAGACAGAATTTCCAACGAATGAACAGATAGGGAAATATAAGAATGCTGACTTATCTGCCCAAATCGGAAGTGTAATCGGAGAAGAGCTCGGTGCGTTCGGCTTTAATCTCAATTTTGCACCTGTACTCGATATTTTCAGCAATCCGGAGAATAGAGTGATCGGAAACCGTTCGTTTGGAGATTCGGCGGAAACGGTCTCTGAGCTGGGCATTGCCACAATGAAAGGGATGCAGGAAGCCGGCATCATCCCGGCTGTAAAGCATTTCCCGGGTCATGGGGATACGACGGTGGATTCCCATGTTGGCTTGCCGGTTGTTCAGAAGACGAAGGAAGAGCTTGCTGAGCTGGAGCTGGTTCCTTTTCAGACTGCAATAAGTGACGGAGCCGACATGGTGATGGCTGCGCACATCCAATATCCGAAGATTGATGCTTCGCTTCGGCCTGCTTCCTTGTCTAAGGTTATGCTCAGTACTCTTTTACGTGAAGAGATGGGATATGATGGGGTTGTCATTACAGATGATCTTGAAATGGGTGCAATTCAGCAAAATTACGGATCAGGAGAGGCGGCATTGATGGCTATCCAGGCGGGGGCGGACATCGTACTGTTTGGACATACACCAGCGAAAGCGGAAAAGGCTTATAACACGCTCTTACAGGCTGTTCGGAAGGGGGAGCTCTCGGCCGCAGATATTGATCGGAAGGTGCTTCGGATTCTAACGCTGAAATATAAATACGAACTAACGAATAAGCCGGTGGAGGAATCGGCTTTGCAGGTCGTGGGATCAAGTGAACATCAGCAGATCGCCGGCCAGTTAAAGAAATAGCACATGAGGATTATGCATATATCCCAAATAGAACGATAAATTATGCAAAATCCTGATGTAAATAAAGTAAGGCATCATCCGTGAAAATACCCTGCAGGCTAGACTTTATTTAAGAGTCATAACCCACAGGGTACATTTTACGTGATGATGCCTATTATTGCTGCTTAGAAGAAATACCACATAAACCACTGGAATATACCGTAAACGGCTACTCCGGATACGATATACCAAAGGGCTTGTTTCTTCCTGCCTTGAAACAGTCTGAGGATACCTAGACTAGCCAAAGGAGCGATTACAATAAGGAACAACAAGACAGAAATAAACATCGCGGCTGAAATATCAGATGTATCCACATAAGTCACACGAATTCTCTCCATTTCGTACGTAAGGTATACACACAAAGGTAAGACTCTGCCGTGATAAATGACACACAATTAGATTCATTATACCTTGAAATGGAGTGTGTGCGACTTCAAAATGGGACGATTTTTTGTCTGAATTAGCAAATATTGTACAGATATGTGATCTGCTTATCGTAAAATCATATCGTATAAGTAGAAATCTTACGCACTTACCCGAACGTGACCTAGAAATTGAGAGATCGCTCCATATGCGGAACCGATCAGGGTTGATTTGCTTCCGAGCTGTGCGAAGCTGATCTGCAGACTGCGCATGTGATACGGCAGCGTCCGCTGTGCAACGACCTCTTGGAGCGAATCTTCCATATACTCTCTTGCCTCGGACAGCGGTCCTCCCACAATAATTCGTTCCGGATTAAAGCTGTTGACGATATTCGTAATGCCGATGCCCAGCCGATGCCCGATGCTTCGATACAGTTCAAGCACAGCGGAATTGCCTTGTTCAGCATAAGCTACCAGCTCGCCGGTTGTTGCTGCCGGAAGCCGAAGATTCGGTTCATCATACGCCTTCTCTGAAGCATAGAGCTCCCAGCAGCCCCGATTTCCGCAGGTACACTGTTTTCCTTCTGCATCAATGGACATATGCCCTGTCTCACCTGCATAGCCCCAAGCTCCTTTATACAGCTTGCCGTCAATCATGATTCCAGAGCCAATTCCAGAGCCTGCACTGATATAGATGAGGTGCCGCATTCCCTTGCCTGCTCCAAAATGGAGCTCGCCGGAAGCGCCGGCATTTGCTTCATTGTCTATCGTTACAGGAAGTCCGAGCGCTTCTTCCAGCATACTCGCGAGTGGCACCGTATTCCAGCCAAGGTTCGGAGCGAAGAGTATCGTACCCGCCTCGTCAACCATTCCCGGCACGCCTACACCTATGCCTATGACCCCATGCGGAGACAAGGGAGCCTTGGTCTGCAGCTGTGTGGTCATTGTGATGATCTTGGCAGTGACGGACGGAATGTCGTGACTACTAAGAGCCAGAGAGGTTTCATGCAGAATATTTCCTGCAAGATCGGTGAGAACACCACGAAGCTTGGCAACAGTCAGCTCAATGCCGACAGCATAACCTGCAGTATTATTAAAAAGAAGCATGAGCGGCTTGCGTCCGCCGCTTGATTGGCCTGGGCCAAGCTCTGTGACGAGATGGTTCTCAATTAACTCCGTCACCAGATTGGAAACGGTAGCCTTATTCAGTCCGGTGAGCTCCGATACTCTTGCTCTGGAGAGCGGGGCATGTTCCCGGATCGTGCTCAGAATAATGGACTTATTTATTTTCTTGACCAGAGCCTGATCTCCGGTAATTGCCATGGATAAAGCACATCCCTTGTGATGATATAAAGACTATTGTAACGAAAATCATTTCAAAAAACAAACTTTGTTTAACCAATAGACAAAGTATTTCGAGTGTGATAGTATAACGGTGTAAACGATTTCGCGAAACAGTTTTAAACTAATTTTGAGGAGGGCTTTGTAACATGGCCTATTTTGAATCCGTTAATAAAATTGCTTATGAAGGTAAAGAGTCCAAGAATCCTTTCGCATTTAAATTTTATAATCCCGAAGAAGTCGTAGCCGGCAAAACAATGGAAGAGCATTTCCGTTTCGGTATGGCTTACTGGCATACACTTACAGCCGGCGGTTCCGACCCGTTCGGTACAAATACGGCAGTTCGTTCTTATGATAAATATTCCGGCATGGATCTGGCTAAAGTCCGCGTAGAGGCTGCTTTTGAATTCATGGAGAAAATGAACCTTCCTTACTTCTGCTTCCATGACGTGGATATTGCTCCAGAAGGAAGCACGCTTCGTGAATTCTACAGCAACATCGATACGATTGTTGACCTGATTGAAGACCAAATGAAAGGAACAGGCAAGAAGCTGCTCTGGAACACGGCAAACATGTTCACTAACCCTCGCTTCATGCACGGTGCTGCTTCAACTTGCAACGCTGATGTATATGCACATGCAGCAGCTCAAGTTAAGAAAGGTCTTGAAGTGGGTAAACGCCTTGGCGCTGAGAACTATGTATTCTGGGGCGGCCGTGAAGGTTATGACACACTCTTGAACACAGACATGCAGCTGGAGCAGGACAACATCGCTCGCATGTTCCATATGGCCGTTGATTATGCCAAAGAAATCGGCTTTGATGCTCAATTCTTGATCGAGCCTAAGCCAAAAGAGCCGACAAAACATCAATATGACTTTGATGCTGCTACATCTATCGCGTTCTTGCAAAAGTACGGCTTAGACAAGCACTTCAAACTGAATCTTGAAGCAAACCATGCAACACTTGCTGGCCATACATTTGACCACGAAATTCGTGTTGCCCGCATCAACGGCATGCTCGGATCTCTGGATGCAAACCAAGGCGATCTGCTGATCGGATGGGATACTGATGAGTTCCCTGTAGACATCTATGATGCAACACTCACAATGTACGAAGTTCTGAAGAATGGCGGCCTTGGTAAAGGCGGCGTGAACTTTGACGCGAAAGTTCGTCGCGCTTCCTTCGAAGCAGAAGATCTGTTCCTGGCTCATATTGCAGGTATGGATACGTATGCGAAAGGTCTCAAAGTTGCAGCAAAACTGATCGAAGATCGTGTATTCGATGATTTCATCGAGAAACGCTACTCCAGCTTCAGTGAAGGCATCGGTGCTGAAGTCGTTGAAGGCAAAGCGACACTTGCTTCCCTGGCTGAATATGCACTGAACAACGAAACACCTCGCAAGAATGAATCCGGCCGTCAAGAGCTGCTCAAGGCAACTCTTAACCAATACATCTTGGCTGACTAATCGTCCCGGCGGTTGAAGCTATACAAGCAATATTTAAGAGCCAATAGGACGTTTTAAAGAGACTTTCGGATCGTCCCCGGCCTTTGGCGTAAGCGAAGGGCATGGGGACGTTTCTTTTTTTAGAAGAAGAGGAGGAGATAAGATGAGTTATGTCATTGGTGTAGATTTGGGAACCAGCGCCGTAAAGACGGTTCTAGTCGATCGCAGCGGGCATGTATTATATGAAGCATCGGAGGCTTACCCGCTGTATCAGCCCAAGGCTGGTTACAGTGAGCAGAATCCTGAGGATTGGGTACAGCAAACGATTGTATCCTTGCGCAAATTGATGGAGATCTCAGGTATTGATCCGGCTGAAGTTGAAGGTCTCAGCTTCTCAGGACAAATGCACGGACTTGTGCTTGTGGATGCAGAAGGAAGCGTTCTCCGTCCGGCTATTCTGTGGAATGATACACGTACGACAGCACAGTGCCGCAAGATTGAGGATACACTGGGTCAGGATTTGCTGTCCATTGCACGCAACCGTGCGCTTGAAGGCTTTACACTGCCTAAAATTTTGTGGGTGCAGGAGAATGAGCCTGAAATTCTGGGCCAAGCAGCGCTGTTCCTGCTGCCTAAGGATTATGTACGCTACCGGTTGACTGGCGATTATGCGATGGATTATTCGGATGCAGCTGGAACGCTGCTCTTGGACCCTGCGGCGAAATCGTGGAGCGAGCAGATCGCGAGTGCATTTTCCTTGCCGCTCTCCCTATGCCCGAAATTGGTGGAGTCCTTTGATCTGGTTGGCACTTTGCTGCCAGAGGTTGCAGAAGAAGCGGGACTTACACCTCAAACGAAAGTATTTGCCGGCGGAGCCGACAATGCTTGCGGCGCCATTGGCGCAGGGATCTTAAGTGAAGGGAAGACGATGAGCAGTATTGGTACTTCCGGAGTTGTTCTATCCTATGAGGAACGCAAGAACCTCGATTTTGAAGGGAAGGTTCACTTCTTCAATCACTCCGAGAAGGATGCCTACTACATTATGGGTGTTACGTTGGCAGCTGGCTACAGCCTGACCTGGTTCAAGGAAACCTTCGCAAAGGACTTGTCATTTGATTTGCTGCTGCAAGGCATTGACCAGATTCCTGCAGGAAGCGGCGGGCTGTTGTTTACTCCATACATCGTTGGTGAGCGTACCCCGCATCCTGATGCAAATATCCGCGGCAGCTTTATCGGTATGGATGCAAGCCATACGCTTCAGCATTTTGGTCGTGCTGTGCTTGAGGGAATTACGTTCTCTCTTCGAGAGTCGATTGATATTATCCGCGGTGCCGGCAAGACGATTAGCGAGGTCATCTCCATCGGAGGCGGCGCCAAGAATGAGACCTGGCTGCAAATGCAGGCCGACATCTTTAATGCGAAGATCATCAAGCTCGAAAGTGAACAGGGTCCTGCCATGGGTGCTGCAATTCTTGCCGCATATGGCTGCGGTTGGTTTGATTCGCTGCAGGAGGTTGCCGCAGAATTTATCCGTCCAGCCAAAACCTATGAGCCGAACCCGGAAACGGCAGCATCTTACGACAAACTCTTTGCGTTGTACCAGGAAGTATATGGACAAACTCGTGAGCTGAATGAGAAGCTTGCTGAGTATAGATAATAAAAGTTGTGAATATGCTGAGCACAAGCCATCTGTCTTTTATAAGGCGGGTGGCTTTTTATTTTTCTCTCGTAATAGGGATACCATTTCACAACTCATTAAAAAGGTGAATTTGAAGCTATATATACCCTTAATCTAAGCAGCTAAAGGTATTATGAAATTGATACTAGTAAGCCGAATATCGGCAGAAATTCACGAATAAATTGGAAATGGAGGCTGCTGACTGGCTCAGGACAATCAACAGGCAGTTTGGCTGGGTAGGAGGGGAAACATGTGATTGGCAAAATTACGTTGTCCATGATCGTGAGAAATGAGATAGATCGATATTTGGAACGTGCTTTGATACAGCACCGTCCCTGGATTGATCAAGCGGTCATCATTGATGATAGAAGTATGGATGGAACGCCGGAGTTGTGTGAAGAGCTCCTTCAGGGAGTGGAGCTTGTCCTAATCCGTAATAAGCAGTCTCATTTCTCGGATGAAGTATCTCTCCGCAAGCAGCAATGGGAGGCAGCTGCTCAGGCAGGAGCTGAATGGATTCTTAATCTGGATGCAGATGAAATATTGGAGGATCGATGGGGTGAGGGCTTGCATGAGATAACGAAGGGGCCTCATGAGGCTGTTTATTTTCGACTATTTGATATGTGGGACGAAACGCATTACCGGGAAGACCTATATTGGCGTGCTCACCAGATCTATCGGCCTTTTCTAGTCAAATTCAACCCGGCTCTGATGTATAGATGGAAAGAAACTCCACAGCACTGTGGAAGATTCCCGCTGAATATATTTGAATTTCCTTACATATGTCATCAAGCTCGTATTCAGCATTTCGGCTGGGCCAGACGGGAGGACCGTTTGCATAAATATGTCCGGTACAGGAAGCTGGACCCTGAGGCGAAATATGGATGGAAGGAGCAGTATGAATCTATTCTGGATACGGCCCCTTCCCTTGTAGCATGGAAATCTCATTAAAAGGAGGACGAAGGCGCTATGTCAGCTCTGCAGCGTATCCTGATCGCAAGTCCTGTACGTCAATCACCGAATGTGTTAAAGGCCTTTCTGAGCTCTTTGTCTTCACTCTCCATCCGGGAGGATGAGATCGAGGTAAGCTATGTATTCATTGATGACAATGAGGTTCAGGCCTCGTCTAAACAGTTAAGAGCCTTTGTACGGAAGCATGGCGGAAGAGTGGTAAAGGCAAAAGCGATCGAGAAGCCAAAAAAAACAGTGATCCAGCGGAGCCGAGCAGGAGCAGCATCTGTATCAGTAAATGCAGAAGATACGGCAGGTACTCTGGAGATGTCGATAGCAGAGACGCCACGGACAGAAATATCCAAGGTGGAGGCATCAATCTCCAGTTTACAGGAATCCATTGTGACCGTTTCAACCGCAGAGGATGACCCACGTGTAAATGAGAATACGCAGGTCTACACCCGGAATGAATACAGTCATTATTGGCCTGAAGAATATATATGGCGGGTAGCAGCCTTGAAGGATTGGATTCTTTCTTATGCAATAGAGGAAGCGTTTGATGCCCTATTCCTGCTGGATTCCGATTTGGTGCTTCATCCAGCCACACTGACGCAGCTCTTGAACGGTGAGGAGGAAATTGTGGCGAACCTCTTCTGGACCCGTTGGCAGCCGGGAACGATTGAAATGCCGCAGGTATGGCTGCGAGATGAATATACATTATATGAAGAGAGTCGAAATGAGCAGCTTACGGAAGAAGAGAAGCAGAGACGAAGCGCCGATTTTATGCGAAGGCTGCGCAAGAAGGGAAGGTACGAAGTAGGCGGGCTTGGAGCCTGTACCTTGATTCGTAGATCTGCGCTTGAGAAGGGAGTACGATTTGCACGTATCGAGAATCTCACGCTTTGGGGTGAGGACCGTCACTTCTGTGTGAGAGCTCAGGCGCTAGGAGTCAAGCTGCATGTGGATACTCATTACCCGGCTTACCATATTTATCGGGATTCGGATTTGGACGGGGTCACAGCCTTTCTTCAGTCTGCCTCAAAGCATACGGGAGAAGGGACAGAGGGAAGCAAGCACATTCTCATTAGTCTGTGTATGATTGTGAAGAATGAGGAAAAATCGCTGGCGCGATGTCTCGATTCGGTGAGGGAAATAGCGGATGAGATCGTCATTGTGGATACGGGGTCAACGGATCGTACTCGCGAGATTGCGAAGGATTACGATTGCAGAATTGTAGACTATACGTGGAAGGATCACTTTGGGGATGCCCGGAATTTTGCCTTCAGTCAGGCTGAAGGAGAGTATATCTTATGGCTTGATGCGGATGATGTGTTTGAGGAGAAGGACCGGCAGCAGCTGCTTGATTGGAGGGAAAGGCTTGATTCGTCCATTGATGGACTGTCGATGGAATATCATCTGGCCTTTGACGGATCCGGCAATGTGAGCCATAAGCTGAGAAGAAATCGGCTGGTCCGAAGAGATAAAGGCTTTGAGTGGCATGGTGCTGTGCATGAATATTTGGCTGTCTCCGGCAACATTATTCATACGAACATCGCGGTAACTCACAAAAAAGACAAGGAATATACAGACCGTAATTTACGGATATACAAAAGACTTGAAGAACAGGGAGAGGCATTTACTGCCAGAGATCAGTATTATTATGCAAATGAGCTTCGAGATCATGGCTTGAATGAAGAAGCCGTTCGATGGTATACGAGGTTCCTCGACTCGGGGCATGGCTGGATCGAAGATAACTTGTCGGCATGCATGAAGCTGGCCGAATGTATGGGAAGGCTTGGGATGAAGGAGCAGGAGCTTGCAGCCTTATTTAGGTCATTTACCTATGAGATTCCTCGCGCGGAAGCATGCTGCCGGATCGGAGCCTGGTTTGCAGAGCGTATGGAGTGGAATAAAGCGATTCATTGGTTTGAGACGGCTGTATCGCTGAAGCGGCCGGAAGACCCGTTAGCGAACATCGATGAGCCATCATGGACATGGATTCCGCACCTGCAGCTCTGTGTCTGCTATGACCGTCTGGGTGATCACGAGCAGGCCAATTACCATAATGAGCTGGCTCTCAGGTACCATCCCACGCATCCGAGCATGCTCTATAATCAGCAGTATTTGAAAGAAAAATTGCAGAACGGGGTTTTGCGTTAGAAAAAGATATGGTAGAGTGAGATAAGTTGTATGTTACAGTAAAGATGATGAGATCGTACCTATAAAGCCATGTATAGGGAAGAAGGGCTGCCGTTCAGCCTTTTTTCTTTTTTGCTGGCTTTTCTTTTTTGCAAGGAACGTTATATAGTCAAAAAAGTTTGAATTTTAATTTTGGGTAAATCAGGAATTTCATAGATTGTATTATGATATAATGGCACAGATTGGAAATAAGAAAGGAGCGTTAGAGGATTGAATCAGAATAAAAATAAAAAATCACCCTCGATGACGAGAGTGGCGGCAGCGGTTGCTGCTGTAATGCTGAGTGTACATACACAAGGAGCCATTCAGGAAGTATCGGCTGCTCAAGTATCCGTTAGCGAAGAACCGGCAGTGAGCATAACGGACAACACCATTCCCAAGGGAGCAAAAATTTCTTCCGAAGCAGCGCATAAAAGCATCCTTAAACTATTTCCCAAGCTTTCAAAGGCAACTATTACTTCGGTTCAATTGGGATTGAACAGAACCTCCCCTATTGCTGAAGAGAAGGTATGGGAACTGTCTTATACCGTAACAAGAGGGAATTCTACCTCGAGCTTCAGCGCTTCCGTATCAAGCGAGACAGGTGAGGTATTATCAGCGTATTTACCTGAATATCTCATTCAGAGGGCCGATTCCGAAGAGCGTATGTCAGAAGAGGCGGCTGCTAAGATCAGCGAAGCATTCCTGCATGAAGCAATACCTGATCTCAAGGAAGGAGAATACACATCTCTCGAGAATATGGATCAGGGAATCAACTCTCTGTTTGGACGAACCGAATATTCATTCTCATATCAGTTGAAAGTAAATGGCCTGCCTGCTGTTGGAAACGTAGTTTATGTCAGTGTAAACGACAGCGGTGAGGTTATCAGTTATAATCGCACATCAGGACAGAGCAATTATCCTTCTCCGGTTCCTAAGGTGACGAAGGAGGAAGCCAAGGAACGGTTCGAAGAACATCTCAACCTGCAGCTGGCTTATGTTCCCGTAAATTATGCTAATAACAGCGGCAGCAGGGAGTACTATTTGGCGTATGTGCCTTCTATTCCTGGGGAATTTATTGTGGATGCAGCAACGGGCAAGGTTGTCGATGTGTATACTTCTGAGGAATCGGATAAATCTCTATTAGATGAACCGCTGCCTAAGAAGAATTTAAGCTTTGAGCCTGCAGCGAATCCGCCAGCCCGCGATGAGGTTGTTGCCCTCATTAAGAACAAATTTCCTTCATTAAAAGATTACACGGTCACCGATGTGTCTCTTAACCGGAATTCTCAGCGCGGAGCCGTGAAGAAAGTATGGAATGTAAGATTTACGAATCAAAGCGGTAATGAAGCCAGCGACATCAATGTTCAAGTCGATGCAGAAACAGGCCGAGTGACGGACTATTATGAATGGTATCATAGCAGCAGTAAGAATCAGGGTGCGTCCAGCAAAGGGATTTCAGAGCAAGCTGCCAAAGAACAAGCTGCTGATCTGGTATTATCTCTTGTTCCTAACGCAGTGACAGAGCTTAGATTAAGCCAGATGATCTCCATGGAAGACGGGTATAACTTTGTTTATAGCCGCTATCTGAATGGGCTTCGGGTCATAGGGGATAACGTGAATATATCTATGACAAAGTCCGGTCAAGTGAACACATTTTATACAACCTTAAGTGCGGAGACTGACGAGCTGCCAGAGGCGAAGGAAGCCAGCATTACTCAAGACGAAGCACAAACATCCTATTTGGACGCTACTGTGATGGTGCTTGGTTACCAAGCATCTTACGGATACTACAATAACACGGGTGAAGAGATCCCGCCGATAAAGCTGGTATATATGCCGTCTCAGGGAGAAGCTCAGCTATATGCCTCCAAGGTTATTGATGGAACAACAGGCAAGCTTCGGGATATGTACTCGTCTGGCACAAATCCTGCCAATGACCTGGTGGTTGATATTGCCGGACATGAGGCGGAAGCCGTCATGCAGCGGATGGTTACCCATGGAGTGCTCGTTCCCGATATTGAAGGTAAGATCGAGCCGGAGCGGAACATAACGAAGGGCGACTGGTATATGTATTTGGCGCGGGCCCTTGATCCACATGTGCAGACGAATGGTTATTATTCAAACAACTCGGCGAAGCTGTTTGCTGATATTGATATGGACAGTCCTTACTATACGGTGCTTAGCCGGCTGGCAGAGCAGGGATGGATTGAGCCAGATGCAGAAGAAACCTTTGCCCCAAACCATTCAATCACGAGAGGTCAGCTGTCTGAGTTGATTATCGCCATGCTGGGGTACGACAAGCTGGCTAGGTTCTATCAGCAGGGAACCGATTTGCCAAATGTGGCAGATGCTGCACAGATTGATAATAAAGGAGCCGCTTCCATGGCCATCAGACTGGGCATTCTTCCTCTTATTGAAGGCAGATTTCTCCCGGACCGTCCTGTATCCGTGTCAGAGGCTGCAGAGGTGATAGACCGGCTTGCTGGACTCCAGAATAAACTGGATTATTTTACGAGTGATAAGTGGTCGTATCGATATTATTAAATTTTTAATATGGCTAAGAACTAAATGGAGACAAAGTGAATATGTATAAGAATAGGCTTCCCTGATAAGGGAAGCTTTTTTCGAGTCTCATCGACAAAACAAGAACATGGAGCAGAAGCTTGTTTATGCTACAATATTTCTGCCAGACATAAGTTGATTACCGGAAGGGAGGCAGGATGATCAATGAGAAAACGCCGATTTGGATTATTTATTGTCATGTTGCTAGGTATCGTGCTTATAGGAGCCATTCCCCGGTCAGTTCATTTGCATACGTTATACGCCGCGTCTAATGAAAACGCAATCACTTCGGAAGAATTACATGAGGTGCTTACGACTGCCATGGCAAACAGGACAGATCAATTTCAATTTACCTATATAGGTAAAGTAAAAGTCTTAAAAGCCACATTGCAGGAAGCCATAGAGAAGGCGATGAGAAGCGATTCTTACATTCAGTACACTCTCAAGAGCTATGCCTATCATTACAAGGGAACGAACGCTTCAGCTGAAGTAAACATTGAGTTTAAATTTAGGGAATCCTTAGAGCAGACTGCCTATGTTAATTCCCGAGTGGACCAAATACTTGCTGACATCATTAAGCCGGGCATGAACGATCATGAGAAGGTGGAGGCCATTCACAACTATGTGGTTCTGAATCTGGCGTATGATGAAACAATGCAGAAGTATACAGCTTACGACGGACTTTCAACGGGAAGCACTGTGTGTCAAGGCTACTCGCTTCTTACTTATCGAATGCTTACAGAAGCAGGCATTACGAATCGGATCATTGAAGGGCATGCTGGAGGTCAGCTGCATGCTTGGAACCTGCTGTTATTGGATGGAGTCTGGTATCACATGGACACAACCTGGGACGATCCTACACCGGATCAACCGGGCAAGGTCAGTTACAATTACTATTTGCTGACGGATGAAGAAATGGGGCAGGACCATACCTGGGAGGAGCAATATCCTGCCGCGGCGACGCCATATCGTGAAGCCATTCATGTGCTGATGCAAAAAAATGATGATAAATATGCTGCTTATAAGCGTCTGTACGAAACGCTGAATTATGGTTTGTACAATGAGGATGAAATTATTCAAACATCAGCAGAGCTGAGGGAACGGGTTCAATCCAAGATGAATGAGGAGGCCAATTTCGTTATATTCCGTTATGATGGGGAAGAGAATGAATTGTTTCAAGCACTTAAGGAGCTGTACAGTCTCGGAATTAGATCCATATCCTATTATGTATCTGATTTTGAGGATACCGGAGATTTAAAGGTGAAAGTAAACTGGAAGCTAGTAAGATAAAGCTCGCAATAAGATCTGGGTCCAATGCATAAAGAAAAGCCTATCCTTGCTGCTGTAGCAAGGATAGGCTTTTAATCTTGATCTGAATCCTCAGGGGATTATGAAACGGATTGATCTGTACTAAAGTCGCAATCTTTCAGCGGGATTACTTTAGTCTTATGCTTCCACTTGTATCCGAGCCAAATCGCAAGGAACAATGGAATCGTAAAGTAAGTGGCTGCGAAGTCGACCCAGGTTACATCGCTAAGATCAAGTGTAAGGGCCTGACCGAGAATAACGATCATACAGAGCACAAATGCAAAGATGGGACCAAATGGGAACCATCTTGCTCTGAAAGGCAAATCCTTTAGATCTCTGCCTTGAGCGACATAGGCTTTTCTGAAACGGTAGTGGCTGATGGAAATTCCGAGCCAGGTAATAAATCCGCACATTCCGGATGCGTTAAGCAGCCAGGTATAAACCACACCATCACCAAACATGGAAGCCAGGAATGCCAGCATTCCGATGGCCGCTGTAAGGAGCAGGGAATAGACAGGAATTCCTCGTTTGTTCAGCTTTCCAAAAATACGCGGGGCTTTGCCATCCTTGGCCAGTGCGTACAGCACACGGCTTGAAGCGAACATCCCTGAATTACCGGCAGACAATACAGAAGTCAGGATGACCGCGTTCATAACGGAAGCGGCGAAGGCCAATCCTGCTTTCTCAAATACGAGCGTAAACGGGCTGACGCTGATCGTTTCCAGATCTGAGTTCAACAGGTTTGGATCGGAATAAGGAATAATCAGACCAATAACCAGAATCGTCAGGATGTAGAAGATCAGAATCCGCCAGAAAATTTGCCGAATGGCACGTGGAACACTTTTACGCGGATTTTCACTCTCTCCAGCAGCGACCCCGACTAGCTCTGTTCCTTGGAAAGAGAACCCGGCTGCCATAAATACACCCAGTAGCGCAAAGAACCCGCCGTGCAGTGGTGCATCCCCTACGGTAAAGTTCTCAAAGCCGGTTGCTTCTCCACCCAGAATACCGAAGATCATCATCACACCAACAATGAGGAATACGATGACAAGTACAATTTTGATAAGTGCAAACCAGTATTCGGATTCTCCGTAACCCTTAACGGACAAGACATTAAGTCCGATGAGCAAGAGCAGGAATACGAGACTCCACAGTGCTGAGTTGCTGTCCGGGAACCAATATTTCAAAATAATCGTTGCTGCTGACAGCTCGGCCGCAATCGTAATCGCCCAGTTGTACCAGAAATTCCACCCCAGGGCAAACCCAAGGGAAGGATCTACGAATCTCGTAGCATAAGTGCTGAATGAACCGGAGTCCGGCATGAAGGTGGCAAGCTCTCCAAGGCTGGTCATCAGGAAGTAAACCATGATGCCCACCGCAGCATAAGCGATGAGTGCACCGCCTGGGCCAGAATTCGCGATAGCACCACCGCTGGCGAGGAACAATCCTGTACCGATGGAGCCTCCGAGGGCAATCATTGTCATATGTCTTGTCTTAAGGCCTTTGTTCAAGCCAGGGCCCGTTGTCTCTTGATGCTGCATTTCTTCTGTACACTCCTTCTATTTGGTCTTACGTATGCATCCATTTCATAACTCTTTAAGGAAATATGGAATGGATTCGTATGCCGGGAAATAATAAAAAAAGACCGCTGGCTTGTGTACCGGCGGTCTATATTTTTAACATCCGCACCATACTCTAAACATTAAGATAGCTCAACATAGCTTACGCTATGACAGTTCTGCTCCTTTCGGATCTAGCAGCCCCAACCTGGAGTACGTTTCATAGAGCAGTACTCAAGCAGATTTCGGCGGGTACGCCTTTCAACACGGAATCCAAACGGCAGCTCTTATGCCTCTTCCGGTTTACTTATCGTAACCGCGACCTCTACCTCACCTGTGTATGATGAGGTGTATCTTATATTCAATTAGCTTAAAAACAGACTTCAGTATATAGCAAGAACTGCTTGGATGGCAATGGTACAATCTTCCTTATTGTGTGAGGATTCAATGAAGATTAATCCCGCTTACGTCCAGCCATCTGCTGCCATACTGTTCCAGCCGCCTGCTCCCCGGATTCAATCCGTTCGAGCGCCATTTTTGCCTGGAGACTCACCTCGAATTCAGGATCATCTGCTGCAACCTCAAGCACTTCTCTCGCATCCTCTGTACCTACTTCATATAGGAAGCGGGCTGCACGCCAGCGTACAAGCTTGCTTGTGTCCTTGAGCGCAGTCATCATGACCGGAGTGGCTGCCGGATCCCCGATATCGGACAATGTATCACCTGCAGTCCGCCGTACGGCAGGTGATTTATCCTGCATTGCTTCATATAGTAATTCCTGAGCCTCCGGCGTCTTGAGATCACCAAGGTAGACGACAGCAAGACGGCGTGTCTGCATCTTGTCATCCTTCAGGGCCGTATGAATCAGGTCTATACGCTCTGGCGTAGGTTCCATCTGATCAAGTGCTGCATAGCGAACGCGCCAGTCGTCGTTTTGCAGTGCTGTCCGGATTTCCTCGTCAGTTAGATCTCTGCGCTGCTCAATAAATTCCTCTTGGTTGGTGCCGTGAGCAATGGCTTGCTCAATCACTTTCTGGAGTCTCTCCGGAGGATAGGCGGCCTCCAGTTCCTGTTCAACTTCGCGGGCAATGTCAGCCAATTCGCCGTAACGAACACCATAGTCGGTCAGCTTACGTTCCTTGATCAGCGTCGCAGATGCAACCTCAGTCACTGCCTTTACAAACCGGTCAGACAGAGAGATACGTTCTTCCTGTGCGCCTGCTTTGACCCGGATTTGCATTGGAACTCCACGGAAGAATTGCACGAATACCTGAGCTTCGCCGAAGTGTTCTCCGTCTGCTGCATCTGCCTCAGCCCACTGCAGCTGCGCGCCTTCCTGACCCAGCTTCTCCTGAATTTCTCCGAGGATGGCAGACCAGTCTGCATTGCCTTTACGATCCAATGCGACAAATCCGGCCGTATGGAACACGCTTTTGACCCCTGGAATATGAAGCATCTGGCGGATAAAAGCAGGAGCAGAACGCTCGTTATCCAGTGTATAGGTTCGACGAATCCCTGCTTCAAGCTGTTCGTCAAGATGCAGCATCATCGTATTGGGACTCGGTGTAGGTTCAATGGATGTAATTTTCATAAATAGATCGAAGACCTCCGTTCATTGTTCTTTATTTATTGTAGCCAAATATTTCATTCCTATTTTGCATGAAATTATCACTGTACAATATTATTGTAACGGATTAAACGGCTGGTTTCATCATTTTGACGGTCTTTCTTTGTTTATTGGGAATTTCCACGTTATTTATGCTATAATATGTTGCCATACGGGTAGAAAAAGGCTTTCACTATCCAGTCCATCATAGACAGTTGTACGAGGATTTTATATCACGGCTTGGAATGAACGGATGCAAGATGCTGATGCAGGCCAATTATGAACAATTTAATTTATATATAAAGGATGGTATGTTGAATGATCAGTACAAGCGGCATAACGCTCCGCTACGGTAAACGCGCATTGTTTGAAGATGTGAACATCAAGTTTACCCCAGGGAACTGCTACGGCCTTATCGGGGCTAACGGAGCAGGGAAATCAACGTTTTTGAAAATTTTGTCCGGAGAAATTGAAGCAAACCAAGGTGAAGTACACATGACACCAGGCGAGCGGATGGCTGTTCTGAAGCAGAACCACTATGCTTATGATGAGTATCCGGTACTTGAGACGGTCATTATGGGCCACACTCGTTTGTATGAAATCATGAAGGAAAAAGATATGCTCTATGCCAAAGCTGATTTTACCGAAGCGGATGGTCTGCGTGCAGGTGAGCTCGAAGGCGAGTTCGCGGAGCTGAACGGCTGGGACGCAGAACCGGATGCAGCAGCGCTTCTGATTGGTCTCGGAATTCCTCGTGAGATGCACGAGCAGAAAATGGCCGACCTGAGCGGCAACGAGAAGGTTCGTGTCCTCTTGGCACAGGCTTTGTTCGGTAACCCGAACAATCTGCTTCTCGATGAGCCTACCAACTATCTGGATCTGGAATCCATCCAATGGCTGGAGAACTTCCTGATGGATTATGAAGGTACCGTTATCGTGGTATCCCATGACCGTCACTTCCTAAACAAAGTATGTACGCATATTGCGGACATTGATTTTGGTAAAATTCAGCTGTATGTAGGTAATTATGATTTCTGGTATGAATCCAGTCAGCTGGCGCTTGCCCTGCAGCGTGATGCGAACAAGAAAAAAGAAGAGAAGATGAAAGAGCTGCAAGCGTTCATTCAGCGTTTCTCTGCTAATGCATCCAAGTCCAAGCAGGCGACTTCCCGTAAGAAGCAGCTTGAAAAGATTCAGTTGGACGATATTCGTCCATCGAATCGTAAATATCCGTTCATCAACTTCAAGGCTGAGCGTGAAGCAGGTAAACAGCTTCTAACGATTGATCGTCTGAGCAAATCCGTTGAAGGCGAGCAAGTTCTTAACGATCTCAGCATCGTGGTGAACAAGGGCGACAAGATTGCCTTTGTTGGACCTAACGGATTGCCGAAGTCAACCCTGTTTGAAGTGCTGATGGGTGAGACCGGAGCGGATTCCGGTGAATATACTTGGGGTGTCACGACATCGCAGGCATACTTCCCGAAAGATAACTCTAAATATTTTGAAGGTGTAGATATGAATCTGGTTGAATGGCTGCGCCAGTATTCCAAGGATCAGGAAGAAACATTCCTGCGTGGATTCCTTGGACGCATGCTGTTCTCTGGAGAAGAAGCGCTCAAGAAAGCAAGTGTGCTGTCAGGTGGAGAAAAAGTTCGCTGTATGCTTGCCAAAATGATGCTGAACGGTGCCAATGTGCTTATTCTGGATGAGCCTACGAACCACTTGGATCTTGAATCGATTACAGCGCTGAATAATGGTCTGATTGATTTTGATGGAACGATCCTGTTTACATCTCATGACCATCAGTTCATTCAAACGATCGCGAACCGCATTATTGAAATTACCCCGGCGGGTGTTATTGACCGTCAAATGAGCTATGATGAATACCTTGAGAATGATGAAGTGAAGCAGCTGCGTTCTCAAATGTATCCAGTAGAAGCTTAAAATCCTGAAATATAAAAAGTCCGTATTCCATGAATTGAATTGTTACAATTCATTCGGAATACGGACTTTTTACGTTTTGCCACCGGCAGTTGATTAATTGGAGGATAACCAATATTAGGACCCGCCAGTACGACGACGTTGATTATTCGGCTTTTTGTTGTTTTGGCTTACTAATTTCTTGGTTCCATTATTTTGGAAGCCGCCGCGATTCCCGTTGTTTTGCTCTTTTTTCTGGGCGAGCTTTTGCTTTACAGCATCAGCCAGACTGATTTTGCGAGGTTCGTTATTTTCGCTCATGAGATACATACCTCCTCTTTAATGATCTTCAGAACCAGGTCCGGTTGAATTGTTGAGTATACATACATGCCAATTCACTACCCGGTTGAATTGTCGAGTATACATACATGCCAATTCACTACCCGGTTGAATTGTTGAGTATACATACATAACAATTCACTACCCGGTTGAATTGTCGAGTATACATACATGCCAATTCACTACCCGGTTGAATTGTTGAGTATACATACATGACAATTCAACCTAATTCTATCCGTTTTTAAATCTCCAAACAAGGGCAAGAATAGATTAGAGTAAAATGTAAAATAACAATCCATTTTGCGCTTATACAAAAAAGTTTGTTAAGACTCATAGCAATGCCGCCAAGCAACACTGTTTCATCATGACTACAGCAATGTTATCTGGCAACATTGTTTCTATAGACCCACACGGTGCCCATTTGATAACATGGTAAAACGATTGTTCAAGCTGCTTCGCGTGCTTATGAAATATATTTGTGTGCTTCAGGTGCATTTTTCAGTTTACGTCTATACAGTATCAAAAAAGGAGTGTCGTTTCGGTTGAATGCTTATGAGGATATTAAAAAAGGGGAGCGCGGAGCATGGATCAGCATCGCTGCCTACCTCGTTCTGTCAGCCTTTAAACTTATTTGCGGTTTTGCTTTTAATTCAAGCGCTCTAAAAGCAGACGGCTTTAATAATCTGACAGACATTGTTGCTTCGATAGCAGTGCTCATCGGGCTTAAGATTTCAAGGAAGCCGCCTGATTCGGATCATGCATACGGCCATTTTCGGGCGGAAACTGTTGCAGCACTGATGGCTTCATTTATTATGGCGATGGTTGGGATTCAGGTGCTCATCGATGCGGGAACTTCACTTTTTGAAGGAACGAAGGAGATCCCTGATATCTGGTCTGCTGTCGTCGCAGGAGTGGCTGCAGTAGTTATGATTGGAGTTTATTTGTATAACCGCAAGTTAGCCCGGCAGATTAGAAGTCAGGCGTTAATGGCTGCAGCCAAAGATAATCTCTCTGATGCATTCGTCAGTGTGGGAGCTGCCATTGGTATTATTGGAGCGCAGTTCGGTTTGCCTTGGATGGATACCGTCGCTGCATTTATAGTAGGTCTGTTGATTTGTAAGACAGCCTGGGATATTTTTAGCGAATCGACGCATAGTTTAACGGACGGTTTTGATGAGGACCAGCTGCATGATTTGAGAACAACGGTTGCCAAGACGCCAGGGGTGCAAGGCATCAAGGACGTCAAAGCAAGGCTGTACGGCAGCCACGTCATAGTCGATGTGGTTGTAGAAGTGGCGAGGGATCTGAGCATTGTAGAAGGGCATCATATCAGCGATACGATTGAAGAGAATATGCGGAGACATCACAACATTATGCATGTACATGTGCATGTGGAGCCGAAGGAAACGCGGGTCTAAGGGAATAACGACGTATAAAAAAACTAAAAAGGTGTTCCTCTCGAAAATGATTTTACGAAGGGAACACCTTTTTTATTTCATCTATATTTTAGTACGTTACATTCCTGTTTTGACCCAAGCAATACCTTTCCAAGTGTAAATCTCCACCCAAGTTTCACCTGTAGTCTGGTTCATGACCTTGTTACCGGTAACGGATACGAATTGAGGGCTAAGTGCACCAGTAGCCTTACCGTTAGGAGCATCATAGAAGTAAGTAACTCTCGTAAGCTCTAATGGCGTAAGCGGGATATCAATTCCGTCTCCAGGCTCTACAATAGGTTCTTCATATACGACTTCGGATACGGATCCGTCTGTTGATGAAGTTCCATTAACAGTTACAGAAATAGGAGTCGGAGACTCTGTTTCTGCCGTTGGGGTAACTTCTTGTGCGCTGGCTGCTGCGGCCATGGAAGCTGTTACAAAAAGTGCTGCGGTAATGCTGATCATTTTTTTCATTTGATACCCTCCTAGTGTTGTTATGTAGCTCTTACATGCTTTATCAATAACCAAGTAAATAAGGATATGAAACACAAATTATAACAATTATTTCTTTATTTATCCAAGGGATATATACCTAGATTTCTGGAAGGATTATTTTAAATAGAGTTTTCTCCCAGAAGAAAGCACAAAAAACCTTACCTGACAAAAGTGTTGTAATTGGGTTGACTACCAACCGTCCTACACTTTTGTCATGGTAAGGTTTTTTTCTGTCGAGCCTTAGATGCTATTTTAGCAGCTTTGCGTCATTTTACATTCATGCATCCTTGACTGCTTTATCGTGATCGGCTTCTTCCTGTGAAGAGAGAGATAACGAACAATACTAAGAATACGAAGAATAATACTTTGGCAATGGATGCCGCTGCTTCAACAATACCGAAGAATCCGAAGATACCGGCTACAACCGCAACAATTAGAAAAATTAGTGACCATTTCAACATGATAATCATCCTTTCCGTTTTTTGACAGAGGTACGTTTGGCTTGATGCTTGGCGCCACCTCGTTCGTAGTTGTCATTAACCCCGAAGAATTATGACGAAACAAAAAGGGGAACTAGAAGATATTGTCTCAAATTTCTCTACAAATAATACACTGAAAAACGGATTTTTACTTCTCAGCTGTTTGTTTCGACAAAGGGGAGGCAGGGTAACTATGAAATAACAAAACAACAAAACAAAGAGCGAAAGCGAGGTCATTCCATATGATAGAAGTAAGTGTTCTCATTATAGCGATAGCATTTGCAGTGCTTGTCGTGTTCCTCATCAAAACATTAAAGACAGTCCAGGTCTCCCTCGATAATGTATCTAAAACACTTCAGGAAGTTCGAGGAACAATCGACGAACTCGGATATGAAGTGAAACAGACCGTTAGACACGCCAACGATATTACAGCCGACGTTGAGCATAAGATGAAGCAGATTGATCCGGTTGTGACTTCGGTCAAAAACTTGGGAGAGATTTTAACAGAGGTTACCGCTGCAGCGAAGCAAGTATCCACAACGCTCATGAACAAATTCCAGAAGAAAAAAGAAGGATCGATGGAGACTTCGGTAAGCAGAGCAGCAGATTCAAGCTACACCAAGTCACTGCCTGCACCTGGCATGACGACACCGACTCTAGCACACCATGACAATAATTCATCACGTAAGTGGATGAATTATGTAGATATTGCAGCAGATACATGGAGCAGATTCCGCAAATAGAATCACGGAGAAGAAAGGGTGAGGTGAGGCTAATGTTACGTATGCTCGTATTGATGCTTGCTTTAACAGCTCCCTTTTCCGTTCAACCTGTGACAATGCAAGGAGCGTCTACATTAAATCCTTCAGTAGAACCTGCAGCGGAGCGGGCCTCCTTGGCATCAGACAAGAAGGTTACTTTTGATACAGTGAATGACATCTCTTTATACGACACAGCTGAAGATCTTGTTGATAAATGCGGGCAGCCAGTGAATATTGAGCATAATCGACTTCTTGGCAGCGAGGAATATATTTACGGAGACATGCGGGTTGGTATAAATAATGGCATTGTACACTACGTTCAAGTAGACAAAAATGCTAGCTATTTAAAAGTAAACAATGAATATATGGAGATGAATCCAAGCAGTATCAGAGCTACTTTAGGAGAGCCTGATTTCGTTGCACAAGATGGAGAGGTATATGTTAGAGATCATCATGCTGTAAAAGTGTATATGAATCCGGATAACGGTAGATTGCAGCATGTGGAGTTTTTTGACGAATTTTCTTTTTAAATGAAGTCTTTTCGAATTCACCTTTTTAATGAGTTATGGAATTTGATTCAAATACTTGTTTCACTTTAGACAACGAGGGTTAATGATGACTATGTGAAAATCTCAAAGGAGCGTGGATACCATGAGTACTACCAATGCGAAGAGCTATGCTAAAGTGGTTGAGAATGGAATTCAAGCGGTTGAGGCAGTAAAAGAGCTACGTGAAGCTGGCTATACTACAGATCAAATATTTGTCTTGGCGCATGACCAAGATCGAACGGATCGTATTGCAGATAAAGCAAATGCCAAAGAGATTGGAATTAAGGAAGAAGGGATGTTTGATTCCCTCGCAAATCTGTTCCGTTCACGAGGGGACGAGCTTCGAGCGAAGATCGTGAGTATGGGCTATACCGAAGCGGAAGCTGATTATTATGAGAAAGAGCTGGATAAAGGAAAAGTACTCGTTATTGCTAGACGGGGTGAATGATATTTTTAAGTTTAAAATTTTGGAAATGATATATATCTAGATCCAAGGAATGGGAGTGAAAGTCCCATTCCTTCTGTGCGTTCATAGAGAAATCTATGAAAAAATTGATGAAGAAGCTTAAAATGACAATTTTAAAAGGAGTACGTTCTTTTAAAATAGAAGTAAATGCAAACAGGGTTGTAAGGCAATTAACTTTTATTGGGCCTGCTCTGAGTTATGAATGGGTGTATAATCATCGTTAGTGGAATTTGCAGCACTAATAGCGCATTTGGCTTCTGACAGAAGGAGAGAGCTATGAGAATATTAATTGTTGATGATAATCCTACCAATGTCATTATTATTCGTGAAATCTTAAAGAAAGAAAATTATCGAGATATTATTACGGCAAGCTCTGCTTTTGAAATGCTTGATGTACTTGGCATTAGGCTGGGCGTAGATGTAAATGCAGTTGAGCCTGAGCCGTCCGATATAGACCTTATTCTGCTGGACATGATGATGCCGGAGATGGATGGGATTGAGGCCTGCGGTGTCGTGCAGAAATATTCGCACCTCAAAGATATTCCGATTATTATGGTTACAGCTGTAGGCGATTCCAAGAAACTCGCAGAGGCACTCGATGTCGGTGCGATGGATTACGTGACCAAACCCATTAATAAAGTCGAGCTGATGGCACGTATTCGTCTCGCCCTTCGATTGAAGCAGGAGAAGGATTGGCGAAAAGAAAGAGATAAACGTATTCAGGACGAGCTTAAGCTGGCGGGCCTTGTGCAGAATGCGGTGCTCAGTCCGGCTATAGAGGATTCTCATTTTCATGTTCATGCCTTGTATCAGCCTTCTGCAGAACTGGCTGGGGATCTGTACGCTTGGTATCCGCTTGGCAAAGGGCGGTATGGTGTGATCCTGCTGGATATGATGGGGCACGGCATTTCTTCTTCTTTATTCTGTATGTTTATTGCATCGGTTTTAAAGGATGCAGTTACCACTTACGTTGAGCCTGACCGTGTCGTCCAAGAGCTGAATCGAAGATTTAATCAGCTGTACCTGGAAGAACAACTGGTTCAATACTATTTTACAGCCATTTATCTTGTGGTGGATACGAATGAAAGACGAATTGATTATGTTAATGCTGGCCATCCGCCTGCCTTGCTGTTTGAGGATGATGGGACAGTGCATTCACTAGATGTGGTTACACATCCGGTAGGACTATTTGAACAAATGGATGCGAAGACAGAAACGATATATTACCAAGGCGACAGTCATATCGCGATGTTTACAGATGGATTGTTGGAAGTTTGCGAAGGTGAGACAGAGGAGCAGCTTACTTATCTGACGAAGAATTTATCTAGAGATCATGCTTGGAATGAAACGGAAATGCGCCGGATCTTTCTGGATGACAGCGTTCCGAAGGAGCATGAAGATGATATATGCTTAGTCTGGATTACATTAAAAGGAGAATGACAGTATGAAGATACGCACTCGGCTGCTTATAGGCTTCAGTGCATTAATGGCAATATTGCTGGTTCTAACCATTGTTAGTTATAACACAACCAGCTCGATGCGAACTGAAATCGATGAACTGTACAATGACCGTTACATGAAGACCCGATATACTTCTGGAGTGCGTGCAGATGTAAATAATATCGCAACCCACATTGCGACAGCAATAACGAATCCGACTACGAATTCAGTTGAAGTGCTGAGTCAAAGGATCGAGGATCTCAAATCAAGTGTTACTACACAGCTTGAAGAGGTTTCCGAGCGGGCTAGTGAGGCTGAAGAACGCCGCCTGGTTGACCAGGTTGTCGTCAATCTAAGAGAATATACGAACTATACGGATCGTCTTCTGGCTCTACTGGAAACAGAAGAATATGCAGCGGCTACCAACCTTCGGACGAATACGGGAACGGTTGCCCAGCAAGGAGTATTAGATGTACTAACAGAGCTCAACAATTATCAGGATCTATTAATTGATGACCAAATACAGGAAGCAAACAACGAGATGAACCGGTCTGTCCAATGGCTCACTGTATTGCTGGTTGCCGGATTACTTATAGCCTTGGGCGTTATATTATGGGTGATTCCAAGCATAACGAAGGGCCTCCATACAGTTTCGATGATGATCCAAAGCTTCGGCAAGGGAAGATTCCGGACGATCAAGCGGATCCAGGTTAAATCCAAGGACGAAATTGGACAGATCGCGCATGTGTTTAAAGACATAGCGAAAGATTTAGAAGAAAAGAAGCAAATTGAACAGGATTACTTGAGAGCACAAGAGGATCAGAGCTGGTTAAATGCCAATATGGCCCGAATTACAGAGATGCTGCGTGGTATTAATTCAACTGATGAGGTGGCACAGCTGTTCATTAGCGAATTTGCGCCTATTCTTACGGCAAAATATGGGGCTGTATATCTTCACGACGAGAACAAGCATCCCGAAGAGCTCAGACGCTACGGAGCGTACGCTTTTGATGACAGTAATACAGAATGCAGCCGATCCTTTAAGATTGGAGAAGGCTTAATTGGTCAGAGTGCGCTTGATAAAAAAGTGATTGAGGTTACAGAAGCACCTGATGGGTATTTGTCCATTGGATCTAGCCTTGGCTCTGCCAAACCGGCCAACATTCTGATCCAGCCCGTACTATTTGAAGATGAAGTATTAGGTGTAGTAGAAATCGCATCCTTCGAATCGTTCTCGAGTCTGCAAAAGGCTCTGTTTGAGCAGCTCGTTAAAAATATGGGTATTATTATTAATAATATTAATAGACGCATGCGTGTTGAAGAGCTTCTGCGTGAGTCTCAGACACTTGCAGAGGAACTTCAGGTGCAATCTGAAGAATTGCAGACCCAACAGGAGGAGCTTCGTCGCTCGAATGAGAACCTGGGCGAACAGGCGGAGGAACTCAAGCGTTCTGAAGAGCTGCTCCAACGCCAGCAGGAAGAGCTGGAGCATTTCAACACCGAATTACTTGCGAAGACAAGAGCTCTCGAAGAGCAAGTACAGCAGGTGGAAGAGAAGAATGAACAGATTGAGGAGACGAAGCGGCAGCTGGAGCAGCAAGCAATGCAGCTCTCTATCACTTCGAAATATAAATCCGAGTTCTTGGCGAACATGTCTCATGAGCTTCGGACTCCGCTGAACAGCTTGCTTATCCTATCGCAGCTGCTTACGGAGAACAAAGAAGGTAATCTATCGGATAAACAGAAGGAATATGCACAAACCATCTATATGTCCGGTGCGGACCTCTTGAAAATGATTGATGAGATTCTGGACCTGTCAAAAGTGGAGTCCGGGAAAATGGATATAAATCATGAAAGAGTCAGTCTGCAGGATCTGCGTAACTTTGTTCAGCAGAACTTTGCACCGGTTGCACTTAGCAAGGATTTGAAGCTGGCATTTGAAGTCAAAGATGAGCTGCCAGAGAGCTTCATATCGGATGGACATCGGGTTAAGCAGGTTCTGCGCAACCTATTATCCAATGCATTCAAGTTTACTTCAGAAGGCTCGATCACGGTCAGCATGAGACAAGCGGACGTTTCAGAGCTGCCTCATTATATCGATATGGATGTGCCTTTCCTGGCTATAGCAGTGAATGATACAGGGATTGGCATCGCTTCGGACAAAAAAGATCTGATCTTTGAAGCCTTCCAACAGGTGGATGGAACGACTAGCCGTAAGTATGGAGGAACCGGACTTGGACTCTCCATCAGCCGTGAGCTGGCTCGTCTGCTTGGCGGGGAGGTTATGCTTGAGTCTGTGGAAGGTAAGGGCAGTACATTTACTCTGTATCTGCCTCTGCTTACCGATGCTAAGCTGGGAGAGCAGCTGGAACTTTCGGTTGAACATAGTGAAGCGGCAGCTGCACAAGAATCCAGAGGGCGTTACCTGCCTCAAGGAAGATCTGTACTAAATGCCGTGCAGAGTGAAGCCAAATTACAGATTGCATCTTCTGCGACAGTTACTAATAACATCAAGGATGATCGGGATACAATTAAGGAAACCGACCGGGTGATGCTGATCATTGAGGATGATCCGAAATTTGCGAATATTCTGATGGATATGACACGTGCCCGCGGATTTAAAGCATTAGTGGCCCTACAAGGGGATGTGGGATTGGAAATAGCGAAGCAATATGTCCCGGATGCCATTATTCTTGATATTCAGCTTCCGGTAATGGATGGATGGGCTGTTCTTAACGAACTGAAGGCCAACTTGTCGACTCGTCATATACCGGTTCATGTCATTTCTGTTATTGATGACATTAAGCAAGGTTTGATGATGGGTGCAATCGCATATCTGAAGAAGCCGTCTACTCGAGAATCGCTGGATAATGCATTTTCTCACATTGAATCCTATATTGATAAATCATTGAAGCGTCTTCTCATTGTAGAAGATGATGCCGTTCAGAGAAATGCCATTATAGAGCTTATAGATTATGATGATGTAGCGATAACCGCGGTGTCTACAGGAAGAGAAGCGCTGGATGAACTAAGAAATTTGAAGTATGACTGTATGGTTCTTGATTTGATGCTTACCGATATGACGGGATTTGAACTGCTTGATCAGGTAAGGGATAACGCAAGCCTGAATGATCTTCCGATCATCATCTATACAGGCAAGGAGCTCGACAGCAAAGAGGAAATGGAACTGCGCAAGTATGCGGAGTCGATTATTATTAAGGACGTCAAATCACCAGAGCGTTTGCTGGATGAGACAACCTTGTTCCTGCATCGGGTAGAAGCGAATCTTCCTGAAGATAAGAGACAGATATTGCAAAACCTGTACAACAAGGAGACTTTATTTGAAGGAAAACGAATATTGCTCGTAGATGACGATATTCGGAATGTATTTGCTCTATCCAGTGTTCTTGAAGGGTACCGTATGGAGGTCACATTTGCCGAGAATGGCAGAGAAGCGATTGAAATTCTCGAGCGTGATCACGGATATGATCTGGTGCTGATGGACATGATGATGCCGGAGATGGACGGATACGAGGCGATGAGAAGAATCAGAGAGATGCCTGAATTTGATAAGCTGCCGATTATTGCGCTTACAGCTAAAGCAATGAAGGATGATCGCAGCAAATGTATAGAAGCGGGTGCTTCTGATTATGTGAAAAAACCGATTCAAACCGATCAATTATTATCTCTAATGAGAGTATGGCTGTATTCATAAAATGTATTAGTGGGTAAGTATGTTAGAATACCCCCAATTTGATCGAATTTTAGTAAGGAAGTGGGAAGGTAATGACATCCTGGGATCAAACACACACAGATGATTCGGCGGACGATAAGCCGATGATTAAGGAACGCGAGCAAATTGAAATCGAATTGTTAATGGAAGGAATACACCGATTTTATGGATATGACTTCCGAAATTATGCACTCCCCTCGCTGACACGGAGAATTCTTCATCATGTGAATGCGGAGCGTTTGAAATCTATTTCGGAGCTGCAGCATCAGGTACTTCATAACCGGGAAGCATTCAAACGTTTAGTGCAAAGCTTGTCTATTCCAGTAACTGAAATGTTTCGTGATCCCAGTTTGTTCAAGACGTTCCGCGAGAAAGTAATACCCGTTCTAAGGACGTATCCTTATATCCGGATATGGCACGCCGGCTGCTCGACTGGAGAGGAAGTATATTCAATGGCTATACTGCTGCATGAGGAAGGGTTATATGAGAAATCCCGTATTTATGCGACAGATATGAATGAACGTTCTCTCCAGCAGGGCAGGGAAGGTGTGTACGGCATTGAGAAAATGAAGCTATACACGAAGAATTATCTAGAGGCCGGTGGAACGGGGGCCTTTTCGGAATATTACACTGCACGCTACAACTCGGTCATGTTTCATCCTTTTTTGAGGCGGAATATCATTTTTGCAGAGCATAACTTGGCTACCGATCGTTCTTTTAACGAATTTAATGTTATATTCTGTAGAAATGTTATGATTTATTTCAACGATGAGCTGCGTAATCATGTTCATGGTCTGTTTCATGAGAGTCTGAGTCATTTTGGGGTTCTGGTATTAGGGGCGAAGGAATCCATACATTTTTCAGGCTATAGTGATGATTATGAGACAATGGACCGGGTTGAGAAAATATATCGCAAGGTGAAATAAACGCGGGGGGTTAGGTTGTTATGGTCATGGGGGCTCAAGAACAGATTCATATTCTGCTTGTGGATGACCGGCCAGAGAATTTGCTTGCGCTAGAAGCGGTCCTTGAAAGCGAGCATTATGTTCTCATAAAGGCGACTTCGGGGGAAGAAGCACTAAGGAGTATTCTGAAGCATGAGTTTGCCGTCATCGTTCTCGACGTCCAGATGCCTGGGCTTGACGGAATCGAGACTGCAAAATTAATTAAAGCTAGAGACAAGACCAAAGATATTCCTATTATCTTTATATCTGCTAACAGCAAAGAGGCGGAGCATCTATTCGCTGGGTATTCAGCCGGTGCGATAGATTATATGGTTAAACCGTTCATCCCACAGATTCTAAAGTCCAAGATTGAAGGATTTGTAGAGATGTATCTGTCGAACAAGCAGCTCAAGACTCAATCCATGCTGCTGCAGCAAAAGACGATGGAGCTGGAACGGATCAATAAGGAATTGATAGAAGCAAAAGAGGCTGCCGAGATTGCTGCGCATGCCAAGACAGAATTTTTGGCTATTATGAGTCACGAGATTCGAACGCCGATGAATGGAGTTATCGGCATGATTGATCTCCTGATGGAGACGGATCTTGCCGAAGAACAACAGGAATACACTCAAATTATTAGAAGCAGTGCGGATGCATTGGTGAGCATTATCAACGATATTTTGGATTTCACCAAAATGGAGTCCGGTAAAATGGAGCTGGAACAGCAGCCATTTGACTTATCCAGCTGTATTCAGGAAGTACTTAGTCTGTTCCAGATTGATGCTTCCAAGAAAAATTTAGAGCTCGTTTATTTTATCGATGAGAAGATACCGCCCGTACTGTACGGAGATATGACTAGACTTCGTCAAGTGCTGATTAATCTTATCAGCAATGCTGTGAAGTTTACAGAACAGGGCGGGGTTTCTATCATATCTTCGGTTAAACAGGTCGAGCACGGGGTTTATACGTTGGAGTTTACTGTGAAGGATACGGGAATCGGAATTCCGGAAGAGAAGGTACAGCATTTGTTCCAGCCGTTCTCTCAATTGGATTCCTCCATGACTCGTAAATACGGAGGAACAGGATTAGGTCTGGCAATATGTAAAAACCTGGTTGAGATGATGAACGGTCATATTTACATTGATACAACCGAGGAGCGGGGAGCATCCTTTGTATTCACCGTGGAAATGACTCCTTATGATCATCATGGCAAAGAGGAGGAATGCCGAGAGCTGCAAGCTCGTAATCATGCAGAGAAGGATTCATCTGCAAACGTGCTGGTCGTTGATGATCATCCAATCAATCAAAAATTGATGGTAAGTATGCTCAGCAAGCTCGGTTTATCCTCTGATATTGCTGAAGACGGTCAGCAGGCACTCGATATGATGCTGAAGTATAAGTATGATTTGATATTTATGGATCTGCAGATGCCTGTGATGGACGGGCTGGAAAGTACTCGTCGCATTCGTAAAGAGTTAAATGGAATCCATTATCCGACGATTGTTGCCATGACTGCAAATGTTATGGATGGAGTTCAGCAGCGCTGTCTTGCTGCCGGGATGGATGATTATATCAGCAAGCCTGTCAAAATGGTGAGTGTAAAACAGAAATTGGCTCAAATCCTAAGGGTCGGAAATGGAGTGTAAGCTTCTTTTTACACTTCTGAAATATTTTCCAATCGTAGATTTGTTTCACTAGATAAATAGGTGGTTAATCAATATAGAAATAATTTTTGGGAGAGAGATGTCTAATGAATACAAATAAAAATGACAAGTTTAAAGCAGAGACAGAAGTCAATAATAACACTTGTACAGTTTATTTGAGCGGAGAGCTCGACCTCTCTGTTGCTCCAGATTTCAGAAATACCATGGAGCCCCTTGTGGCAAATACGGATCAAAACCTGATTGTTAATCTGAAAGATCTGAAATACATTGATAGTACGGGTATCGGAATTTTGTTGTCTATCCTAAAAGCAAGACATGCAAAAGATGGCTCATTTATGGTAGAAGAGGTTCCTGGAAATATTCAAAAGCTGTTTGACATGACAGGCATCACTAAATTCTTTGTCCCTCAGGAGAATTCCCAATAGGAAAGGATCGAAGAAAGAATGAAAGCAGAAGCACAGAGAGTAACACTTAAGCTGCCAGCTACGGCAGACTTTGTTGATATTGTCAGATTGAATCTGTATGGAATTGCATCAAAGATGGGTTTCTCTTATGAGGATATTGAGGATATGAAGGTTGCTGTCTCGGAAGCATGCAACAATTCAGTGCTCTATGCCTATGGAGAAGTGAACGGCCTTGTTGATGTGTTTTTTGAATTTGATGACGAGGAACTGTCTATCACGGTCAAAGATGAAGGGGAGAGCTTTGAGCGTGTAGAACAAAGAGACGGCATCGCTGCACTGCATGACAAAGATCTGGACGAGGTTCAAATCGGTGGACTGGGATTCTATCTGATGCAGGCTTTGATGGATGATGTAAATGTCGTCACAGAAGAAGGCAAAGGAACAGAAGTCGTCTTAATTAAACGCCTCACTAAGAGTGAGGAAAGGGTATGACCGATCGCTTGACTCCCCAAGAGTCGATGGACGAAGCAGTGGGTTTGATTTGGGAGTATCAACAGACCAAAGATAACGAAATTGCTACCGTTCTAATTAAGAAATACGAGCCTATGGTCAAGATGGCTGCAGGCAAGATTTCTCGAAATAGACCTGATTTATATGAAGACCTGTACCAGACAGGTCAGATGGCTCTCGTAAGGCTGCTCAGTCAGTATGATATCAATCTGGGCATCCCTTTCGAGCCATATGCGATGAAGAGCATGATCGGGCATATGAAAAATTATTTAAGGGATAAGTCTTGGTACATACAGGTACCCCGCAGGATCAAAGAAAAAGGCGCGCTAGTGCAGCATGCGATTGATGATTTGACGATTAAGCTTGAAAGATCGCCTGATGTTCAAGAAATTGCGGAATACCTGGATCTAACGGTAGAGGAGACCGTTGAGGTGCTCGCAGGACGTGAGTCCTACCATTATGTATCACTCGATTCACCGTTGTCTCAAGATGAGAGCACGGCAACATTGGGAGAACTTATTAGTTCAGAGGCTAATGATTATGATGCGGTAGAGAAACGCATGGATCTTCAGCAAGCGCTTGGGCAATTGAAGGAACAGGAGCAGAAGGTGCTGCTGCTTGCATTCCAAGATGGTCAATCCCAGCGGGCCATTGCTCAGAAATTAGGCGTGTCCCAAATGAGTGTTTCCCGTATTCAGAAGCGGGCAACAGAGAAACTTAAACAAATTATGACGCAATCCTCATCATCATAGGACAAATTCTAAAGAGGCATGCCAGCATTTCCTACGGAATGCTGGCATGCCTCTTTGCCGGTTTAACCCTGTTTGTTAAGAGAGGAAGGAATAAGGGGGGTAAATAGAGATGGATCAGCTGAATTTACAGGAAGTAAGACTGTATGAGAAGTGGGTCTGGCAGGATTATAAGGTGTCCCAATTTGAATGCGAAGAGCTGGACAGACTGAGGGAGGAAATACCCTCTACGGCAGAATGGCTGACCAAACTGCCAGAAATCCAGACGAACTACATTTCTGTCCGGACCATTGACGGCAAGAATGTCTTGTTTGGCTCACTGCTCTATTCCATTAAGAAGAACTTGGACGACGAGCAGGAAGGTCATCAATTTTACTTTTATGTAGATCCAAGTCATTTGATTACCCTGAATATCGACAAGCACACAAGAGAGGCCTTACTGGCTGACGAGCGAAGGAGGATGTTTGATGAGGCCGATGATGCGGTATCGGGGATGTTTATCGTTGCCAGGGCGCTCCTGCATTACTTTCATATAGGTCTGGACAAATTCGAAATGAATTTGCGCAGCCTGGAAGAGAGTATGGAGAAGAGAAATGCCCGAACGCTGATGGATAAAATATTATCTGCCCGTTTTGAACTCTTGTTTTGGAGCAATCAGTTTATCTCCTTTCAGGAGCTGCTGCATGCTTCCAATGAGGCTTTTCATTTTCTATCGATCGAGGAGCGGGTAACCTATAAACAGCTGACATACCGAATGAAACGTATGGACAGCTTGTTCCGTCATTATGAGGATGAGATTGATACTTTAATTTCAATTGATAACGCCGCCTCTTCCATTCGTGGAAACGATATAATGAAGACGCTGACGATTGTTACTGCGGTCTTTACTCCGGCGACGGCCGTTGGGGCAATATGGGGCATGAACTTCGAGAATCTGCCTTGGATTAAGACGGAATGGGGATTTACAGTGGTTACTGCTGCGATATTGCTGAGTATGGCAGGAATGTACATTTGGATGTTTATGAAGGGCTGGACAGGGGACATTTTAAAAATCAAGCCTCGCGGTGAAAATCCAACGAACACGAAGAAGTCAAATTGACGAAGCTTATGAGGATTTTGCATAAATCATGACAAAAAAGCCTGACTTTAGCTTCCACAGCTAACGTTCAGGCTTTTTTACTCTCTCCATTTATTGGGGGACTTATTTAGAAGCATCGATATATCCTTGCAACTCTGCAATATATTGACCGATGACTGGAAGATTCATATCTACAATCAGACTGAGAACCCAACCGAGAATTGCCAAGACAAGAACAGTACCGATGGACATTCCCAGACCTCTTGCAATACCTGCGGTCAGATTGGCAATGATCCGCTTCTTGGGGCTGGTATAATTCTCTAGAATATCTTTGAACTCCGCGCTTTCCATCGCTTGGATAATTCCCTCCAGCCGTTGGTTCAAATTCTTTACCTCATGCCGAAGCTCAAATGGGTGTTCAGCAATCACCTCTTGCTTGTGCTTATTGTCAGTATTGATATTACGGTTTGTGTTGAACTCGACTGAGCTCATAAGAAATGCCTCCTTCCGGGAATTCACTTACATCACAGCAGCAAACTCTATAAAAATAGCCAGCTGCAAGCAGCTGGCTATAACGAAAGCAACTCAAATGCTTAAGGCAGTTTGGTTGTCGCTGTTGATGAAGTCGATGGTGTAGAGTAACTACCTTGGGATGAGCCGCTATCGTTCTTCGACGGTGTAGTCGAATTCAATTGATTTTCTGCTTCATTGGCAGCTTTGGCTGTTGTTGCTGCAACTTCCTCGGATGCTTTTGTAGCTTCATTGGCTACATCATCCTTCGCCTGCTTAATGCTCGCTACGACAGAAGTCGTGTTGTCGCCTACGGTCTTAGCCAGCTCACTTGTTTTACCAGATACCGTTTTGGCAATTTCCGATGCTTTGCTTCCTACAACACCTGCTACTTCTTTGGTTTTGCCAGAGACAACCACCATTTTATCGGATAGATCACCTCTTAAGTCACGGCCTGGCTTAGGTGCAAACAACAAGGCTGCTGCTGCGCCAAGGAGTCCACCGATGAACAGGCCTTTAGCGAAGTTATTACCATTGCCCGTATCTTCATTTCTGTAGTCCGTCATGTTTTTAGTATAATCTGTCGCATTTTGAGTCATGATTGATCACTCCTTCAATTGTAATGATTAACTCTTTTTTACTAATAACCCGTTAAGCTGCTCTTCTAAACAGTTTACCAATAAGCCCCAAAATAAAGACGAAAATGGCTGTACCAATTATGGCGGGGACAATGGCAAAATCAGCGATGATCGGACCGAAGTCACCGAACAGCATCGAACCAATCCATGCACCGACAAATCCCGCGATCATTGAACCAAGAATTCCGCCCGGCATGTTATGGCCAACGAGAGCATCACCTATAAGTCCAATAATTATTGCCATCACGATAATAATGATGATCCCCCACATAACAATCGCCTCCTATGCTTCTTTAGTGCCTTGCTTACTTCGTATATAAACTATCGGCAGTGAGAATGAAACAAAGGATGCAGAAGCAGAGGATATGTACTGGATTCTATTGGGAAGCTTCTTGCAGCAGACGATACATACAGAAGGCCCATATGCCTCCGGACAAGAGGCCTGTCACAACGTCAGATGGATAATGCACCCCGAGATAAATACGGCTGTAACCGATTAATAGTACGAATAGGGTGCCAAGTATCGCGAGAAGAGGTCCGGTCCAGCCTCTTTCTTTCATTGCATGCACGAGCAGGATAACAATACCACCGTAGAATCCGGCAGCAATCATCGAATGACCGCTTGGAAAGCTGTATCCGTGTGCGGCCATCAGTTGTTCAAGCTCAGGTCGTTCTCTTCTAAGAATTATTTTGAGAACATAATTGATGCCCCACATACCAATGAAACTGACCGCTGCTATATATGCGTTTACATAAAGTTTGCGAAAGATCCAGTAATAACTCACAAATGCAAGCGCAACAATCATAGTGATATTAAAAGATCCAAACTCGGTAATTCCTTTGATGACAGGCAGCAAGGAATAGTACCAGCTGTCCGCTTGAGGAAAAAGATAATGTTGGATATTTTCATCGATAGCTTGAACATTGTCGATTCCAAGCAGCATAAATAATAGTACGATGATGAGAACAAGAGCGAGACTGCCGGCTAGTCCAATGGTTGTCCAATAAAAGATTTTTTTGCTGTGATTTGTCATTGATGTGTTGCTCCTGACTTTTGATTTGGATAGGTTAGAAAATGAGACAGATTGATAGATGGATACAGCCGCTATGGATAAAAAAACGTACGTCGTTTATTCTAGCTAGATAGCTCGGTGTTAGATTTAGTTAATTTTCTTTTAGTTTGATTCAATTTCATAACCCCCTGAGTTGCTAAAATTGGTTTTGCCTGTCCATTATCTCTGTCAAATTTGTTTCTTTGTACTATACTGTACTATGGTGTTCATCTTGGTACAACCAAGCGGCAAGCCGCCCTTGAGAAGGAGAGAAAAAGCATGTTAGATGCATTATTATTAACCGAATTTCGTGGTGGTGTAATGGAAAGCGCACACCGCGGTCATATATCGATTGTGAATGAAAAAGGAGAAGTTGTATATTCCGCAGGTGATCCACATTTTAAGACCTTTACCCGCTCAGCGGCCAAACCACTGCAAGCCATACCCGGCATCAGAGCCGGCATACACGAGAAGTATGGATTCACCTCCGAGGAGATTGCCCTAATGGTCTCCTCGCATCGCTCAGAGGATTTCCATCAGCGTGTACTGATGCAAATGAAAAATAAGATCGGGATAGAAGAGACAGGTCTGGTATGTGCTCCGAGTTTTCCGCTTCATGAAGAGAGCAGAACGAAGTACATTAAAAATGAGGGGCGCAAACGAAGAATTCTTCATAACTGCTCGGGTAAACATATGGGCGTACTTGCCTATACGAAGCTGAAGGGAGCTGATCTCAGCACTTATGCCGATCCGCACCATCCTGTGCAGCAGGAGATCAAAGAAATTATTTCACAATTTACAGATGTATCTCAGGAAGATCTGTCTCTAGGAACAGATGGCTGCGGTTTTCCGGTCTATGCACTGCCTATCTCAGGGATGGCTAGAGCCTTTCTTAAGCTGGCATGTCCTGATTTGATTGCAGAAGAACCTACCCGGCAAGCTGCTCAGCTCATTACTGCAGCAATGAATACAGCACCGGAAATGGTTGGAGGAACGGGCAGAGTAGATACCGTTCTGCTTCAGGATTCGAATATCGTTGCCAAAGGCGGATTTCAAGGCGTGTTCTGTTTTGCCCTTCGTGAGGAGCGGCTAGGGATCAGCTTCAAGGTTCTTGATGGCTCCGAGGAGGAGTGGGGGCTTATTACCGCATCGATTCTTGAGCAAATCGGTTATCGTAATCATGCGACATTGAACGCGTTAAAGAAACAATTCCCACAGGACATTCGTAATGATGCCGGGGCCGTTGTAGGTGCTGCAGAGCCAGTCTTTCGTCTTCAACATTAGAATTCATTTAGATTAAGACTATACTCTAATAAAACAGCCCCTTCCTGCCATTTCGACAGGAAGGGGCTGTTCGTTATGCGCGGAGGCGGCCCAATTCGGATACGAGCGCCTCTACTTCGGAAATACTGAGATTGCTTTTGGAATTTACGATCTCGTAAATATCCAGAATATCGTCGTACTGAGCTACCGTGAAGGCAGATGACTGAAGTGCAGCGGCACTCGCCATTTTTAGTTTAGACTTGATTGCATCAATCATAAACTCGATGTTCTGCTGATTTTTTTGGGATAAATCCATGTTCCGTCCATTCCTTTCGACTTCAATAAAGTTTGTTCGTATTGTATCATGTAAGCATCAGGATAGAAAGATAAAGAGGAGGTTTCGATTACTCTTGTCCAAATTTACATCGATGACTTCCCGGACAACAGCCTCTGGTCACAAAAGAAGTGGTAAGGAGGCTCTTGTTTCATTCTTCAAACAGATTGGAGTTCAGCATTCTATAGATAAATTAACCTTCGTATGTATCGGAACAGATCGATCGACCGGTGATGCGCTGGGTCCGCTTACCGGCAGTTACTTAGCCGAACGCGGATTTAAGCACGTTGTGGGTACATTGCCAGAACCCTGCGATGCGACGACTTTGATGCAGAGGATCAGCAGAATTCCGGCGGACCATATTGTCATTGCGATTGATGCTTGTCTTGGTTCTTCAGTGGACATTGGCACTTACATTTGCCGGGAGCGTCCGCTGGTTCCTGCTGAATCCGTAAAGGGTGAGCTGCCCGCTATCGGTCATTACAGCATTGCCGGCGTTGTTAACGCGAATGGTCCCAAGCCGTATACGCTGCTTCAGATGACTTCTCTACATCTGGTGATGAATATGGCGCGTGAACTTGCTGAGGCAGCTCAAGAGGGATTTCGATTACAGACTGGTTCAGCAGGGTCCTAAATGCTTAATGTATGTAATACTGGATTTCTTGATCCATGCTAACAGAAAGAGGGCGAATGTAATGGAAAAAGTACAATTGGGAAATCATGTTATTGCTTATAGAGATCATGGAGAAGGACAACCTGTGGTACTTCTGCACGGTTACTGCGGAAGCTCTGACTACTTTGAAGAGGTATTGCCTCAATTAATGAAGCAATATAGATGCATCGTACCGGATCTCAGAGGTCATGGGGAATCGGGTACTCCTAACAACAGCTGCGGCATTAGCGAAATGGCAGATGATATCGTGGAGCTGCTCAATCACTTAGGTATTCAGCAGGCAAGCATCTTCGGACATTCACTAGGTGGATACATCACACTATCCATTGCAGACAGATATCCTGATGTGCTTGAGGCATTTGGCTTGATCCATTCAACCGCGTATCCAGACAGTGACGAGGCCAAAGAAAAGCGTCTCAGAGCAGTATCTACTATCCAAACGGAAGGTATTCAACCATTTATTGATTCCCTGGTTCCTAATTTGTTTGCAGCAGAGCACCAGACGACGATGGTGTCCAAGATCGATCGAGTCCGTGAGATCGGGTATCGGACTTCTCCTCAAGGAGCATCAAATACTGCAATTGCCATGAAAGATCGTCCTGACCTGAGGCATGTGCTGGATGAGGCGAGCGTTCCCGTGCTGTTAGTTGCGGGCGAACAGGATAACGTTGTGCCACCGGATAGAACCTTTACTTCAGACAGTCCAAGAGTAACACAGGCGTTAATTTCAGGAGCAGGGCATATGAGCATGGTTGAACAGCCAGATGAGTTCATTCGTGCGATTACAAACTTTATGAATAACAATGTAAAGTAGAGTTGTATCCATTGAATTCATTCCATAGAGCATTTGAAATGGATTCCTATTCATATATTATGACAGCAGGCTAAGGGTGTTTTGCCCCTAGCCTGCTTTTTAGTAGGTCATTTTGGCTTTTTCCTTATATTCCGGGTACAATTTAAATGGAGCGTTGGAACGCTCAGGACTCACGGCCAAAGGAGAAGAGATGCTGATGTTAAGAAGAGATTATCTCCTTCGTATGGTGGAGGAAATGACTGAAATGATCGGTAAAGTGTTCGAGCTGAAGCAGAAGAAAATGCACATTGACGCCTTATGGGAGCTGGATGAGTGGCTTAAACGTCAATTTAGGCTTAATTCTCAGCTGCTGAACTCTCTTCCGGTTGATGATATCATCGATTTGTTTCGGCTTGGTGACGGTGTGGAAGTGGACAAGGTCCAGCAAGTGGCACGAATCATGGAAGAGGAAGGCCGAGTGTACATGGATCAAGGCTTGACCGATCAAGCGCTTGTCCGCTGGATGAAAGCTCAGCATTTATATTTATACAGCTTGCTTCATGGGGCGAACAGAGAGATCTTAAATGCACCTGAGCGTGTTGCGGCATTGCAGGAGGAGCTTAAAGGGTATGAGCTGCCTGAGAAGACGGAAAGACTAAAGGCGATGTATCACGAGGAAGCCGGACGATATGATGAGGCGGAGAACAGTTGGTATCGCTTGAGCAGACAGGATGAGTATGTGCAGGAGGCCGCTGAGTTTTACAAGCGTCTGCTGCTGCATGAGGATACGCAGCTAGAGCAGGGCGGGCTGCCTCGTACGGAAGTGGAGGAAGGACTTCGTGAATTGCAGAAGTAAACCAAGATTAGCTGGACAATGTGTTCTGATATGGTATTGTTACTCAAAGAACAACGTTAATCATAGAAAGTGAGATGTACCTTTTGGATTCATTACGAAAATTAATTGAAGATATTTTTGAAGAGCAGGGATTGATTACGGCCACACTGAGTCAGCTTCGCAAAAAAGAAGGACAGACTTTTACTAAAGTGCAGGTTAAGCCGGTTCTGCTTAAAAACCAACTTCATTACCAATTTGCATACCATCAGAACAACAAAGTAACTCACGATAATTTGGTCCCGGAGGAAGCTTCTGACCGGATGAAGCAATTATTTGAAGAGACTTTTCGGCAAGGCATAATCTGTACTCCCGAAGCAGACTATCAGATCTTGATCAGCAAGAAGTACAAAGTGTCGATTTTGACCAAAACTCCCTCCAAGCAGGAAGCGGATTTGTCTCACAATCGGAAGAAACGTTATGTGCTTGAGGATGGCAAGCCGATCCCCTTCCTGATTGAGCTCGGAATTATGAGTGATGAGGGCAAGGTGCATGCCCGTAAATATGACAAGTTCAAGCAGATCAATCGCTTCCTTGAAATGGTGGAGGATGTGCTTCCGAATTTGCCGCAGGGACGGCCGATTACGATTGTTGATTTTGGCTGTGGCAAATCGTATCTTACCTTTGCTTTGTACCATTACTTGGCTGTGCAGCAGCGCAGGAAGATTCAGGTCGTCGGTCTGGATTTAAAGGCGGACGTCATTGAGCATTGCAGTCAAATAGGCAAGAATCTCGGCTACAACGGACTGAAATTCCTGGTAGGAGACATCGCAGAATATAATGAGCTGGAGCAGGTGGATATGGTCGTTACACTGCATGCCTGTGATACCGCAACAGATGCTGCCCTTGAGAAGGCGGTACGCTGGGGTGCGTCGGTGATATTATCTGTTCCTTGCTGTCAGCATGAGCTGTTTGCTCAGATGGAGGCTAATGTCATGAATCCTTTATTATCGCACGGGATTCTCAAGGAACGGTTTGCTGCCCTTGCTACGGATGCCATTCGTGCCAAACTGCTTGATATCATGGGCTACCGCACACAGCTGCTGGAATTCATCGATATGGAGCATACACCCAAGAATATTCTGATTCGTGCAGTAAGGGGACATGCCGGAGATACACAGCAATTGTGGGATGAGTATACAGCTTATCGTGATTTCTTACATGTAAATCCTTATTTGGAGAGAGTGTGCGCAGATCTATTACCGGAAGGAGCGGCGAAATAAGTCGCTGTCTTACCATCTTCCATTTATATCTATAGGTTCAAGAGTCCAGCCCAAAAAGGGTTGGGCTTTTTTGGGTTAGGCAATAGTAATAGGAGGACACTTCAATGTATTTTTAGTAAGAAAGGGAGTCTCTTCAAATGCAGCATGCCGATCAAAAACGAACGAGCAAGGTGGGTAATGGGTTAGCCATTTACGGCATAGTGTTAATTGGGCTGCTGGTTACAGCAACAATGGTCTATGCTTGTCTGAATCAGGGATTGTTCTTCCCTTCAACATGGCATTGGATCAGTGTCTTGTTCCCGTCTGTGCTGCTTGTATTGTGGCTGATGACTGTCACTCCTGCTTCAAATACAGCAACAAAAATGTACAACGATACACCGATTATTCTATTTCCGTTGTTCATCGGTTTTATATATGCCTGGCATCTGCTCTTTGGGGATCCACAAAGTATCAATGGAACAAGAGACAGCCTCGTGCAATTTTTTTTCGTAAGTGTATTCGCTGCGGGCTGCTGTATCCTTGGACAGTCTGTAATAGGGAAAAAGTGGCTCGGTGCAGGCTTTCAGCTGATGGGCTGGCTGATGACATTAAGCGGATTACTGGCCGTATGCGGCCTGCTTGTCCTTCCTAATGCGGTGATGAGGACAGATGATCCTCTGCTGAGTGCCTATGGTGCCAGACTTGCGGGCTTGGTCGAGTACCCTAATGCGTATGGTGTGCTGGTCGGGATGTTCTTATTGGAGCGGCTGGCTTCAGCCGCTTCTGCAAGCTCAAGCTTCCCAGCAGGAGAGCTGAGGAAATTGGCAGGAACTCTCCTTGGCCTGTTCCCAGCCGCAACTGCGCTTCTCATCAGCGAGTCGCGCGGGGCATGGCTCGCGCTGCTGCTCAGCGCACTCGCGCTGCTCCTGCTTCAGCGGCAAGGAGGGCGCCTGCCGCTGCTCTGTGTGAGTGCAGCGCCGCTCTTATGCGCCGCGCTCGCACATCACGCCCTTGCCGGCGCTGCACTCGCGCCGGCTCCACTCCCCGGCCTTATGCTGCTGGCCGGGGGCGAGATTGCAGCGCTCGGAGGTGCGCTGCTGCTCCATACACTGCTGGCACGCGGGCACAGGGTGGCTGCCGCGTGCCTTGCCCTTGCTGCACTGACGGGTGCAGCGGGGCTTGTGTACCATACGGTCATCAGCAGAATTACCTCCGGCGCAACTTGGTTTGCGAGGGAGGCGATGTGGCGTGATGCCGCTCAATATGGTCTGCGCTCCCCTTGGCTTGGACATGGCGGGGACGCATGGAAGCATGCGGTTTATACGGTCCAATCCACACCGTATATCGGCACCGAAGTGCACAGCGGGTATCTGGATCTATTCCTCGATACCGGTGTCATAGGGCTTATGCTCATGCTGCTCCTGTTCGCTTACATCCTGCACTTGCTGTTACGACATAGTCGGGACAGCATTCCCGTGTGCCTGATTGTAATGCTTCATGGGGCAATCGATTTCGACTTTAGCTATCCTTTATTTTGGATGCTGCTTGTGTTAATTGCAGCATGGAAGCTGCCGGTGAGGAGCTTGTAGACAATATCCAAGCGTCGCGAATCTTTTTTTGCCGGGCACGTAACTCGTTTAATTTACTTTCATTCACACTTCTAACCGCCATATGCGTCTCGGAATGCGCTGGACAGCTTGGCATCAGGCACGTTCCATAGCTCGGAGAGCTCAGGAAGCACCTCTTTGTCCCACCACTCGCACTGGGCTTTGCGGTCATTCTGATGCTCCGTAATCCAGAGCAGGTTGGCGATGACCTTGCGATAATATAGTTCCTCTCCCTGCGACACCAAATCCGGGGCAATATACAGCTTCATCCGTTTTACAGTTCGGTATAGCTCCTTGCTGCAAGCACGTCTTATCTTTCTTGCAGAAGGAAGCTTGGGTGCCGGTCCCTTGGAGAACGGGGCTGTCTGCTTGCCATAGCGGGAATGCTCTTTCATGCTGATCGACCTCCTCTATAGGTACCATATGCGAAATGAGGAAGGGCGGATACACTTTAGACTGTTCAATATAGGCGTAAATACGGCAGTCCGGGAGACTTTCCCATAGCCAAAAAATCAGCTATGATGGAAGATAGATGCTCCAATAAGAAACTACGCTGTAATGCGCGGGATAACAGCTGAGCCTGTTTTTCCTATCATTCCCTTGTTCACTTGTTTGGGCAGACGGTGTTTGTTACAAGCCGAATTAGTTTATATGTAATCAATAATTCAAATCATGCTAATACGGGAAAGGAAGTGCTTCTCATGGCTCCTAATTTATCACACAAATTTGGTAAAGGTTTATCTCCTCAAGAATTTGTAGAGGGTATGACACAGAATAAAGAAGCTTTTCTAGATTGGTATAATCGCTTTGAATGGACGAACGAAGACGACAAATCCTTCTTTGACAGCTTGAAATACCGTGATGACCTGCGGGCACTCATCATCGCTGCAGATTGGTGCGGTGATGTCGTTCGAAACATTCCTGTTGTATTCCGGGCTCTGGAAGCGACTGATATGCCGGTGGACATGCTGATCATGGAGCATCATTTGGAGATTATGGATCAGTTCCTGACCATGGGCGGACGTTCGATTCCAGTCGTTATTTTTACAGACTCGGGCGGTGCTGTTCTTGGAACATGGGGGCCGCGTCCTAAGCAAGTTCAGGAAGCAATGGTTGCCTTCAAGGAGAATAATCCAGACCGTGAGGCTGCGGATTATCAGAATAATCTGGCAGAGACGCGTAAGGAGATTAAACGACGTTATGGGGAGGGAACGGAATATCAAGCAGTCATCATCAAGGAGCTGCATGAGTTGATTTCCGGTTTTTAAAATGCTGAATATACGAACTTTCAGTCTTGGACCCCTGCAAACCAATGCCTATTTGGTGCAGGGAGAAGACAGCGGCAAGGCCTTTATTATTGACCCCGGGATGAATCCGGCTCCTCTGATCCGCGCGATCGAAGATTTGGAGATCGAGGCAGTTGTATTGACACATGCACATTTTGACCATATCGGTGGTGTCGAGGAGATACGCAAGCTGAAAGGCTGCCCGGTATATGTGCATACAGCTGAGGCCGAATGGCTTACGTCAGCGAAGTGGAACGGCTCATTGCGCTGGCCGGAGCTTGGCGAAGCGATTACGGCGAGCCCAGCGGAATATGATCTTGCAGCGGGTCAGAAGCTGGACCTTGTAGGACATACCTTTCACGTGTATCATACACCTGGACATTCACCAGGAAGCGTGAGTCTGTTATGCGGCAAGGAGCTGTTTGCTGGCGATGTCTTGTTCCGTGCGGGCGTAGGGAGAACCGATCTGCCAGGCGGAAGCGAGCGGGACCTGATCCACTCCATCCAAAATACGCTTTATGTATTGGAAGAAGATGTTAAGGTGTATCCAGGCCACGGTCCAAGAACGACGATTGGTTTTGAGAAGCAAAATAATCCTTATGTTCGCCCTGGACGTTAATTGGGGACATCATGTCGATAAATGATTCGAAATATATAGACAAATTTTTTAATATTGGTTACAATTATTTTTATTGAAACACCCACTAACTTTGCAAAGCACGTAGACTGCGGACGAGTCCCGGTTTGCGTTCTTTTTATTTTGTATGCAATATCAGCCGATTCTTTCCATAGACAGTATTCTTTATTTTTAGTAGACTAGACAGACAATAACAATCAGGAGGTAGACGATGCTACAATTAGGGGAGAAAATTATCATCGTCGCGGACGCCTTTGAGCAGAATCTTCCTGTAGGGGACTATGGTTATGTGATCGCATATGACCGGAACCCGGATAACGCTTTTGACTATGTGATTCGTGTACCTCAGGTAAACCGCAATTATTTCGTACCAACCGGCGACGTCGAGCCGGAAGCTTTGATCTTGAGGCAGGAGGCGGAGCGAGTAGAGCGGGAAGCTCTGATTGACTACGCTCTGGCGACACATAACGAAAGACTGTTTCGTCAGCTTATGAATGACGACAAAGTGGAACTCGTGGAAGAGGAAGAGGCCGCAAGCGAACCGATGTCAACAGCGGATTTTATAAAACAAGTCAATCTTCGTGCGTGGATTTAAATGTTAAGAGTCGGCATTTGCCGACTCTTTTTTGTATTCTTGGATTTGATACGCGTATTGGGTATAATCGGGTAACACTTGTATTTTCATTTGATTCACCGCATGGACGTGTTAAAATGGACACAATATGAATAGCATAGGTATTTTTAGAAGGAGGATTCGTAGGCATGAGTATTACGAAGCAAGATGTGCAGCACGTGGCCAAGCTAGCCCGTCTTAATCTCAGCGAGGCAGAAGAAGCGCAGATGACGGAGCAGTTGAATGCCATTTTACAATATGCAGAGAAGCTGAACGAGCTTGATACAGAAGGTGTAGAGCCAACTACGCACGTGCTTCATGTATCAAATGTGATGCGTGAAGATGAGGTTCGGGAGAGCCTGCCGATTGAAAAAGTAATGCTGAACGCGCCTGATGAAGAAGATGGTCAGATCAGAGTGCCGGCTGTACTTGAATAAGCTATTTTTTGGGGAGGTTACTAATCTTGAGTTTGCTTAAACTTACACTACCTGAGATACATAATAAGCTGCATGCCAAAGAGATCTCGGTTTCCGAGCTGACTGCAGCATCTTATGCAAGAATAGGACAAGTTGAGGAGCAGGTACGTGCGTATCTCACCCTCGATGAGGAAGGGGCAATGGAGGCCGCAAGAAGGCTGGATGACAAGCTTGTATCAGGCGAAGCCCGCGGACTCCTATTTGGCCTGCCTGCAGGAATCAAGGACAATATTTCAACAGAAGGACTACGTACTACCTGCGCAAGCCAGTTCTTGTCAGGTTTTACTCCCGTCTATGATGCGACTGTAGTTAAGAAGCTGAAGGCGGCGGATATCGTAACACTTGGCAAGCTGAACATGGACGAGTTTGCTATGGGCGGCTCGAACGAGAATTCAAGCTTCTATCCGGTGCGAAATCCTTGGGATCTGGATCGGGTGCCTGGGGGCTCCAGCGGGGGTTCAGCTGCGGCAGTGGCAGCAGGAGAAGCTTATTTCACACTCGGCTCCGACACGGGCGGTTCGATTCGCCAGCCTGCATCTTACTGCGGTGTAGTTGGTCTGAAACCGACTTATGGACGTGTTTCCCGTTTCGGATTAGTTGCATTTGCTTCTTCTCTCGACCAGATCGGTCCTGTTACAAAGAATGTAGAGGATTCTGCTTATGTGCTTCAGGCGATTTCCGGGTACGATTCCATGGATTCGACGTCAGCCAATGTCGAGGTTCCGGACTTTCTTAGCAGCCTGACAGGCGATGTGAAAGGTCTGCGTATCGGAGTTCCTAAGGAATATATCGGAGAAGGCGTTGATCCATCTGTCAAAGAAACGGTGATGTCTGCACTTCACGTACTGGAAGGGCTTGGAGCAACCTGGGAAGAGGTATCCCTTCCGCATACAGAGTACGCTGTAGCCAGTTATTATTTGCTGGCTTCCTCCGAGGCATCCTCTAATCTTGCCAGATTTGACGGTGTTCGTTATGGCGTACGTGCAGAGAATCCTGACAATCTTCTTGATATGTACCATAAATCCCGCAGTGAAGGCTTCGGCAGTGAAGTGAAGCGTAGGATCATGCTGGGAACTTATGCGCTCAGCTCAGGCTACTATGATGCCTATTACTTGAAGGCTCAGAAAGTCCGCACGCTGATCAAGAATGATTTTGACGAAGTGTTTAAGAACTATGATGTTATTATTGGACCTACTGCGCCTACGACAGCATTCAAGCTAGGCTCTCAGGTAGACAATCCGCTGACGATGTATCTGAACGATATCCTTACGATTCCTGTCAGCCTTGCAGGTGTGCCTGCGATCAGCGTTCCTTGCGGTTTTGCTAATGGTATGCCTGTCGGAATGCAAATTATCGGCAAGGCTTTTGATGAAGCGACCGTTCTCCGTGTTGCCCATGCGTTTGAGCAGCATACGGAATATCACAAACAGCAGCCACAGCTATAAGGCCTAAAGGAAAGAGAGGGAAAATGAATCATGTCAACATCCAAGTACGAGACAGTCATCGGGCTTGAAGTCCATGTTGAGCTGCATACGAAATCCAAAATTTTCTGCGGCTGCTCCACTGAGTTTGGTGCACCGCCGAATACACATACATGTCCGATCTGTCTGGGGCATCCCGGGGTTCTTCCGGTGCTGAACCGTCAGGCAGTCGAATACGCGATGAAAGCAGCCATGGCTCTTAACTGTACAATCGCGGATATTAGCAAATTTGATCGCAAGAATTATTTTTATCCTGATTCGCCCAAAGCCTATCAGATCTCTCAATATGATCAGCCTGTTGGAGAGAATGGCTGGATTGATATTGAAGTGAACGGAGAAACCAAGCGTATCGGAATAACACGTCTCCATCTGGAGGAGGATGCAGGTAAGCTAACTCATATGGATGGCGGTTATGCAACACTTGCTGACTATAATAGAGTAGGTACTCCACTGGTTGAAATTGTATCGGAACCGGATATTTCTTCACCAGAAGAAGCACGTGCTTACTTGGAGAAGATCCGTTCCATCATGCAATACTGTGAAGTATCCGATGTGAAGATGGAAGAAGGATCTCTTCGCTGCGATGCCAATATCAGCTTGCGCCCTTACGGACAGCAAGAGTTCGGTACCAAAGCCGAGCTGAAGAATATGAACTCCTTCCGCGGAGTACAGCGCGGCCTTGAATATGAGGAATATCGCCAGGCCGAGCTGCTGAATGACGGAGAAGAGGTTGTTCAGGAGACTCGCCGCTGGGACGAGGCGCAGGGCAAGACACTGTCCATGCGCAGCAAGGAAGAAGCTCATGATTATCGCTACTTCCCAGACCCTGATCTGGTAACACTTCATATTGATCAGGAATGGAAAGATCGGGTGAAGGCGACCATTCCAGAGCTTCCGGATGAGCGAAAAGCACGTTACACTGCAGAATACAGCCTGCCTTCCTATGACGCCGATGTTATCACGGCCTCCAAAGCGGTGGCTGATCTATTTGAAGAGAGTCTTAAGCACACTTCGGATGCCAAAGCCGTGTCAAACTGGATTATGGGAGATCTCCTTGGCTATTTGAACAGTGAGAATCTGGAGCTTTCAGAGGTTCCAATCACAGGAGAAGGTCTTGGTGAGATGATCGGATTGATTGAGAAAGGCACGATCAGCTCGAAGATCGCGAAGACCGTATTCAAGGAAATGCTTGTGAGCGGCAAGAAGCCGCAGCAGATCGTTGAGGAGAAAGGTCTTGTCCAAATCAGTGATGAGGGAGCGATTCTTGGTATTGTTGAGCAAGTCGTTGCTGCGAACCCGCAATCGGTAGAAGACTACAAAGCAGGTAAGCAAAAAGCAATCGGCTTCCTTGTCGGTCAGGTGATGAAGGAAAGTAAAGGCAAGGCGAACCCGGGCATGGTGAACAAGCTGCTTGCTGATGTCTTGAACCGGTAATATCCTTTACTAACCGTCATAAAATAGATGAATAGGGAAGCTCGTCCATTGCGGCGGGCTTCTTTTTGAATTGGGGGCTTGAGGAAATGATAATGAATATTTCTTTGCAAGACAGGGACCTGATGCTGGAGGTTTGGAGACTGCAGCAGATGGCGTATCGATTGGAGGCAGAGTTGATCGGCTTTCATGACATTCCACCGCTTCTTGATACGATTGACAGTCTTCAGGAATGCGGAGAGACGTTTTATGGGTATATAAATGAAAATATGGAGCTCATCGGGGCGATTGCTGTGGAACAGGAATGGGAAGGCAGCCTGACGATCTCAAGAATGATGGTTCACCCGAATCACTTTCGAAAGGGTGTTGCTGGCAAGCTCATTCAGCATGTCCTGGATCATCATTCTGAGGTCCGGAAGTTTATTGTTTCGACAGGCATGAAGAATACACCTGCTGTAATGCTGTATCAAAAGTACGGCTTCGAGCCTGTGCAAACCTGTGAGATTGCTCCAAATGTGGAATTAACGACGTTCCATTTGAATAGGATGTACGATCGTTCTTAATTCAAACATGAATGACGGGAAGGAGAGGAACAAATGAACGATCCTTGGTATATTAGTGAATGGAGCATACTTCTTAGACTGCTCCTTGCCATGCTTATGGGAGGGCTTATCGGGCTTGAACGGGAGCGCTCCAACCATGCAGCAGGCTTCAGAACTCATATTTTGGTATGTTTAGGTTCATCATTAATTATGATCTTATCGGTCTATGGCTTTGGTGATTTTGTAAATGAGGTTAATGTTCGTATGGACCCTGCGCGTTTGGCGGCAGCCGTTATTACCGGCGTGGGTTTCCTGGGAGCAGGAACGATCTTGTTCACAGGTAAATCGATCACAGGGCTTACAACTGCGGCTTCTATATGGGTAGTAGCAGCCATTGGTCTTGCTGTAGGGGCGGGCTTCTATTTTGCTGCAGTAATTTCAACACTGCTGGTACTTCTAAACTTGTGGGTATTTAACAAAGTCGAACGCCGTTACCTAAAGGCAAACAAACAGCACCTGATAACACTAAGTGGGGACTCTGCTCCAAATCTGATTGAAAAGATTTCCTCCTTTATGGAAGCAGAGAAGATTATTATACGGAAAATGACGGTGAGTGATCTGGAAGTGGGTCCTCCCGGCTACCGATCTGAATTGAATCTTCACGTTGAAGTATCCCTCCACGTTCTTGTCCCTACCAATTTTAGTACAGTAGATCTTGTTACCAAGCTGCAGAGCTGTCATCAGTTCAGGTCTATTTCAGTTGAATAAACAATTTTTTGGCACTTTACTTTTCGTTATTTGAGAAGTAAGGTGTTTTTTAGTTCAAAAATATATTCGGAATTTGGAAGTTTGTGCTGCAAACAATATAAGCTTTCCAGTTACTATAGAAGAAGAATAGGGTAGTATCAAAGAAAAGCAGATTATGCGAGTGTATTATTGGAGGTGAGCACCCTAAATGCAGATGAGTACGGATCCAAACCCGAAGCGTCCCAAAAGGCGGAGCCAACGTAACTGGCACAAATTCGTTGCAGGTCTATTATCTGCGTTGTTCCCTGGCCTGGGTCATATTTATTTGGGTTTGTACATTAAAGGCCTCACTTTTATCTTTTTGTTATTGCTGGATTTAACGGCCCTTTTCTACTTCTCATCGATTGGGATTCAGATCAATGTTCCGTTAATAATTCTATTGTCACTTGTCATACCTGTCATTTACTTCATCAATATTTATGATGTTCTGCAATTAGCAGATTGGGTGCTGATGAAGAAACGCCGTTCACAAGCAGCGGGGGAGACGAATGAGGACTCGTCTATATTGCGCCCAGGCATCGGTTTTATGGGATGGGAGAGAGGGATATCCTTCGGGATGCTGTTGATTTTTGGCGGTAGTTTGATGGTGCTATTTGTGCAGAAACCCCGCTGGCTTGAATTGTATTTGGCCCAGTTTGGGTTATATGCTGTTGGAGCTGCCCTTGTAATAGCGGGGTTATTATTATTAAATCGAGAACTGATATTATCCCTATCTTTTAAGAAACGTCGTATGAATAAGAGCGTAAGCTCATACTTGAAAATAAGGATTGGAAGATACACAGCATCGATCCTTCTCATGGTCGTTGGTATTCTGCTGATTATAGACAAGGTCTATCAGACTGAATATGTATTTAGTCTCATCAACTATTGGCCGTTTATTCTGGTGATTTGGGGAATCGAATTTATTATCGCCTTCCTGCTCAATCAAGTATTAATACCGAAAGCGAAAAGAATATCGCACTACAGATTCAGACCCGATTTTAAAGGCATATTATCCGCAAGTGTTTTAGTCTGCTGTATTTTTATTGTGACACAGCAGGATCATTACGCACATCTATGGAACCGAGTGAGCCTGAATCTTAGTGCCGCTTCGCTGGATTACAGTGAGGCAGCTGACAACCAAATCGAAAAAGAAACGATCTCAATTCCCGTTGAAATGGAAACAGGAGCCGTTGTCGTCGAAAACGTGAATGGTGATATTCGGATTAACCGAGGCGATGTAGAGTCTATCATCGTTAAGACGATTGCTTGGGTGGACCAAGTAGAGCCTGTCGAGGCTCAGGCCGTTGCAGATGCATCCAAGGTTAATGTCCAAGATGGAAAAACAATTCAAATTGCTACCGAGCCACAAGGATACGGGAGTGAATCTAAACGCCAGCCTAGAATGAATATGACCATAACGATCCCGGATGACCGGCGCTTTGATCTGCAAGTAATAACCTCTAATGGCTCTGTATATCTTGACCGGCCTGAGGCGATCAGCAGCATTCATGTGGAAAGCGGTAATGGAAAAATCTATATCCATAATGCGATTGGAGATGTCCATGCCAAGACCCTTAATGGAAATATATCGGTTGCTGACGTAATCGGAAGTGCTGTGCTGAGTACCAATCGCGGAGATCTTCGAGCAGAGGAAGTGACGGGCAGTGCAGATCTTACGACGCTTGTCGGACGAATACAGGCTTCAGATATAGTTGGGGATATTACAGGTAGTACACGTAACGGGAACATTACCGTAAATGAGCCAGTTGCCAAGCTAAGCATTGAGACACTGAATGGGGCCGTCCAGGTCCATTCGAAACAGATCGGCGGAGACTGGGACATTTACAGCGCTGTCGGCGATATATTGTTAGTGATTCCTGAGGCAGGGGATTATGAAGTGTCGGGGTCAAGTACTTATGGTAACCTTAACGTCGAACTTCCATACACGATTGAAAATAGGATGATTACAGGCGTCTCAGGTACAGGAGAGTATAAGGTTCATGTGGAAGGCAATAGTGATGTAACGATTCAGCGTTCAACAATTGAGGATGGGACCATGGGTGAAACGACGGATACGAATCGTACCAATCAAATGCTGCAATGACCACATGATTTTTTTAGGTAATACATTAGAGATTCCCTGATTTGTTGGCCTTACATGCGTTGACAACAATTAGAATTAAACTTTACAATATATTTGTGTGATGAAGGTTACTGTAATTGTTGTATTTTTATGAGATTATCTATGAGATTATCTATGTTCTTTTTAATTAGGGCGTGTCTTAAAACTCACATAAAGGCAGATTTCAATACCTTTTCATCCACTGCTAAGCCTGCTAAACGCTGAAAAGGCAGCTTGCTTAGAATAAAAATGGAATCAAATCTGTTGTCTTTTAGAGTTTTAAGATACATCCTAGGCGCATGAATAAATGTAAGGCGGTGGGCCATATGTCAACACGTGTCCAACATGCATTAGAACAATTGAAAACGACCGGTGTTCGTATAACGCCTCAGCGCCATGCGATACTGAATTATCTTATGGAATCCATGGGACATCCAACAGCTGATGAGATTTATCGAGCTCTCGAGCCTCAGTTTCCAAGCATGAGTGTGGCGACCGTATACAATAATCTGAAGATGTTTACAAATGCCGGTATGGTTCGGGAGCTGGCATATGGTGATAATGCGAGCAGATTTGATGCCAATGTCACAGACCATTATCATATTATTTGTGAAGCGTGCGGGACCATTCGGGATTTCAACTATCCTTCGCTTGCTGATGTGGAAGAACGAGCCGGGCTGGATACAGGCTTTCAGGTAAACGGATTACGGTTGGAATTGTACGGTGTATGCGAGAGTTGCAGGCCATCGTAAAAGGTGTATACAATAGCGTGAGAAATTCCTTTTATAGGAGTATCTCACGCTTTTTAAATTTTGGGTATCGGCGGCTATGGATTAGAAAGAAGCAATTGATATAGGATGGGGGAGCATCAATTGGCAAAAGGTTATCGCAAAAAGAGAAGGCGAAAGTCGAGTTTTACTAAGAGAATCGCAGCCATCGGTTTTATTGGAGTGGGTATATATTTGTTGATCGCGACATTTAATCCGCAAAATATATATGAAGACGCAGACTGGAGAGGTTTTGCGAAACCGATCTTTGTACAAGGAGAGCTGATGGATTATGAAGCTGTGGGCTCGGGTGAGAGCTTGCAGCTCCCGCTTCCTGTTTTACAGGAGGCCGTCGATCCGGCGATGCGATTTGAAGACGGAGATAATGCGATTATATTAACCTCTCCGGATAAAGTATTAAGGCTGCACGTTGGTCAAGAGGCAGCAGAGCTGAATACGAAGGAATATACGCTTCATACCGCACCTTTTGAAGAACAGGGAATACCTTATGTGCCGTTGCAGGCAGTAAAAGAAGTGTATGGCGTTACAGTTCATGAAGATATGGATACCGGTGCTGTGCTTCTAATGAACGCAGGCGAAGTCATTCAATACGGTTCTGCAAAGGGTAAAGATCCTGAGCAGAAAATTCCGCTCTATATAGAGCCGGATAACAGCTCCGCAATCATCGCGCAGATGAATCCAGGGGATCGGGTGAGGATTTGGTCTTTGAATGATGAGTGGAATTATGTCCAAATGGATAATGGTTACGCAGGATATACATCTACTGGCAAAATAAAGCCGACAGAAAAGGTGACTGTTCCTGTTCCAGAATCAATACCCACGGCAGCTGAACAGCGCTGGAAGGGAAAGACGATTAATCTGGCATGGGAAGCCGTATACAACAGAGCAGCTGATCCGGCCTATCTGCAGACAATGGAGGGCGTCAATGTGGTAAGTCCGACATGGTTTGATATTACAGATGGCAAAGGTTCGGTGGAGAGCAAAGCTGATCTTGAATACGTACACAGGGCCAAGTCACTAGGTATGGAAGTGTGGGGACTGCTCAGCAATAGCTTTGATCCGGATATTACTGCAGAAGCACTCTCTACTTATGATCGACGGACGGCTATTATTCAGAAGATGATGGATTATGCCGCTGCCTATGAGCTGGACGGTATTAATATAGATTTCGAGAATGTGTATACAGAGGATGGGCCAATGGTTACTCAGTTCATGAGAGAACTTCGTCCTTACGCCAAGCAGAATGACCTGGTGTTATCGATTGCAGTTACACCTAAGTCAAACAGTGAGATGTGGTCCTTATTTTTAGATCGCAGGGCACTAGGCGAAATTGCAGATTACATGATGGTCATGGCATATGATGAGCACTGGGCATCAAGTCCAACTGCTGGATCAGTAGCTTCCTTGCCATGGGTGACTGCGGCTATGAACAAGATCATGTTAGAAGATGAAGTGCCTGCGGACAAGCTGCTGCTTGGTATTCCATCCTATACCAGAGTATGGTCTATCAAGGAATCAGGAGTGGACAGCGGTATTACTTCCCAGGCAATTGGGATGGATTCAGCGCAGGATCTCATTGAGCAGCATAAACTGACCCCAACGTTCTCAGAGGATACAGGGCAGAATTATGTGGAATTCACAGAGGGGGAAGTACGGAATCAGATCTGGCTTGAGGATAAAATCTCTCTTCGAGCGAGAGTTGATCTTGCGATTGAGCTGAAGCTGGCTGGAATCGCCACTTGGAACAGAAGCTTTGCGAATGAAGGTGCATGGGCTGTGCTTAATCGGATTCATCAACGTTGAAGAACTCATAAATCATAATTATAAAAAAACAGGGACAGTTCATGTGAGAGCTGTCCCTGTTTTGATATTTTCTACCTGCTAACTATTTGGATATCGATTCAGACTCCTGCATATTCAGTTCTTCTATAGAGGTATTAGCCTGTGCAGGATCGTGCGTCAATATCGTTTTGCAGAACATACAGCGGTCCGTCTTGCCAAGCATCTTAGTTAGTTTGCTGCATTCAGGACATTCGATTTGAACCGCGCTGACAGACATCATTCCAGCCCAAAAATAGATGGCAAGGCTGCCCATCATTGCGATTAAGCCAATGACAAGTCCTATACCGGCAAACACCTTGCCTGCAGAGCCCCAGAATACGATTCCGGCAGTTCCGAGAACCATGAGCCCCATGCCCAGCATCGTAAGCAATAGTCCCCATGTACGAAAGGCTTCAATTTTAGCTGTTTTAAAAATCATAGTTATGCTCCTTATGCATGAGTATCGTCTTCTCAGTGAAGCAGGAAACCTATGTTCTTATGTAGAACTATATTATAGCTTAACTGGAATTAAATCACCATTTTTATTGTCTGGAGGGAGACCGTGGAACTTAAGAATTATTCTTTTTTATTTGAGGAATCGTCTAAACACGGAGCAGTTGGAGCGATTGTATATCCCCATTCAGGGGGACAATTCTATGGATCACTTATGCAGGATTTCGAAGTTCTTGTACTGATACTGCATGAAGAAGGCCCAACTGAGAAAAGATACAGGCATTCGGCAATTGGTGAATTGCGTTATCAGATTCTGTATATGGACTGGATACGCTTGACCCGGTGTTTGATCACCGGAGAGGATCGAAGCGTAATTGAAGCTTTTTTACATGGCGATATACTGTGGGACAAGGGTGGCAAGATCAAGGCCCACAGAGATCATATTCAACAATTCGGTTCAAAGCTCCGCAAGCAGAAAATATTTTATGAATTCTCTCAGTTTTTACATACTTACTTAGATGCAAAGAGATGGATCAAAGACGGCGAAGTGATTGATGCTTATCAGAGCGTCCTGGAATCGTTAAATCATTGGGCAAGGATTGTAGTACTGGAGAAAGGGGTCTCTCCCGAAAGAGCAGTCTGGACACAAATACGGGATATGGATCGCTCTGTATATAAGTTGTACGAAGAGCTTACCATGAGCAAAGAGACACTTGAACAGCGTGTAGAGCTTATACTATTGGCTTGTGAATTCTCAGTGTTGTCCAAGATGGAGAGCAGTTGTAGTCTTCTTTTGGATATTCTTCGCAGCAGCAATAAGCCGTGGAGCCTGCATGAGCTGATGAAGCATCCGGACCTTTGCTTTATGCAAGATGAGATCCCTTTGCTGCTCCGGAAGCTGGTATACCGTTCGATTATTAGAGAAACAGAGAGTCTTGTTCCGTTTGTGACCGATGGAGGTAGAGAGATTAAATATTGTGCGAAGTGAATAATAGCGCATTATATGAACACTGAAATCTATTGAATTCCATTGTTATCAGCACCGAGATAGAATAATAGCAAAAAAGATCGAATTTAATTGAAAAAAGTTAGCTAAATAGCTTGACTCCTATATTCAAATCGTGATAAATTATATCTCGCCCGTTAAAAAGGCGCTGAGTATTCTTGATTAAATTGATTGCATTGATATCCATTGCAAACAAGAGGTTGAAAACTTTTTTAAAAAAGTGCTTGACTAAAGAATGAGGAATATGATATATTATAAAAGTCGCCGCTGAAATTAAATGAAGCGATGATAACGAAGTTGATCTTTGAAAACTGAACAACGAGTGAGCAAAGAATTTTGATTCTTCGAAATTCTAAACGCGAGGTTATGGTACATGTCGTCAGACTGTATGATAACCGAGCAAAATAAAGAGAACATAATGTTCTTGTCAGTTTTTCTAAATGAGCATATCGCTCTTTTCAATATTCGTTAAGATTCATCCGCTCTTACGAGATGGACCGAATCTTAGCGGGTCGATGTTGCTGGACAACATCTTTATTGGAGAGTTTGATCCTGGCTCAGGACGAACGCTGGCGGCGTGCCTAATACATGCAAGTCGAGCG
>NZ_JBHTKX010000005.1:0-236989 GCF_042678545.1 Paenibacillus provencensis | reverse complement strand
ACGAGAACATTATGTTCTCTTTATTTTGCTCCATCATTCATACGGTCTTGCGACGCGTACCGAATGATCTCGCTAAGCATTTTCAAAGAAAATGCTGCTCACTCGTTGTTCAGTTTTCAAAGATCAATTTCTCTCGCTCGCCTTCATTTTCTCTCAGCGGCGACTTTTATAATATATCATAGATGATGTTATTTCGTCAATAGTTTTTTAAAAAAATGTTATTCTATCAAACTATCAATTTCTCAACGCTCATCCCCGTCAACGCGACAGGAATTATAGATTATCACATACCAAGATCTAATGCAATACTTTTTTAGAAATTAAATAAGCAGCTCATAAAGAGCTGCTTGATCCTAAATAGAATGTTATCTCTTAAGCCATGGATTTCTGCGCGCCTTTTTTAATCCAGATCCTTTGCTGCTTTGGTTTCTATTTGATGAGGTACGCTTTTTAGCACTGGATGATACCGTCGCTTTTTTAGTTTTACTCTTTCCGACGGTTGTTTTTGCTTTAATAGACATCTGTGCATCCTCTATCTTTGGAAGCTCGCTCAAGCTATCTAAGTTAATGCCTGTTTGTTGTTCAGCAATATCGCTTTTTCCATCTACTACATTCTGTACAGCTGTGTTGTTATACGGTTGATTGTAATAGTCTACATAAGAAACTTGAGGTCCGTATTCATTAGGTCTGTAATAGTTCGTATACTGCGGCTGACGTCCATACGCCTCTGGATGCAATGCAGGCTGCTGATTCTGTGCTGTCGCTGCCTTCCATTCAGACTCCGCTTGAGCATAGCTGTATGGCAAAGCTACAGGTTGACCGCATCCGCAATCCCCATATTGATCTCCATGTACAAGAGCATAATCCACAATATATCCGCCATGCTCGTATGTGGTATAAGATCCATCCGACTGATCATAGACACCTTGAACCATAGGAGATTGCTCACCATAAGGAACAGTACCTTCATGCGAACCATAATGCCCCGCTGGAGCAACTGGATGCTGACCATACGGCTGATGGAATCCCGGCCAATGTCCGGCGTGCCCTTTTCCGTAATGCTTATCTTCATAGAATGGCATCATCATTCCGTGTGTTGGGTAACATGAATCGCAATAACCGTAATCGGGTTTTTTAACAGGTGCTGGAAGCGGCATCGGTTTAACCATTTCAGGCTGTTTTACAGGCTTAGGCAAAGGTTTGGGTGGCGGGGCTACTGGCTTAAACTCCTTTTTAGGTGCAGGCGGCATTGGCTTCGTCATCTCAGGCTTTGGAGCGGGAGCAATCGGCTTTGTAATCTCGGCTTTGGGAGGTACCGGCTTCGGTTTGGTCACTTCTGCCTTTGGAGGAGTCGGTGCAGGTTTAGTTATTTCTGCTTTTGGCTGTTCTGGCTTCGGTTTGGTCAACTCGGCTTTGGGTGCGGTCAATTTTGGCTTCGTTAATTCGGCTTTTGGCGCGACTGGTGCTTCTGGCATCGTTGGCAGCTTAGGAAGCTGAGGATAATTAGGCAAAGCATCCAATGGAACAATTTCTTCTTTTACGCCTGTATACTGCTCACTTCCCACTGTTGTTTTTGGAGATGTACCGGTGTGGGTTTGACCCATTTGTGTATTTGTTCCCATTTCCTTATTAGCGGATGTCCCGGCAGGAATCTTCACCGTTTCTCCTACCAATAGTACATTCGGGTTTTTCAGCTGCGGATTAGCAGCAATTAAATCCTGAAGAGGAATTCCCCATGCTTTGGACAATTTCCAGAGCGAGTCTCCTTGTACTACGGTATGGGAGTGTATAATCATATTTCCTGGTGGTGCAGTTACCGGTGCCGATGGAATCTTGACTTTCATCCCGATCGTTAATTCATTAGGGTTTGCAATTTCCGGATTTGCGCTAATCATCGTTTCTAAAGATACATTATACTTTTGAGACAGCTTATATAATGTATCTCCTTCTTTTACAATATGGATTTTCACAGGCCCAAAACCTCCTCACGTTTCTTCAGGCATGATATTCGCCCGTTCTTTCGTTACTCTCATCCTATGCAGCATCCGAACAAATGACATCATTATCATAAAAAAATCCTCTTCTAGGCAGCAATCCCTTTAAAAAGAGACTACATGCGAAGAAGAGGATCTTATCCGCCTATCACGCAGCAGCACTAATCTGCAAATACTTTATACCCGTCTTTATCTACAACTTGGCGAAACTCCTCAAGCAGCTGGAGTGTAATCGGACCAGCAACACCGGTACCAATCGTTCTGCCATCTACCTCATAAGCAGCGATAACTTCAGCGGCAGTACCCGTAAAGAACACTTCGTCTGCTACATATACATCATGCAATGTAAAGGGCTGCTCCTTGAAGGGCAAACCTATTTTGTCTGCGAGTTCAATAATGGCATTTCGAGTAATGCCTTCTAGCGCACCCAAATAACATGGAGGCGTAATGAGAACCCCATTTTTGACGATGAAAATATTATCTGAGGAACCTTCTGTAACGTAGCCTTGCGAATTCAGCATAATTGCTTCTCCAACACCAGCGTGATTCGACTGAATTTTGACCAGCACATTATTCAAGTAGTTCAATGACTTGATCTTAGGATTGAGTGCATCTGGGATGTTGCGGCGCTGCGAAACCGAGATTGTTCTTAAGCCCTTGAGATACGCTTCCTCTGGGTAAATGGACAGCTCTTCCACAATGATGACGACACTTGCCTTTTCGCACCGAAGTGGATCAATTCCAAGGTTACCGTAACCGCGCGATACAACGAGACGTATATATCCATTTCTCATTTCGTTGCGACGAATGGTTTCAGCCATGGCCTCCCGCATCTCATCATGAGACAAAGGAATATCCAGCATGATGGATTTTGCGGAATCATAGAGACGATCTAAGTGCTCCTTGCATTTAAAAATATTTCCGTTGTATATCCGAATCCCTTCAAAAATGCCGTCACCATATAAAAATCCATGATCAAAAACGGATACTTTTGCATTTTCCTTCGTCACATACTGACCATCAAGATAAATCCACTGTTCTGCTGCCATAACGAGTGACACCTCCGCATTATTGTCCTGTATATACATAGCAAGGATAAGAACCCAGTACGCGAACCTGGCATCCCAGAGCTTCAATCTCTGAAATAGCTGCAGGAAGAAGTACCGAATCCATTGATTCCATTACATCAATATAGAAATAATAGTTACCGAGCTTCTTTTTCGTTGGTCTGGACTCAATCCGAGACAAATTCAGTCTGCGCCAAGCAAAAGCCGATAATACCTGATGAAGCGCTCCAGGAAAATCTTCTGGAGGTGTGATAAGTATGCTTGTCTTCTGATGATCCGCCTCTCGCTGCAGATTAACCGCATCTGGACCAATTAACACAAACCGGGTGTAGTTGTTATCATGATCCGTAACCCGCTCAGCCATGATATCCAATCCATGTTTCGCTGCAGCCAGTCTCGTAGCAATGGCCGCCCAGCCTTGACCCGGGTTCTTCTTCACAATCTCTACTGCCTCTGCTGTACTGCCTACACTTTCAAGCTCTGCCTGTGGAGCATAAGTGCGGATAAACTGCTGACATTGAGGGATAGCTACGGGATGAGACATGATTTTGCGGATTTTCGTAAAGTCCATATCTCCCGCTGTATTCAGAAATTCATTTCGATCGCCAATTAAATTCTGAATAGAGGGGTAAACCCATTCGCATTGCATAGGGATATCCACTTCATGTACAAGCCAATCCATATGTAGACTAACCGACCCATCTATTGTATTTTCCACCGGTATAACACTGTAGTCACTCTCTCCTCGTTCCGTAGATCGAAATACATCCGATATCAGCTTGAAGTGTTTGCCTTCATATGGCTCGTCTCCTAGCAAAAAATCGAGCGCTTCATGTGACACGGTGCCTTCAGGTAGTATTGCAACTCGTTTCATGCTTTAACTTCCCCTTTTATCATATCCATAAATGTACCTTGTTGCTCGTCAGATACAAGCTGTGCACCCTGCAGATCTGGTTTGATCCACATCGTATCTGCTTCAATTCCTTGGGCTCGCATAGTCTCAACCATATAAGTTTCAAGGCCATGCTTATCCCGCTCTTCTTGATGTACGAAAGCGAGTACCGTCGGACCCGCGCCGCTTAGAGCTGCTCCTAGAGCCCCTTTTCGCGGTGCTTCCTCCAGTATTTCGGCCATCCCGGGAACAAGGGCAGCCCGGTAGGGCTGATGCAGCTTATCCTTCATCGCCGCACTTAACAGATCGTAACGACCACTCGCCAAGGCGCCGACCAGCATTGAGGTTCGCCCGATATTATAGACCGCATCCTGAAATGAAAGCTCGCGCGGCAATGCTTCTCTTGCCTTCGTTGTCGACAATTCAAACTGCGGAATCACAACAAGCACTTCCAATTGTTCAGGCGGATCAAACGATATATGATGTGCATCATTACCATCCCATGCACAGACAGCAAAACCGCCAAACAGCGAGGCCCCCACATTGTCGGGGTGCTTCTCTATTTGCGTGGCCATCGTGAACAGCTCTTCCCGCATCAAAGGTGACCCAATGAGTTCGTTAGCTGCGACCATAGCACCTATAATCGTCGTCGCGCTGCTTCCAAGCCCCCGTGTAAGAGGAATTTCGGAATACATAGAAATCTCAAGCTCAGGAACATGGACTCCTGCTTTATTAAATACAGCTTGTGCCACTTTATAGACAAGGTTCGTCTTATCCGTAGGAATCCCCTTCAAATGTTCGCCATGCAGAGAGATAGTAGTCTCCTCTGCCCTCTTCATCTCCACATAAGAATATAAGCTGAGCGCCATCCCCAATGAATCAAAACCAGGGCCTAAGTTAGCTGTACTCGCCGGGATTTTTACTCTTACGCTGTTCTTCATTCTATTCGGTCCTCCTCGAAAAGTAACGGGAAAGATCATCCTTCTACCCGGTAAACACTCTTCACTTTACGAATAACACTAAGCGTTTCAAAGTGCTTCAGCACTTTATCCATGCTTGCTTTACTCGCATTATGGGTAACAATAATGATCTCGGCATCCGGATTCTGTTCATTCGGCTGCTGCACAACGGAAGCAAGACTGACGTTATACTCAGCAAATATTTGGGTAATTTGAGCAAGCACACCCGCTTTGTCATCGACATGCAGCAGGATGAAATTTTTATAAGAAATATGCTCATCTTGTATCAGATGCTTCTCTTTATAAGGGCTGATGGATTTCAGGCCGCTCACTCCGAGCTTCAAATTACGGATTACAGATACCAAGTCAGCTACAACAGAAGTAGCCGTAGGCAGTTCACCCGCACCTGCTCCATAGAACATCGTTTCTCCAACGGCTTCACCGTGAACAAATACCGCATTAAATACTCCGTTGACTGAGGCCAGAGGATGCTGCTGTCTCACCATCGTTGGCTCTACACTGATTGAGATTTGGTCATCTTGTCGCTCTGCAATACCTAACAGCTTCATTTCATATCCAAGTCTCTTAGCGTAAGCAATATCCTCTTTGGTAACACCAGAAATTCCGCTGACTGACACATCCCGAAGCTCGACGTTTGTATGGAACCCAAGCGTGCCGAGAATGGCCATCTTACGTGCGGCATCTAGCCCTTCTACGTCCGAGGTAGGATCCGATTCTGCATAACCAAGTGCCTGTGCCTCTGTTAGGACTTCATCATACGAAGCCCCTTCCTGACTCATCTTGGTTAATATGAAGTTCGTGGTCCCGTTAACGATCCCCATAATTCGTGTGATTCGGTCAGACGAGAAGCCCTCAATCAACGTACGAATGATCGGAATACCACCAGCAACACTAGCTTCATAATAGACGTCACAGCGCTTCTCCTCAGCTTTTGCTAAAATTTCCGCACCAAAGAGCGCCATCAAATCCTTGTTTGCCGTCACGATATGCTTGCCCCGCTCTAGCGCTTCAAGAATGTATTCTTTTGTTTTCTCCACTCCGCCCATGACTTCGACAATAACATCAATCTCAGGATTACGAATAACTTCCCATGGATCTTCTGTTAATTTATCAGCATCCACTGTAATATTACGAGCCTTGACCAGATTCTTCACAGCTACTTTTTCAATAACGATAGGAGAGCCGACTTGACTGCTCAGATCCTCCTGATTCCCTTCCACGATTCGTATTACACCTGTGCCTACAGTACCTAATCCAAGCAAACCCACCTTAATCGGTTTCATCTTCTCATCCCCTTTATGTACCTAAAGTATCTCCTCTACCCCTGACCTATCAAGCGTGTTCGTTTGACTCCAGGAACCTGCGAGAATTGCTCCAACATCTCGCCAAGGTCTCCACTGAGCCGAGAAGTTTCTACTGAAATAACTACATTAGCGCGCCCTTGGAGCGGAATGCTCTGATGAATGGTAAGCACATTGCCTCCATATGATGCCACATGCGATAGCACTTGGGACAGCATCCCAGACTCATGCTCCAGATCAATTGAGATGGTGACAATTCTCTCTCTCTCCAGCTGATTGACCAGATGAATTCCATCCTTGTATTTATAAAATGCACTTCGGCTTAGACCAACACGTTCAGCCGCTTCATGGACAGTCTTTACTTCACCGGAAGCGAGCAGCTGCTTCACCTGCATCGTCTTCACCACGGCTTCTGGCAATATATCTTCACGTACTAAATAATAGCGTTCTTTCAAAAACGTCCTCTCCTCAAAGACTATTGTATTCATATAGTGGACATTATATCGAATCGTATCGAAAAGGGCAATAGACAAATGGAGTCTCTTACTGCCCATATTCCAAAAAACCGTGGATATCTAAGGAAGATACCCACGGTAATTTCTTGTTTTATTAATAGTAGCTGCTGCTTTCCACAAATTCGAATTCGAAATCGGCAATACGAACAATCGTACCATCCTTCGCACCACGTTTTCTAAGCTCATCATCGACACCCATATGGCGAAGGGTACGCGCAAGCTTCATAATGGCCTCATGCGAATTCAGCTGCATTCGTTTCATCATGCGCTCGATCTTCGGACTTTCCACAATAAACATCTCATTCTCCCGGACAATTTTGAAGCCTTCCTCTACTTCTTTATCCAGCTTGTAAACTTTGCGTTCACTTACTTCTGCCACTTCTTCCACATGCAGCTCCTCCGGCATTTGATCCAGCATGTCTGCTGCCTTATAGAGAAGCTCCTTCACGCCTTGACGGGTAAGGGATGAGATTGGCATAATCTCAATTTCAGGATGAGAAGCATGAAGCTGTTGCTTAAAGTTCTCCAGGTTGTCTGCCGACTCCGGCATATCCATTTTGTTCGCGGCCACAATTTGTGGACGCTCCATCAATTTAGCATTGTACTGATGAAGCTCGTCATTGATCTTGACGAAATCCTCGTATGGGTCTCTGCCCTCAGATCCAGCCATATCGATCACATGAATGATAACGCGAGTACGCTCAACGTGTCTCAGGAACTCATGACCCAGCCCAATACCTTCGCTCGCCCCTTCAATCAGTCCAGGCAAATCCGCCATAACAAAGCTGCGGCCTTCCCCTACATCAACAACACCGAGATTCGGCGTAATCGTTGTAAAGTGGTATGCCCCAATCTTCGGGTTGGCACCCGATACGACGGACAAGAGAGTAGATTTGCCCACACTTGGAAATCCAACCAAGCCTACATCGGCCATAACCTTCATTTCCAGTACAATGTAGCGTTCTTCCCCTTCTTCGCCATTCTCCGCAAGCTCAGGTGCTGGATTCTTCGGAGTTGCAAATCGAATATTCCCTCTTCCGCCTCGACCGCCTCTCGCAACAACAACCTGCTGTCCGTGACGGGTCAAATCAGCGAGCACCTCACCTGAATCTTCATCGGTTACTACCGTTCCCGGCGGGATACGGACAATCATATCCTCCGCATTCGCACCGTGCTGACTTTTATTGCGGCCTTTTTCACCGCGCTTGGCTTTGAAGTGACGTTGGTAGCGGAAATCCATCAGCGTTCTGAGACCTTCGTCTACACGAAAAATAACACTGCCGCCCTTTCCACCGTCCCCACCAGCAGGTCCACCTTCGGGCACATATTTCTCACGACGGAACGATACGAGCCCATCTCCGCCGTCCCCGCCTTTAACATAAATCTTCGCTTTATCTACAAACATAATTATCCCTTCCTTATATCCCACAAGTCACACGAAATTGAATCAGCGCATCCCCTGTCGCAGGCGGCTCCGCTATCACCTTTGTTCCTTGCTTCATCGTATACAAATTACTCCAAGCTTCTGATTCAGACGCTACTCTCTCTCCCTCGAAGCGTACAATAACATCCCCTTGATCCTGACCAAAACGAATTAACAGGTGACGAATTTCTCCCCAAGACGATCGGTTGCTGAACTGATAAGCCCTGACTGTATCCGCAATCGTCCCTGTCAGCATTTCACCGTCCTCGGGAGAAATCAAGGTATCCAGCCGCAATCCGTCTTCCACTTCAACACTTAGAACAACAAGACTGCCGCTTATTCTATACGACTGCAAATAAAAAATGAGAGACGGCACGCCCAGCTTTGAAATCTTGCTCTCTTCCGTCATTCTATCCTTTATTCTTTCCACCGTTTGTATTGATTTATCATTCTTTCCTAGACGAATATATCCATACAACACCTGGAGGTCATTCATCCAATCATGTCTGTGATGATTTAACACGGATATCGCTGTATCTTCCATTCTCTGCTGCGTTTGACGGCGCTGCTCTTCAAGCTGCTTGTCCATAGCCTTAAAGACATAATATAGGACAGCTACTAACCAGAACGCAAGCAAAATACAAGAGACCAGAGTCTTAGAGATGATCACCAAAACTAACGGAAATATGACCGAACAAGATACCGCTAAGGGCACTTTTTTCCAGTAATTCATGACTTCTCCCCGTTCATCAATGTTAACCCCATTATAATATAAAGGTCATAAAGGCAGTATATCACAGACGATGTTGCCAAACAGTATCAAAAACAAAAACATCTTAGCACATTCGAAAATGACCCAAGGTGAGCTGATTGCCTGAATAAAAAAAGCCTCCGGCAAACATGCCGAAGGCTCCTTAGGCGAAAATGCCTATTACGCTTCTACTGCAGCTGCTACAGGAGCAACTTCAATAGGGTAGACGCTCACTTTTTTACGATCGCGGCCCCAACGTTCAAATTTCACAACGCCGTCTACTTTCGCAAACAAAGTATCGTCTTTACCGATTCCTACGTTCGTTCCTGGGTGGATTTTAGTACCACGTTGACGAACAAGGATGCTGCCGCCAGTCACTGCCTGACCGTCTGCACGCTTAACGCCAAGACGTTTGGACTCGGAATCACGACCGTTCTTTGTGGAACCCACACCTTTTTTGGATGCGAACAACTGAAGATCCAATTTTAACATTGTAGTCTACCTCCTTCTTTAGTTATTATGCTGCTTTATCTGAATATACTCTCCGTACGAATCAACGATCGATTTCAGCATCACCACAAGTGATTCAAGCAGCAACTGAATCTGGGAATGAATATCGACTGACAACTCGGCTCCTTCCGGAACATATGCGCTCAGAAAGCCATGCTCCATCTCGGCATCAAGCTCAACACCTGTAAGTGTCTCAATCGAATTAGCCGTGCCAACTGTCACTGCGGAAACTCCCGCACATACAATATCTTCACCAGCTTTAGCATAATTCGCATGACCTTTCACGGAAAAGCCGCGAATGCTGCCGTCACTCAAACGAAAGATGTGTACAGTAATCACTGTTTACACCCACTTACGCTTGGATTTTGCCGATAGTTACTTTAGTGTAAGGTTGACGATGACCTTGTTTCACATGGTAGTTCTTCTTAGGCTTGTATTTGTATACAACAACCTTTTGACCTTTGCCATGCTTCTCAACAGTCGCTGTTACAGTTGCGCCGGAAACAACCGGTGTACCTGCAGTCAAACCATTGTCGTTAGAAACAGCCAACACGCGGTCAAACGTTACAGTTTCACCGTCTGCAGCGTTCAATTTCTCGATGTAAAGAACATCGCCTTCTTGAACTTTGTACTGTTTACCACCAGTTTCAATAATTGCGTACATTTGCTTGCACCTCCTCATGTCTCAGACTCGCCTAATCCAGGTGATCCTGCCTCAAAAAGCAGAATACTTCCAACCCGATCGGAGCGGTTACAGCATGTGCAGCAACTTAATACTAGACACATACCTGAAGATTATATCACGAGTCTATACTCAAATCAATGATTTTGCAATATTCGTTCAGCTCTATGAGCGCTTGTGCTTAGTCACTGATTACTCCAGTGCCAAGCTGCTCTCCTCCCTTACCTTCTTGCGGGTAAGCTCCAGCAGACCAAGCCTTGTCCATCCTACGACGTGAGATTTCGTACGATCCTTCTGGAGCTCACGCTCCAGTGTGAGCATAACCTCATCCCGGTGTCGTTCGAATTCCATGTCAATAAAATCAATAATGATGATTCCTCCGATATCCCGGAGTCTGAGCAGTCTGGCTATTTCAATAGCTGCTTGAATATTCGTCTTCGTTACCGTCTCTTCCAGGTTTCGACCGCCTATATATTTACCTGTATTAACATCAATGACTGTCAGAGCTTCGGTATGGTCAATAACGACATAGCCGCCACCTTCAAGCCACACCTTTCTTTTGAAGTCCCTTATCAGCTGCTCCTGAACACCATATGCTTCAAAAACAGGCTTATCCCCGTGATAAACATGAAAATTGGGTACTCCATTCAAGGCGACCTCCTGATAGAACAGCTTGGCTTCTTTGGCCTGCTGCTCGTTATCAATTACAAACTCATCACTATGCGCAGTATGACTGTCTCGAATAAATCTCTGCAGAATGCTGAGATCCTGATGCAGCAGTCGCGGAGCATTATTCATGCTGGCTTTTTGCTCAATCCTCTGCCATACCTTGCGCAGCTGAATTAGATCACCTTCAATTGCTTCTAAACTCTCATGCTCAGAAACGGTTCGTATAATCATACCCTCTTCATCCAGTTTGCAACGTTCAGCGATACTTTTGAGACGAGATCTTTCACCCTCTTTAGCAATTTTCTTGGATACCGCTATATATCCCGCCATCGGCATATAAACGATCCATCGACCGGGCAATGCATAGTGTGTTGTTACTCTTGCCCCTTTTCCGCCTACCGGCTCCTTGAACACTTGAACGATAATATCCTGACCCACGTGAAGTAGCTCTGTAATGGCCGGCTTGATCTTGGGCTGCTTGTCCAGATGGGGATGCAGTACATCATCAATATATAAAAAGGCATTTTTCTTTTGCCCGATATCAACAAAGGCAGCCTGCATACCTGGGAGCACATTGACTACACGTCCCTTAAAAAAGGAACCGAGCAGCCCCCTTTCACCCGCCCGTTCCGCTGCATATTCAACTACTTTACCTTCCTCCAGAAGAGCCATTCGAATAAGATTTGGTTCATAGTTCACAATCGTTTGCTTCATGGCTTCACCTCTAGAGTACTCTTTTAGAGAGAAGATAGGGGCATTCGTTTGCGCTCTCCTATTTTGTAAATTACGTTCTTTTATCAAAATACGACTTGATTACGCGCTGCTCTGGCAGAACGCCAACAATATTCCCATGCTTGTCCATCACATATATCATATGATATTTCTCTCTCTTAAATAAACGCAAGATATTGTCCAAAGGTTTCGCTGGCATCGAAATTATTGGCTGTGCCAAACTCCCGGAAGAGGCATGTACTGAAAATAGAATATCCCTGTTCATCAAAAAGCGCACGAATCGATAAGGGATATTCCGATAATCCACGATGTTGGAATAAAGGAGAAAGGAGCCCATCATAGCCAGGTTTAGATCCACCATTCCTTGTCCCCTCATTAGCGGCAAAAAGGCATAGGTCAGCATCAAGGCACTGAAAATGATACTGATCTTATAAGTGTCGAGTAGTGTTCTATGATAAGGCAAGAAGATACTCAGCAAGGCTTGTATAATCTTCCCCCCGTCCAGAGGCAGGATCGGCAGCAGATTAAATAGAGCAATGATGACGTTAGAGGAAATAAAATAATGCAGAAATTCTCCGTCCCACATGCCTGTAGCATACATCGCATAAGCTGCTGCAATCATCATTACATTTTGGAGAGGACCAGCCAGTGAAATCAGGATCTCTTTCCTGGCCGTCAGGTCTCCCCGATCCTCAATCGTTGCCACTCCGCCAAAAGGAAGCATCTGAATGGAATTAACCCGAATTCCAAGTAACAAAGCGCAGCTCGCATGACCCAGCTCATGGATAAAAACGATCGCAAATAACGTCAACAGCTCAACGAATCGGCCAGTTACTACAGAGAGCATCATGACAAGCACAAATACCGGATGCAGGGATAACCGGATCCCCATTACATTAATCAAAAGCAATCACTTCCGCTGGATCAATATAGACGTCCCCATCCTTTACAGCAAAATACAAGGTCTGATCATGCTCTAAAGTGCCTGCAGGGATCTGACCGATCTTCCCGCCTTCTTCAACCCAAGAGCCCGTTTCCAGCTTGGTCTCTGCAAGACGTCCATAAATGCCCGTAAGCCCGCCTGTATGCTGAACGACTACCGTCGTTCCTGTCTCGGGGTTATTGATTACCTGGATTACTCGTCCTGCATCAATGCTGTCAACTTGAAAAACGCCCCCACCCTCAGAATTGGGAACAATCTCTACCCCTTCCATCGTTATAGCAAAGGGCTGAGCGATTGTTCCTGCAATGGGAGGAGACAATTTACGGGAAGCCGTCACTTTCAGTGGAGATGCGCCATCATTTTCAAAGATCGGCAAGAAGGAAGGCGCGCCTCCAAAATGGTCAGTGTACCAGGCTGCCGCTGCTTGAAAATCCATTTCCTGATGCAGGCTGTCTGCCACAAAGAATTTGGCTCTTTCCAAAAAAGGAGCATCCCACTGAAACGCGCCCCAGATCGCACCAAATAAAATGCCGCTGATGACAATTCGCTTAAGCAGTCCGTTTAGAAAACGGGGTTGATGATCAGGGCCCTCGTGGTAAGTCTCATCCTCTAACCATCTTCTGCGATCTTTCTTCCATAACAACTCAGGATCTCGCTCAGCGATATTTACATCTGCTTCTTCATACGATTGGAACCGAGAAGGAGGCTGTTCTGCCTGCGGCACCCCTCTCCTGTCTATAGGTCGCCCTTGTTCTATGGTCTTCGAACTCTGTTTATCGCGGGTATCTTCTACATCAAGAAGCTGTCTGATCCGTTCCTGTCTTCGCTGTTTAATATTGGCTTTAATGTTCATCCCTATTGTCCTCCTTGTGAGGATTCACTTTAACTGTTACATCTTATGAATACGGACGAGCAATTATGAACAAGCCTCAGATCGTGCATACAAAAAAGCACCATGAGCTCTAAAGCCCAGGTGCTATTGTCTTGGTTTCTTTATTCTGCAGATCGTATTTTTCCTGATGCAGCTTGATGCTCATGACGATTCCGATACTAAGCATGTTGATTAACAGGGAAGTCCCACCATAGCTAATGAAGGGTAGCGTGATGCCGGTAATCGGCATTAGCCCGACCATCATACCTACATTTTCATATACCTGAAAAATAAACATGGTCGCGATCCCAATAATAATATAAGCCCCTCGTTTATCATAACAAGCTGCTGCGATTCGGATCAAACGATAGATCAGCGCAAAATACATAAGCAGAACAAACGCGCTTCCCAAAAATCCAAACTCTTCGCCAATGACAACAAATATGGAATCCGAATATGGATACGGGATAAAATGATTGTTCTTAAGTTCACCTTGCTTAAACCCATCCCCCGCCAGTCCGCCAGTTCCTATTGCAATGATTGCATAACTGGATTGGTGTCTATCATCACTTGAAGCCTCACCCGGATTGAGAAAGGTATTGATACGCTGATACCAATGCAATCGATTCTGTTCCTCAAGTGCTTCTCTGATCTGATCATTAAAGGTATTAAACAAGGTCACAAATAGGATCAGTGCAGCAAGAACTGTCGTAATGCCTATCAAGACATGCTTATAGCGTGTTCCCGCAATCCACAGCATCCCGACAAATACAACCAAATAAATGATGGCATTCCCCAAGTCCGGCTGAATCAGCACCAGTACAAAAGGAACAAGAACGATGAGAGCGGCGGGAATAATATCTGCCCTGAACCTAAGCGGTTCTCCCCCCCTCTTGCCGAGCATGTATGCAGAGATGAGGATAAGCACCAGCTTGACCAATTCAGCAGGCTGGAACAGCAATCCTCCCGGAAGCTTAAACCAGCTCTTTGCGCCATTCACTTCTGCCCCGATAAAGAATAGGAGAATGATCAGGAACAAGCCTATTCCGTATATAACGAAGCTATACTTGAGCAAAGCCCGATAATCGACTAAAGCGATTCCCAGCACAATGATGAATCCAAGGATGTAAAAGAGCGCAGTCCTTATATCATAACCCTCGAATTCCGGCGTTGGAATAATGGCACTATGTACAACCATTGTACTTACCAGCATAAATAAAACGAGAACTGCCACTAGTGTCCAGTCCAGTTCTTTCCATTTGCGAAACAAATTGCATCAACCCATTCCGAAAAACTTCTTAAACCGTGTAAAGACACCTTTCTTTTGTTCGAGCAGCATAAGCGGTACCGTATCGCCAAGAATGCGTCTTGCGATATTTCGATAGGCCATGGCAGCTTGCGAGTTCGGATTCATCACGGTGGGTTCACCAGAATTGGCTGCTTTAATAACAAGCTCATCATCAGGAACAATCCCAATAAGATCAATATTAAGCACCTGTAAAATACTATCGATATCCAGCATATCGCCGGTTTTGACCATATTATTCCGAATCCGGTTAACGACCAGCTTTGGAGATCCGACATGCGAGCTTTCGAGCAGCCCGATTACTCGGTCCGCATCACGAACTGCAGCATTCTCTGGTGTAGTTACAACAATAGCCTGATCGGCACCTGCAATTGCGTTCTTAAACCCTTGTTCAATACCTGCTGGACAGTCGATAATGACATACTCAAAATCTTTTTTGAGCTCCAGCACAATATCCTTTACCTGATCAGGTGTAACCGAGTTTTTATCTTTTGTCTGCGCAGCCGGCAGCATATATAATTCATCAAAGCGCTTGTCTTTGACCAAGGCTTGGTTCAATCGGCATCTGCCTTCTGCTACATCCACCAGATCGTAGATGATTCGATTCTCGAGTCCCATAACGACATCCAGATTTCGAAGGCCAATGTCTGTATCTACCAGACATACTTTTTTACCAAGCAGCGCAAGTGCAGTGCCAATGTTGGCAGATGTGGTTGTTTTGCCGACACCGCCTTTTCCTGAAGTGACAACAATCGCCTCTCCCATGTATGCTACACCCCTTTAAACACGTTAAAATCACGGTGCAACCGAACGATATTGCTCGTTTTGTCGATCTGCATTTGTCCGTTCTGCAAGTAAGCAAACTCCATTCCTGCTTCTCTTTGCTCCCATTCATCCGGGGGACGGCTGATAACCTCTGCGATTCGAAGCTGCGTCGGGGCAAAATAAGATGCACATATAATTGCATCCTCATTACCCTTGTTTCCCGCATGCGCCATTCCGCGAAGTGCACCCATAATATAAATATTACCCGTGCAGCTCACACTACCGCCAGGATTGACATCACCAAGAAGCAGCAAGTTTCCTTCATGGTGAAGCACTTGACCGGAACGCACAATACCGGTAATGGTTGTCAGAGCCGAAGCCCCTTTCTCATCCGGTTCAGCGTCCGGGGATTCAATGGAACGTATGAGCAAATTGCCTTTTTGCTTCAAAATATGAAGAATTTCTTCTTTCTGCTCTTCGGTCACAATTCGAGATCCAAGCTTTACATCGACATGAATAATAGGACCGGACAATATATTTTGATGGCTATGTTCAAGCTTAAAGCGAAGTTCGCTCAGCAGTTCCTCCAAATCACACTCGTCATCCATCAGGAATACCAGGCCATCTTTGATGCCTTTGATCGTCACATGATTTGATTTTACTGTCATAAGCCTGTCCCTCCCATCTCAAACATTCGTGCCGAAGCGCAGCAGTTCCTTCTTTTTGCCTGAAAAGCGTTAGATATTATTACACTTTATCCTTCTTTGTTACTCTACGCCGTGTTAGTCGATCAAGCTGCTTTCGTAGCGGAACATAAATAATCAATGCAAATATAAAATGAATAAACACGGTTGGAATCATGTATTCCAGCAGTGCCCAATTGTAAGATTCTTGATTTAGCCGGAATAGCTTATAGGTAAAAAAGAGAATGGTATCGAACAGCAGACTCCCCAGAATCACCATCATCATCATGACCGGCATCGTAGCTCTTGGGGATTTGAAGAACAAGCCAATCAGATAGGCTGTTAACCCCATTGCAAAGGAATACGGACCAATCATATGGCCATAGAACACCACATCATGAAGCAAACCAAATATAATTCCCAGCACGAGGGCTGAATGGCGATGATAGTATACCGTGACGAACAAAATGGCTATAAACACGAAATTGTGTCCAATTCGAGGAAGCCAGCTGTCCGGGATGATCCAAGGCACGACAGTCCCTTCAATAATAAAGAGCACAAACAACAGAATGATCAGTAACTGCTTCCGCCCGGCCACTATGGAGTTACCTCCGGTGGAATAACAACGAAGACTTCTTTCCAATCAGTAAAGTTCGCTGCTGGCACAATATAGGCTACTTGTGCAAGCCCGAATTCACTCTCCTTAATCTCCTTGACTGTCCCTATAATCATATATTTCGGAAATCCTTCGATAATTCCTGAGGACATAACGACATCTTCTTTTGCAATTTTGGAGTTCTCACTGATTTTGGTCATTTCCAGATAACCCGTTTGCGGGTTATACTTCTCAATCATGCCAAAAGTATCATTCTCTTTGCCTACCACAGTAGCTGCAATGGCATTAGCATCACTTGAGCTTGGATCCAGTGCCGTTAACAGTGTAACCGTAGAAGTGAAATTGCTGACATGGCTGATGGTTCCTGCAAGCCCGTCAAGCGTCGTTACGGCCATCCCTACCTTGAGCCCCGCATTCTCTCCAATATCAATGTTCAAAACCCTGTTGTTCGGATCCGAGTTCACACTGATGACTTGGGCTGTCCGCAGCTTGTAATTATGTCTGTTCTTTTGTTCCTCGGTGAAATCAAGATTCTCCTGAAGCCGCTGATTCGTTTCTGCCAAATTCCCGTATCTCACCGCTTCTTGCTTATATTGTGCGACTGAGGTTTTCAGAATCTCGTTCTCTTCCTGCAGCGACATAAGATTAGCTATATCCTCGAAGAACCCAGCAACATAGGAAGTCGGTTTATAGAAGACCTGCTGTACGAATCCGACCATATCTTTCGTAAACTTCTCGGGCAGTGATAAGCCTGCTCTCGATCCTACCGTAAAACCCATAAGTGCGATAAAAATGATAATACCAACGAGTAAAATAAACAATCGCTTGTTGCCTAACCATTTAAACAGTTACAACACCCTCTAACATCCTTATTTCGTTATGATGCTAAGCCGATTATAAGCTTCACTTAAAAAGGGAAAGCAAGTACGTAGTGGTCCTATAGCTGTGCGAACCTTAAACTACTGACTTACTATCCCATGGGTAGCAACATCATAAAAATCTGGAGCATAGCTGCATCTCCTTATGCAGCTATGCCTTATCGCTATGAGGCCAGCACGGGTGGATGCAGCCTGCTTAGCTGTGACTTTCAAAGTTTCGTATATTAACGTTTAGATCTGATTGCAGCACTGCTTCTTGTTTTAAACAAATGAATGTTGTCAAGTGCTTTGCCTGTACCAATAGCTACACAATCCAGCGGATTCTCAGCAACGATAACCGGCATTCCTGTTTCACCTGCAAGCAGCTTGTCCAGATTACGAAGCAGAGCTCCTCCTCCTGTCAGCACAATGCCACGGTCCATAATATCCGCAGCCAGCTCAGGCGGGCATTTCTCTAGGGTTACTTTAACAGCTTCAACAATGGAACCCACTGTATCGGCAAGTGCTTCACTAATTTCATCTGAAGTGATTGTAATTGTCTTCGGCAGTCCGGTAACAAGGTCACGTCCACGAATTTCCATCGTTTCTACAGATTCCAACGGAAGTGCAGAACCAATTTCCATCTTGAGCTGTTCCGATGTTCTTTCACCGATCATCAGGTTATATTGGCGTTTGATGTACTGAATGATGGACTCGTCCATCTCATCACCGGCAACACGTACAGAACGGCTTGTCACGATGCCCCCAAGGGAGATAACTGCGACTTCTGTTGTACCTCCGCCGATATCTACGACCATGCTGCCTGTTGGCTCCCATACAGGCAGATCTGCACCGATCGCAGCAGCAAACGGCTCCTCGATTGTGTAAGCCTCTCTTGCTCCCGCTTGTTTCGTAGCATCTTCTACTGCACGTTGTTCTACCGCCGTAATACCAGAAGGAACACATACCATTACGTTCGGATGACGCTGGAAAAAGGAACGCTGCTTCTGAGCTTGGCGAATGAAATATTTAATCATCGTTGCCGTTGTATCAAAATCGGCAATAACTCCATCCTTCATCGGTCTAATGGCACGGATATTGCCAGGAGTACGTCCGATCATTTTTTTTGCAGATTCACCGACAGCTTCAATAACCTGTGTATCTGTACGTAATGCAACAACGGATGGTTCTCTGACAACAATGCCTTTTCCCCGTACGTAAACGAGCGTATTCGCCGTTCCCAAGTCAATCCCCAAATCTTTTGTAAAGCCACCTAACATGCTATTTTCTCCCTTTCTTTACTTGCATTATTTATGCTGCTGTCCCATAACTAAGCCTAGCAGCTGCGTCATTATAATCCGATTCAAAAAAAGCGATCGAAGCGATGAAGGAAAACGCTCCTTGTTATTTACGCTTAATAAAAAAACCGTTAACGTACCACATTATATTATATGAACCCTTGCTCCTTCAAACTTGCATATTTCCCGTCCCCGATAACGATATGATCAAGCACGTCAATTCCTACAATTTCACCAGCTTTGACAAGACGACGCGTCAGTTGTATATCTTCTGGACTCGGGGCAGGATCACCGCTCGGATGATTGTGCGCGCATACGATGGAGGCGCTGCTGCATTTCATGGCAGCCCGGAACACTTCCCTCGGATGAACGATGGAAGCGTTGAGGTTGCCCATAGATAACGTCTCTTGGGAAATCACGTGATTCTTGGTGTTAAGGAAGAGACAGACAAAATGCTCCTTCTGCAGATACCTAAGCTGTTCCATAAGCAAATCAGCCGCATCTCTCGGACTGCGAATGACAGGCCTCTCAGCCAATCTGGTCTGCATTACCCGTTGCCCGAGCTCAATTCCTGCCTTTAGCTGAATCGCTTTGGCGGGACCAATGCCTTTGAGCTGACACAGCTCATCAACGCTCATATCCACCAGATTGCGAAGGCTCCCTGCTTCATTCAGAATGCGCTGAGCGATATGAATGGCCGACTCCTGCTTTGTTCCTGTTCTAAGCAAGATCGCCAGAAGCTCAGTATGACTTAATGCACCCGCCCCTAATTCCATCATGCGTTCTCTCGGGCGCTGTTCTTGGGGGATGTCGCGCAGCATGTACTGTGGCGAACTCATCTTCTCCCTCTTTTCACATAAAAAAACGAACCCGTTCTCTTCTTAATACTCTTACTTGCTTACTATTCGTCTATGGATAGCATGTTCAAGCCCAGCTCTGCCAGTTGTTCACTAAGCAAAGAAAGCGGCAAACCCACCACGTTAAAATAGCATCCTTCGATGGAATCAACAAATGTTGCGCCCAAACCCTGAATGGCGTATGCGCCTGCCTTGTCAGAAGGCTCGCCTGTCCGTATATATGCATGAATGGCATCTGGTTTAAGCTTCTTCATCTTCACCTTCGTACGGCGATGCCGCGTAATTACACGTCCATCCTCACCTGATATACAAGCAACACCCGTATATACTTCATGAGTTCGGCTCTGAAGCATACTCAGCATCCGGTAAGCATCCTGCTCGTCCTTTGGTTTGCCAAGCACTTCTCCGCCGAGCACGACAATCGTATCACTGCCTACTATGATGGCTCCTGCCAGATCGGAATCATAAGAATCATAGACAGCTTTTGCTTTGCGGTAGGCAAGTTCTTCTACAATTTGCTGAGGTGTGTAGTCTTCTGGTGTATCTTCCGGGGCGTGGCTAGGGCGAACTTCAAACGAAAGGCCAAGCGTCGCTATTAGTTCCCTGCGTCTTGGAGACGTGGAGGCGAGTATAATCCGCTGCTTTTTCAAGAGATGAACTCCTTCGTAAGAATGATAATGTTATTCGCATGTGTTACATATCTTTTTTAGTCTGTGGTTACTCCTGCTCAAGCTTCTGTACTACATCAATTGTGTGATAATAAAAAGCTATAGTTTCCGGTAAAGCCAAATCGCAAAAACAACCCCTAACAGACTGAGCAGGCTGATCTTCAATTGAATGTTAAGATGATAGCTAATGATGTCGAAATTTGCCTTTGGCGACCAGCTGATCGTCGTTGCATTCGTTAAAAAAGAAAGAGCCTCAAACTGCTCTAAGCCTTTTGATATGGATGCTCCAATCAACCAACCGAGGAGCAGAAACAAGATGAATATTCCGAAGTTTTTTTTCATTCTACTCTTCCCTCGCCATATTTTGACACCTTCATTATTATACGGGAACCTAGACGTAAGTACAAACAGAAATCCGACATGGGGAACTATTTCCAGTCCCATGCCGGATAAGCGCACATACTATGCTTGTTTGATGATTTCAAGCAGTTGTTTTTCGAGCAGTATATAATTCATGATCTGTGATTGTACTTTCCAAATATGTTCTTTGGAAGGATTTTTATTATATTCTGCAACAGCTGTGACTGCCGTATTCATAGCGGCTTCCATTTGAAGCTCTACAGACTCACTTTCCGCCGGCAAGCCGGTTCTGACCTTAGCTACAGTGCCTGTCCAGTACTGATGCGCATCTGTGACAGCATTCATATCCGCTTCAGACAGTGCATTCTGTTCCTGCTGACCCAGCTGCCTGATTGATAAAGAGGTCAATATTTCTGCAACCGCCCGGCTGGAACTAAAAAACTCGGCAACGGTGCTCCGATCACCTGAAAACTGAAGGCTTGTCAATTCAGGAAGTTGAATCTCACGTACGTACAGCTCTACCCCTTCCGTTCTTAACTGATTGCTGATAAGTTTGGCATCCTCACGATCGGCTGAAACTCCGGCATACACACGCAGCTCATCCAAAGGATCGCTTCCTGCCGCTATACCCGCTGACGCGAGCTCCGCTTTGGCTTGTTCAGCACCTTCAGGACTGCTGAACACTCCATACTGGAGCATATAGTAGGTTACAGCTGGGATGGTTGCAGCCGCTGTAACTGTAAGATCCGTAGAGTCTTGGGTCACACCTGATGATGCAGGAACTGTTACAGGCGAAACTGTGTTTGAGGTGTTCTCAGAATTCAACATGGACATCGCAACAAATCCGAACATGACACCTGTAACGACTGCAGCGATAATGGATCCAGCCAGTTTCCACACATTTCGCGGTCCCCGGTACATTGTGTAATTTTCACTTGCATGATCCATATAGAAACGCTCCTGATCCTCCAGTTCCTCGTAAGAATCACGATGCTGCTTGTCTTTCTCTTGCGGGTCTTTGTAGTGCTCATGACCTGCAATAATAGGTACAGAGGAATAAGATCCAAAAGGCTCTTCCCAATCTTCGTATATTCTCCGATCCACGTAAGCACCATCTATAGCGAAGCTTTCGGTCCGACCTTCTTCTTGCCGCTCGTCAAGAGGAAGGCTCATCCCGGTCTGCAGCGGGATGGTGATCTGCGGCATTTCAGCAGGAACATCGTCTGTTACATAACGGTTCGCAGTTGTTCTCTCCTTGCTGAGCTTCTGTTCATCGCCAGACTTCACTATGCCTGATTCGAGCTTGGTTGCAGGCTTGTCCTCATTGAAACGAAATGTCATTCTAGCTTTGTTCAAGGCTAAACCACCCTCCTCTTGTCCTTTCTAACAGCTATATGTGCTTAATAGAGGAGTTATGCAAAAAAAGCACCGTTTCTGTAATTAAAGAAACGGTGCTTGGTATAACACAAACCTGTAAATCGGATCTTACTTGATTCCTTTGGCAAGCTCATAGCCTGCCTTCCAAATATCTCCGGCTCCCATTGTAAGAACGAGATCTCCAGGCTGCAAACGATGCTCGAGCTGCTTAACAACATCCTCTTTGGAAGGAATATATGCGGCATTTGGATTGCTGTTGAGCTTGATCAAATCTACCAGCTTGGAGGAATGTACACCCTCAATCTGTTTCTCTCCTGCAGGGGAGAAGATGTCGGTAATAATAACCTCATCTGCTTCTCCAAATGCACGGCTGAACGCATCCAGCAGGAAGAAGGTACGTGTGTAGCGCTGCGGCTGAAAGACCGCGATAATCCGTTTTCCTGTCGCTTTGGCAGCACTGATCGTCGCTTCAATCTCCGTTGGGTGATGCGCATAATCATCAATAATGAGAATATCACGTGCTTCTCCCAATACTTGAAATCTCCGCTTCGCCCCGCTGAATTTCACAATTGCCTTCACAATTGACTCAAACGGAATGCCTGCCTCGAGACAAGAAATGACTGTCGCCATTGCATTGCTCACATTATGTCTCCCGGGTACAGACAACTCAACGGTTCCAAGAGGTGCACCTCGATGATTCATCGTAAATGATATATGGCGATCGCCGAGCTCAATATCCGTTGCAGTATAATCTGCTTCTGCATCTATCGCATAAGTGATGATGTTGGATTTGAGCTGTGGCATGATGCTCTGAATGTTCTCATCATCTGCACAGACAATCGCACAGCCTTCCGGCTTGACTTGATTCAAGAATTTGACGTAAGCATTCTTCAGCTCATTAAAATCATTGTTGTAATTCTCCATATGATCGGCTTCAAGATTCGTTACGATGCCAAGCCAAGGGTGATACTGCAGGAAGGAGCCGTCGCTCTCATCCGCCTCAGCTACAACATGCTCGCCCTTGCCCGCCTTGGCATTCGTACCAAGGTTCATGATTTCTCCGCCGATAATATAGGTCGGGTCTACGCCGCACTCCTCCATAACGAGCGCAATCATGGAAGAAGTGGTAGTCTTACCGTGCGCACCAGCAACGGCTACTCCCTTACGTTCATTCAGTAGTCTTGCAAGCATTTGAGCACGATGAAGAATAGGGATGTTCAGCTGCTCAGCTTCAACGCGTTCCACATTGTCCTTGGAAGCCGCTGTTGAATACACAACCAAATCCGCACCATGGACTTGTTCCGGCGTATGCCCTATATATATTGTTGCTCCCTTAGCGGCAAGCTTTTCAGTGAGCTCCTGGGATACGACATCCGATCCCGTGACGGTATATCCCATTTCCAGCATAACTCTTGCAATGGCGCTCATCCCATAGCCGCCGATACCGATAAAATGTACATGTTCCGAAGTGTTTAACAAATTTTCACCAACCTTTTTCAGAATCGGTTTGATGCAGAAGGGCGGCCCTTACATCGGCAATTAAATATAATGTGCCGGACACAACCCCCAGATCTTCCGCTTCCGTCCGTAACTTAAGTATGCTCAATGCTTGTTTCCATGAAGGTTCTACGATGATGTCAAGGTTTGGTTTGGCATAGGATGGACGAAGCTCTTCTACCATATTTTTTAACTGGGCCGCGTCCATTTTACGTCGGAAATCTGGCTCAGTCAGGATAAGCGTATCCACTAGTGGCAGTATATGCTCAAAATACAATTTGTGATGCTTATTCTTCAGCATGCCCATCATTAAAATTAGTTTCCGCTCAGGATATAGATCCTTGATGCTCTGTGCCAGCATCTCAGCCCCCTCAGGGTTATGTGCTCCGTCCAGAATGAGAAGCGGCTCGTCGGACACCTTCTCGAAACGGCCTGCCCAAGAGGCAAGTCGGAAACCTTTCTGCAAATCTTCCTCTTCCATATAGAACGCCATGTATTGGCGCAGCACTTCAAGTGTCATCAAAGCCCCAGCGGCATTGGCACATTGATGCTTGCCCTGCAATGTAAGCTCGACATCAAGTTCACGAAACGGTCCTCTAAAATGCAATTTCTGTCCATCCTTATTAACCTGAACCTGCTCATAGGTAAACTGGTCACCAGCAAGATATAAGGTGGATTTCTGTTTCTCTGCGACCTCACGAATGACTTGAATCGCTTCCGGCTGCTCTACTAAACTGACGACAGGAACGCCGGGTTTAATAATTCCTGCCTTTTCAGCTGCGATTTGGCTGATCGTATCTCCAAGAATATCTGTGTGGTCCATTCCAATATTGGTGATCACGGAAATAATGGGAGTCACGATATTTGTTACATCAAGCCTTCCCCCGAGTCCAGTCTCCCATACCACCACATCGGGATAGCACACCTCAGCATAATACAGAATTGCAAGCGCCGTCGCAACCTCAAACATAGTGGGAGACCCAAGCTCCGTCTCAGCCACTTCCTCTACCAACGGATGAAGGCGTCTTGCAAGCACCAGTAAAGTTTCTTCAGGGATGTCATCCCCGTTGTACTGAAACCGATTCGTAAACTTGGTAATATACGGTGAAGTGAATGTACCTACATCGTAACCGGACTGTCTTAAGGCCGACGTCAAAAAGGCACAGGTAGACCCTTTTCCGTTTGTTCCTGCGACATGGATAAACTTCAGATGTTTATGGGGATTACCCAGCTTAGACAAGAGCAATTCAATGCGGGAAAGTCCAGGTCTGATTCCAAACGGAATAAGATTGTTGATCCAAGCGACCGCGTCATTATACGTATTCAGCGGAGCAGCCGTACTATTTCCAGTGGTTCGATCCATATGATTCACCTTCTAAGTATAAAGTAAGTAAGAGAGAGGCATCCCTTACGTTAATAGGAACACCTGCCGTCTCTTATTAATTAATTTTGAAGTTCGTCAATCCGTGCAATCACTTTTGTCCGCTTATCAGAATAATCTGCAAGCTTCGCGCGCTCTTCTTCGATTACTTTCTCAGGTGCTTTGGATACAAAGCCCTCGTTGCCCAGCTTCTTCTCGATCCGCATTACTTCCTTATCCAGTGTTTCCTTCTCTTTCGTAAGACGCGCAATCTCTTGATCGATGTCAATCAAACCTGCAAGAGGGAAATACAGCTCGGCGCCGGAGATTACAGCAGTCATCGCTTTCTCTGGTGTAGACAGCTCTGTTCCTGTAGATAGTTCTGAAGTATTACAGAAGCGACGAACATAAATCAGGTTGTTGTCAATAATATTCAGACCGTCCTGACCGCTTGCATTAATGTGCAATTCAACCTTTTTGCTCATCGGAACATTAACTTCAGCACGAATATTACGCACTGCACGGATAAGATCCATCAGCATATTCATCTCGGCAACGGCCTTATCGTTAACAAAGGCCTCATTGAATTCCGGCCAAGATGCCAAAGTAATGGTCTCGCCCTCATGCGGAAGGTGCTGCCAGATCTCCTCGGAGATAAATGGCATAAACGGATGGATCAGGCGCATGGTCTGATCAAGTACATAGGCGAGAACGGATTGTGTTTTGCGTTTTGCATCCGCATCTTCACCGTATAATGAGAGCTTGGAGAACTCAATGTACCAGTCACAGAGATCATCCCATATGAAGTTATACAATGTACGGCCCGTTTCTCCGAATTCATATGCATCCATCAGACGGGTTACGTCTTTGGCTGTTTCGTTCAAACGATGCAAGATCCAGCGGTCCGCTGTAGTCAGCTCACCCGTAATATCAATGTCTTCCACCTTGAAGCCTTCCAGGTTCATCAGCGCAAAGCGGGAGGCATTCCAGATCTTGTTCGCAAAGTTGCGGGCCTGCTCAACACGTTCCCAGCGGAAGCGCAGATCCTGACCTGGAGTAATCCCTGTAGAGAGCATGTAGCGCATCGCGTCTGTTCCATATTTTTCGATAACTTCAAGTGGATCTACTCCGTTGCCCAGTGACTTGGACATCTTGCGTCCTTCAGAATCACGAACGAGTCCATGCATCAGAACATCCTTGAACGGAATCTCATCCGTAAATTCAAGTGCGGTAAAGATCATACGTGCTACCCAGAAATAAATGATATCATATCCCGTTACAAGTACAGAGGTTGGATAGTAACGCTTCAGGTCCTCTGTCTCTTCCGGCCAGCCGAGTGTAGAGAACGGCCACAGTGCTGAACTAAACCAAGTGTCGAGTACGTCTTCGTCCTGACGGAGCTCCTGCGATCCGCACTTCGGACAAGCTGTCATATCCTCGCGGCTGACATGAATTTCACCACAAGCATCACAATACCACGCAGGAATGCGGTGTCCCCACCACAGCTGACGGGAAATACACCAATCGCGAACATTCTCAATCCATTGTAAATAAGTTCTTTCGAAGCGATCAGGAACAAAGTTAACTCCTTTACCGCTCTTCTGTGCTTCAATTGCACGTTCCGCAAGCGGCTGCATGGCTACAAACCACTGAGTGGATAAGTAAGGCTCTACAACCGCACCAGAACGTTCACTATGGCCAACTTGATGTGTATGGTCTTCAATGTTAATCAATACTCCGGATTCTTTGAGATCAAGAGCGATTTGCTTGCGGCAGTCACTGCGATCCAGTCCTTGATACTTGCCGGCTTCTTCATTCATTTTACCGGACTCATCCATCACGGTGATTTGCGGCAAATCATGACGCAGACCCACTTCAAAATCGTTAGGATCATGGGCGGGTGTAATTTTTACAGCACCACTGCCAAACGTTTTGTCCACATACTCATCCGCGATCACCGGTATTTCACGACCAATAATCGGAAGCACGAGGGTCTTACCAATCATGTCCTTGTAACGATCATCTTCGGGATGTACAGCTACTGCGGTATCCCCAAGCATTGTTTCCGGACGTGTTGTCGCAACAGTAATCGATCCGCTTCCGTCTTTTAGCTCATATTTTAAATGGTACAAATGTCCCTGTACCTCTTTGTATTCAACCTCAATGTCAGACAAAGCCGTACGTGCAGCAGGATCCCAGTTGATAATGCGTTTGCCGCGGTAAATGAGCCCTTTTTCGTACAGTTTAACAAATACTTCCCGAACCGCCTTGGACAGACCTTCATCCAACGTAAACCGCTCACGGGAATAATCAAGCGATAGCCCCATCTTCGCCCATTGGGAACGAATCGTGTTCGCATATTCTTCCTTCCAGTCCCATACCTTCTCAAGGAATTTCTCACGGCCCAGATCATAGCGGGACACGCCGCCTTCTCTAAGCTTCTGTTCTACCTTCGTTTGTGTAGCAATTCCTGCATGGTCAGAGCCTGGAAGCCAGAGTGCATCGTAGCCCTGCATTCTTTTGGCTCGAATAATGATATCTTGCAGCGTAAAGTCTAGTGCATGCCCGATATGAAGAATACCCGTAACGTTGGGCGGAGGGATGACGATCGTAAAAGGCTTGGCATCCTTGCGCTGACCTGCCTTGAAAAATTCATTATTCATCCAATATGGATACCATTTCTGTTCCGCTGCACGCGGATCGTAAGTTGTCGACATTTCCGTCTGATTCGGATTTGCTGTCGGTTCTGACATCATACATTCCTCCAATTATCTTCGTTTAACACATTCTTGAAAATACAAAAAGACCCTTCATCCTCAAAGGACGAAAGGCCATTCTTTCGCGGTACCACCTTTGTTTCATACCCGAGCAGGTCAGAATTCACTTGTAAAGAGAAAACATAACTCGATATGACACTTCATTAGGCAGATAACGGCTGCTACCGGCCGCATTCTAGCTTCCTCATCCTACAAGAAAGTTCAAAAGGGCAACTCACGGGCGACTTCGGTACAGCTCGCTATCCTGCGGAATTTCACACCATATCAATTCCACTCTCTGAAGGGCTTCACTGCCTACTATTCCCGATCCAAGTCGTTAGATTAATTACAGTTGTTATTCATTGTATTCCCAATCCTACAGTCATCATACATTTCTTTTGTGCAATTCGTCAACCGGGCATTAGACCTTTCATGACAAAAAAAGAGAGTCCCCGATTCAAACCGGGAACTCTCCTGTATGCCAGCTCTCCTATGGAATATACAATACCTGGCCTTCCTCAACCGATTGCTCGGACAGACGGTTATATAGCTGCAACTCACGCGTACTGAGCTGATATCGGTCTGCAATGGTCTCAAGCGTTTCTTCTCGCTGCACGATACAGAGTCTAACCTTCTTGAATGGTGTTTGCTCTGCGCCTCTTCCGAGAAACAGACTCTTCCATTGAACTTCCTCTGCAGGTTCTTCATCACGCTGTTCGATCGGAAACTCCTGTTCAAGCTGCAAGACCTCTTCTGCAGTCCTGGACTTTTGTAGGAGAGAAGTAATTCCATAGGAGCCTTGTGCTGATGTTTCGCCCGATTTTTTGGTTCCAAAGGCAACCTTCAATTCAGGCTTCTCTTCGGAAGGATCAGGCTGCGGCACATCTGCTTCGAGCAAGACCTCCTGCGCTTCCTGCTCTCGTGGAATGGAGTCTGCCTCAAGTTCATTCCCCTCACCACCATCGCCGGATGCCTCATCAATCAAATCAGGAGCTGTGCCAGCATCTGTCTCAGCGTTCACAGCAGGAGCTGCGTCACGGTCTGCTCCTACAACTACAGCAGGCTCAAAGCTCCACACCTCTGGAGATGAGTATGCTTCCGGCTGTTGATTAACGGATGCGAGCTCACCATATTGATTCGATGGGTCATCTTGTACCCGATCCGTCTCTTCTTCATCCTCGTCATATTGTTCATCTACGCTCTCTATTGCATTGTGTGGTTCCTGTAGCTGAGCCTCTTCCCGATTCACTGAATCATGGACAGACTCCGCTTCATACGGCAGTGACCATGCATCAATATTCTCCGTCGTAGTCGGCTCGGATACGGAAGCCTCATATGGCGTATGCAAAAAAGGCCTTGAAGGTGAGTACGCTCCAGCTTCCGTTTCAGATTGAAATTCAGTTGCCGATTCCGCATCCGACAGGATTGCTTCTTGTTGTTCTGAATCCGGAATGGATGGATCTCGATTATACGGATTGTATCCCGAATACAGTGGATTAGCTGGCGCCTCTTCCTCACCTGAATTGGAATGAACAACCGTAAACTCCTCTGGATTCCAGTCAGAGGTTTCTTCTGCCGGTCCAATTCCTTCAATTCCGCGCAAAGAGAGCACGCCCGTAATGTTCAGACTGCGCGTCGACAAGAGATCCACGTCGAAGTTCTCAATCTCCACTGCAATATCATCAATGGATGCGACACGGCTGAGTGGAATCGTAATCTCAACAGGAATCTGATGAGACAGCTCCTCCTGCTGATTGTTCTCTCCTTGATAAATACCGGACAACAGTAAGTGTCCACGTAGCGCAGCGTGCTCCTGCTCCGAGACAACCTGTATGCGAGGATACAATTCAATCTCATCCAGCTCACTTATGGCAGGAACATCCTCGGGTAAATGAACACGCTCGTAAATATCAAACCGAAGTCCATACGGCGGGTTTAACATAGCGCTAGTCCTCCTTTCACAGCATATATTCACCATGAGATTTTCATAGCTTTACGTCATGTTACACAAGTCATTTCAAGATGCTTCTCGTGTACATGTATATGCATCTGTCAGAGGACTCATACCATTCATCCGTGGATTCATATTTTTATTTACACTTTTAGCGAATCATACAAATCAATCATATCCTGAGGCCAAGAGGCTATCACTGTAAGCAGCTCTCCCGTAAAAGGGTGCTGAAAGCTGAGCTCTTCTCCATGTAGCGCCTGTCTGCGAATTCCCTCTCTCATGCCGCCGTACAGCGTATCGCCAAACAAGGGATGTTCCAAATGGCTGAGGTGCACCCGAATTTGATGCGTTCTACCTGTCTCCAGACGAAGCCGAACCACTGTTGCTCCTCTTAGTCTTTCTGATGTCTCCATATGAGTTACGGCATGCTGACCTGTAGGGGAGACTCTTCTTCTCTGTTTGTGATGCCTGTCCTTACCGATCGGCAAGTCCATCGTCTCTTTATTTTGTGCTACGATTCCGTGAACGATAGCGACATATTTGCGCTCAATCTGCTTAAGCTGCATCATGGCATTCAGCTTAAGCTCTGCATAGCGGTTCTTCGCATACAGCACCGGACCTGACGTATCCACATCCAGCCGATGGATATGTTTCACCGCGACCTCAAGCCCGCTTGCCTGGTAATATCCAGCCACCGCATGATCAAGTGTCACTATTCCGTCCTGACGCTCACTTCCATCTGGATGAATTGGCATGCCTACCGGCTTGTTTACAACAAGACAAAAATCATCCTCATACAGCACATCCAGCCCTACATATCGCGGTGTAATTCCATACGGTGCAGGAGGAAAAAGGGCCAGCCGAAGCCGGTCCCCTGCAAGTTGAATACCGCTATTAGCTCTAAGCTCGTGCAAGAGCTTCTCGGGCATACCCAGTTCCTCAAGCAGCCACTTCTCGGCGGCCATACTCCGATCATCCTGGGAGAGCACTTTTTTGCCTGGCATCAGCTCAGCCCAGTCTCCTCTTTTCTTATATTTCATCATAAAGCCTTCAGCGCATTATAATTCGCTTCAATCGTATCATCGATATCCTGGACACTATGCACCCCGGAGATGAACATCCCCTCGAATTGAGAAGGGGCTACGCTGATTCCTTCCTGAAGCATATGGCCAAAGTAAGCTCGGAAATGATCCAAATTGCTTGATTTGGCAACGTCATAATTCGTGACTTCTTGATCTGTAAAGAATGGACATACCATCGATCCGACCCTATTGATCGTTACAGGAACGCCCAGCTCCTTCGCATTCTTCTCAAAGCCGGCAGCAAGCCTAGCGCCCAGCTCTTCGAGACGAGTGTATACTTCTTCGTTAAGAAGCTTAAGTGTCGTATAACCTGCTGCCATGGCCAGCGGATTACCGCTGAGTGTACCTGCTTGATAGATTGGGCCGACCGGAGCTACCTGCTCCATAAGGTCTCGTCTGCCGCCATATGCGCCAACAGGCAAGCCGCCGCCAATGACCTTGCCGAGACATGTCAAATCCGGGATTACTCCGAACCGGCCTTGTGCGCTATGAAGTCCTACCCGGAAGCCTGTCATGACCTCGTCAAAAATAAGCAGGCTGCCGTAATCTATGGTAATCCGGCGCAGCCCTTCAAGGAATCCCGCAGCTGGCGGCACAACGCCCATGTTGCCTGCCACAGGCTCTACGATGATCGCAGCAATCTGTTCCCCAAATTTATCAAAGGCCAAGCGAACCGATTCCAGATCATTGTAAGGAACCGTAATGGTGTTGGCAGCGACTCCTTCAGGTACACCGGGGCTGTCCGGAAGTCCAAGAGTGGCTACACCAGAACCTGCCTTGATCAGCAAGCTGTCAGCGTGTCCATGGTAGGAGCCTTCAAATTTCAGAATTTTGCTTCTGCCTGTTGCCCCACGAGCAAGTCTGATCGCGCTCATCGTGGCTTCCGTGCCCGAGTTCACCATACGAACAACATCGATCGATGGTACGCGCTCGCATACCAGCTTGGCCATTTCCGTCTCAATCAGTGTCGGCGCGCCAAAACTTGTTCCCTTTACAGCCGTCTCCTGGATCGCGGATATCACTTCCGGGTGGGCATGTCCCATTATAAGGGGGCCCCAAGAAGCCACGTAATCAATAAAAGAATTACCATCAATATCATAGATTCTAGAACCTATACCATGGTCTGCGTAAACAGGAGTTAAACCTACAGATTTAAATGCACGTACCGGACTATTCACACCGCCAGGCATATATTGTTTTGCTTCTTCAAAAGCGGTACGGGAACGTTCCTCCCGGCGCGGCTGACGAATCTGTTCACTCATTCTCAAACCTCTCTCCTCTGTTATCCAATTTTATATGCAATAGTGTAGCTCTTCTAAATAATCAACGTACTGACAGCCAGCGGGCTGCGTCTTTGCCGTAATACGTAATAATCATATCCGCTCCTGCACGCTTCATGCTGAGCAGGATTTCCATGGCCACCTTCTCTTCATCAATCCAGCCGTTGATTGCCGCGGCCTTGACCATTGCATATTCACCGCTAACGTTATATGCTACCAGCGGCAGATCAAACTGGTCCTTAATTGTGCGCATTATGTCCAGGTAAGATAAAGAAGGCTTCACCATCAGCATATCTGCTCCTTCAAGAACATCCGTCTCTGCTTCACGCAGCGCTTCCCTTGCATTAGCCGGATCCATCTGGTAAGCTTTGCGATCACCATACTGAGGTGCCGAATCTGCTGCCTCGCGAAAAGGTCCGTAGAAGCCAGAAGCGTATTTCACCGAGTAAGACATAATTGGAATGTGAGAGAATCCTGCTTCATCAAGTCCTGCACGAATCGCACCTACGAAACCGTCCATCATGTTGGATGGTGCAATAATATCAGCCCCTGCTTCAGCCTGGGACACAGCGGTCTTAACCAGAAGCTCAAGTGATTCATCATTCAGAACATCCACGCATACATGACCATCCCGCTCATGGGTATGAATCATGCCGCAATGACCGTGATCCGTGAATTCGCATAGACAGGTATCAGCGATCACGAGCAAATCTGGATACCAGGATTTGATGAGCCTGGTCGCTTCCTGCACAATTCCATTCTCGGCATACGCGGAAGAGCCTACTGCATCCTTCGTATCTGGAATCCCAAACAGAAGCACAGCCGGAATGCCAAGTTCAGCAATCTCCTGCACTTCCTCTTTCAGCGTATCGAGTGAAAAACGGTACACTCCCGGCATAGACGAAATTTCTTGTTTAACCCCTGTACCGTATGTAACATAAATCGGTTGTATAAAATCACTAACATTCAAATGTGTTTCACGCACCATACTGCGAATAGCGGCCGATTGCCGTAATCTGCGATGCCTTACGATTGGAAATCCCATTGTGAATAACCCCTTTCTCTAGTTCGTCTAACTCGTATCTTAAATCTAAACAACATGAACATCTTCGTTAATATGACACAGCGCATCAGCCAAGCTCTCAACTGTTGCCTCTTCTGAAACGATGCTGACATGGAGTCCAGAACTTGTTGCCGTTTCTGCAGTAACAGGGCCGATGCAGGCTACGTGAACATTTTTAAATAAAGAAGCAGGCTGTTCATATCCCATCCGTTCTAATAGCGTCAGGAGATGAGTCACCGTTGAAGAGCTGGTGAACGTGACAGCGTAGACTTTTCCCTTTTGCAAGAGTCCAATCAGCTCATCATCCTGCTCCTCAGGAATGACCGTTTCATATACACTGACGCTGTTTACTTCAAGCCCCTTCTCCCTTAGTTTCTCGGAGAGCCAAGGACGAGCTAGGTTACCTGAGGGCAACAGCACCTTTTGTCCTGGGAGCAGCTCGGCATCAAAGGTATCCATCAGTCCTTCCTGCTGATAAGAACCTTGGACCTGCTCCGCCAAAATGCCTTTGTCACGAAGCACTTTCTTCGTCGACGGACCAATGGCCACAATTCTTGCACGATAGAGTGAGCGTATATCTTTCTTCTGCTCCTCCATCGCTCTAAAGAAATGCTCTACTCCATTCACACTCGTAAATATGACCCAGTCATACTGCTCTAACTGATCTAGCGCTTCTGCTATTTGCTCCCTATGATGATCCGTTTGTACAGGAACCGTTTCAATAACAGGCAGCTCATAAGGCTCTCCACCCAATTCCTCAATCCGCGAAACAAGCTCGCTTGCCTGACTTCTTGCCCTTGTCACAAGTATTCTTTTGCCGAAGAGAGGCATTAATTCAGCCCATTGCAGCCGTTCACGCTGCTTGACCACATCGCCAACAACAATGACGCCGGGCGGACGGAATCCGTGCTCCTGGACCTTGTGCTCAATATCCTCAAGCGTGCCCACTAGTGTATCCTGCTCTGCCCAAGTTCCCCAGCGAATCAGCGCCACAGGCGTATCCTTGGGTCTGCCATGATCTATCAGCTGCTTACTGATATAGCCGATATTCGCAACCCCCATCATAAATACCAGAGTTCCTGTAGCGTTCGTTACCTTGTCCCAATAAATCGCTCTATTTAGCTTATCAGGACTCTCATGTCCCGTAATAATCGAAATGGATGATGCATAATCCCGATGTGTGACAGGAATACCGGCATAGGCTGGTACACTGATCGCAGAGGTAACTCCTGGCACGATCTCAAACGGGATATCATGTTGCCGAAGCAGCTCCGCCTCCTCACCGACCCTTCCAAAAATGGTCGGGTCCCCGCCTTTTAAACGAACGACTGTTTTGCCTTCATGAGCGAGATCGACAAGCAGCTGATTGATATCCTCCTGCTTCATTGTGTGACGGTTTGTTTTTTTGCCGACATAGATTTTGGCAGCTCCAGGCTTCATAATCCGAAGCAGTCTAGGACTGGCTAGGCGATCATAGACTACCGCATCTGCCTTCTGAATACACTCCCAGCCTTTTACTGTAATAAGCTTTGCGTTACCCGGTCCCGCACCCACGAGATATACCTTTCCTGCCATTTCCTCATCCCCTTACATCTGCCAGTATCTTCTCTGCGCCTTTTTGAATCAAGCGTTCAGCAACTTCCTCCCCAAGACGTTCAGGATCGCTCCCAATGAGCGTCTCTTTAAGCACTGTCGATCCATCCGGTGTGCCAACCATACCCGTTAGCTGGATAAGCTGCTTATCACCAGCCTCTCCTTGCTGAGAAGCCCAAGTTGCATACGCCCCAATGGGTACTTGACAGCCTCCGTTCAACACATTTAGAAATCTCCGTTCAGCTGCAACCGGGATTGCCGTCTCCGGATCATTGTATAAACTGAGTAAATGAAGGAGTTCCTGGTCATCCTTCCTGCATTCAATACCGAGCGCGCCTTGTCCTACCGCTGGCAGACAAGTGTCCGGAGACAAATAAGCCGTTATCCGATCTTCCCATCCCATTCGAGAAAGCCCCGCGGCAGCGAGAATGATGGCATCAAAGCCTTCTGTCTCAAGCTTGCGGAGTCTGGAGTCAATATTGCCTCGAATCCATTCAATTTGAAAGTCGGGACGGTAGGCTTTGAGCTGAGACGCTCTGCGCAAACTGCTCGTCCCAACTTTTGCGCCTTGGGGCAGCTCATCCAGTGAGGATCCGGTTCTGGATATTAATGCATCTCTTGGATCCTTCCGGCTCGGCACTGCACCGGTAGTCAATGGTTCAGGAAGCACAGATGGCATATCCTTCATGCTATGTACAGCCATGTCAATCTCGCCGTTCATCATGGCCTGCTCAATTTCTTTTACGAACAGCCCCTTGCCCCCGACTTTGGATAAAGTGACATCCAGAATTTGATCGCCCTTAGTTACAATCTTCTTGACCTCAAAATCAAAGGGAAGCCCGTGATGCTTGCATAGGTTCTTCAAATCATCAATGACATGCCCTGTCTGTGTTAGAGCCAGTGCGCTTTGTCTGCTTCCTACTACAATCGTTCGCATTGTTAATTACCCCTCCTGATTGTCTGCAATCCATTTATTTATCCGTTCATCGGACCATAATTCATAATGTCCATTTCTAATTTCCGCTAATATGTCTAACTCTAATACTTTTTGAAGCAGATGTCTTCTCCGGACTGGGTCCTGAATACGGAGCAGGATGAGTTGACGAATATGATGCAAAAAATCAAAGTACATACTGTACTCATCACCATAATCTTGCTCCAGCTGTTTCTTAATTTGTGCTACAGCTCCTGGACTTGACCCCGAAGCTGACACAGCGATGGCCAGCCTGCCTCGGCGCAGGACACTCGGTGTAATAAAATCACCTGTGCGCGGCTCATCTGCGCTATTCACCAAAACGCCGGTCTCTTTCGCTTCCTTAACCACCTGTTGGTTGATATCCGCTTGATTCGTAGCTGTATATACAAGAAAAGCCCCTCTCAGGTCTCCCTGACGGTAGGGCCTTTGAATCCAGGAGACTTCTCCCTGCTGAGCCAGCTGAAGAAGTCTCTCGGTCATCGTGGGACTGATGATCGTAATGTTTGCTCCTGAATTAAGAAGTCCACTAACCTTACGCTCAGCCACTGGACCACCGCCAATAACAATGACAGTACGACCAGAGCAATCAAGCCATATCGGGACATAAGCTTGCTCCATTTACTTCACTCTCCTGTCCAGCGGTGAAATACAGACCAAGCATTACTGATAAAACTAATGATAACAAATACATATCCTATAAGCGTCCACCGTGCCATAACATGGGGGGCATGACCATTATATCGTTTTGAAATGAAGTACCCTAAATAGATACATAATGCAATTAACGTAGAGAGGACTTTGGCATCGAGTAATAATGGCCAGCGCTTCTCTGCCATAATCGATAATACGGCAAGCATGACCGAAACACCTAGCATCGGGGTCCCGATTGAGCTTGACTTGTTCATGTACATATAGAGCATTTCAAGACTCGGCATGCGCCGCATCGTGTCGCCCCATTGCTTCGATTTAAGTCTGAAATGCAGAAATAGATAGATCGCAGCAAATACAGCAGCGAGCGTCAATGCAGCAAACCCCAGATTAGCAAGAGCGATGTGCATGACAAGAAGCCCATGTACAGTCTGCCAATTGAGCTTAGGATTCACGATGGGGGCAAGCCAAAAATCACTGAGCACCAAAGCACTGAAACCGACAACATTCAGTAGGAAAACGATATATTCCGATTTCCTGAATCTCGTCATGATTAGAGAGGTGATGACAATACTAAACGTGAATAGAAATACAAAATCATACATCGAATATATCGGAATATGTCCCAGATCAACGGTGCTTAGAATCAAGTACATTAGCTGCATCAGGAACACGACAACAAGAAGCCCTGTGCCCATCCGCTTCGCACTCGTATTGCGTCGAATGCAATCCGAGAAATAAAACAGAAGGCTCAGGGCATAAATATAAATCAGCATAGTGTGAATCGTATCTACTGTAGACACTTCTTACACCTGCCTTACAGGCTCACTGGAACATATGCAATCCGTGAAGGTGCTTGCTCTACCTCACGACCAGGCTCCGTGGCCGGCTTCATATTCACTCTTGATGGCACAGAAGACTCTTCCTTGTCTTCCGGCTCTTTCTCAAGACCAAACAGGGTAGTGAACATCGATAATACATCTTCAGCATTCTTATCCACTGCTATTTCTTTTATACGATTAATGGGCTCATGCGTCATTTGATTAAGCATACTCTTCGTCAGTCTCCGAATCACTTTACGTTGACGCTCATCCAGCTCAGGCAGCTTGTTAAACAAGCTCTCCAGTGTTTCCTCATGCACACTGTTTGCTTTTTCTTGCAAAGCTCTAATTACAGGACGAACCCCCAATGTTTTGAGCCAATGATTGAACTCTACAATCTCTTCCTCGATAAAGGAATCAATCTTCGCTGCCTCGATCCGGCGCATCTCCAGATTCGTCTCAACCACACCTTCAAGATCATCAATATCATATAAAAAGACGTTGGCGAAATCTGAGATCACGGGATCTATATCCCGCGGCACAGCAATATCGATCATGAATAGAGGACGTGCCTTTCTTCGCTTCATGCTGTCTTTAACCATTTCAGCCGAGATAACGAAATCCTTCGCTCCTGTTGAGCTGATCAAAATATCGACTTCATGAAGACGGGTAAACGCCTGCTCCATGGTGCATGCGGTTCCGTCAAATTTGGCTGCCAGCTCTTCTGCGCGAGAGAAGGTCCGATTAGCCACAATTACCTCTTCAGCGCCGTTAGCATACAGATGCTGTACCGTGAGTTCGCTCATCTTCCCTGCACCCAGAATCATGACCTTCTTATGATTAAAGGAGCCAAAGATACGCTTACCCAGCTCTACAGCAGCATAGCTGACAGAAACCGCCGCTTCACCAATTGAGGTCTCGCTATGCGCTCTCTTGCCTACGGAGATGGCATGCTTGAACAGCGTATTAAACCATGTTCCGGTAGCCTTCTCGGCTTGAGCTGTTAAGAAGGCGTGCTTAACCTGGCCTAGAATTTGAGTTTCCCCAATCACCATGGAGTCCAGTCCGCTGGTTACCCTAAATAGATGACGTATCGCCTGTTCATCTTCATATATATATAGATGTTGAGTAAACTCCTCGCGAGAAATACCAAACCATTGCTCCATGAAGCTGCGTATAAAATAACCGCACATATGGAGACGATCAACCACCACATACATTTCCGTACGGTTGCATGTAGCAACGATGACGCCTTCCAATACACTGTTTGTCTTCTTGAGCTCTCGGAGCGCTGATGGCAGGTCTCTTTCGTCAAATGTAAAGCGTTCCCTTACTTCTACAGGCGCTGTGCGATAGTTTAACCCAACTGCGACGATGTGCATTGCAAGTTCACCTGCCTCTACAAAAATTCGTAAATACTCGAATCAATTTCATAACTCATTAAAAAATAAATTTAACACTATAAATAGACAAACTAAAATCATTTTGATCTATATATATTCTTGATTAAAAAAGCTAAAGGGTATTATGAATTGATTCAATCTATAACATTAATGTGCTATTAACCGTTAGCCATAAGCAGTATTTAGTATAACATATGTACAGTTTCGCCCTAATGCTTTTTATGACATGTTTATGAAATCCTCATCTTTTTAACTTATTGAACCCATTTCATAAACATTGCCTACTTAATTTTACCACCACTTCATTTATTTATACGCTCCACACTTATTTGAAACTTGTTCTAATCAAACGCATAATAGAGCTAGGAGGATTTCTATTTTATTACATAAAATATATAAAGAACCATGGAAATTCCATGGTTCTTTATATATTTGTATCGTATTATAAATCCGTGTATTATACAAGCTCAATCTGCTGTTTTACAGGTGCTACGACTTCTAATTCACCGTTTCCGCGTACTAATGTCTTTGAAAAAATCTTCTCCGGCTTCAATACGGATACCAGGTAGTCAACAGCAAGCTGCGGGTCCACCGCTTCTCCACAAGTATAACAATCGATCGCGGCAAAACCTCTTTCAGGGTACGTATGAATCGAGAGATGGCTCTCAGACAGCATGACAAGCACAGTAGCTCCCTGAGGTTCAAACTGTCTGGATTGCACGGACAGGATGGTCGCACCGCAAGCTTCCGCTGCTTCTACCATCTGTACTTGCAAGAAATCCTCATTGTTCAACAGATCAAAGTCTACTCCCCAAGTGTCAACAGCAACGTGTCTTCCGAAAGTTGTATATTCCATCTTTCGGCTCCCCCTTCCTAGGAATAAAATGTTTGAAAAAATTTCATCCGCTAGGACCTACGTCATTCACTTCCCGAGGGATAAATCTCTCGCAACATACACAATGTCCTGAGTGAATCCTGGTTCCTATATTCTTTTCAACGAGAATAAAAATAACACCTATTCATTACAAATGCAACAGTTTTTTCAAAGAGCAATACAGTATATTTTTTGTGGCCTTCATGTGGAACAGCACGCAAAAAATAAATTTTAACCTGAAACCTTGCTGGAATATATAAAAAGCCCACTCCGTAAGGAGCAGGCCATGGTTTCGATCTAGCACGATGTCTAGGCTTCAAGAGTAAATAGGATAAATGCTTCTATGCGTAACTGCTCATCAATATGACGAATATCCTCCTGGCAAGATACCCTGTTTCTTGCATCAAGCAAATGATTGATGTTGTTCTTCACACGCACAATCTTCTGTTCAACCTCAAGTGATCGGTATTGCTGTTCAATCTCTTGCAAGGAATTCTTATATTCGTATACGATACGAGCTTGGTCTTGTTTGACTTCAATAATCTTGCGAACAGAGCCTTGGGAATAAAAATACATCATGGTAAATCCAGTATACAACCGGTTTTCCATTCCTTCACCCTTAAAAGCAAGAAACAATTTGCGTACGATACTCGTCAGCTGAGGATTCACCAGACGGCAAGACAACTCACAGACATATAATCCATCTTCTCGATCAAATGGGAAATATACTTCCTCTCCAGCACCATCACGAAGTACAACATCCTGTCCGCCCTTACCCAGCACCTTCACTCGTTGGTGCTGAAACTGGCTGTCTTCAGCCATCTTTAAAAACTGCTGCATCTGAGGTTCTGTTAATTTCAAAGTGGCTTTAACATATTCTGTGGCTAACCGCTGAGCCATAAAAAAATCTCCTCAATTCTTTCCCGACCACGCTGTAGTCAGACCGATTTAAAACCGTAATTTTCACTGCTTAGCTTCATTATACACTACCACAGGCGGTGCCCGCCCTTCTGCCATACAATGAATTTCTGCTTTAAATCATTAAAAATCAGGAAGAAACTTGAAATTATTCATCTCAGAGGGAAAAAGCTCATTATTCTGCATGAAAGTTCGTGATAACTCTATTGTTCTGCAATATCGCCTTGTCACGCTGCTTTCGATAAAAATGCTTGAGACTACTCCCCTACAGACGGCTGCTCTTCTGAAAACCCTGAATAACGAGATATCACAGCCCACAGCTCATCCTTGCCGAGGCCTTCCTCCGACGAAAAAGAGACAAAGCTGTCTTCAGGATGAAGACCAATCGCATCTCTTATTACCTTTGCATGCTTTGCTCTGCGTGTCTTAGGAATCTTATCCATCTTCGTGGTCACGACGCATACGGGAAGTCCATGGTGCTTCAGCCATTCATACATCATAATGTCGTCTTTCGTAGGGGGATGACGCATATCAATCATTTGCATCACTAATTTTAGTTCTTCTCGTTCAAGCAAATACTTCTCCATCATTTGACCGAAGAGTGCACGCTGCGTCTTCGACACTTTGGCATACCCATAGCCTGGAAAATCCACGAAATAAAGTGCATCATTAATGCGGTAATAATTAAGCTGCTGGGTTTTGCCTGGGGTTGAGCTCGTTCTTGCTAAATTCTTACGATTAATCATTCGATTGATCAGCGAAGATTTCCCCACATTGGAACGCCCTGCCAGAGCAATCTCCGGCAAGGCGTCCTCAGGGTATTGGCTAGGGCTGACCGCACTAATGATAAATTCGGATTTTGTAACTTTCATAATCGTTATTTATCCTCTCTTCATAACACAGCAATGAATTAACGAAGCTCTCATTGATGCATCAGTGGCTAATCTAGTGCACACCTGTCTGTTGTTCGACCAGTGCGTGGTGAAGCACTTGATCCATGTGTGCAACAGGTACGAATTCAACATCTTCTCGTACACTGTCCGGTATATCTCTTAGATCCCGTTCATTATCCTTGGGGAGCAAAATTTTCTTATATCCTGCACGATGTGCCGCAAGTGATTTCTCCTTAAGACCGCCAATCGGGAGAACCCGTCCGCGGAGTGTAATCTCACCTGTCATCGCCACATCCTTGGACACATAACGGTTGGTCAGAGCGGATATCAGCGCGGTTGCCATTGTAATTCCGGCAGAAGGTCCGTCTTTCGGGATTGCACCTTCCGGAATATGGATGTGAATATCGTTCTTCTCGTGGAAGTCAGGTGCGATTCCAAGATCCTCTGCTTTGGAACGAGTATAGCTGAAGGCTGCTTGCGCGGATTCCTTCATGACATCCCCCAGTTTACCGGTCAAGGTAAGCTTGCCGGTGCCTGGAACAACGGTCACTTCGATCACCAGTGTCTCACCACCGACTTCTGTCCAAGCAAGACCTGTAACCGTCCCGATCTGATCCTCAAGCTCGGCAACACCGTAACGGAATTTCTGCGGACCTAAATATTCCTTCACATCGTCCGGAGCAATAACGATCTTGTCCGTATGACCGGATACAATCTTCTTCGCAGCTTTGCGGCATAAGGAAGCCATCTGCTGCTCCAGATTTCTCACTCCAGATTCTCTCGTGTATTCTCGAATGACCTTCAAGAGAGCATCCTGCTGTACTTCCATCTGTTCATCTGTCAATCCATGCTCTGTGATCTGCTTCGGCAGCAAATAGCGGCTTGCGATCTGCAGCTTCTCCAGCTCCGTGTATCCTGGAATGTTAAGCACTTCCATCCGATCGAGGAGTGGACGCGGAATACTATGAATCGTATTAGCCGTGGTAACAAACATCACGTTTGACAGGTCAAAGGGAAGCTCTACAAAATGGTCACTGAACGTATTGTTCTGTTCAGGATCAAGCACTTCAAGCAGAGCCGAGGAAGGATCTCCACGGAAATCAGAAGCCATCTTGTCGATCTCATCCAGTAAAAACACAGGATTCAGTGAACCTGCGGTCTTCATCCCTTGAATGATTCGGCCAGGCATGGCACCGACATACGTTCTTCGATGTCCGCGAATCTCCGCTTCGTCTCTAACACCGCCCAAGGAGATGCGCACAAATTCACGACCAAGCGATTTTGCAATAGAACGCGCAAGTGATGTCTTACCAACCCCTGGAGGGCCTACAAGACAAAGAATCGGCCCTTTCAGCTTCTTCACCAGCTTTTGGACAGCCAGATATTCAAGCACGCGCTCCTTCGGCTTCTCTAGACCGTAATGATCTGCATCCAGCACTTCTTCAGCCGCATGAATATCCAGATCATCTTCAGTCCTGCGACTCCACGGCAGAGCTAACAGCCAATCCACATAATTGCGGATAACGCCTCCCTCTGCTGAGCTGGCAGGCATTTTCTCAAGCCGATCAATTTCCTTCTCGACTTTCTCGCGGACTTTGTCAGGGAGTGACAACTCTGCTGCTCCAGTACGAAGCTCTTCAACTTCCCCGGCACGCCCTTCCTTCTCCCCAAGCTCCTTCTGAATCGCCTTCATTTGCTCGCGAAGATAGTACTCCTTCTGGGTCTTCTCCATCTGCTTCTTGACCCGCTGGTTAATCTTACGTTCCAGCTCAAGGACCTCACGCTCATTGTTCAAAATATCCAGCAGCTTCTCAAGCCGCTGTTTAACATCTACAGTCTCCAGAATTTCTTGTTTGTCCTTGATCTTCAGCGACAAGTGACTCGTTATTACATCGGCAAGACGCCCTGGCTCTTCAATATCAGATACAGCTGCAAGAGTCTCTGGTGTTACTTTCTTAGATAAATTTATATAATTTTCAAACTGGCTGAGAACCGTCCGCATTAATGCATCTGTCTCAGGGTGGTCCGCATCTTCCTCCGGCAGTTCCACCGCCAGCACTTCATAGAACTCGTCATGATCTGTATACTCTGTTATCTCTGCACGTTCAAGTCCTTCCACGAGGACACGAATGGTTCCATTAGGAAGCTTCAGCATTTGTCTGACCTTCGCCACTGTACCGATCCGATAAATATCTTCACGTGTAGGATCTTCTATATTTACGTCAGATTGAGAACACAGGAGAATCAGATGTTCTTCTACCATCGCTTTTTCCAAAGCCTTGACGGATTTCTCCCTGCCCACGTCGAGATGAAGCACCATGCTCGGATAGACGAGAAGTCCTCTTAAAGGCAGTAAAGGAAAACGACGAACTTTGGCTTTGCTCTGCCCCATCGCTTTCACACCTCCAATGGCTCTCAGGTTGTTATCATTCATTATTCTATCAAATGTTCACATAAAAAACCAATGAAGGAGAAGTCTTCACATGCTTTCTGTACTATTCATCGTTCCGCCCCGATTCATATCCGCATGCAATATCGAAGGAGAAGATTGGGGAAATAGCTCGGGCGCAGGTGATGCCTTCTCTTCATTGTCCATCATCAGCTCTTTGCCAAAGACATGCTCGAATACTTCATCCACGGATTCCACAGGAATAACCTTAAGACCATTCAAATCCTCAAAAATGGTCTGCCAGTTGTCTGCGGGGATAATAACGGTCTTGGCTCCAGCCTGAAAAGCAGCCTCTACCTTGGCCAGCACACCGCCGATCGGTTTTACTTTTCCATGAATGCTGATTTCACCTGTCATCGCCAGCTCATGATGGACGGGAATCCCCTTGATTGCAGAAGCAATAGCTGTTGCCATGGCAATTCCCGCAGAAGGACCGTCTATTGGTGTACCTCCAGGGAAATTAATATGAAGATCATAGTTAGAAGGCTCAAGACCCATTGATCTGAGTACAGTGATTACATTTTCCACTGAACCTTTGGCCATGCTCTTCCGCCGTAGCGTTCTTGATCCTCCGCCAATCTCCTCTTCGTCTACAACCCCTGTGATGTTATATACTCCTTTTCCCTTCATTACAGGTACCGCTGACACTTCAATCTCAAGCAGCGCCCCCATGTTAGGTCCGTATACCGCAAGACCATTGACAAAGCCCACTTGAGGAAGACTTGGCACTTTCCTGTCGGGTCTCGGTTGAATCTGGCTGCTGCTGGCGACCCATTCGAGATCTGAAGCACGGAGTTCATCCCGATTCTCAGTCAGTGCAAGTCCTGCCGCGAGCTGCACGATATTAACCGCTTCACGTCCATTGGTGGCATATCTTTTTACGACCTCCACTGCTTCCGGATTAGCTCCAAAGCCAATTTTGCTAATTGCATCTTCTGCAATTTGTCCAATCTCCTCAGGCAGCAGCGCTCGAAAGAATATCTCCATGCACCGGGAACGAAGAGCCGGAGGAATTTCGTGAGGTGAACGGGTGGTTGCCCCTACCAAACGGAAATCAGCCGGCAGACCGTTTTGAAATATATCGTGGATATAAGCAGGAGTATGCGTATCTTCGGAATTATAGTATGCACTTTCCAAAATAACTTTACGATCCTCTAACACTTTGAGCAGCTTGTTCATCTGAATCGTATGAAGCTCTCCAATTTCATCGACAAATAAAATCCCACCGTGCGCTTTCGTAACTGCCCCTGGTTTAGGCTGAGGAATACCGGCAACTCCCATCGCCCCTGCGCCTTGGTATATCGGATCATGAACAGAGCCGATCAAAGGATCTGCAATTCCGCGCTCATCGAACCTGGCGGTCGTCGCATCAATCTCCGTAAATTTAGCATCTGCTTTGAACGGAGAGGCCGGATTTTTTTTGGCTTCCTCCAATATGACCCTCGCTGCCGCTGTTTTACCTACCCCTGGCGGTCCATAAACGATAACGTGCTGAGGATTTGCACTGCACAGTGCCGCCTTCATCGCACGAAGCCCGTCTTTTTGACCGACAATATCCTCCATCTTGGCAGGACGCGTCTTCTCCGCAAGCGGTTTGGTCAGCGATATGGAGCGCAGCTTTCTCAGTTTGTCCAATTCCTTGCGAGACTCTCGCTCCACCGCACTTTTGTTGTTTCTTTGTCCACGCAGCATATTCCAGAAATAGAGCCCGATCACGACTCCGAAAAACAAATTGATTAACATGACAATAATGGTTAATTCAGTACCCATATTAGGTGTCCCTCCTGTTCTTTACGCTCTTACCACAAAAAGTTCGATACATGGTAGTATAGCCTTTTCACTCAGGCATAAACGTAGAAAACAGAAGTTCTCTTGTAGATTTAAACACCAAACATGAACAGAGACAGTTCTTCAGACAAAAAGAAAACTGCTTCCTATATGAGGAAGCAGTTATGATCAAATTCAGACCTTATAAAAGTGATATTAGTGCTTGCGTCCCGGAATAATGCCGGTTGCTTCGTATACTTCTACGATCTTGTCGATTTCTTTCTTTAGCTCTTCAACCATTTCGGCCTCAGGCACTTTGCGGATCATCTCTCCATGTCGGAACAGAAGACCTTCGCCGCGCGCCCCTGCAATCCCGATATCTGCTTCTCTCGCTTCACCAGGACCATTGACCGCACAACCCAGCACCGAAACCTTGATCGGCACTTTGATTTGTGAAATATAATCCTCTACTTCATTAGCAATCGAGAACAGGTCAATATCCAGACGGCCGCAGGTCGGACAAGAAATCAGGGTTGCGGCATTTGTAATCAAACCAAAGGTTTTGAGAAGCTCACGGGCAACCTTGATCTCTTCAACCGGATCCGCACTTAAAGAAATCCGCATTGTAGATCCAATTCCCATGGAAAGAAGAGCACCCATCCCGGCCGAGCTCTTAATTGTGCCTGAGAACAACGTACCCGCTTCTGTAATCCCTAGATGCAGTGGATATGGGATCACCTGCGCAGCCTTAGTATATGCCTCAATGGCCATCGGAACGTCAGATGCCTTCAAGGATACGATAATATCATGGAAATCCAGCTCTTCCAGAATACCGATATGGAACAGAGCACTTTCTACCATTGCATCTGCTGTCGGATATCCATATTTCTCAAGCAAGTGATTCTCAAGCGACCCAGCATTAACGCCGATGCGGATCGGGATGCCTTTTTCCTTACATGCTTTAACAACAGCCTCTACTTTTTCGCGTTTGCCGATGTTACCCGGGTTAATCCGCACCTTATCGATGCCATTCTCGATCGCCTTCAGAGCCAATTTATAATTAAAATGAATATCCGCGACTAGCGGAATATGAATTCTCTTCTTAATTTCCTTAATCGCTTCTGCTGCTTCATCATTATTGACCGTTACGCGAACAATTTGGCATCCCGCTTCTTCAAGCCGCAAAATCTCAGCTACCGTTGCATCCACATCAGCCGTTTTCGTTGTACACATACTTTGAATAATGACTTCATTGCTTCCGCCAATGGTAATGTTGCCGACTTTTACGGGACGTGTATCTTGTCTTAAAAACATGATTCCTGTCTCTCCCCATAACGTCAAATCTCCACCCGCTAGAGGCCTGGAAAAATCCAGTATAAATAAACCTCATTACGAGTGGAGTAAGACTTGTTTATTTAGGCACTCTCTTCTTGCTTCTTATCTTTCTCACCATGCAGTTCAGGTGCTGTCTTCTCTTCAACAACCTGTTTCGTAATTACACACTTCGTAATATCCTCACGAGAAGGAATTTCATACATCACATCCAGCAGAAGGCCCTCAATGATGGCACGAAGTCCACGGGCACCCGTATTACGCTTGATCGCTTCCCGAGCGATCGCTTCGAGTGCTTCCTTCTCAAATTCGAGAGTTACGTTGTCCAGCTCCAGCATCTTCGTATACTGCTTAACCAAAGCATTCTTCGGCTCAGACAAAATACGAACAAGGGTAGCCTCATCAAGCGGCTCCAATGTAGAGATGACCGGAAGACGTCCAACAAACTCCGGAATGAGACCGAATTTCAGCAAGTCCTCTGGAAGAACCATTCCAAGGTACTCACCCGGCTTCAGATCCTTCTGCTCAGCAGAAGAGTTGAATCCGATCACTTTTTTGCCGATACGGCGTTTGATCATTTGCTCGAGTCCGTCAAAGGCACCGCCACAGATGAACAAAATATTCGTCGTATCGATTTGAATGAATTCCTGATGAGGGTGCTTACGTCCGCCTTGCGGTGGAACAGAAGCAACCGTACCCTCTAGAATTTTGAGGAGGGCCTGCTGTACGCCTTCACCGGAAACGTCGCGAGTAATCGATGGGTTCTCCGACTTACGTGCTACTTTATCAATCTCATCGATATAAATAATGCCGCGTTCTGCCTTTTCTACATCATAATCGGCAGCTTGAATGAGCTTGAGCAGAATGTTCTCAACGTCTTCACCTACGTATCCTGCTTCTGTAAGCGAGGTCGCGTCTGCAATCGCAAATGGAACGTTCAAAATCTTCGCCATGGTTTGAGCTAAGAGCGTTTTACCTGAACCCGTTGGTCCCAATAGCAAAATGTTACTCTTCGACATTTCCACATCGTCAATTTTGCTCTGTGTATTAATGCGCTTGTAATGATTATATACAGCAACAGACAGCGATTTCTTCGCTTGTTCCTGACCGATAACATATTGATCCAAAATATCACGAATCTGCATCGGTTTTGGAATATCCTTCAGATCAATCTCTTCATCATGACCGAGCTCTTCCTCTACAATCTCTGCACATAGCTCGATGCATTCGTCACAAATATATACCCCTGGTCCAGCCACAAGCTTACGAACCTGTTCCTGGGATTTACCACAGAAAGAACATTTAAGCTGTCCTTTCTCATCGTTAAATTTAAACATCTAACCACCCCTTTAAGAATTAATCGGTCTGGTGAGTACTTGGTCAATGATACGGTATTCTAAAGCTTCTTCCGCACTCATAAAATAGTCGCGGTCCGTATCACGCTCGATTTTATCAAGGGGTTGACCCGTACGCTCCACATAGATCTGATTAAGCTTCTGACGCGTTTTAATAATCCAGTCGGCGTGAATTTGAATATCGGATGCCTGACCTTGGATCCCGCCAAGCGGCTGATGTATCATAACTTCACTGTTCTCCAGCGCATAGCGCTTGCCAGGTGCACCCGCAGTGAGCAGAAGTGAGCCCATGCTGGCAGCCATCCCTACGCAGATGGTTGAAACGTCTGGCTTAATAAATTGCATTGTATCATATATACCCAACCCTGCTGTAACAGAACCACCTGGCGAATTGATATATAAACTGATATCCTTCTCCGGATCCTCTGCAGACAAGAATAAGAGCTGAGCAATAACGCTGTTGGCCACATCATCATCTATTGCACCGCTCAGAAAGATAATACGATCCTTCAGTAGTCTTGAATATATATCGTAAGAACGTTCACCGCGATTGGTTTGTTCAACAACCATAGGCACGAGATTCATGTTCCGACCTCTTCTCCATTATAGAATCTTACTGCCACATCAATCAGGGTTAAATAAATATCAGTCTTAATTTTATCATGTTCCCTGTTCAATGTCATTTATGACTGCTTTTCTCAGCCAATAGCTGCTGAAGAGAAAGCTTGATCATATTTAACCATTTTTTTTATGTATGTGCAAATCGGACTTCCATCCTATGGAGTCAAGACCTATAACTCAAGTATATGGAAGGTACAGTTAAAATATCACGACAGCTCACGCATTACCATTTAATAGTATATTTAACTATAAAATGGATATAGAAGAGAAGAAATAAGGCACGTTTAGTAAAATACCTTACGTGCCTTATCTGTTATATTTCTAACGTAATGTGTAATATTATTCTTCTGTTGCTTCTACAGCAGCTTCCTCAGCTGGAGCGTTAACTTCTACGCTGTTTGCAAGAAGGAAGTCGATCGTTTTGCGAAGCAGAGCTTCTTCACGAAGGCTGTCGAAAGAACCGTTGCTTTCGAGAATTTGACGAATCTCTTCTGGAGTACGTCTGAAGGAAGCCGCCATGTTGTTCAGCTCTTCGTTAATATCCTCATCGGATACTTCAATGTTCTCTTGCTTACCGATTGCTTCAAGAACCAGGTTGTTGCGTACGCGTTTTTCAGCATCGCCCTTCATTTGGTTTTGAAGATCTGCTTCTGTTTGACCGGAGAAGCTCATGAACATTTCAAGGTTCATGCCTTGTTGACGAAGGCGGTTGTCAAAGTCACGCATCATGTTGCGTACTTCGGTGTTAACCATTCCTTGTGGAATTTCAACTTCTGCGTTAGCAGCCGCTTTCTCAACAACAACATTCTCTTGGTTTGCTTTTGCTTCTTCTGCTTTGCGCTCAGACAGCTGCTTCGTAAGATCTTCTTTGTACTCAGCAAGAGTATCGAATTCACTTACGTCTTTAGCAAACTCATCGTCGATTGCAGGAAGCACTTTGCGTTTGATTTCGTGTACTTTCACTTTGAAGATGGCTTTCTTGCCAGCAAGCTCTGCTGCATGATATTCCTCAGGGAATGTCACTTCAACATCCTTGTTGTCGCCAGTTGAAAGACCGATGACTTGTTCTTCAAAGCCAGGGATAAATGTGTTGGAACCCAGTTCCAGGGAGTGACGCTCTGCTTGTCCACCATCGAACAATTCCCCATCAACAGAACCTTCATAATCGATTACAGCGATATCGCCGGACTCCGCTGTACCTTCTTCGATGACTACCAGCTCAGCATGACGTTGTTGCAGACGCTCAAGCTCAGCTGTCAGTTCTTCTTCGGAAACTTCTGTGTTCGCCTTAGGAACTTCAAGTCCTTTGTACTCGCCAAGTTTAGCTTCAGGTTTAACAACAACTTTTGCTTTGAATTTGAAAGTTTCACCTTTAGCGAATTGATCGATGTCCACTTCTGGTTGTTCAACAGGGAAGATTTCTGTTTGGTCAACAGCTTCCGTGTAAACTTCAGGAAGAAGGATATCAATTGCGTCTTGGTACAGGCTCTCAACGCCGAAACGAGCTTCGAAGATCGAGCGAGGCACTTTACCTTTACGGAATCCAGGTACATTTATTTGTCTAACGACTTTATTAAAAGCCTTGTCGAGAGCAGCAGCTACACGATCTGCGTCTACTTCAACTTCAAGAACCCCAAGGTTCTTCTCTATTTTTTCCCAAGTTGCTTTCATTTATGCTTTCCCCTCCAAATTTCACATGTTCACCATGTCAAGCGCGTACAAAATAACCATTTTAGTATAAACAACATTAAATGCAATTTCAAGGGTAAACCCTTGTAGCCGTCAAAAGGAAGTTTTCGACTATTTCACATCCAATCCGCCGGATACAAATCGTTTAATCGATCGGTACGCCTGCTCGAACCTAAATCTAACTTCACTCGTGATCTCATAAACCCTTCTGATCTCTTCCTCGTCCAGTGATCCACCCAGACTCTCAGCGACTGCTGCATGGAGCGCTGCAGCCCATATATCGAGTGTCGAATCATCACCTTCAAGCATAGAACGATAGTCGCTCGTGCCATATACAGCCATGACATATTGAGACCAGAGTTCCTGAGCAAAATAAAATAAGGTAGGTTCATGTACTTCCGTCTGATCGGCCACCAGCTCGAGCACACGAATGATAGGAAACGGAAATTCATCCGGCCTCAATGGAATAGATTCCACTTCAACCTCCACTTTTTCCGACCCTCGTGTTAGAGAGACGGTTGCCTGCGATCCTCTTTTTCGCAATGTCTGCAGCACTCGAAATTGAAGCAGCGGATGCAGCTTACGCTGCTGAAGCCATTCGCACAAAGACTGATCAATACCCGGAGTTTCGATATAGGCTAGCTGATCCAATGCCAGCATCGTCTGCTCGCTCAGTGGTTCTTCCATTACCGTTCTTAGCAGCTTATCTGCATATGCTCCATCTTCCGCCATTTTATTTCTGGCATTTTGACGAGCAAAATCCTCTTCGCTCTCTTCCAAATCTTCGTCACTTCGTCTGTCTTCTCTTTGATCACGATCTATATATTGAGGGAAAGCTGCGCGCAGCCAGTCCAGCAATGCTTCCCATTCTTCATGATTCCGTTTCTCCTGCCCTTCGCATTGAAGCAGGAACTCAAGCAAACTCATCGCTTCCGTATAGCGCTCATTCTCTAGCATTACGGTAAGCTGAATCTGATAGTAATCCAGCGTCTTCGGGAAGAGAACAATATTTTTCTCTTTGGTTTGGGAGTTCGTATCGCTCATTATGACTGCCTCCTCTCTATCCGGTTTAACGACAACTATAAATCGACTTGTTGATTATATAGAAACTACATATCCGTGTATAGCTCTAATATATTAACATAACCGAATCCAGCCTAAAAAAAACATCTTTTTGCTTAATTCATTGGGATTAGGCATATATAGCATCAAAAAATACAGTCTTTCGGCTGACTACGATGCCGATGCTATAGAAGCTTATGCTTCGAAGAACCCCCATCTTATGTTCCCATCCCCTTGGACGCAAAAAAAAAGACATCCTCACGGATGTCTCTCTTATGTACGTCCCAGGAGGGATTCGAACCCCCGACCGACGGCTTAGAAGGCCGTTGCTCTATCCTGCTGAGCTACTGGGACAAATTCAAGCGCAAGATATATCGTATCATATATATGTAATGATAGCAAGCGGTATTTGTAAGATTTTATTTAGGTGCCTTTGTGGCTGACTGCGATGCCCATGCTATCGATGTGAATGCTTCCGAACCCCCAGTTGGGGTTCTCATTCCTACGTACGTAAAAAAGACACCTTTACAGATGTCTTCAACCGTCCCATTCGGGGTACAGCCGTGCGGCTGACTGCGATGCCCATGCTATCGATGCTTATGCTTCAACGAACCCCAGTTGGGGTTCTCATCCCATGGACGAAAAAGAGAGACATCCTCACGGATGTCTCTCTTATATACGTCCCAGGAGGGATTCGAACCCCCGACCGACGGCTTAGAAGGCCGTTGCTCTATCCTGCTGAGCTACTGGGACAAGTTATGTACTTATTTTCACAGTGCGATATTTATTATATCGTATAATCTGTAATTGTCAAAGTATTTTTTATGTATCATCACATGCTGTGAAGGGTAATATGATTTAAATATTAGGAAATTTCAAAAGGAGCGTTATTTCATGAGACAGCTGTTATCTTCCCTTAGTTATTTCAGTATCTTTTTTGCACCCTTCCTGTTTCCATTAATCGTATGGATAGTGGCCAAAGACGATTACATAACCAAACATGCGAGACGCGCATTATTCTCACATGTATTCCCTTTCGTTGCAGCTATTCCACTGATATATTTTCTGTTCACCGCAGACCATCCTGCTTCGATCATAGGATACATCATTGTGTTTTTTGTCATCTATTTCGGTACGTTTATTTACAACATCTATCAAGGCATTAAATCATTAAGAGAAACAGCTTGAAAACTACAAGCAATACAGATCAAAAACCAGCCTCTCAGGCTGGTTTCTATTTTATATACACCTATACCAGATATGAAATAAATAATGTCGCCGTACCAAAATATACAGTCAACGAGAACAAATCATTCAGTGTCGTAATAAGGGGGCCGGAGGCAACAGCCGGATCTATCTTCAGTTTATGCAGAAGAACAGGAATAATGGTTCCAGCCATCGTACCAATAACAATGGTTAGGATAAGAGAAAAACCGATAACTGCACCCAAAGCAAAGCTGCTCTGCCAAATTCCTGCAACAAGTGCTACGCTTATTCCACAAACAGCTCCAATCGTTAACCCTACTCTGAGCTCTCTCCATAATAAACGTAATATGGCCCCTCCGTTCATTTTGTTCTGTGGTGTCAAACCTCGGATCACGACCGCGAGCGATTGCGTCCCCGTATTCCCGGTCATTCCCGCGATCATCGGCATGAAGAAAGTTAATGCCACCACTTGGCTGAGCGTCCCCTGAAATATACTTATAATGCTTCCGGACAACAACCCAAGGAATAACAGCATGATAAGCCACGGAAGCCTTCTTTTGGCCGCCGTCAAGAAATGAGTGTTAAAATCGATCGTTTTGTCTGTACCCGCCAGTTTGTTAATGTCCTCATCCGCTTCCTCCCGCAAGACGTCCAGCACATCGTCAAACGTTACAACTCCAATTAATTTGCCTGCTGTATTTTCGACCGGGATAGATACAAGATCGTATTGTTCAAATAAGTGCGCAACCGCCTCCTGGTCCATATCCGCTGATACCTTGACCACGTTTTCCCTCATCAAATGCTCGATAAGCTCTGTATCCGATGCAAGCACGAGATCTCTATAGGTGGTGAGGCCTATGACTTCTTTATTTTCATTTAATACATACAGATCCTGCACATCATTCGTCAGGTCTGCAAAATGCTTCACCTTTTCGACTGCTTCACGAACCGTGTACTTGGCATAGAACCACACATAACGGTTAGTCATGATACCGCCGGCTGTCTCCGGTCCATAGTTCATAAGCTCCCTTACGGTCTCCCGCTCTGAAGCTTCCATGATTGAGAGCATGTACTCTCTAACTTCATCTGTCATCTCGCCCATCAAGTCGGCCAAATCGTCATTATCCATACGATTCAGCACCTGAGCTGCGCGATCCTTGCTCAGAATATACAGGGCTTCAATTTCTACTCTTGGTTCGAGCTCACTCAGCATGTCAGCCAAAAGCTCCGTATCCAGCGCATCCATAAATCGAGGGCGGTAAGCTTCATTTAGCGTTAAATAGATCGTGGCCAAGTCATATGCTTCCCACTCTTCAAATTCATCGTGCATCTGCTCGATGCTGCCACGCCTGACAGCATCCTCTATGCTGAGAGTTAAATGATGCAGATCCTGTTCTCTGCTCCGCATTTCGATGTCGTGCATATATAGTTCACCTTCAATCTGTAATTAATCTGGTGTGCAGTATCCTTTCCTATAGCGTTTACCCTGCTGATAGGTCATAAAATCATGTTCGAACATTTAAATGATATGTATTCATTGAATTACTCTCAATTAGCAGTACATCAAGCTCTTATTGTTCATAATAGACAGCCTCCATCCTTTCATCACTGAAAGAATGGAGGCCTATGCGTAGCCCGAGTTAGTTGCTGCTTCCTAAACGTGCTCTGTTCAGTTGCCGCTGGTGATTTTTGTTCTTCCCAAGTACTTCACTAGCAAATTCATTTGCCAAACCGTGACGGTATTTCTTCGTTACCTTGTACTTTGAAGTCATTGTGTTCACCTCCCCGGGATACTTGAGTATTATGTGTAATAAATGTGCCGACTATTTCCCCATACGCAAAAAAAGCCTGCAAAGAATTTGAGTGAACAAATTCATTTGCAGCCCAGTATAAGCTTATCTTTGCAATTTACTTAAAATGTCATGGTTCATCGACCCGTAATTCAGCAAGGACTGGAGAAATTGTCCCTTCTCCTGCTCGGCCGTCACAAGCTGGCTGTTCTCAAATGCAACAGCTGTCGCATCCTCAAACGCCACATTTTGATTATCGTTGTACCAATCCAGAGTCAAATCGTGATGATTGCGCACCACTCTGTGCAGATCCAGGCCTGTTCCATTCGCATTCTGCGCGACATATACAAGCAATGAAGGATCACCCGCCTGTCCCGGTTCCACTGCTACCTCTACACACGGTACTCCATTTAATTCAATGGTATTTGTAATTTTGGCATTTTGAATCACATACATGAGCCCATCTCCTGTTCTTATGTTAGGTTAATCGCATTACCTTCATCAGTTCCCGTTGATACTGTGACGTATAACCCCATATTGCGCCAAGTGACTGCGAGTTTCTCTCGTACCCAGCTGATAAATTTCGTTATACACATTTTGAAGTGCTTCCTCATATAACGAGTTGACGGAGGCCTCTTCGGTATCGGGCCATGGGAAAATATAGCCTGGAAATGCCTCTTCTTCTTTTTCCTGCATCAAACTAAGCAGCCCTCTTAAATAATCTGCTTGTTCAGGCGTCGCCTCAATAACCCACTCGTACGATGCTGCCTGCTGATCATCAAGAACAGAACGTCCGCCAACAGAAACGAAATACAGGCTTCTGGTCAAATTCATCGCTCCTAACACTAATATGTTCGCCACTTCTAGTTTCGGATGTGGACAGACATTTTATGCCTATTTTCGGCATATATTTGCTAGTACTGCTCGTGAAGAAAAAAGGGGATGAGGCATGACCGCTCTCCACACGCTGTTAAATGAGCCTCTTTAGAAGTTATGTAAAAGAAAGGATGAACAGTCATGTGCGGTATAACAGGATTTATACAATGGAATCGTGATCTTACCCAAGAATCAGAACTGCTTGTCCGCATGACGGAAAGCATGTCAAATCGCGGACCCGATGCAGGTGGAACCTGGATCTCGAATCCTTGTGCCTTCGGCCATCGCAGACTGAGCGTCATGGACCCGGAGAATGGGGCACAGCCCATGTTCATGAATTATGGAGATACGAAATATACCATTGTTTATAATGGAGAGCTGTATAATGCACCTGAACTCAAAAAAGAGCTGGAGAACCGCGGACATCACTTCAAAACCAATTGTGACACCGAGGTGCTGCTTGCCAGCTATGCGGAGTGGGGACCAGAATGTGTTGAACGTTTCAATGGAATATTTGCCTTTGTCATATGGGATAGCGGACGCGAACATATATTCATGGCCAGAGACCGGCTGGGAGTAAAGCCTCTATTCTACAGTGATCAAGGAGATTTGCTCGTGTTCGGCTCTGAACCCAAGGCACTGCTGCTGCATCCAGCGGTCGAAGCCGTCGTCGGACCCGAAGGTTTGGCTGAAGTATTCATTATTGGACCGGCAAGAACACCAGGTCACGGAGTATACTCCTCGATGAAGGAGCTTCGTGCCGGGCATGCTGCCACTTTTAGCAGAAACGGATTTCGCTCTTATGCCTATTGGAAGCTCGTCAGCCAGCCCCATGAAGACGATGTGGACGCTACGGCAGCACAGGTAAGAAGTCTGCTCATTGATACACTTGAACGGCAGCTTGCTTCGGATGTGCCTCTTGGCTCGTTACTGTCCGGGGGATTGGATTCCAGCGCCCTGTCTGCCTTGGCCGTAGCATATTACAAAAGAAACGGGCAAGGGAATATTGACACCTTCTCTGTCGATTATGTCGATAACGACAAGCACTTTAAAGCCCATTCCTTCCAGCCAAATTCGGATGCCCCTTATATCCAGCGAATGGTTGCTGAGCTTAAGACGAATCATCATTTTATGGAGTTTGATACGGCGGAAGTCGTGGAAGCCTTGAACGCATCTACGCTCGCTCGAGATTTGCCGGGGATGACAGATGTTGATTCCTCGCTTTATTTGTTTTGCCGGGAAATAAAAAAGAAGGCTACCGTTGCCATTTCAGGAGAAGCCGCAGACGAAGTATTCGGCGGATATCCATGGTTTCATCGCGATGAAATGCTGAATTCAGGTACTTTTCCATGGGCTGTCGCCCCGAAGATGAGAGCCAGTCTATTGTCCCCGGATATCGCTGAATGGACGCGCCCGCTTGAATATTTGAATGACCGCTATTCGGATGCGGTGGCGGAGACTCCTCTTCTTGCTGGAGAGACGGGTAAAGCAGCACAGATGCGCGTCATGTCTTATCTTAATATTACCCGGTTCATGCCCACACTGCTTGACCGTAAGGACCGGATGAGTATGGGTGTCGGGCTGGAGGTTCGGGTTCCGTATTGCGATCACAGGCTTGTGGAATACGTATTTAACATCCCTTGGGAGATTAAAATAACAGGCAATCGGGAAAAAGGTATTCTGCGCAAGGCACTAGAAGGTATCCTGCCTGATGACGTGCTCTACCGCAAAAAAAGTCCTTATCCCAAAACGCATAACCCCGCTTATCTGGAAAGTGTTCGGCAGCAATTGCTCGATGTGCTGGATGATCCCGCATCTCCAGTACTTCCTCTGCTGGATGTGAAGAAAATCAAGGATATGGCAGCCTCTAAGGAAGCTTCCTCCAACAACCCTTGGTTTGGCCAGCTGATGTCCGGACCTCAGTTATTTGCTTACCTGACTCAAGTAAACAACTGGTTAAAGACTTATAAAGTAACGATTCGTTAACCCTCGAACGTAAGAGCAAGCATAAAGAAGACCTGCTAATGGACCGCAGGTCTTCTTTAATATTCCTTAAATATTGTTATCCGCCAAGCTTGGACATCAAATCTCGTAGTGCCGCACCGCGATGGCTGATCGCTTGCTTCTGATCCATGCTGAGCTCGGCCATCGTCTTCTCATAGCTTGGAAGATAGAAGAGCGGATCATAGCCGAACCCGCCGCAGCCGGCAGTCTCTGAAGTAATGAAACCCTCAACTGTACCATAGGCTTCCAGCTTCTCTTCCGTTGCCGGATCATACAGCACGAGTGAACAGACAAACCGGGCCGGGCTTAGGAGCGGCTGCTCTGTATCCTCTCCCAGCTTGCGTGATTCAAGCTCACTTAGCAGCTTCTCATTGTTCTCCCCGTCCGCAGCACCTTCGCCAGCATAACGCGCCGAATATACACCGGGAGCGCCATCCAGAAGATCAACACATAATCCGGAATCATCGGCGAGAACCGGCAGGCCAAGGGCATCGCCTACGGTTTTCGCTTTTTTCCAAGCATTCTCAGCAAAAGTCGTGCCATCCTCCACCACATCAGGTACGTTAGGGTAATCGTACATACTCTTTACCTCTTTGCCTATCCGGGCAAAAGCATGTGCAAACTCACGTACTTTTCCTTTGTTTTTTGTGGCGACGATAATGACTGGGCTGTCCAAATTGTTCATGTTGTCGATTAAGCCTCCCCAATCTTACGCGAGCCTATCTTAAGTGCAATCGGTCCCAGCACTTCCTTCTGCTTCTCGATCATCTGAAGAATACCATGCTCGCCAAGGCTAAGCAGTTCGTCCAGCTCCTTGCGGCTGAATGGTCTGTCTTCCCCCGTTCCTTGCAGCTCAACGAATTCTCCGCTTCCTGTCATGACAATATTCATGTCCACTTTGGCTTTGGAGTCTTCTTCATAATTAAGGTCAAGGAGTGCCTTGTCCTGAACAACACCGACACTGACAGAAGCCAGAAAATCAGCGATAGGGAACACCGGCAGCCGGTGCTGCTGTGCTATTTTGTCAATCGCAATCGCCATTGCGACAAATGAACCGGTAATTGAGGTTGTACGGGTTCCTCCATCTGCCTGAATGACATCGCAGTCCAAAGTAATCGTACGCTCTCCAAGCGCATGCAGGTCAACGACGGATCTTAATGCGCGTCCAATGAGGCGCTGAATTTCCATCGTACGTCCACTTAGTTTACCGCGAGCTGCCTCGCGTTGATTCCGAGTCTGTGTTGCTCTAGGAAGCATGGAGTACTCGGCAGTTACCCAGCCCTTGCCTTGTCCTTTCATGAAATGGGGCACCTTCTCGTCTACTGTTGCTGTACATATGACTTTGGTATCTCCTACTTCTATGAATACGGAGCCTTCCGCAAATTTGTTGGTACCCACTGTCATTGTGATCGGTCGCAGCTGTTCGCTGGTACGTCCGTTAGATCTCATGATATTGCCTCCTACGTCTTAAGCGTCCTGTATTAGTCCTTATCATTCTACCAAAATGCTTTTGTAAAAGCACCCTTTACAGATGCAATGCCTTAGATACCAATCTCATTAATATATTCCGGTTTCGCCACAGGCTCGCCATAGTTCTGTTTATCAGTACCTATCACCGTCTGCTGATCATTAAACGTAATTTGCACCTTCGTATCAGCGATGCCTGAATTATCCGCCACCGTTAGAACAACAGATTGAAGCAGCTCCGTCGGGATCGGATCGCCTTCTGCAAATATCTCGTCTTTCAGCGCTACCGAAACTGTGCCATCCTCGCCGGTGACTACCGACTCCAGCAATGTTGCCGTGGTCAGTACCATCTCGAGTCCTTCACTCTCAGGTCCTTTGATCAGTTCCGACAATGCGGACTCCACACGATTCGTGCTTGGCTCAACCAGTCTCGTGACCGGTACATAATACTGTTCTCCTACAGGGGATTCATCGGAGAAGTATACTGTTACCGGGCTGGAATTTGTGCTCAAATGATTACCCAGATCCAGATTGATGCCTATTCCCCGGGTGAGCGATTGAGCAATCGGCGTCCCATTCACCGGCATTTCATTCAGTTTTTTGCCATCTACCCATAGCTGTACGTTCTGAATATCCGGATTTCCGGTAAGCGTCCAGGTCACGGCCTCCATAATTTGACGCTCTTCCTCTGGAGTGTATTCAGTGAATTTTGAATTGAATTCAACAACGGCCAGCTTCTCCTCCGGAGTAACCGTCACATCCATCACTTCCGTTCCTTGTGGCAGCACTCCCGTAAAACCTTCAGGCATGTATCCCGAATAAGCACCGCCTAAGACGAGTGCTGCAAGTGAGGATTCCACAAAAGTAAGATCAGGGAGAGCCGGAAGTGACATTGAAACAGGAGCGAGAAGTCCATTCTGATCTTTCAGATATACTGTCATCTGTTCCGTCTTAACCATCTCTCCGTTGCCTTCTGCAGCCTGAATCATGGCGGATTCAAGAATAGGCGGGGGAGCATCAACACTTTCGGATGTCTGAGAAGAGAAGATACTGCATCCGGTGAGCAGCACAGGAACGGTGAGCAGCCCTGCTGCAGATATCATTTTTACCTTGCGATGGAAACGGCTCATGTGATAAGTCCTCCTAACAATTTTGTACAGTTTGTACTACTATGTATACGAGCTCTAACAGAAAAAAATAACTAGCAGTAAAATGAATTCATATTTATTAAGTGAATAGTTTTTATCGCACGCAGGGAATATGGGTCACCCATTTTGTTCATAGTCCTCTGGAATCAAAAAGTCAAAAATCGGTTAAATAATTTAACATTCACGGTTTGTATTCGGAACAGTCGGAGAAACTGAAACTGCGGGTTTGAGATTTTGCTTATAAGGTCTTACTAAATTGACATGAAGAGGAGCGGTTTGATACCAATGGAGAAAATTCCTTACAGCCTGAACAGCCGAAAAGTAGCCGAGGCCACCTGGGAGTGGCTCGAAAAAAGAGGAGTTAAAACTTCGGAAATTGCAGAGCTGGTTATGCTGCTGCAGAAGGACTATTATCCGGATCTAACGATGGAGGAATGCGTACATAATGTGGAGCAGGTGCTCAGTAAACGCGAGGTCCAGAATGCGGTCCTTACCGGCATTCAGCTTGACCTGTTAGCCGAGGAGGGCAAGCTTATTCAGCCTCTGCAGGATATGATCCGATACGATGAAGGCTTATACGGGGTCGATGAGATTCTGGCTTTCTCTATCGTCAATGTATATGGAAGCATCGGCTTTACGAATTATGGATATGTGGACAAATCGAAGCCTGGAGTTCTCGTGCGTCTGAACGATAAATCGGATCAGCATATTCACACTTTCCTAGATGACATTGTCGGTGCAGTCGCTGCAGCGGCCAGCAGCCGGATCGCCCATCGCAAACAGGCTGAGCGCGAAGCTGAGCTTGGAGATGAGCCTGTAAAGGATGCTGCCGAAGAGGAATTGTAAAAAGAGCACACGGAAGCTATATGAACAAAAAGGTACCGTTCATCTCGTGAACGGTACCTTTTTGTTGACGTGTACATTCCGAATGAATTAGAAGAATCCTATTCAAGTGAATCCGGAGTACGCGCTTAGCTTCGAGTAAATTTCATCATCTTTTCTTCTGACTCTGACAGCTCCATTACAGCCCTGCCCAGCCGTACCAACTCATCCAAATGCGCCAGTGTCTCTGCCATAGCAAATCGCATTTGATGAATACCGAATTTCGTCCCGAACAGCTTCACACATACCTCAAAAGCCGTCTTGCTCCCCTCCTGCAGCATCCCTTCAATCTCATCAAGACGTTCCTCATGATGCTTCAGCAGTCCCTGAATCCTACTCTCAAAACCAGTGAAAGGGTGTCGATGTCCCGCAAAGGCTCTGTTCACCTGAAGTCCAGACAGCTGATGCAATCCCTCTATAAAAATACGCAAAGGCTGTTCATCACTCCCCGGCAGCAGACTTACATTCGGTGAGATTTGGGGAAGAACTGCGTCTCCACACAGGATGACTCCTGTGCTCTCTTCATAAAAAGACAGATGACCCGGGGCATGTCCACCTGTTTCAATAACAGAGAAGTGCCTTCCAGCCATTTCAAATCGGTTATCTTCTATATAACTAACACTTGGCGCAGGCAGCACCTCGCTATCAAAGCTCTCTAGATGAGGTCTCAGCTGCTGCGCCCACTCCTCTGTCATGCCATGTGTTCTAAAAAAATCAGGCAGCCGGTCGTTGATATCAGCAGCTTCTCCCCACATATACTGTGCTTCTGCATGTGCCCTCTTAGACATCCATACGCTTGCACCACTCCGCTCCTGCATCCAGCCCGAAAGACCATAGTGATCAGGATGATGGTGAGTCAGTACAATTTGTTTAATATCGGATTCCGGACGAATTGAGAGCTCGGACCAAACCTTGTCCCACTCCGCTTCTGTTACAGGGGAACGCGGCCCCGGATCAACTACCGTAATTCCGTCATCGCCTCGAATTATGTAGCTGTTCACCCACCTAAGCGGGAATGACATCGTGATCTTGACCTGTATAATTCCTTCTTGTTCGTGATGTGTCCATTCCGGCAGTTTCATGAATGGCCTCCTTCCTAATGGCGTCATTCTAAAGGATACTCCATAATCGACCTGTTTGAACATGGTTGAAATCATGATTTATAATGACTTAATACAGATTAATAATGAGTACACCCTTAATTAAGGAGGGATTCCGATGATTAACATTGGTCTGACCGGCTGGGGAGACCATGACGACTTATATTTGCCCGGTACGAAACCGAAGGGCAAGCTGATCGAATACAGTACCCATTTTCCCGTTGTAGAAGTCGACAGCTCCTTCTATGCGGTTCAGCCGGCGGAGAGAATGGCAAGATGGGCAGAGGAAACACCCGACGATTTCTCCTTCATTGTCAAAGCATATCAAGGCATGACCGGCCACCTGCGCGGTAAACCGTATTTTCCCGATACGGACAGCATGTATGCCGCTTTTCTGGAGTCTCTCGCGCCCATGATCGAGAAAGGTAAGATGAAAGCGGTATTGTTCCAGTTCCCTCCATGGTTCGATTGTACTCGAGAGAACGTGGGTACGCTTCGCAGTATCAAGCAGCGCATGCAGCATATTCCTTGCGCACTTGAATTCAGACACCGCAGCTGGTTTGAAGGTGAGATAATGCATAGAACGCTTGCCTTTATGAAAAAGGAAGGCTGGATCCACAGCATCTGCGACGAGCCCAATGCAGGGCAGGGTTCCATCCCGATCATACTGAGCGCTACAGATGCAGATCTCAGCATCGTTCGGTTCCATGGGCGGAACGCTTCTGGCTGGCATCAGAGCGGGGCCCCTAATTGGCGAGAGGTAAGATATCTCTACCGATACAATGAGGAGGAGCTCTCTGAATGGAAGAAACGACTGGATCAACTAACAGAGCAAAGCCAGGAGATCTGCGTTGTCTTCAATAACAACTCCGGCGGAGATGCCGCTGCAAATGCTAAGCAATTGATGACGATGCTCGGTATGGCACCGCAGCCGCTGGCTTCTGAAGTTATGCGGAAGAAGCAGGACGAAGAGCCGGAGCAGCTGGAGTTATTTTGATCGGGGCGTGGCTGGTTTATCGAATACAATGCAAATAAAGCCTTTCTTCCGTTACGAAGAGAAGGCTTTTTTGTATGCACAATAGTGTCTTAGTTCACTTAGTGATGGCCTGATACCGCAAAAGCATCTGTATCTGCACTCTCCCTAAGGGCCACCTGCATTCTTAATACTTCCACCCCTGCGAGCAGCACAATGCCGATTCCGTGAGTATCATTCAGGTTCCATCCGAGATCATCCTTGTAGTATGAAGCGGTAAAGGAATATCCTGACCCTCTGCAGACCCCATATATATTCCCTTTGCAGTCAATAGCGATCCGGGTGAGACCTTCCCAGCCCCTTAACACGGAATCCACATACTTGCCCGTATCCTCCAGCCAGCCAAAACGCACGCCTTTGGCATAAGCGTATATAAACATCGAAGTGCAGGAGCTCTCTTCATAGCTGTCCGGGCGATTCAGTACCTGATGCCATAGGCCGTTCTCTCCTTGCAGCGCAAGGTATCCTTCACATAAATCACGGTAGAAGCCAAGCAGCTCAGGTCGCTTCTCATGCGTATCCGGCAGCATCGTCAGCAGCTCTGTCAGTGAAAACAGCACCCAGCCATTGCCTCTTCCCCATGGAATGCCTGTTGCGCTTCCTCTGACAAAATCATACACATGCGACATGATCTTTTGTTCTGGAATATAGAGATATTGCTTGAACAGCAGAAACTGCTGGATTGCATCCTCCAGATAAGTGCTGTCACCGGTCAGTTTCGCATAACGAGTCAGAAACGGAGTGCTCATATAAAGATCATCACACCACATCGTCTCCTGTCTCATCTCTGCCGCTCCTCTTCTTCGGAAAAAAGCTCCGTCTGGAAGACGCTCCTGATCTTCCCTCATGTACTTGGCAATCCGATCCGCAGTGTCCCTGCCGCCCGGAATAGAAGCCTGCTCCATTGCAAACAGCATCGTTGCTCCAAAGGATCCGCAGTCATCCAGACTATCTATAGCGGACAGCTGATTGTTAATTCCTGCTGCCCCATAAGTCTCTCTGTCCCATAATCCATACTTATCAAAGGATGTGCTGAGCGAAATATGCTCCACAGCATAGCGGACATACGCTTCCTCGCCCAGCTCAGTCCCGGTCTGCATTAAGCCGAGCAGTGTCACACCCAGTGGATAATTCCATTTTCCGTAATGTGTGCTCTCCAGATAAGGTCTAATGACTGTATTCGGAAGATCAATCCGATAGTATACACCTCTAGAATCGTCTCCATGGATTCGGTGGACTTCTTGAACGGTGCTCAGCTGCGGTTCGTTAGAAGGATCGAAAGGCCCTAAATACAGCCATGAATCCTGGCTGCCTGCCACCGAATAAGGCGAATTCCAGCTTACCCCGCTGTTACGTCCGAAGTCCTTGAGCTCGAATCCCCACCTTGCAGCCGCTTCCTCTGTATTGGTTCCTTTTGCGATTAGCTGATGGGCTCCGAATATCCGTGGAAGCCTCAGATCAATCTCACCAGAAGTACTTGAAGCATAGACTTCTTCACCATCGACATACAGCGATAGTGCTCCATCATGACGCCCCTTAATCCGAACCGGCTTGCCCTCCGGTTGTTTGACGTAGAAGGTGCTCCATGCATAAGCCGTCTGCGATTGCTCCAGCCCGTAAATTCTGCCAAACACCCCCTGATCGCGCTCCTCCTTCGTCCAGCTTTGGCGAGGATACCAGATGAGATCCGTGTCCTTCTCCTTCATTCCAAGTCTAGGGAGCTCCTGCTCTGGATTCGTAAAAACCTCCGAGTACAGCCATCCCTCCTGATTGTCTCGATCAGCGCTCGGATTAATGAAGTGCAGCGGGAAATTTTTAAAGGATCCCGTACCAAACACACCGCCAAAGCCGACATCGGTCTTCACGAACTGGAGCACAATATCATTCCAGCCATACTGAACCGGAACTGCAAGCGGCCAGCGTCTGTCGGGAAACAGCTCCTGATGAAGATCGGATTTGAAGAACTGCTCCCCATTCACGTATATCGTTACCGGGCTATAGCAGCTCAGGTTCATATTCAGCTTGGTTTCATTCGGATTCTGACTCCACAGCTTCCCCCAAATAAAGGCATAGCTTCCTGACGGTGCATCCGGCAGACGTTCATTCAAATTCATCTCATATCTGTAATCAGGCAGGCGGCGAAAGCCTGCTTCATTATACGCCCTGAACAAGAAGGACTGCTTCGGATTATCACCGATATAGCGCTGCGCAATGGTGGACAACACATCCTCTATAGCATCGTGAGTGCGACTTGCAATGGACTCATTTTCGTGAAAATAACGCATCTTATCCGCTCCTTTATACTGAAATAGAGTAGCTGTATTAGATAAATGCAGGGATCAGTTATAGAACTTGACGAGATCATTAATTTGAACAGGTAGTCCTGTGCGTATGGCTCTATTCGCTGCAATGCCTGTCAGAATGGATCTGGCACCGTCCACATGATTGGCTGCACGATGGAACGGATCTTCTACAGGTTCCCCGAACAGATCATTAAGCAGCACCGGATCTCCACCGCCATGCCCTCCTTCGCCTTCCTCCACCTCGACACGGTAAGGAGCATCAAACATGGGATATACAGTGATGTTGTGTCCCTGCAGGGCGCCTTCGATGGCTCTGTCACCACCGGCATTCACATAAGACTGCTCCACAATGTTCATCTCAATCCGGCCTTTGCTTCCATTAAAGGCAATTCGGTAGCCTTCCCACGGCATATAGGCATTCAAGGAATACGTAAGCACAGCACGGTTCTTGTATTTGACGAGAACTCCCATCGTGTCTTCAATACTGATTCCATCTCCGAACACATTCTGATCACGCTGATAGCCATCCTCGTGCTCCGCATCGAAATACATGGCCTTTAATCCCTCACTTTGATCCAGGTGCAGCGCAAACGGATCTCCCTTGGCATTCGCGTGACCTGTCGCCCTCGGGTAGTCATGACGCTCACCGCGTTTCTCGGCATTTTCCTTACCATAAAAGAGCAGGTCTCCAAAAGCGAACACGGTCTCCGGCTGGGAGCCAATCCAGAAATTAACGAGGTCAAAGTGGTGTGTTGATTTATGTACCAGCAGCCCCCCGCTGTTTCGCTTATCCCGGTGCCACCGGCGGAAGTAGTCAGCCCCATGCTGAGTGTTAAGCAGCCATTCAAAATGCACAGAATGCACATCACCGATCGTTCCGTTCATAATAAGCTCGCGAGCTTTCGTGTGATGAGGAGCATAGCGGTAGTTGAAGGTCACTCTGACGTTTCGTCCCGTCTGCTCCACAGTATCGAGTATCTCCTGGCATTTCTCTTCGTCAACGGTCATCGGCTTCTCCGTAATGACGTCACAGCCAAGCTCCATGGCGCGAATAATGTAACGATGATGTGTCCGGTCAATACTTGTGACGATGACATAATCCGGCTTGTGCACCTCAATCATTTCATCAAACTGATGATCCTTGTAGGTCGGAACCTCATGATATCCGCATTGCTCGGACAATATTTGATTTGCATAATTCATCCGTGTCTGATTCGTATCACAAAATGCCAGCAGCTCCGACTGCTCCCGAAAATCTTTGGCCAGTGCCGTATAGAAAAATCCAGCTCTTCCACCCGTGCCGACAAGTACATACGTTTTTTTGCTCATATCAGGTTCTCTCCTTAAACAGCGATATTGGCTTGCGATAACATTCCTTCACATTCCTGAGACCATGCTCTTCCTGATCGAAATAAGTTCCTTCGAGCAGCCCGATCAGCGTTCCCGTTACACTCACTTCGATTTCATTCTCTCCATCCTTCAGGATGTTGGTGCTTCCTGTCCACTGGTAGGGCGACCACGCTCTGACACCAAGTGAATGACCGTTTACACGGAGCTCGACAACATCCTGAATCCGGAAATCGTCAAAGGTAAGCTCGAATTTATCCGTATTCTGAATGGCTGGTGCTGAATACATAAAGGTACGGCGATAACGCATTGTGCCCGCATAATACGGATAGCCCTCCACAGGCTCCGGCTGGAGAATTCCGGTCTGCTCCGGCAGATCAAGCACAAGCTGTTCACCCACGTAATAAACACCAAAGCTGCCTGAGAGCATTAAAGGATCTAGAAGTCCGTCATCGTCTTTCTCGATTCGAACCTCAACCACAATCTTATTGATGCCTTCGTAGAGGTAAGCGCCTATGTTTGCAGCGATGTTATTGTGATCAGTAATGTTGACAGACATAAACTCGTCCCCTGTAAGCCGTCTTCCATTCACATCAAGGGTGTATTCCCCCGAAATTGCATGCCGGTCAAAGAAGAGAAGACCGTGGCTCAACTTGGTACGGCAATCGAATTCAGCAACATATCTTGCATACAAAGGATAAGCCAGCTGAGCCTGCTTCGGCGTACCGAACACTTGATTGAACCTTATGGGAAGACCTTCGCTGCCCCATTTGGCAACCTGGTCAATGAAGGGTTTGGCCGTAACTTCGGCGCCACGGATATGCACCTTGCCATCCGCATCCATGACGGTCAAAGAGAACTCGCCAAGCCTCAATTTATTCTCCTCGGCGGCCGTAAGCTCCCAGGTCCCAGATAAGGGGATCAATACTTCCTGACAGCATCGATTAGATACCGTTACGGTCTCTGCTGTCTGAATAGCCTCAGGCTTGCAATCGATTAGATAAGCCCGGGCTTCGTAAGGCGCCAGTTCGATAGACCGTTCATACCCGGTCAAACTGTTTGTTTCAGAGTAGAGCGGCGTAAGTGCAGCTGCTGCATTTTCACTTCCCGTCTCCAGTGATATTTGATTCATCGTTATATAGAGCTGGCCTTGTGAGTCATCGCCTTTACCCATTCTCGTCCTGAATTCCTCCGCATCGATCCTCAGGTTTGCGCTTATCGGCTCTCCTTCCTGATTCGTTACAAACAGAAGCGCCTGATGATTAGAAATCCACCGAATCTGCTGCAGCACAGCTAAGGGGTCCTCCTTAATTTCTAAAGCGACGGCTTCAGGGACCCATCGATCAAGCAGTGGCAGCACCTCTCTGGTAAAAGCCTTCTCCAAGCTCTCATCTGTACGGATAAATCGGGCGTTCTCGCCATTCAGCAGTGCTGCTATCTGTTCCTTCGCAGGACTTGCATCCTGTATAATTTCATTCGGAAGTCTACCGATGGATATCACTTTGCCGCCAGCCTGGACATAAGAGGATAGCTTCTGCCATGGTTCTGCCTCCAGATTGTTAAGCGGCGGCAGTATCAGCACATCGTAACAGGCTTCGCCAATACGGATTTTGCCATCGTCCACTGTGCTGCTAGCGAGCAGCTCTGGATCGAGATGATCATAATCCCGGCGGTGCTTAAGCAGAAGCGTGGACAAGGTAAGCCATTCCTGCTTAAGCAGTTCAAGCTCCTCCTTCTCCTCCTCGTCGACACCTGCATAGCTGAATCCATGCAGTGGATTGCCCATTAAGGTCCAGAAGGAGGTTGTCGGATCCAGCACGGCAATTCGAATATCTGCATATCCCTCAGACATCAGATAGCTGATTCGCCCCACATAATCACCCAGCTCTCGAAAATAAGGCCAATACGGGTTCTGTACGAACTGCGATGGAGGAGCATCATGCTTCGCAAGACCGCCAATGGTATAGAAAAAGGCATGAAAATTATAAAAATTCGTACCCAGCGCCGCCATTCGGTCGATCATCCACTTGGCATCCTGCAATGTCATCGACCAGCCCACACTGTGAAAGCACTCAATCATATTTCGTTTTCTCCCCAGCTGTCTTGCGAGAGAGCTGACCATCTTCGGATTATCCCGCATCTTGAGTCCATACCTGTCAAGGATATAGGACAGCGACCTTCCGATCTTCTCGTGCGCCGAGTCTCCGCCAGGGAGATGACTGTACAGCTGTGTCGTCATTCGGACAGACGGAACCTCTGCGGCATACTGTATACCCGTCCTTTCACAGAAATCATGGGCCTGCTTATGCACGGATTGTCTGAGCAGCAGATGGACAGATTGAAAGTAATCGTAGCGGATTCGGGCAGCATCCCTTGCATCTCTGCAAATCAGTGCCGGTAAGTGCTCCAACAGATCATATCCGTTCTGTGATTTAAAAAAAGCAGGCAGCTGCGATGACCAAGGTATGCGGCCCAGCGGCGCAATTTCGTCGGTGAATATCCCTTTGATGACGCCCCCGAACTCTTCTCCCAATTCCGCCTCATACCGTTCATGTGTCAGCTCAATGAATCGTTTCATCGCTTTTTCATTCATGGGATCTACATAATTGCCGTAATATTTAAAATCTCTTATTTCCTCTTCCATGAAGATGAGAATTTCCCATTCTCCCGCAGGAGGGTCCCATTCGAGCTGAAATGCCGTTTCATAGGTGAAGAATCGCTTGCGATTATAGGAGGTAAGCCCCGTCTCCTGGTAAACCTGTTCAAGCTGAACATTTCCGATGGATTTGCGAAGATCGATCGTTTCTTCCCATAACCGATTCCCCTTCTCTCCCAGCCGAATGGCCTTCGCATACAAAATAACAGCCCAAGGCAGCGTCCAAGACACTTTTGACCCGCTAGAGACCTGTTTTGTGTAATGCTCCAGCGTACGCTGCTTCGCCTCCGGCATTTCGAGAGTGACCTCGCCTCCCGCCATTCCGCTGGGATAAGGATACTCATCGTATAGCCACACATGAAGTCCATATTTCTTCGCCTCACTCACTGCAACCTTTACCTTGTCAAACCAAGCCTGTGATAGATAAGGAATGGTCAGCCCCTGTCTTGCGCAGATAAAAAAACCGCCAACGCCTTGCTTCGCCATTTCGGCAATCTGGAATGCGATTTGCTCTTCATCCATCTCCCCATTCCAGAACCAAAAGGGCTGCACTCTGAATTCGTTACCCGGATTCTGGAACGTTTGCGACGCCAACATAAAGCCACCTCCTCAGTAAGGATCTATTTTCGTTCAAATGGTTCATCAACGGAAAAGGAGAGGGGACATCCCGCTCTCCTCATCTATGGATGCTGCTTGTTAATGAAGAGCTCTTACTGTTTAACCTCAGCGTACAGCTTGTTTATTTCCTCGATATATTCCGTGCCTCCGTTTGTCTCCCATAGCTCGAATGCTTCCTGCAGGCCTTGTTCATCAATCTGACCGACTATAAACTTGGTACGGGCATCATTTATGATGTTGTCTAGCTGAGGTCCTTTTTGCGCATACACATCCGAGATCAGAGGCTCGCCCGGGTTAGGGATGACAATCTCTTCATTTGCCTTCTGAATTTCAGCGACCTTCTTGCGGACAGGCGTCTGCTCTACGCTGAGACCCCGCGTTTCCGGAATGAACATCAAGATCTGATTCGTACCGTTCAAATCGCGCAAAATCTGTTTATCCGTACTCGGTACGATATAATCCTCTTTTTTCTCATAGTGCGTACCCTCAATGCCTAAACTCATCAGCATCTGCAGTTCTTCCTCGTTCAGCTTGTCTAGGAAGGTGAGCACTTCCTTCAATTCCTCTTCTGTCTTCACGCCGCTCTTCGAAATAGCGATCATTCCCGAGTATCCGGATGTCGGCAAATCACGGTGCCCTTCAGGTCCAACCATGGCAGGCAGCACGTCGATGGCTCCCGTTGCATTCGGATCCTTCTCGAGCACCTTCTGATCGATCCGCTGGGCGTTGTCGGCTACGTCAACCATGACACCCCCTTTTCCATTGACCATAAGATCAGGCATCTTCAATGCATCCATGACCGCAAAATCTTTGTTGACGAGTCCTTCTTCATATAGCTTGCGGAAAAATTTGAGCGCTTCCAAATATTGTGGTGTCTTGTGAGCAGGAACGAGCTGGCCGTTCTCATCCTCACCCCAGCGATTCGGTGCACCAAACCACACCGACATGATATCCCAAGGACCGTTGAATTTACTTGCGATCAGCCCGTACGTATCCTTCTTCCCATTGCCATCCGGATCATTTTCCGTGAAGGCCTTCATTACGTTGTAGAATTCATCAATGGTCGTCGGCACGCTGAGGCCGAGATTATCCAGCCAATCCTTGCGGATGGTGACCCCGTTACGTCCCAATACACGTGCACGATATATTCCATAAGTCTTCCCATCAATCGAGGCGTTGTTCAGAATAATCTCATTCGCTTGGGACAAGTTCGGATAATCCTTCAGATAAGGACTCAGTTCCCAGAAGGCACCGTTGCGTGCAGCATTGATGAAGCTTGGCGATTTACCGAGAACGACCATGACATCCGGCAGCTTGCCGGAAGCAAGTGTAATGTTGAACTTGTCTTCGTATGAGCTGCTGGGCACCCACTGAAATTCCAGCTCCGTATTCGTCAGCTCCTCCAGCTTCTGAATGACGGGATTATTGGCAGCCGGCGTTTCCGCTTCAAAGTTCGGTACCATAATACCAAGCTGCAGTTTGCCTGCCGCCTCTCCTCCCGATGCACCTGATTGCGCCTGTTCACCATTACCGTCTGGCGAGGACGAGCAACCGGCAAGGATAGCCGCCACAAGGAACGAAGTGCTTAGAACTTTGATGGATTGCTTAACCGACTTCTTGGCTTGTTTCATAAACAGTACCCCCATTTAATCGTTGATTTGGATTAACCTTTGATTGAACCAAGCAGCATGCCTTTGGCAAAGTGCTTTTGAAGGAACGGATAAACCAGCAGAATTGGGATCGTGCCTACGACGATGACCGCCATCTTAATGGATTGCTCCGGAGGCTGAACAAAATTAGGATCCATGTTCGCCATATCTCCGGCCGTGCCCTGCGAGAGCAGCACGATCTGCCTGAGCATGACCTGCAGCGGCCACATGGCACTGTCTGAGAGATATAAGAGCGCCGAGAAGAAGTTATTCCAATGCCCCACCGCATAAAACAACGCAAAAGTAGCAATGACCGGCTTGGATAGGGGAAGAACAATGCGCCAAAATACACCGAGATCTGTACAACCGTCAATTCGTGCCGCCTCTTCCAGTCCTGCAGGAAGCTCTTGGAAGAAGTTCTTGACGACAATCAGGTTAAAAGCGCCAATGGCGCCCGGCAGAATCAAGGACCAGTAGGTATCCAGGAGCCCCAGTTCTCGAATGACCAGATAGGTCGGGATCATCCCTCCCCCGAACAGCATGGAGAAGATGACAAGATTCATGATGACATTCCTTCCCCAAAAATCCTTGCGGGAGAGTGGATACGCCATCGTTAGTGTGAACAGCAGATTAACGAGTGTGCCCACAACCGTAATATATACCGAGTTACCAATGCTCTTAAAAATCGTAGAGGATGAAAAGATGTACTGATACGCACTGAAGGAAATATCATGTGGAATGAGAAAGAAGTTTCGCGCCGTGATTTCGGCTTCCGTAGCAAACGAGTTGCCGATGATATATAGAAACGGAAGCACGGTGACGATCCCGAAGATGCTGAGAATCAGGTAATTGAATACGTCAAAGACTCGTCCGCCCGGCGTATTAAACCTTTTGTCCATCTACTGTCCCTCCTTTGCAAGAGTCATGTTATTGGCAGATATTTTGTCTAGTAGATGCCAGAGTGACCGAATTTCTTGGCAAGTTTATTCGCTCCAAGAATGAGGATAATCCCTACGACCGACTTGAATAATCCAACCGCTGTACTATAACTGAATGCACCCTGAGTAATACCGACCTGGTATACATATGTATCAAACACATCGGCAACATCGCGGTTAAGTGAGTTCGTCATGAGGAAGATTTGCTCAAATCCGGTATCCAGGAAGTTGCCCAGACGAAGAATGAGCAGAATAATAATGACATTTCGAATCGCTGGAAGCGTAATATGCCACATTCTACGAAAGCGTCCAGCACCATCCACAATAGCAGCCTCGTACTGTTCGGTGTCTACGCCTGCGAGCGCAGCTAAGAAAATAATCGTTCCCCAGCCGACCTCCTTCCACAGCATCTGAATGATAATGAGCGGTCTGAAGGCATCCGGATCAGATAGAACATCAATGGGTGTGCCCGTGATCCAGGCGATCAGCTCATACAGAACCCCGCCGTCCGGTGTAAGAAATACATACGTAATACTTGCGATAATAACCATGGATACAAAATGCGGAACATAGACTAGTGTTTGTACGGTTCGTTTAAACCACGATTTTGAAATTTCATTGAGAAGTAAGGCCACAAGAATTGGAGCCGGGAAGAAAAATACGAGATCATACACGGCCAGAATCAGTGTGTTGCGCAGCAGCCTGTAGAAATCAGGATTTTGGAAAAATGTCGTGAAATTTTCGAAGCCGACCCATTCACTTTCCCGGATACCGAGAAAAGGCTGATAGTCCTGGAAGGCAATGACGATTCCCCACATTGGCGCATATTTGAATACTAAGAAGTAAAGAAGTCCAGGCGTGACCAGCAGGTACAACCATTTGTTGCGTTTTAGCTGGGACAACCATCGTTTTCTTGCATTCTTTTTAATGTCCGCCTTGCTAGGGATCTGAGAGCCGTAACCGACGATTCCCGGGATCTGCGAATCATTGTTCATAGACGTCTCCTTTCCATTTTCTTCGCTCATTTTGAAAGCGTTGTCAAAGTGTATGCTCCTTACTTTATCCAACGTTTTGCGTTTCCGCCAACATTCATTTTTTGTTCCGTTCCTCAACTTCGGCAGAAATGAACGTCATTACAGCGTTTTGAGATGCTTATAAAATAGGGTATTTCTGTGCTATTGAACTTTTTTGCCTGAATTACTTTTTTTGTAAATAAGGTGAAAGCTTGTGCATCCATTCATTTAGAATTGATTCACCTCCATAAAAAAGCTCTACTTAATCCACCGAATATTCCATGAGGACAAGTAGAGGCTGTCTTTTCTTCAGCACAATGCTATTGATGCCATTGATCGCGATATTGACCCGGCGTCATTCCTTCCTGCTTCTTAAATATCCGGTTAAAGTAGCTGTGCTGATAACCAACTCGATCCGCGATATCATTCATTTTCAAATCCGTTTCTCTCAGCAATTCCTTCGCTGCCTCTATCCGTTTGTAGGTCACGTAATCTATAAAATTGATTCCTGCTACCTGTTTGAAAGCTTTGCTGAGCGCATAAGGAGTCATTCCTTCTTGATCTGCACAGCTCTCCAGCGATATGTCTGTCATGTACTGCTCGTCGATACGCTGCATCGTCCGGTCAATTACGGGCTTAAGCCCGGCATGAGATCTCTCTTCCATGTAACGGATATAAGGTAGAAATACTTCTTGTCTCATCCACTTCCCGATCTGAACCCGTTCCTTCAGGGATGCAATCTCTTCATACAGGTTTCTTCCCTTGAACAGCTGATGAGAGGGGACTCCGGATTGAAGCATCATGTGCAGCAGGCTCGCCAGCAGCTGAAGCATCGTTTGCTGTAATTGGTACTCGGTCGTATGCTGCTTAATGGCCTCCTCCATAAATTGTGACAATAAACGATCCGCCTCTTCCGTCTTGCCTGTACGCACTGCCTGGACGATATCGCGTTCAAGGAGGAATGGATAGCTTGCCTCTTCTATTTTTCGGAACTGCATTTCTTCATCCAGATCCAGAAGCTGATTCAAATCCTCAATGCTTCTGAACGCTTCTGCCTGCTCGAGTTCCAGAAATAGTGCCGGAAGCTCGGATACCGGGCCCGCTGGCCTGCTGATCAAGATCGTTACGTTCATCTTCATGATTCGGTTGATCACCAGCATCAGCTCTTCTCCCCACACGAGAGCCGCGGACTTCAGGGACTCCCCGTCTGTACCCGTCAGGAGCACAGCGGCCGATAGATCATGAAAATTCAGGACTGCTGCCTGTTCAAACCGCTGTGCGGCAAACTCTTCGATAATATTCACAGCTGCAAAAGTAACAAGTCCTGTGTCCTGCTCGTTAAAACGACCGTTTAGATTTGAATAGCCTGTCAGCCTCAGCTTCACCAGCAAGAATTGACGGTCCTCCACCTTAAATCCGAGATCCGACATCTGCTCGATGAGATATGCTTCCGAGTGGGATGATAGATGCCCTTGAATCAGCTGCATAACGAAGCTTCCGCGGAGCATGGGCAGCCGATCATCCAGCTTACGTCTTGCTCTGCTTCTTTCCGTGAGAAGATCGTTCCAGTAGGTTTCAAGTAATTCGAACTCGTCATGATGCAGCAAAGTTCCTTGAAGGGGATCTTTTTCGTTCGTTCCGAGTACCCCAAGCAGACGCTCAATAGGTGAATAAATGCGCCTTGAGGCCAGCCAGGATAATAGGATGGCAATAAGTAAACCTGCCGCACTGACCATTACAATGAATTTGGATACCGACAATAAAGGTGCTGTAATATCCGTTATCGGAGCAGCCGATACATATACCCAGTCAGAGTCAATGCGACTCAGCTTTCCATAGGACACCGAATACGTTGTATTCTCAAATGTATACAAAAAAGAACCGTTATTTCGCTCCAGATCAACCTGCTGCCTAATCTGCTCGTTCAGCTCACCGGAGGAGGCCCCATTGTGATCACCACTGGACACCAGCACCTCTCCGCTCTTATCCAGCAAAAAGGTCGAGCCCTGATCATATGGAGTAAGCGTTTTCATTAGATTTCTAACTTTGTCATTGTCGAGTGTTACGATGAGGGCTCCGAACGGTGCAGTACTGCTGCCAGGAATTTTATGCACCAGTACGAGCGCTTCGCTTGAGTCTGTATGCAAGAGTTCTTCTGCGGTGTTCACCTCACCGTCCGGCAGCAGCTGCCCTGGAAGCCTGTCTGTCCAGTACACCTGATTGCCGTCAGTTAAATATTGGTGATAAGAACGAATCATGCGTTCATCAGCCAGCTCTCCATATGAGCGGTTAAACAAAATTGACTGCGGCTCATTCAAATAGAGCTGTACCTTATCGATCAGCGGATGCGACCCTTGCAGTACATTCAAGGTTGTAACGATATCCTCTGTCTGATCAAAATGATAGACGTAATCCATATTCCTCAGCTCTTCGCCGAATCGAGGCTCAAATGCCCAGTGGGATAGTCCAAGCTCCATATACGAGAATTGATCGGCCATATTCAACGCACGATTGTTAATCTGATTCTGATGCAGACGGCCGAACTCCTCCTCCATCTGAGAGACAACCAGCCAGTAGATCACGATTCCTGTTATCAATCCCGGTATGCTCGCGATGAGCAGAATCGTGATAAGGTTCTTCCGATAGTACCTGCCTTTGAAAGGCCGCTTCTTCTCACTAGGTAGTGGATCGTATTCTTTCTCTCTCGACAACACTTGCTGCGGATTCATGAATCGCTCACCTGCCCGTTTCCTATGAAGTTTACAATTTCATAACTCATTAAAAAGGTGAATTTGAAGCTATATATACTTTTGATTAAAGCAGCGAAAGGTATTATGAAATTGATTCTACTATTTTATAAATTGATTTATAGTTTTATAAATTTTTTTGAATATTCTCTGTTTGCATTCGCTATCCCCCATTCATTTCCTGCTAGCGCGGCTGAATTCCATGTTTCTTCCGGGTACAATTTCGTATTCTGCCGAAAAGAGTGTAAAATAATAGGGCAAAGCAATATCATTGCTGCTGTTTAGGATTAAAATCAAGGAGGATGAATTCAGAATGGGCATTGATTATAAAGCTTATTTTGCTGAACATCGTGAGACACATCTGAACGAATTAAAGGAATGGCTTACGATTCCAAGTATTTCTGCTCTGTCCGAGCATAAAGGAGATGTCCTGAAGGCTGCCGAATGGGTAGCTGACAAGCTGAAGGCAGCGGGTCTTGAGCATGTAGAGATTCACTCTACGGAGGGTCATCCTATTGTTACTGCAGACTATCTTCATGCAGAAGGGAAGCCAACACTATTGATCTATGGCCATTACGATGTGCAGCCGGTAGATCCGCTCCATCTGTGGCAGACACCGCCGTTTGAACCAGATATTCGGGACGGTAAACTATATGCTCGCGGAGCTACAGATGACAAAGGTCAATTATTCCTGCATGTGAAGGCTGTAGAGGCGATTTTGAAGCAGGAAAAGGAACTGCCTGTAAACATTAAATTCTGTATTGAAGGCGAAGAAGAAATTTCGAGTCCGAATCTCCCGCTATACCTGGCAGACCATACAGACAAGCTTGCTGCTGATGCGATCCTGATCTCTGACACTTCGCTGCTGGCTCCAGGCAAACCTGCAATCTCTACAGGACTGCGCGGTCTTTGCTCCATGGAATTGTCACTTCATACGGCGAATACCGATTTGCATTCAGGATCATATGGCGGGGGCGTTCCCAATGCACTCCATGCCATGGTGTCACTGCTTGCTTCTCTGCATGATGCACAAGGCCGTGTCTCTGTGGATGGGTTCTATGAGGGCGTACAAGAGTTAAGCTCTGAAATGCGCGAAGAATTTGCCAAGCAGAATTTTGATGAGGATCAGCTGAAAAAGGATCTGGGGCTTGATACTCTGTTTGGCGAAGAGGGCTTCTCCTTCGTAGAACGCGTAGGCGCACGTCCAACCTTGGAGCTGAACGGTGTATGGGGCGGCTTCCAAGGTGAAGGCAGCAAGACAGTTATTCCGAAGGAAGCCCATGCCAAGATCACGTGCAGACTCGTCGCAGACCAAGACCCTCAGAAGGTGCTAAATGCGATCGAAGCTCACCTCAAGGCACATACACCTGTTGGAGCACAGCTCTCCTTCACTCCCAAGGAAAAAGCATTTGCCTTTAACATTGATCCAAGCCATCCTTTCCTGCAAAAAGCAGCGGATGCCTTCGAGAACGTGTATGGTACACGCGCTCTATTCACAAAAGACGGCGGCTCCATTCCGATCGTAGAAAAGCTGTCCCGTACACTCAACGCTCCCGCAGTTATGATGGGCTTCGGCCTGCCGGATGAGAACCTCCATGCACCGAATGAGCATTTTAATCTGGAGAACTTTGACAAAGGCTTGCTGACGATTGTGGATTATTTGAAGCAGGTATAAGCGGAGTTACATAGGGAATTGAGAGTGTTGCTGTGGAGATGGAAGGGCGTATTGGATGCGTTGCTTCGTAGATAGAATGGCTCGATTGGCTCGCTCCGTAGACGGATTGGGTTCCGATCGTTGTTGCCGGCAGACTTCTTGATCTTACTGTGATTACACGGTTGAAGTCTGCCGGCAAAGACGAACGCTCCGCTTCTTCACTCCAATTCCGTCCCCTTCGCTCTTCTGCTTCGCCTTGATGTTCAAGTGCAACTTCACAAATCCCCATTCCTCTGCATGGGGGATGGGGCTCTTTGGGCGGGCTGGCTGTTTGTACAGCCCGCTCTTTTTGTGTTGGTGTTGCTGCGGAGGAGGGCGTATTGGATGCGTTGTTCCGTAGATGAAGGGCTCGCTTGGCTCGCTCCGTAGACGGATTGGGTTCCGATCGTTGTTGCCGGCAGACTTCTTGATCTTACTGTGATTACACGGTTGAAGTCTGCCGGCAAAGACGAACGCTCCGCTTCTTCACTCCAATTCCGTCCCCTTCGCTCTTCTGCTTCGCCTTGATGTTCAAGTGCAACTTCACAAATCCCCATTCCTCTGCATGGGGGATGGGGCTCTTTGGGCGGGCTGGCAGTTTGTACAGCCCGCTCTTTTTGTGTTGGTGTTGCTGCGGAGGAGGGCGTATTGGATGTGTTGCTCCGTAGATGGAGGGCTCGCTTGGGCGCTCCGTAGACGGATTGGGTTCCGATCGTTGTTGCCGGCAGACTTCTTGATCTTACTGTGATTACACGGTTAAAGTCTGCCGGCAATGACGAACGCTCCGCTTCTTCACTCCAATTCCGTCCTCTTCGCTCTTCGGCTCGCCTCAATGGCTCAAAGCACAACACCTTAAAATGCCTCAGGGCCCCAATCCTCTGCATGGAGGATGGGGCTCTTTGGGCACTGGCTGCATTAAAGCCCGCTCTTTTTGTGTTGGTGTTGCTGCGGAGGAGGGCGTATTGGATGCGTTGCTCCGTAGATGAAGGGCTCGCTTGGCTCGCTCCGTAGACGGATTGGGTTCCGATCGTTGTTGCCGGCAGACTTCTTGATCTTACTATGATTATACAGTTGAAGTCTGCCGGCAATGACGAACGCTCCGCTTCTTCACTCCAATTCCGTCCTCTTCGCTCTTCTGCTTCGCCTTGATGTTCAAGTGCAACTTCACAAATCCCCATTCCTCTGCATGGAGGATGGGGCTCTTTGGGCGGGCTGGCTGCATTACAGCCCGCCTTTTTTGTGTGCTGATGTCGCTGGTCTTACATGGCTGTAATCAGTTTTTCCACCGCTTATATAATACAACCAGCAGAGTGACAGCTAACATGGCAACAGCAATCACCGACGGCACAATCCAAACTTGGCTTGATCTTGTGTCCTTATATACGATGGAGATCTCCGGCGCATTTTTTTCATGACTTGTAACTGCCACTGGCTTATAGCCTGCCTCAAGTGCGGCCAGTTCTTCCTGTGCAGAACCTAGCTGTTTTGTCCCTTCGCACAGACCGGTCTTGAGCTGATCATACGGTCCAGAAGCAAAAACGATAAATTCCTCATCAACTTCGAATCCTTCATACCCGCAGCTTTCTGAACTTATTGCAGTGTATACCGTGGTTTCTGCACCAAGATCCCCTTTCCACACATTAATGACTTCAAATTGTGCTGCGACCGGATCTGCGGAAGACGAAATTATTCCTCGGTTCGGTTGACTAAGGCTGATTAGCTTTCCTGTAAAAATAGCCGTTTTCCGAATCATCTGTTCTTCCATGCTGATAGGTTCAGCACAAGAACAAGCATGAGCTGTTGAAGGTACTACGATACGAACAATATCAAGCAGGAGAAAAAAACTCAGAAGGTACATTATTATTACTTTGTTTCTCATTCTTATCACCTCACGGTCTATTCTTCATCTTGGTAGATTAGACGCTGTGATAAAAACAATAGATCCTTATAAGGGGAGTCTGCATCATAGTCCCTTTCAACGTCAAACATCTAAATCTAAAATCTTCTGCCTTATTCGTTACTCCGTAGCCTTAAGATCGTGTGTCTGATTCACTTACATCAGGATATTGCCGAATTTTGCTTGGACCATTACTCCTCCGAATCTGCTACGTCCAAGCAAAAACAACCGGAGTGAACAGCACAAAAACAGCGTTTCCCCCTCCGCCAAAAGTATGCATCACTCGCAGCAGCCCGCTCTTTTACTCAGACTAGTTGCTCACCCATGAGAGCAACCACGTCCCCCTCCTCCACACCCAGAGGAGATGAGGATTTCTGACGCTGCCGCCCCAGGGAATAAGCTGTTTTTGAGATGGGAACGACTTTTGGCTTTTGCTTGGACCACCACTCCTCCGAATCTGCTACGTCCAAGCAAAAACAACCGGAGTGAACAGCACAAAACAGCGTTTCCCCTCCGCCAAAAGTATGCATCACTCGCAGCAGCCCGCTCTTTTACTCAGACTAGTTGCTCAACCATGAGAGCAACCACGTCCCCCTCCTCCACACCCAGAGGAGATGAGGATTTCTGACGCTGCCACTCCCGGGAATAAGCTGTTTTTGAGATGGGAACGACTTTTGGCTTTTGCTTGGACCATTACTCCTCCGAATCTGCTACGTCCAAGCAAAAACAACCGGAGTGAACAGCACAAAACAGCGTTTCCCCTCCGCCAAAAGTATGCATCACTCGCAGCAGCCCGCTCTTTTACTCAGACTAGTTGCTCATCCATGAGAGTAACCACGTCCCCCTCCTCCACACCCAGAGGAGATGAGGATTTCTGACGCTGCCGCTCCCGGGAATAAGCTGGTTTTGAGATGGGAACGACTTTTGGCTTTTGCTTGGACCATTACTCCTCCGAATCTGCTACGTCCAAGCAAAAACAACCGGAGTGAACAGCACAAAACAGCGTTTCCCCTCCGCCAAAAGTATGCATCACTCGCAGCAGCCCGCTCTTTTACTCAGACTAGTTGCTCACCCATGAGAGCAACCACGTCCCCCTCCTCCACACCCAGAGGAGATGAGGATTTCTGACGCTGCCGCTCCAGGGAATAAGCTGTTTTTGAGATGGGAACGACTTTTGGCTTTTGCTTGGACCATTGCTCCCTCGACATACCTGCGTCCAAGCAAAAACAACCGGAGTGAACAGCACAAAAACAGCGTTTCCCCTTCCACCACAGTACGCAACAATCGCAACAAAACAGCCCTTTCCCCTTCCTCCAAAGCAGCATATTCCACCCAGTAGCTTCATTCCCCTCCACCTATGTATACCTCCAGTCAGCCCATTTCTCTTCTCCTCACACAAACGGAAGCCCTCCTCTCTCATCCAATTAGATGAGCGAAGAGGGCCATGACGAAAACGAATGAACCCCGTGTCTTCGTCAGATTTTTAATTCTCCTAATTTGATCAATTCCACTACCGCTTGTGAACGACCCTTAACATTGAGTTTTTGCATGACATTAGAAATGTGATTTCGGACGGTTTTCTCGCTGATAAAGAGAAGTCCTGCAATGTCTCGTGTCGTTTTGTCCTGCACCAGAAGCTCGAATACTTCGCGTTCACGGTGGGTCAACAAAAATTTGCTCTTGTGGTCACCCTTCAATGTTTACCCCTCCTTGCCCGGGTTTGTATGGTGTAACAAGGTTAAGGGATACAGTCAAATCATCTTATGTAAAATCACCTATATTGGTTCAATGCGCGGAAAAAATTGGGCTAAAGATCCGCCTTCACGTACATGCTAGTAGGGTTAAGGAAATGTGTCGCTGACGGTTGATTTTGCAAGGCATTTTGATTAAGATGAAATTATACAAAAATAATTTTCATTAAAATCAATATATTTGTGAAATTAATTTTCTAACAAGGCGGATGAGTTATGACGACAATACTTAATGCTCTCTCCAGAGAGCTCGATCAGCTTCCTTCCCAGGAACGCCGGATTGCAGAAGTTATTTTGGCATCTCCCGCTGAGGTGACCGGGTTATCGATTAAGGAACTAGCTGAGAACAGCGGTACGAGTCCTGCAACGGTAACCCGTTTTTGCAAATCTCGTCATTTCAGAGGTTTTCCTGACTTTAAGATGAAGCTGGCAGCAGAAATTTCCCAGCCTACGGGAGTCACAGCTTATCAGGATATTGTCGCAGGAAATTCACTTACTACCATTATAGAAGCTATTGAAGCGAACCATCTCGCTTCCATTACAGATACCACCCGTTTACTTGATCATGAACGCCTGGAGGATGCGATTAAGCTCTTGTGCAGCGCTAGACGCATCGATCTGTACGGGGTAGCTACCTCCTCCATTGTGACGCAGGACTTTTATCAGAAGCTGATCCGTATCGGCGTTTCCTGTACTGCTTTTTCGGACGGGCATATGCAGGTCACTTCAGCTTCTTCATTAGAAGAAGAGGACGTTGCTGTTGCCGTGTCCTATTCGGGTGAAACACAGGATACGATTGATGCACTCCTCTGTGCGAAAGAAAACGGAGCCCGTACCATCTCTCTAACCTCTTATGGACACAGTACACTGGCATCCATTGCGGATATTCCCTTATTCACATCTTCCCTGGAACAGGGCATGCGAAGAGGAGACATGGCCTCTCGTATCGCACTCCTTCATGTGATCGATATTATATTTACCGGCATGGTTAGTCACGACTTTGATCGGTTTGTCCCTAGATTGAATGTGTCCTATGAGCAAGTGCAGCGTACCAAACTAAGAAATGAAGGGTGAGATAATATGAATATTTGGACTTTTGAACATGAACAGGACTTGAATGCAACCGGGGCCGGAATCATTGCCGCTCTTCTGCAATCCAAGCGTAAGGCCGTATTGGGTCTCGCAACAGGAAGTTCCCCTGTCGGCATATATAAGGAACTTATTCAAATGTATAGCAAAGGGCTCGTCAGCTTTGCCCAAGCCTCCTCCTTCAATCTTGATGAGTATGTAGGACTTCCTGAAGATCATCCACAGAGCTACCGGAGCTTTATGAATGAGCAATTGTTTAATCACATTGATATGAATATGAACCACAACCATGTACCGAATGGGAATGCATCTGATCTAGCAGTGGAATGTACTCATTATGAGCAGCTTGTCAATGATCACGGCCCTGTCGACATCCAGCTGCTAGGCATAGGACATAACGGGCATATCGGCTTCAATGAGCCTGGGTCAAGCCTAACGAGCGGAACTCATGTCGTTGATCTCAAAGAGGAAACCCGCAAGGCGAACGCACGATTCTTTGATTCTCCATCCGATGTGCCTAAGCAGGCCATGACGATGGGCGTCGGCTCTATTCTAAAAGCGAAACAAATTCTTCTCGTTGCCCGTGGTGAAGACAAGGCAGAAATTATTCGTACAGCCCTGACCGGTCCCATTACAACTGAGTGCCCTGCTTCCTTGCTTCAGTGCCATCCAAACGTTATTGTACTGTTAGACCGTGGTGCAGGGAGGCTGATGTAGTTGCTTACTAAAATATACGGAAATGTAGTAACCAAAGACAGCCTGATTGAGGATGGCGTTGTTGTCATTGAGAATGAAACCATCGTATACGCAGGGACGAATGCGGGCTTACCCCATCGATGGAACGAAGGGGACATTGAAACGTTCACAAGCGAGGATGGATATATTCTTCCCGGCTTCATTGATATCCACGTCCATGGCGGCGGTGGTGAGGACTTCATGAACTCAGATCAGAGCGTACTCGATACGATAACGTCTTACCATGCTTCTCAAGGAACGACGACGATGCTCGCTACGACTATGACCGCACCTAAAGATTGGATTGACAAGGTACTCAGCGAAGTGAACAAATACCGTTCCAAAGAGATGCCTTACGCACAGCTTGCAGGGGTTCATTTGGAAGGACCCTTTATTAGTCCCAAATGGCCTGGAGCACAAAATCCAGATCATATCTCGCTGCCGGATGTAAACTGGCTGATCTCTTGGGAACAGCAATATCCTGAACTCATTCAGCAAGTAACTCTTGCACCTGAGCAACAAGGTGCGCATGAGGTGATCGCATGGCTCAGAGAAAAAGGAATCATCGCCGCATTAGGTCATACAGATGCAACTTATGAAGAAGTAGAAGCCGCTGTTGAAGCGGGACTCCATCATGCTGTTCATACCTTTAACGCGATGACGCCTCTTCATCACCGTAAACCAGGTGTAGCCGGGGCTGTGCTCAGTGATGAACGAATCAGCGCTGAAGTGATTGCAGACGGAATTCATGTCCATCCTGCTGCGGTGTCTCTTCTTGCTCAGTTAAAAAGCAAGCTGCAGAAGCTGGTACTCATTACGGATGCCATATCAGCGACTGGGCTTGAGGACGGGAATTACACGCTCGGTGACCTGCCGGTTATCGTCAAGGAAGGTGTGGCTCGTTTACAGGATGGTGTTACTCTTGCAGGCAGCACACTCACGATGATTCGCGGCTTCCGCTTCCTCATGCAGGAGGCCGGGCTCAGTATAATAGAAGCTTCGCAGGCAGCTAGTCATAATCCGGCCGAGCTTCTGGGCATCTTGGATGCCACAGGAACCATTGAGCAAGGGAAGCAAGCGGACCTACTGCTGTTGGATGCCTCCCTCGAACTTAAACAGGTTTGGATTAAAGGACGTGCACTAAGTACGGATAGCAACTAACCACGGTACAAACTAAATTAAAGTAAGACAAGGCGTTGTCCCCTTAGATTATCTCTCTAAGAACAACGCCTTTTTATATTCATTCCCCATAAGCTCTTCTATTCTGGATTAACGATTTTTATTGTTGTCCATCATTGTTCCATTCGTCGGGAACAAACGATCCATCATGGTTTGAAATTCATCAATAAATCCGCTGATTGGTCTACCTTCGGCAACATCATTGACATAACCTTGAGCGCGACCTACAAAGTCTGGATTCGCCGAGATGTAGACATTTTTCACATTTGGAGCCAATTCTTTGATCTTCCCTGTGATCTCTTTCTTCATTAGATCGGATACATCTTCTTCGGCCACGTCATGATCATTCATTTTTGTATACGTAGTCGGACCTTTTGTCTCATTCATTCGAACATTGTTAGGATTAAATATCCCACCTGCTCCTCGAGGACCGTTCGCGTTGTCTCCAAGCATGTTGCTCTGGGAGTAGTCATTGGTGAGCCCAGGAGCGATCCCGCTTGTTGTATAAGGAGCTCGTGTCCCAGTCTTTACACCCATGCTGCTGAGGTTCTTGCTCTTCATATTACGTTGATTGTGATGGCGGGTGCTTTGCGGCTGAACTCCGTCTTTGAGCGATACCGCAACATAAGCATTATTATCAGTAAGGAGAACATAAGCATTTCCCACTCCATCCATATCAGATACAACCTTAGACAGATCATCGCTGTTTCTGAGATTATTGGTACGATGAACACTGTTCGCATTTAAACCGAACTGCTTGTTATTACTGGCTTTGTTGTTACGCACTTGATTAGTGTTCAAATTATGATCCGTGTTTGTTCCACAGCCTGTTAATCCAGACATGACAAGTAAGGCGGTAGATAAAGATAAAGTGATCGCTTTCGTTTTGTTCATTCCTGGCATTCGTTCATCCTCCATTTCAAGTGTAGGTTAGGGTACTCCATTAAGGTGCACCAATCTGCTAACCTATATGCTGAAAGGATTTGGAACCAACTGATGAATCTGTATGCCTTCAACTACGTATCTTGCTTCATCCGAATCGACTGATATTGTAAAAAAAGAAAAACCGCCATCAGAGATAGATTCAACTAAGATCTGAACGAAGGATCTCATTCAATTCTATCGTTCATTCCAAATGGCGATTTTCCTTGTTATATTTAAGTTTTATTTAGTATCTGCTTCACTCAGTATCTGCATCATTCACTTCCGCATCGCTGATTAGCAGCTCTTCTGCTTTGTCCTTAATTTCTTGAATGGAATCTGCCGCAAGAACATAGCTGAGTGAATCATCTGCTGTCTTGACGAAGATCACTCCGGGCTCTGATGAATTCATCCAGCCTTGATATACTCTGTTCGTACCGTCTTCCAATGCTGCGGTCAATGTAAAAGCAATCTGAGCCTGATCGGCATCAAGCGGCTTGAGTACTTGATCTGTAGCAATATTCTTTGTCAGATTCATTAAGGAATCCGCTTCAGCGAGCTCAACATCCTTACCATTCATGGTCCAGCTGTTCTCTTCCTCTGGTGTACGTCTCAGCACCCAAGTCGAATCTTCACCTTCCCATTCCAGCGATTCTAGCTGGTCATTGTCCCATTCGAATGGCGTTGTATCCATGAATTGAAGCGGACTGAGCATCAGGCTTGAAACCTGAGCTTCGCTCACAGCTGCCACCTGACTTCCGTCAATCTGCACATAATTATCTTCTCCTGTAGGCAACATATGACCAACGGCCAAGGTTAATTCAGTGCCATTCTGAGCTGTCATGACGATGCCGTCTCCAGCAAGATCAAGGCCGTATTTCTCGACATCCGTTGGGTTATCCACGATTACCTTCGTAATTTCAGCTGTACGGAGTGCTTCTAGCCAGTTGCCTACTGCATAGCTGTTCACGGGATAAGCCTCGGGTTTCGTCATGACCCAGCCATCCTGCTCTTTGGTCAACTGGACTTCTTCCCCTCCGGTAATAACACTGAATTTCTCGATTTCACCAGGATCAATGGTGCTGGTATCCATGAGCTTGCGAGCCGTTTCCGGTTCTTCCTTGAAGTAGTTCTGGGAGTGAGCGTAGATCCAGCCGCCTGCCAGAATCACCAGCAGCAACAGAGTAGGAATGAATTTCTTCATTATCTTCTCCGCCTCCACCATAATAGAATACCTGCAATAACAAACAGCAGCGGGAATAAAATGACGGAGATAACAAAAATTCCAGAGCCTTGAGACGGTGTCAAATAAGCCAATTCATAGCCCGCCTGCTCTTTGGGTCTGATCGTAACGCCGTTCTCCTTCTCAGCCAAGTAATTTACCGTGTTTAGAATAAAATCACGGTTCCCGCCCGTCGAAAATTCCGAATCCTGAATAAAAGTGGTTGCACCCAGTATAACTGCCTTTGGCTTCCCTTCCGCTGTGCTTATGGCATATCCCACATCTACAGGTCCCTGCAGATCGGCATCTGCATCATTGTCCGTTTCGTTTACGAGCAGCCCTTCCACATTCGTTTCCCCATAGCTGCTATCTGAAGACTTCACAATCGGAGCGACCGTCCATTTCTCCTGCTCGGTGGCGCTGAGCCCAAGAGTGAGTGAAAATACCGGGGTTAAGTTATTCTCAATCAGCTTATCTGTAATCGTGTGAGACTGAAATACCGGCATGGACCACAGCGGTCCCATGGTCAGCGACTGTTCCGGGTCCACCATTACCACGTGTTCGTTATGGACTCCATATTGCTCAGCGAGCGCGTCAACATTAGGCCAGGCGGTATCCATATTTTCATGAAAAGCCATCGTAAGCAGCAATTTCCCACCATTGTCCATATACGACTGTATCTGCTTCATCTCTGTATCCGTCAGATCGTTTTGTGGTCCCAGAATAGCCAGTACATCCGTTCCTTCCGGCACGGACTCTCCAGCTGCAAGAGATATTTCTTCGGTCTCGACATTGCTCTGATTCAGGGATGATTGAAAGCTTGTTGCGAGAGACAAGTCCAGCTCGCCATGCCCTGTAAGAAGGGCCACTCGGTGTACTTCATCAGAAGAGAGCGAATTCAATGCCTGCGTCAGCTTCTCTTCTCCGGAGAATAGATAAGAGCCTTCTGTCTCACCAGAAGTAAAGAGATCAATCATAGGAATAACCTGCTGCTTGTCCCCTTGGACAAGCACAATAGAGCTTGCCGTTAGACCATACTGCTGGGCCAAGATGGGTTCGTTCTCCAGATTATAATGTTCTACTTTTAATTTATTGTTTCGTTTACTGTATTCATCAACAATATCCTGCACTTCCCTGTTCAGCAGCTCGTCACTGGAGGAATTTACGGTGAAGACCAGCACTCTAACGTCTTCTTCCACACTTTTAATCGCCTCCAAGGTTTGCTCAGACAATGTATTCTGCTTGTTCGCTGTCAGGTCAAGCTGGAAGCCGCCTAATGAGTTCATGAATAACGTGAGCAATATAAAAATACCGATCACTGCAATGGATATAATGGCACTGTTCGTATGATTCAACCATTTTTTCATCTCTCTTACCTCCACCTTTTCCGCTCGACGCCTTGAATGCTGAGCGTGAGGAATAAGGCTGTCAAAGTAAGATAGAAGATGACATCCGATCCTCTAATGACACCCTTTGTGAAATTCATGAACCGGCTCGACAAGGAGAAGGGTTCAAGCCATGCTGTAATTGCAGCATTTCCGCCGAAAGAATCCAGCATCCATAATACAAACAGAAGGATAAAGCCTGCCACGGCAGAAACCATTTGGTGCTGGGATAAAGAGGAGGCAAACATGCCGATTGCCATCATCGCTGCACCGAGCAGGAAGAGCCCAAGTGCGGATACCCACACCGTCGTCTCATTGATATCCCCATAGAAGGACATGAACAGCGGATAAGTAAGGCTGCACAGAATAAGAGCCATGAGGATGACCAAACTCGCCAGAAACTTACCGAACACAATCTCCAACACGCTTGAAGGCGAAGTCATTAAGAGTTCATCTGTGCCTTGTCGAAATTCTTCCGCGATCAGCCGCATGGTCAGCAGCGGGATAACATAGAGCAGCAGTGATATCGTATCTCCCAGAACAAGGCGATAATCTACGATACTTGGCTGATAGTAGACAAAGCTCATGAAAAACAAAAAACTCGACAACAAGACATATACCGCAAAGGCAAAATAGGTGGTTGGAGCGAGAAAATAAGCTTGCAGCTCTTTGTAAAATATAGCAAGCATTCGTTTCATCTGTTCTCACTTCCCTTCTGCTCTGCCTGTTCTTGTTCAGGGGCAGAGATAGGGAGTGAAATTTTTTTATCGGAATCCACTTCTCCGGCTTCATCTGTCGTCAGCTTCTGGAATATCTCTTCAAGAGATTGGTCCTGCTTCTTCATTTCGAGTATAGGGAGCTCTGATCTCGCCAGTAAATAGAACAAATCTTCTCTATAATCATAATGAGCAGATGCATTCAGTTCTAAGCGGACGATACCGTCCTCTTCCTTATGTGTGCTCAGCTGAACCTTCTCCTCCAATCCCTCTCCCCAGGCTCGAATCAGCGGGACGACGGTCTCCGATTCTCCCTTTACAGTTAGAGAAACGTGGAATGATTGATTCATTGTACTGCCGATCGATGCAGGAGCCCCATCCATCACCAGCTGTCCTTCATTAATGATCAGCACTCTGCTGCAAAGGGTACTCACCTCAGGCAATATATGCGTGCTAAGCAGTACGGTATGATTATCGCCGAGCTCTCTTATGAGATTGCGGATTTCCATGATTTGATTAGGGTCAAGTCCTGATGTCGGTTCATCAAGCACAAGCAAGTCCGGCTTATGTATAATTGCACCAGCCAGCCCTACTCTCTGCTTGTAACCTTTGGACAAGGTCCTAATGATCTGACGCTCTCGCCCAGTGAGTCCAAGTCTTGACAACATTTCGTCAACTCTGCGCTTTTGTTCTCTGGCTGGCACATCTCTCAGTTTAGCAACAAATCTCAAGTACGAAAGAATCGACATATCTGGATACAAGGGAGGCGTTTCGGGTAAATATCCAATTCGGGACCGGACTTTTTTACCCTGCTCATGCACGGATTCACCATCGAGGAGCACTTTGCCTTCAGTCGGCCGCAAATACCCGGTGATCATGCGCATGGTTGTCGTTTTACCAGCTCCGTTTGGACCTAGAAAACCGACGATCTCTCCACGCTCCATCGAAAAGTCCATATGATGTACTCCCCTATGGCTGTCGAACGTCTTGCTTACCTGATCTAACCTCAGCACATTGGCTACTTCCTTTCTATATCAATTCAGACCTAAATATGATCCATACTAAGCATAGCCAACCAACTATAAACATGGCTTAAATGAATTTAAAAGAATCCTTAAAAAAATATGTCCAAATTGTGAATGCGTAGCTCTAAGCCCACACTCTATTCCGTTCTACCACGTACTTTAGATAGACGAACTAAATGGATACGGACAAATACGATAACCTACCACCGCCCATTTTCCCCTTAGTTCTATCTACCCGGCGTATTAGAAACTGCAGGAGGGATCTGCCTTGAAAGTCCTCTTTACTTTCTTTATTCCAAGCGGGGGCGTTGAAACACTTAACCGCTTGCGGTGCTCTGTTTTGAATCAGCATGGCATTGAAGCCCATACGCTGTACCTTAAACCAGGGACAGGTATGCAGAATAATACCGGTACCGTATTTATTACCAATCATGATAACGAAATCAAGTCTCTGTTAAACCAGCAGCAGTATGATGCGATTATCGTCACATCCGACATCAACATGATCGAACGGCTCCGGCTTGTTCTGGATTACAGGGGACGCATCATTTATGAAGCACAAGGTCTCGGTACAAGAGAAGCTGCGATTGAAACGATATGTACAGCCATCCCTTATCTTCAAGCGCATGCCAACGCTGTACTCATCCCCCCTACAGCCCATCTTCAGCAGTTATTTGCGGAGATTTGTCCATTCATTCATCGTTTTATCATTCCGAACATGCTGGATACAACAACATTTACGCCAATCGATACCGATATACCACCTTATCCGGCCATTATGTGGATCGGAAGACTTGAGCACAATAAGAACTGGCGGGAGTTTCTTCATATCAGCCACCGTATTATTCAGCACAAGCCTAATGCTAAGATATGGGTATTTCATGATCCTACGCTTGCAGTGCCTACCGACGAGCAGCAATTTTACGATACACTGAAGGCTCTTGAGCTTGAGGATAAGATTGGTATTTTCAGCAACATTCCTAATAGTATGATGCCGCATTACTACTCTATGGCCGCCAGATCGGGCGGAATCATGCTGTCTACTTCCATTATGGAAGGATTCGGCTATGCCGTTGCAGAAGCCATCAGCTGCGGTGTACCTGTACTTAGCTCCGATTCGGATGGCGTGAGAGCCTTCATTACTCACAATCAGACGGGTAAGTTCTATGCACTCGGCAATGTTGAGCAGGCTGCTGCAGAAGCAATCGAGCTCATGGATAACCACGCTCTTCGTGAACATATTCGGCGTGCAGGCAGGGAGCATCTCGTTAACCATTTTTCCGGCAGCGCATATGCCGTCTCGTTCAGACAAATGATGAATGCACTCTCCATTTTTTAATCTGCTCTACCTGCGCCGAAGCAGCGACGCCCTGTTTCTTCATTACTGCAGGGCTTTGGTTCGTTTTATGAGTATGACTCGCTTTCTGATCAAGGAATAGTGTAAGATTTAGACATTGTTCAAGCCGATTGATCTATTGAACCGCATCGAAGATAAAGTTATGTAGATGCTTGGATAAGACAGACAAGAAGTAAAGGTGGTCCCCATGAGCACAAGGATTCTAGTTGTAGACGATGAAAAAGAAATTGCTGATTTAGTTGAATTATATTTGAAAGCGGAAAACTACGAGGTTTATAAATTTTACAGTGGGAAGGAAGCTCTGGACTGCATCCAGCACAATAAGCTGAATCTGGCCATCCTCGATGTTATGCTTCCAGATATGAGCGGCTTTGATATTTGCCAACAAATTAGAGAGAAGCACCACTTTCCGATCATTATGCTTACGGCTAAAGAAGAAGAAATCGACAAAATAACCGGGCTTACACTCGGTGCTGATGATTATGTAACCAAGCCGTTTCGACCACTCGAGCTCGTTGCCCGGGTCAAAGCCCAGCTTCGGCGATTTACGAAGTACAATTTGGAGAGCCCGCATACGGAAGATGATAAAATTATTGCCTTCTCCGGGCTTTTGCTGAATAAGAACACCCATGAATGTTACTTGAACGAGAAGCTTATCTCACTTACGCCGACTGAATTCTCTATCCTTTGGATGTTATGCTCTAACCGAGGTCAGGTGCTGAGCTCCGAACAGATCTTCCAGGAAGTGTGGGGAGAAAAATATTACACAAACAACAACACCGTAATGGTTCATATCAGGCATCTTCGTGAAAAAATGAATGATCACATGGACAAGCCCAAATATATTAAAACGGTCTGGGGAGTAGGTTATAAGGTTGAAGGATGACTTTCGAAAGCTCAAAAACAAAATAATCGCTCAAATTCTTCTTACTGCGGTCATAACGGCCATTATTGGGCTGGCAGCCAAGAACATCCTGATTGACGGTGTGCTGGAGGCTCCTTTTGCCGACTCGTTCATCCGATTTGCAGAGGTCGTTCTAAACATTGAATACAAAACGGCAGCCCAGCTGTACTACCTTATTTTTCAGCGGAATAAGGATTTGATACTTGGGATCTTTTTTATCCTGCTGCTGTTCCTGATCTTCTATTGGACACTGAGCAGAGCAACCCATTATTTTAACGAAATCAATCGGAGCATGGATAAGCTGGTCGAGGAATCGGACGAGCCCATAACCCTATCTTCAGAGCTTGAAGTGGTTGAGCGAAAGATGAATCTGGTAAAAGACACGCTTAAGAAAAGAATGAAGGATGCACAAGAGGCGGAGCAGCGAAAGAATGACCTGGTTGTCTATTTGGCACATGATATTAAAACACCGCTTACGTCCATTATTGGATATCTCAGTCTGCTGGATGAAGCTAAGGATATGCCGATTGAGCAGAAGGCCAAGTACATGAATATTACACTCGAAAAGGCATACCGCCTGGAACAGCTCATCAATGAATTCTTTGATATTACACGCTTTAACCTGCAGAAGATTATACTCGAGCAGACGAATATTAACCTCTCTATGATGCTCATGCAAATCGCTGATGAGTTCCATCCGATGCTCACAGAGCATGAGCTTACCGTATCCGTCCAGATTGATGAGCATCTGACTCTGTATGGTGACCCGGACAAGCTTGCGCGAGTGTTCAACAACATTATGAAGAATGCGATCCATTACAGTTATTCAGGTACGAATGTGGATATAACAGCGGTGAAGCAGCATAATACGATGATCATTACATTCGCCAATGTGGGTGAGACCATTCCTCCGCATAAGCTGAGCACGATATTTGAGAAATTCTACAGGCTGGATACTGCCAGGTCCTCTGCCACCGGCGGAGCCGGACTTGGACTTGCGATCGCCAAGGAGATTGTGAATGCGCATGGCGGAACCATTACTGCGAGCAGTGACAGCTCACATACCAAATTTATTGTACAGCTTCCGGGACAATCTTAAGAAACTCTTAAGAACTTGACCAGAAAAAATTAAAAAACAACTTCCGCTTACATGATTGAATGGAAGGAGTGCTCCTGAGTCTACATTCATTAAGACTCAGGAGCACTCGAGAAGCACTGCCATGTAAAGGAGTTGTTTTTTTAAGCATGTCGAACACCAAGAAAAAGAAAAAACGATTCTCGATCAAAGGAATGATCCTGCTGCTTATTACCATCCTGCTCCTCGCGGATCTTGAAGATGTGTTACAACAATTAGATCGTGCCTCGGATCGATGGTTCCAGCATACAAGAAAGACTTCGGATCCGATCGTGCCATATGAGCTGTACAGCTCGAACGCCAAGCTGGTACGTCTTGCCGACGACGAAGCCTTGTTTGCCGTTAATTCCGAAGAGAAAATATACCCCGCTTCACTTACGAAGATTATGACGGCCATCCTGGCCATAGAAAGCCTGTCCAATCTAGAACAGACCGTTCGACTTGATGCCGAGCTGTTTCCTCCTCTTGTGTCTGAAGGTGCGTCTATGGCCGGTTTTCTGCCCCATGAAGACGTAAAGGCCATTGATTTGCTCTATGGCACCTTGCTGCCATCGGGAGCCGAAGCTTCTGTAGCTCTTGCGCAGTTTGTGTCTTCCACGGAGGAACAGTTTGTCGTTCAAATGAACAAAAAAGCAGCCGAGCTCGGAATGCGAAACACGCATTTTACAAATCCGACAGGGCTGCATGATGAGGAACACTATTCTACGATCGATGACCTGACCATTCTGTTGAAATATGCTCTTCACAATGAACAATTCAAGGAGATATTTACGACCACCCGTTACAGCACAAGCGCAAGCTCGCTTCATCCCGAAGGTATAACGATATACAGTACCCTTGCAGATCAGTCAGACAGTATGGAGTTGGCAAATGGAGAAATTAAGGGTGGAAAAACAGGATATACCGAGCGGGCAGGCTTATGTCTGGCGACTTATGCTGACATTGATGGAGAGGAGTATATCCTAATTACAGCGGGAGCCGACGGCAATGCCAATTCCGAACCCTTTCATCTTCTGGATGCAATTCAGATTTATAATCTGATATGAATTTATATCCTCTGCCATACAATCGTTATTTCAGCAGCGAACGGCTGACGATATCATTCACAACACGCTCAAACTCGCTGTAACTCCGTTCCCAGGTAAAAGCATAAGAATCCTGTTCGCCTCGCACCGCAAGTCGGTGACGAAGTGCCGGATCCTCAATGAGCCGAATGATATCCTGCGCAAGCCGGTTCTCGTAACGGTAGGACATCAAGCAATTTCGTTCATGAACCGCATATTCGGTATTGCCGCCTGAATACGAAGTGACAAGCGCTGCACCACATCGCATGGCTTCAAGTCCAGGCAAAGATCCACTGTCATATGAACCAGAGCTTACATAAATGTCTGTCTGGTTGTAGTGGTATCGAAGCTCTTCGTCATTCACCGGCGTGTAAAGCCGGTATTTACCGGATGCTTGCAGCTGCTGTATATCCTTCGAATCTGCATACTCGCCAGGCGGTGTAACCAGGTTAATGACCACATCTGGATAGACGGCCTTCACGATATCCAGCTGGCTAAGCAAATATTTCTGTTCCCGATGCCAAGAGAAATCTCCCTCTTCCTTCCGGTAAATGGAAGTAATATTAAGTGGCATATTCAAATGCTCGCGGATGTTCATATTATGAAAAAAGCTGCTAACACCCACAGGGATAATACGACCCTTGACCCCATGGTTTAAATATATGATATCCTGCTGCCAACGAGACAAGACCAGCAGATTCGGTGTCAGGTTGTAAGAAGGAAAGGAATACTGATTATCTTGGAGAAAGGTCGGCTCATAACATAGAGATAAGCGGATATGCAGGCCTTTCCCCTCCTCACTTGCTTGCTGAGCAGGATATGCCGTTGTATAGAAATTGGATAGGATCACATCACCGGCTGGAATATGATGGGCCAGCAACGTACCTACTCCCGTTTGAATCAGCTTAGCCTTCAGCTCATATTCAACAACGCCTTGTCTTGGCATCACTATAATGACCTCATGGCCGATGGTTGCCAGCCGATTAGCCAGCTCCGTGAGCATACGCTGAGCTCCCCCGCGGCATAACGTGTACACAGGAAAAATAAAACGCACAGCTTCACCTCCTATAGATCATATTAAGGACCGTAATGTCGTCCTGTGCAGAGCTTGGATGATCTGCTTCTCATTCTGAATGGCCTGATGGTGCTTGAAGGTCCCCATATCGTCGTGTACACGGTAGCGGACTAGAGGCTTGTTAATGATATCGAGGTCATAATGGGGAAGGATTCTCTCAAACACTTTCATATCCAGCATGACCGTGCACCCATTGATTGGACAGCCGATCAGGAGGGTCTCAATCATTTCTGCTCTCGTGCCAAGTTCGGGATATACTTCACCGATCTCTTCACTGAGATGGTTAATATAGCTATAAGCTGAATGGCTGAAGGACAGGTTTCGCCTCCGCATGAAGTCGAGCTGTTGTTCGACCTTCTGAGGTACAAAGGTATCATCACTGCTCAACCAGGCAAAATAATCTCCTGTCGCGTGAACGATACCCGTGTTCAGAGCGGTTGCTGTCCCTCCATTGACCTTGGGTATATAACGAATCCGGTCCATGTATGGAGTAACGAGCTCCTTATGCTCTGTAGAGCCATCATCGACCACAATCACCTCATGATTAGGATAGGTCTGGTTCAAGGCACTCTCAATCGCTTCATGAACATAACTGCAGTTATAAACGGGAATTACAATAGATACTTTAGGATGTTTTGCCTTCATAACGAATCACCTCGCTGTTTGAATCAAGTCACATGGATCACAAGGAAGCGCCAAATCCCATCCTAAGCTCTAGGAGTCGAGTGTTTTCCAGGCAAGAATCGCATCCATTGCTTTATGCTCAGTGTCGAAAGAAGTCTCAAACGAAGGATTACCCTGACCATGAAATCCCCTAAGGACAATTACATGATACCCAAGCGAGAGCAGCTCTTGCTCATCCCAGCCGCTGTGATGCTTCTGATACCTTTCACCCTTCAATTTATAATGATCCACACCTGACTGTGGAAAATATCCTCTTGGCGTAAAGATGATAATGCGGTGCTTTGCAATCTGTTCCGCTAGCTGGAGCAGTTTGATTCCATCCTTTTTAGTAAAGTGTTCAAGAGAATCAATCATCGTAATGGTGGAGAACGAATTGTTAACGAACAACCTGCCTATATTCCTTGCATCCGAGTTGATCGGGATAATATGCGGTGACAGGTTTGCTCGATGCTCAAGATAAGGCCGGTGGATTTCAAGCGCAACTATAAGTCTGCTTTCATAATATTCAAGCAAATGCCCTGGACCGCTTCCAATATCAAGCACACTATCTGAAAACCTCAGCAGTTCACATAATAAGGGGACAAAGTCAGCATGCTCTAATTCCTGATACATATTGTAGGAGATCACTCCTTTCTGGCAGGACCGAAAGAAGGCAGTTGCCGTGGGTTAGCTCTGCGCTCTTATACGATCCTGGTACTTGGCTTTAATTATGCTTATTTCTTGTGATATCGCATCACCATGACGCAAGGTGCCCATTCCCTGATGTCTGCGATATGCAGTAAGCGGCTCTGTAATATAGGGCATGGAGTATCCTGCAAGCAATACGCGGTTCCACAAGTCATAATCGTGGGTATACCGTAACGACTCATCAAACAAGCCGACGGACTGAAAAATAGATTTGTGAAACATTACCGTACAACCATTTACCGGATTGCCCACCAGAAAGATCCGAAGCATTTCCTCTCGGGTCATGGATGACGTGCCGGCCCGATATTGAATCACACTCCCTTGCTCGTCAATAAAATTAAAATTGGTATGAGATATAGAAGCGCCCGTCTTCTGCATGATGCGAACTTGCCTAGCAACCTTTTCTGGATAGATGATGTCATCCGAGCTTAACCAGACGATATATTCGCCAGATGCATACCGGATACCATGATTCAGCGCTGTCGCTGTTCCTCCGTTTTGTTTGCCAAGATAATAAATATATGGCATATAAGGATGAATTAAATCGGCGTGTACCGTTGAGCCGTCATCGACGACGATCACTTCAGTAGAAGGATAGGTCTGTTCAAGCGCGCTCTGAATGGCATGAGGAATATATGGACAATTAAAGAAAGGGATTACAATGGTAACCAATGGCTGATCCTTCATTTAGCTCCTCCTCTCTCTATGGCGGGCATCATTAAGGATATCCTGAATAGACCTCTCAAACGGTATTTGAGGCGCCCATCCCAAACCGGATGGTGAAGAGTGATAAGGGTGAGACTCGCTTGTCGTTCCTCCAGGCCCAGACGTTGGTGAGCCCCATACGACAGGTACCTCTCTGGTGGCAAGGGACAGCATGAGCTCAGCCACTTCACCGAGTGTTCGCTCCTTGCCAGACACCACGGGATAAACGACACCCGGCAATCCTTTTTGCAGCAATAAGACATAAGCTGATACTGCATCTCTTACATCGAGAAAATCACGTCGATCCTCCGGAGAAGCTAGCCGGAATGGATCAGGATTGTTCCCGCCTTCCGCAGAAGCAACATGCCGTGCGAGTAATGCACAGATGCCTGTGGAAGGGCCAGGACCTATTAAATTTCCGGGCTCCGCATATATAATTTGCTGTCGATATAAATGAGTCCATGCCAATGTAACGATCTCTTCGACATATTTACTGAGACTATACGGATGAGGAGGTGCAGGTGGACTGCCAGCCTCCGGTGTATATTTCAGACGGGAACCGATGATAACGATTCGGCAGTGAGGGATCTCCCGGAGAGCATCCAGCAAATATAGCGGGGACATCACATTGGTCTGGATTGTTGTCAGTGGGTCTGACCATGAGGATGGTACAGAATTCTGTCCTGCCAAGTGAAGCACAAAGTCAGGTTTCGTGCTCTGTATCAGCTGATGAACAGAGCGCCGATCTTCAAGATCACACCTATAGATATTCGTGTGATCAGGAAGGACAATACTTGAAGCTGTGCGAAGGACTGCCGTCACTTTAGCACCGAGACGTGTTAACAGGTCTACCGCATGCCTGCCCGTAAATCCTGATGCGCCTGTTACCAGCACAACTTTATCCTTTAATGTATTTTCGTCCATTCCGCCAGCTCCTTCAGCATGTCGGAATACGATGGCATCGACCACTGCGCGTCTTGCCGTGTCACCGCCAAAGTCCGATCCTGAACCATTTTTCCGCTCGGCACAATGACCGTATCCGATGCCTGCCATATTTCCTTAAACAGCAGAAGCAGCTCATACTTCGAAACCGGCTCTTTGTGCGCGAGATGGATCAGACCGGAAGTGTCAGATTGCATATAGTAATCCACTGCCTTAGCCAGCTCGAGTGTAGTCACTCCATTCCATCTTACATGGGTATAGCCTTGCACGACCCCTTTCTGATTCAAGAACCAATGCATGAGCCCGATGCCGTGTTTTCGTATTTCAGGACCAATAATAGAGGTGCGGATGGTAAGATGACTCGGAGAACGAACTTCTCCGAGTGCTTTGGTAATCGCATAGACTGAATCGCCGTCAGTAACTGCATCCTCTGTATACTGCCCTGTGCCATCTCCCTTGAATACACAATCCGTGCTGATGTGGATCAACCGTGCATGAATTTGATCCGCAAGGGCTGCAAGCCGATGCGGCAAAAATCCATTCACATGGTAAGCCTGAATAATATCTCGATCCGCATGATGGTTAAGAATACCTACCGCATTAATAATAATATCCGGGCGAACAGCCTTGACCAGCAAATCCACGCTGTGAATATCATTCACATCAAGGATCAGACTATTTGGGTCCTTCTTGTCACGTGACGTATAGAAGACAGCATGCTGACCTTGCTTCTTGAAATACTCAACCAGCATATGGCCTGCCATTCCATGTCCGCCTACGATGAGTAATTTCATGCTAGAAACCCCCCGCGCTGCAGGATTTCACGGATTTCCTCTTTCGTCATAAGATTAAACTCGGAGCTGAAGCTGGAGAAGGTAACCGGCTCGGAGTCCTTATATCTCTCTTTGAGAACAGGCAGCTTTAATGTCGGTAAAATGACGAGATATTGATCATCATAGACAACCGTATTTCTGCTCTCGAATTCTATTCTCACCCGGACGAGTTCCCCGTTCGACAATCTGCACATCTCGAACCCCCGCATCTTCAATGAGCACCTCCGCCAGATCTACAATTTTGCAGGTCGGCATGGTCATGACAAAGATTTCTCCGCCAACACTTTCAATAGAAGCCTTGAACAGGAGCGAAATGGCATCCCTTAGGGTAAGGAAGAAGCGTGTCATACGCATGTCAGTGATGGACACCATCCCTTTATTGCGTATTTGATCCTTGAACAGATGCACAACACTTCCGTTCGTACCGAGCACATTGCCGCCCCGAACGGTAACAAAGGCTGTGCTGCTATGAAGCAAATTGGCATAAACGATTAATTTTTCACCGATTGCCTTCGTCATGCCGTAGAAATTGGATGGATTAGCCGCTTTATCTGTGGAGATGTATATCACTTTTTTAACTTGATTCTCAACAGCCGCTTCAATAACATGCTGCGTGCCAATAACGTTTGTTTTTAATGCTTCATAAGGTTGATCCTCACACACAGGCACATGCTTCAGTGCAGCCAAATGGTATACATAGTCGATTCCGCGGCAAGCCGCGATCAGCGCATCCTTATCCCGAATATCGCCGATACAAAATTTGAGACGCTCATCTTCGAATTCACGGCTCATGGCCACCTGGCTTGATTCTCCCCGTGAGTACACAATGACCTCTCTCGGATTCATGGTTAAGAGCTGGCGTATCAGTTCGTGTCCCCATGATCCTGTGCCGCCTGTCACAAGGATTCGTTGATTTTCAAACATGCAGTTTCCCTCCAAGTAGAAATTTGACGACTTTATCCGATACATCCTGAACCAGGTAACCCTTCGGGCATTCCCAGTCGGACTTCAGCTCCACCATCAGTGTCACGGATTCTGCAATCCGATCCGCGTCTATTCCAGATACAACATTGCTTCCACAATCTACCGTTTCCGGTCTTTCGGTTGTCTTCCGCATCGTAACGGTCGGAATTCCCATGATGCAGCATTCCTCCTGCACTGTGCCGCTGTCCGTCAATGCGCATCTGGCGTTCATTTCAAGCATCAAAAAGTCAAAGAATCCAAAGGGCTCATAAAATTCAACAAGTGGATGCATATCCAGCTTAAGATGCTCTTTAATTCTGGCTCTGGTTCGGGGATGAATACTGCAAATAATCCGCTGGCCGTGTACTGCCGCAACCTTGTTTAGTCCCTCCATAATTTGCTCAAGGTTATATGGTACGTCTACATTTTCCGCCCGATGAGCCGTGACAAGAAAGTATTGTCCTGACTTGAGTCCCAGCTTAGTCATAATTTCGCTGGCCATCGTTTGTGCTTCATACAGCTTCATCACTTCGTAGATGGGGTTGCCGGTCAGTACGATTCGCTGACTTGGAATACCTTCGCGTATAAGATGATTCTTGCTCTGCTCTGTATATGGCATATTAATGGTCGATATGGCATCAATGACCCGCCGATTCTTCTCTTCGGGTACGTCCAGATCGAAGCAGCGATTTCCGGCTTCCATATGCACCACCGGAATTCCCATACGCTCGGCAAGAATGGCGGATAATGCACTGTTTGTATCACCCAGAAGCAGAATTTTGTCCGGCTTCTCTTTCACAAGAATGGACTCCAGCTGCTCGAACATTGCAGAGAGCTGGCGTCCTAGAGAGGCTGCCTTATCCTGCAGTACATAATCAGGAGTACGTAAGCCCAGTTCTTTGAAGAATTGACCGCTTAGACTTTCCGTGAAATTCTGTCCGGTGTGCACAAGTATATGTCTGCTGGCATAACGATCCAGCTTGGGAATGATTAGACTTAGACGAATAATTTCCGGTCTTGTTCCGAGCACTGTCAGTATCTTCATGTACTTCCCTCCTTATCGAGCTTTTCGAGCTCGCTTTCTCTGCTTTCGTACCACAATCTTGGTTCTAGGGCGTTTCTTTCTAGTGATGGCTGTACTGCGTTTTTTGGCCTTTGCACGCTTTTTTGATTTCAAGAGGGGAGATGGCGACCGTTTAGTTTTTTTTCTTCGTTTTCTTTTTATTGGAGAAGGGGGATTGGCGGCTTGGTAAGCCTGCAGGGATATGATGTTCCTTGCTGAATGCAGATCAGAGAACCAATCAGGGAACAGCGTGATCCACTGCTGCACCATGCTCGCGGTTCGCTTCTTGTATGCTGCAGGTCCATAAATTTGCTCAGCCTTGGAGTGATTGTGTTGCCCCGTCCGCGCAGACTCCTTCCGATTTGTGATGAATGGGATGATCTTGGCAGCAAGCTCCTCTGTATTGCCCGGAGCGACAAGCAAATGTCCATTATCTACAGATTCCATCATTTCTGCGAGCCCTCCCTGTCGAAAGGCAATAACAGGCTTGGCGAAGTACATGCTCTCAAGGGCCGTCATTCCAAACCCCTCTTTTACCAGGCTGGGAATCACCGCAAGATCCATGGCACTGTATGCGCAGCTCACATCTTCAATGAAATCAGTGAATAGAAATTGATGAACATATCCTGACTGCTGAATTAGAGATATGCACTCCTCATAATAGACCGTATCCACTGCGGTACCGATCATCCAGAACCGGGTGTGCGGGAATCGTTCGCATAACAAGAGCGCGGATTGTATAAAAGGCTTGAGTCCTTTTGCTTCATATATAAATGAGGAAATATATCCGATACAATAATGTCCGGGGGTCAGACCAAGTGTCTTCCGCTGAGTCTCACGCAGACCTTCCCAGGCATCTGGTGCGGCAAGAGTTTCATTCCAGGTTGGGGGCAATACCGTTAGCTTAGATGGGATCGAGCTGTGTATGAGCGGTTCCGTTACTGCATGTGAGATGGCAATCACCCAATCACTATGCTCATCAATAAATTGAATAGCTTCAGCCGTATAAGGATTCGTTTGAATGATTTCGGTGAGCTTCCAGATGACAGGGATGTCAAGTATGCGAGCAGCCATAACTGGAATCACATTTACACAGGTATTGGAGACGATCATGTGGGGATTTTCATCACGAAGCAATCCCACAACTTCGTGTGAAGAAGGATGTTGCATCAATCCGGCAGCGTCCTCTCTCAGCTGCTCATACGGAATATACATATAGTGGAGAAGCTCATAAGGCTGAATGATGACCCGGATTGAAGCTTCGCTTGCCATTCGTGCGATAATGCCTTCACAAGGCACAACCAATACACAATCAAAATAGGACTCCATTTGTCTGCAGAAGCTGAGAAGCAGCTTCTCAGCTCCAGTAATACTCTCTGTACTGCTGATATGACTGAACAACATCAATTTAGGTTTAAGTGTCATAGAGTGTGCAACCCTTTAGTTTCCACTGGACTACAGATATCAAAGGGTGCCTTCACCTCCTTTTTCCGGGTACACTATAACCACAATATATTCTGTTATTAAATATGACCGGCACGACAAATGAACCGTATCATTTGTACAATTTCCAGATCGCAATGAAAGCTTACCCGAATATAATCTGCAGTAGACTGTTTAAACGATGACTGTAGGTATGTTCATTCCAGGTGCGTTCAAAACCCCGAAGCGCAATTTCTCTTCTCTTGTCTTCGTTTGCCATATAATATTCAATCTTCTCTATCATTTCGGTCGGTGATTCATATGTTTCGATCTCTACACCCGGGGTGTAGAACCGAATCAAGTCGGAGCGGGTATCTGTAAGCTGCAAGGTGGCACACGCGGATATTTCAAATGTGCGGGGATTTGGGGATAGAGGAGGGATCTTGATGCTGTTGTTGTTCATCGAATCATCCTCGTGAGAACGGTGCAGGTTCAGGACGATTTTTGTTCCGTTGTACACATCTCTTGTCTCATCAGGACTCATCCAACGATTAAGTTCAATTTGGTGGCGGTACAGTTCGTAATCGGGAAGGCGGTCCCACCATATTCCGTTAAACACGGTATTATGAGACATGATCTGCGGAAGCACGGGATTGAAATACTGCACTCGATTCCAGTAGCCAGAGCCGATGAAGCTGACATCCCTGCGGGCAGCAGTCGGTGTCATGTTAGGATAATAGTGATGAATGAAGGCACCAAATGGCAGATAATGCACCTCTGCACACCCATGATTGCGGTACAATTCAACACAATTCAGCTCGAGTGTAAAAATATAATCATAGTGAGGAGCTATATTAAGGGTCATATCGGTATAATAAGGATCATCTGTCAGCCATACGGCAGTTCGAACCCCTAAGCTTCGAATCTGATCAACCACCTCTACAGGAAGGAACATTCCATCGAGCGCAAGCACAAGATCCGGCATAAACATACGTACCGTTTCAAGAGCAGACTCATCGGGATTCACAATGTGTACAGCCGAGCAGAGCGTTTGCAAAGTTTCAATAATCGCTTGATCAATCGGTGAGTAGGGAAAACCCTTACCTGAGGATATATATACGACTTGAATTGGGCGAACCGGCAGGGGCTCTTGAGCCCGGCTCATCATAAAATTGGCACGCCCTCTTAAATAACCGTCATCGAACCCTCTCTGAAATTGCTGTCTGTTCACAAGAGATCCGGAATTGTAGCCATACCTTCTTGTTGAAGAAGCTTTTTTCTTTGATTTCTGTCTCACAGCCACGCCTATCGTCCTCCTTCGACTTATATGATGCGGCATGAAAATGCAGCCAGCTTGATATGCCCTAAATTTTAAACATGATTTAACAGTATCTCGATCCGGTGCTTCATGGTGTGACGCACATTCGTCGTCATGAGCCCTCGCCAAGCAATAGATAGACGCTCTTGTTCGTGTGTAAGATAGTATTCCATCTTCTCTTGAAGGTCTTGTGTCGTATGAAAGGTTTCAATGTCATATCCCGGTCGATAATACAACGTCAGATCATCTCGTACATCGGTTAATTGGAGCGTACCGCAGGCACTGATCTCATAGGTGCGAGGATTGATAGAGCCACCCCTAATTTGATGGGTATTTCGATTATCCAATCCTATCTCACAAGGTCTGTGCATATTTATAACGATCTTGGCTCCATTATAATAATTTACAGATTCAATAGGCGGAATCCAGCCTGAGCGAATAAATGGACGGAGCAGCTCCAGATTGCTGAGCCGATCCCATTCCCCTCCTGCAATCATCACACGTTTGTTCTTCAAGTAAGGAGCAAGCGCATCGAACAAAGCGATCCGGTTCCAGAATCCACTGCCGATAAATACGATATCGTATCGATATTCAGGTGCAATCTGCCGCGGCCTGAATAGCGAAGTGTTCACTCCCAGCGGAACATAATGCACGTGCTCGGCTCCCAGATTTTTGTAGAAAGATACTGTATTCAGCTCATGAGTAAAAACCAGATCATAATGCTGAGAGATTAATGCTGTTTCTTCTGTAAAATAGGGATCATCGACAAACCATATTGCCGTTCGGATTCCGTGTGATCGAATCTCTTGTATTTGTGCAAGATGATCTTCAGGAAAGATATGAAGTCCATTCAACACGAGCACCAGATCTGGGATATGCTCCATGGCGGTCTTGGCCATTGCTGATCGATCTGCCACCACGCATTCACGAACAGAAGAGTTCAGTGCATCGATCATCCCTTCATCAATCGCATCAAATCCCTGAGGAACATACATGACCTTCAGATCTCGAATCGCGGGAGAAAATGGCTCCGTTCTGCCAAGTACCGCTTCGCATCCGCCATATCGTACACCCTGCTCATATCCAGCCTGATATCCCTGCAGCCTTCGCTTGGTCCTATTCACCTCTCGTTCTCACCCTCGCCCAAATGGTATAGTGTAACCACTTCTAAACTATATGCCAGGGTGTCAAATGCATCATGGACCGTTGTCCTCACCGGTATAAATTTGGCCTTTGTCCCGAGTACAAATATCATGAGTTCTCACTCTTAACCAATTTTCCGGTAATAAAAGGGCTTGTACCCTGTGTAATAAAAGAAAAAACTGTTTTACAAGTGACCGAAGTGACGTCTGCTTGAAAACAGTTAATGACATTCAAAAAATGAAGAAATTATTGTGCCTCATAGGCCAGTTTATGTCCATCTTCGAATCCTTGTGCGAACCCGGCGTTGAACCCTTCGCTGTATGCGTCTTTGTACTCCGGTGCGGCGAAAGTTTCTCGCGGGGACTGGACACGTTTTTTGCGGAGCTGACGCTTCTTCCCCCTTGGAGACACCCGTTTCTTTCCCCTTTTCTTGGAGCTCATCTTTGATATCTTTTTCTTGTTTACCCCGAGAGCCTTTTTCTTCTTTCTGACGGATGTAGCGCGGGCACCAGCCTTTTTGCCGGAACCCGTTACCCTCTTTTTTTTTCTCTTCATATTTTATTCCTCCTGTAGACTTAATCATGATCCTCAGCAGGATACCAAGGCGGAGCAGGACTCCCCTTCTTGATTGGCTCCAGTGAAATCCCATGGATGCTCTGTGCCATCTCCTGCTGACATTTGGCGATAAGGTCAATATGCTTCATGAGCTGCGATGCAGGAACGGCTGCCAGTTCATAGCCATCTGCGATCGTCTCCAGCATACGAGAAAGTGCAGTCTGACTTCTCGCAATCGACTCCAGCAGGGCGAGCTTCGCCTCCCTCTCTCTCGTTAACAGGCTCATCACTTACCCACATCAAGATCCATATCAAACGAACCGCCGTCCTGCTCTCCCTGGCTGCTTAATAAAGCCTTTAGATTGCTGTTCAATCCGGCTTCCATCCGATTAACGCCTTCAAGAAGCTCGATCAGATGCTCCTGCAGCTTAAGAGACATATTCAACTGATCTTCATGGCTGTCGAACACAGCTCCGCTTAAATGATTAATAGACCAATTTCTTATTTTTTCCGCTTCCAGTGCCTTAGCCTCCAGAATTAGGGATATATTATGCTGCAACTTAACGGCAGCGTCCATAATTTGAAGCATGGATTCCTCTCTGCTCATCCACTCTCACCCGCCTTTTTTCCCTAAAAAATGCTTCTATTCTTCATCCGATGCGGCCATTTCCCTAACGATATGCGTAATGGAATCCGCAATCATCTCTTCCAAATCAGCCAGATTGCCCAAATAGGATACAATTCCGGTATTTAATTGCCCTGCCCCATCGATTAGTCCCTACATATCTGTGAAATGCGGCAACATGTCCGGCATTACACTGATCATCTCTGCCATGCGCACATTCACATGCCGCTCCGCTTCAAGAACCCTTGCTACTTGATGATGAGTATGAGCTAAATGAGCGAGCACTTCATCGAGTTTTTGCTGCACTGGACCCAACCTCCCTCTTCAAAATGTAACTCAAGAAAAAATTCCGGCCTTATCAGCATTTGCCTTCCATAGCATATGCATGGCTTGAGAACTCAGTGCTTGTTAGACACGCTTGCCGCTTCGGATATTTTAGAAGAAGAGTTATGACAATATACAAGGAGAATGAACAGCGAGATTAACTAAAAAAAGCACTGGATGCTGTCATCCAATGCTTCTTAATTTCTTATTTCGTAATCATGCGGGGTACGCAATATTACTCTCGATTTTGCTGAGATTTTCGAATTCTTCGAAGGATCCATTTTGCCAGCTGGTACAAGACGAAGACAATTCCGATCAGAATAAGGGTACGTGTCAGCGATTTTTCTACGATATTGAATACCAGCTTCCACTGCTCACCAAAGATAAAGCCGATGAAGAAAAACGTGGTCACCCATAGGGCCGTTCCACCGTATGCATAGGTAGCTACAGTCCGATACGGAAGTCGAATAATGCCTATGAAATACCCAATGAATTGTCTGACACCCGGAACAAAAAAAACAAAAAGCAAAAGCTTGTCCCCATACCTGTCGTACCTTTTTCTTGTTTTTTCAAGAAACTCCGGATGAATGAACAGCCACCTTCCAAAACGATCCACAAGTGGAGACCCAAACCTGTACCCGATCGCGTAGGTAATCGTTACACCGAGACAAGCTCCTGTCAGTGCAAGCAGATAAGCGGGAAGCCACTCCAGTAGTCCCAAATAAACAAGGTATCCCGTATATGTAAGCGTGCTGTTTCCAGGGGGAATCGGCAACGCGATGAAGTCTAGAGGCAGGCCAATTAACAGTACATAATAGCCATATTGATCAAATAATCGTTCAACGACGTCAATTAAATTCATGTAATCTCCTTGATCAGGTCCTAATGTTATTTTTGATAGACAAACAAGAGCAGAGCCGCAACGTTCTCCACTGAAAATATTATTAAAATTGGAAACTATAATCAAGTTGGATCCATCTCATGGAACTACAAGCCGGACCTTAGGAGATCAACCCAAAGGCCCGGGTTATTTAAAATATAACGAACATCGCCTTAAGCGATGCTCCCCTGCACCCACATTCCGTCTATAATACCGGGCTAAGCAGTATAGGTGGAGCAATAATAGGAAGCCCTTGTGGAATGGATTGCAATTGTTCTGTGGTAACCTCATAAATGTCTTGCGGGTCAATGCCCCAGCTTTGAACTGCATGTGCCGTAATGAATAACCTTCGCTTTCCATCCTTCAATTGATATACAAGCTGTGTAACCTCTGGACGGCTCGCGGTCACTATACTTCCATCGGGAATCCCGATTGTCATCTTCTCGGCTTGCCGCAGCTGTAGCTCTTCCAGTGTATGGAGCTGGAGGATATCCCCCATCGGAATGGATTGCAGTTCATACCGAGACAGCCGAACAGCCTTATCGAATATCTGTGTTCGATGTGAATCCTGCAGCTCTAGAGGATGCTTATGACCATTATTTAGCCAGTAGAGCTTACCGCCGCTTGTTTTGACCAGTCTACGATCAGGATAAAAATGATAGCTTTGGATGCCACGCATTCCAACTTGCTCATATTCTGCACCATTTGTATGCAGCGTTTCCTGAATCAGCAGATGTGGATTCCCCCATTTTCCCTCATAATACTTCGCATTTTGATCATTGGTTTCTTGAAACTTTGAATTCCCCATACTCTTCATGCTTACACTGCCAAAATGATGAATAAAGCTGTCTCCGGCAATACACAATTTTCTCCCTGACAACCTGATTCGAATCATCCAATCATCATCCTCGTAATTGCCGATGTGATACCCTTCATCCAGATATCCAATCTCATTGAGCAGCTCTCTTCGGAATAATAAGCAGAAGCCGACAAGTCGATCTGTATATTTCCATTTGCCGGGATCAGGCTTATTATACCCTTCTGCAAAAGGAAGCATATCCTTCACATCGGTATATGGAACCTCTATTTGCTGTTCTCCTCCAATATAATTCGTAACAGGTCCTACCACTGCAATACCAGCATCACTGTTTAAACAGCTCATCATATTCGTGAGCCATCCCGGCGTCACCACAACGTCGTTGTTCAACACGACAATATATTGTCCTCTGGCCATCATCAGGCCATGATTGACACCGCCTGCGAACCCCAGGTTGCTCTCCAGCACGGTGTATCTGACATCTAGGCCTAGAGACCTGAGATAATCTGCTGTACCATCTGTTGAGGCGTTATCCACGACTACAATTTCATAAGGTTGAGAGGTGTGAGCCTGAATGCTGGCAATGCATCCCTTCAACATATCAATCTGGTTATAGGTTGGAATGACGATGCTTGGCCCGTCAATCCACTTCCCGTATGAATGAATGCCATGAGGTACACCTTGATCGTATCCTTGTTGAAAGCCCGCCTGAAACGGAGTCACCCGCGGCGTTTTCTGCATTTGCTTCATGGTCTTTCGAGCCATATTTGTATTACCTCCTTCAAGAACTGCTGTTTCACTGCTGACTTTCCTGTATCATTTGATCCGCCAAATGACCGATATCAATCGCCACTTTGTTATCTTCACTCGCTATGCGCTGACAAAGAACGACTGCAGGAACGCCCGCAGCGATTAAACATATATCAAACTTATACATACGGCACTGCTCTATTACTCGCTCGATATCTTCGAATCCCCGTACCGGGCTTACACTGCCCACAACGTTTATACCTTGTTTCCTCATAATATCTGCTGCTTCCGCTGCTTTGTTTCCTATAAGAAGGACACGCTGATTAGCGAGCATAGGCAGAAGCAGGCCATGTTGATGAAGCTGGTAATTAATGAGTGAGGTTGTCAGCCGGCTCTGTGCCAAACTCCAGCCATAATGTTTACTTACGGCAAACAGCAGCATCTGGAATTCGGGCCGCCTGGACATCGGAACACCCACATAATCTGCCTTCATGATGGAGTTCAGCAGGAGACTCTGAACAGAAACATCAGGTAAAGGCACCCCTGCGTAGGGCAGGAATGCCCCTAACTCATGGGCTTCTGTATTAGAGATCACTGTCCCATAAGCAAGGGTCAGCAGCTCGCCGTCTCCCAGCCGTACAAGCGAAAAAGACCGGCGTTCATCCATCGCCGACCGAATCTCACCCGCTACCTGTACACTGCTTGCAATCTCAAGCATATCGGCTTGATGCTGCATGAGACCTGACTGGATGAGAGCTTCGACCGTAACCTCTGGCAGCATTCTTCCGTATGGAATAAGCTGCTCTACAATCGCCTCACCGCCATGATAGAGTCCTTCTCTGTATCCTGCTGCATAAGCCTTCTGGTGCGTGCCCTGATGATAAGACGGGAGCGGAGCCAGCGGTTTGTCATGACGCTTCTGTTGATATTTTTTGGAAGTAGGTCTTTTTCTCATGGGCGGCTTTAATTTGGATATTTTGCTCCTGACCGAACGCTTATTCTTGACGGAAGATCTCTGTCTTCTCTTCTTCGCGGCATGAATGACGACCTGCCCGAAATAATCCCTCTTCCTGCCTCGCTCCATATCCATTGCTCCCTTAGGGTAAGATCTTCTTCATCTGAATGGCTGCATCCTGGAGAGATTCGAAGGTTCCAGCATCGCTCCAATAACCAGAGAGAATATCATATTCCAGTTTCTTCGCTCTGGCATAAGCATTGTTCACATCCGTAATTTCAAGCTCTCCGCGAGCAGAAGGAGATATGCCTGAAATAATATGGAATACATCAGCATCAAATAAATAAAACCCAGTTACGCTGTAATTGGTCACGGGATGCTCCGGCTTCTCCTCAATATATGAAATAAGGTTGCTATGCTCCAAGTCAAATACAGGCACTCCGTACCTTCTCGGATCATCAACCTCCTTCAACAGCACTCTGGCTGTGCCCGGCTTCTGATGCATAAATGCAGCGACGTATGGAGTGAGATCATCTGCAAACAGGTTATCACCAAGCAGCACAGCAAACTTCTCCTGCGGCAAAATAAATCCTTTGGCTAAATCCAGTGCCTCTGCAATACCACCCGCTTCTTCCTGGATACGGTATGTCAGACTTACCCCATATTCGGCTCCGCTCCCGAGGAAATCAGTGTACAGTCCAGAAGACTGTTTGCTAATAATGAGCATAATGTCCGTAATACCTGCTCTGCGCATCGTCTCAAGTCCATACACTATCATTGGGTATTTCCCAACAGGGAGCAATTGCTTATTCATCAGCTGTGTCAACGGCCGAAGGCGCGTGCCCTTGCCTCCTGCAAGAATAATTCCTCTCAATTTCATTCCTCCTTCTAGACGTATTGAAGCGGGTCTATCTGCCATTTATCTATAAAGAGTTCACGATTCCGCTTCACCAGCTCGCTTAAACGCTCCTCACCCGACTTGCGGAAGCTCGCACTCCCCTCATGATGCACCAGCGTGTCTCCACAGACGAGCAATCTGTATCCGGCAAGCCTTGCCCTATAGCAGTAATCGTCATCCTCGTAATGACCTGGACTGAACCGTTCATCCAAATACCCAATCTTTTCAATGAGTTCCCTTTTGAACATGAAGCACAGTCCAACAATTCGGGGAACCTCTATCCAGCGTGAAGGGTCAGAATGGTTATGAGCAGCTGCAATATCTAAGAACTGAGCTTTGGAGTCAAACGGAATATTTATCTGCTGTATGCCACTTGCATAGTTAGTGACCGGACCCACAATACCGACCATGGGATCACTGAACAATCCCTGTTTTAGTTGGGTAAGCCAGTTTCGCGTCACGGTCACATCATTGTTAAGCAGCAGCAGGCTGCCTCCCCTCGCAAGGCGCAAGCCGCTGTTGCATGCCTTCGGAAATCCGCGATTCTCTGGAAGAGAGATCACTTTAATTCGCTCAGATACACAGTACTCGTAGGTTCCGTCAGTAGAACGATTGTCTACAACTATGATTTCGTAAGGTTCCTCCGTCCATTTCCGTATGGAATCCATGCAGCTGCGCAGCAATTCAAGACCATTGTATGAAGGTATAATAATACTGGTCATATCCTGGACATTCATGGCGCATTTCTCCAACTGGCGACTGCCGCTCTATATTGAGAATCGGAAGAATACTCTTCGAGCCCTGGGCCGGCTTCAAGATATTTCGATAACGCTTCAATATGGTCGCCAATAATCATGCGTTCCACATTGTTGCCCTTGCCTGTATTGTCCTTTCTTAGGCGATTGCCCGTTATAACGTTAACTTTGCTTACGGCTTCTACCTTCATGCCCTTTGTGCAAGCCAGCATCTGTGCCAGTGGAGGTACCATAAGGCTCTGATAACCAATTTCTCTGATGCAGCGGCTGGATAAGGCATGAGGTACTGCAACAAGTGAGTTTGCCGCAAGATCACTCCGATTGAGCACCGAATTCAAGTAGGCTTTCATTCGTGTGACGTCATCTTGATCTGGAAATGCCGGGATATAAGAGGTTAAGTTATTTAACGCCATATCAACACCTCGATCGACGGCTGTTAAAAACGGAGCCAATTGCTCAGCCTTAATCACGATGTCTCCATCCGTGAACAGGACAATATCAGAAGTCGTAAGCTCTGCTCCGATCGCTCGACCGACATCATGCCCCACCCGATCTGGTTCATGCACAATAGTGACTGCCGGAAACTTTCGTGCAATCTCATAACTGTTGTCTCTGCATCCATTTAACACAACCACAATTTCCTGCAGCGGCAAACGACTGAGCTCCTTGAGCACTCCTCCGAGTGTTCCGGCCTCATCAGATGCGGAAACTACGGCAGAAGCCGATTTCTGTAATGTTAAGCGTACTTGCGCTGAAGCAGACAGGTTACGCTTTGAGCTCGGTGATTTCGTCTTTCTGCTGCCCGGCTTCTTCGTCCCTCGCGAATTGTTCTTTCGCACAGTCGTCCTTCTCGTCCTGGTTCGGTACTTCAAATGCTCTATTCACCTCGCTCTAACCAAGTGCCTTGCCCTGTGGAGATCCGTAAATCCGCCGCGGCTCCCTTGATGCAGCGTTAGCCAGCGAACAGCTTTCTCATGATCTCTCAAGACAATGCCGGTCAATAGGTCTTGATTGGCCCGATTCTTTCTTCTAAGCGGATTTAATCTCCCAACAGGCACGCGATGTACTGCTTTGACAGCAAGACCCTGCTTGATTGCCATAGCTTGAGCTAATGGAGGTACCTGGAGTGCCCCCTCCCGAAGCAGGTCAAATGCAGTTCTGCTGATGGCATGCGGAACTGCCGTCATGGAGGCTCCCTTCAAATCTGATCGGCCGAGCATGATATTCAGTGCGTGCTTCGCTTCCACGACCGGATGAACCGGCTTTTTACGAACGGGGCCATTATAATCATTCAGTGCAACATCAATTCCGGACAACACAGCACTTACAAATGGCTTCAATTCCTGACCAGGGATCAACATATCCCCATCAATGAAGAGCAGCACCTCTCCTCTAGCCGTTTCAGCACCGATCTGCCTTCCGACATCATGACCGAGAGCTTCATCGTAAGAAATAATACGGGCTCCGGCTGCTGTTGCTCTGGCTTCTGTCTGATCCGTAGAACCATTGACAACAACGATCACTTCAGTCGATGGATGAACCCTCTTTGCTTCCCGAATGACGCGGGCAATCATGGCCTCTTCATTCATTGCAGGAATAATGACAGAGACAACCGGCTCATGTACGACAAATTCCTGCGCCTCGTGTCTCAGATGAGTGCCTTTTGATTGCTCAGCAGCCAGCTGACCTGATTCAACCGAATTTGTGGATTTTGATCGGCGATTTTTGATCATTCGTTTGGTTGATCGACGCCTCTTCAGCGGCTTCGCTTTTCCGGTTTGCTGTATATGGCCTCCCTTGTCAAGCACCCGTTTCTGGCTACCGGACCGGCTGGGAGCTTTTGAGCTTCGCTGAAATTTTTGATTGTTGTCTCCCACCGTATGTCCTCCTTCTACCTTCTTGTCAGGCTCGCTTCTATCAAGGAGTATTCACGTATAGCATATGCATACAGATGAGGAGGGCAACGGCTTCTGTCCTTACTACCTTCACCCGAACCTCATGAGCATATAGAAAAAAGCAGTGCTCTCCCGCTGAACAATCGTTCAGGGATTGCACTGCTTATATACTAAAATGGGGTTTATGGCTGTGAGCCAAGAGCAATCCATGATACTGTGCCGTAATCACTGCTGTCCCCATTTAAACGTCTGATCTTGAGCAATACGGATTCTTTTCGCTGCTCGATCACGCAGACTTGGAAATCTGTCGTATTGCACATGGCTACAAATACATAGCCTGCTGATTCAAACTCTTCTTCAAAGCAGACCACTACTTCTTCCTCAGTTGCTTCTTCGTCTACAAAAGCAATAATATATTGCCCAAACTGCTGTGTAACCGGGCGATTCGAGCCAGAGCGTACCGGAGTAAAGCTCAAGTGTTCCGGATACAGTGTTCCTTCTGCGATATGCTGTCCTTCGATCGCTCGTTCCGCCAGCTGTTCTCCTGTAATCGATCTTGGTTCAAGAACTGTAGCCGGAAGGCTCTCTTCAACCAGCTTATCGCCTGTGATGCTCTTATCTCGGATCAGTTCGGCTCCAATCGCTCCTTCTTCGATATGGGCTCCACTGACACTGCGAAGACGAATATGGTAAGGAAGAACGGCACCTTCAAATATATGCCTCGAATGAATAGACGACTGCTGTAAATGATTGGAGCTAATGATCTCGGCCTGCAGATGCGAACTATTAATGGATAACGGCATCAAATGCTCCCATGAGATTGAGGATATACCGTAATGCTCATGCTGAAGCAGACCTGGCATGAGATGCACAGACTGAACTGCTTCACTGGCAAGATGTGAGCTGCCGATTGCTCCTTCTTCAATAAGTTCAGACGTAATGGATAACGCCTGAATATGTTCTCTTTCAACCGTTCCAGGCTTTATATGATAAGAAGAGATCGAACCTGGACTAATGTGATGATCCCTAATAGAGCTGTCCTGGATATGCCCTGAACCAATCGCTGCTTCTTCGATATGCAAGCCTTGAATACTGCTGTGCTCTATATGTTCAGAGGATATGGCAGCTGACTTTATATGATGACGATCGATAATCTGATCCTGAAGTGCATCCTCATTAATGGATGCGCTCATCAGATGAGCCTCGCCAATGCTGGCCCGGGCAATCTTGCGTCCTGTGATTGTCTCATCATTGATCCATTCCGCTTGGCGCAGGTCGCTGGACAGGTGCTCGGCTGTAATGGCGCTTTTCTTGAGATGATACCCTTGGATGCTCCGCTCCGCCACATGCTTGCCGAACACGGATTCATTCGCAAGATGTGTATCGAATATGGATTGAGGAGCAATTTTGTCAGACGTAATTGCACCCGCCTGGATGGACTCATGAGTAATGGCTCCTGGATATAAATGGCCGTTCAGTACACTTTGCGCTGCAAGCTTCGTTGCCGTCACACTGCTGTCCGCGAGTTTAGCTCCGGTCACTGCCAGATTAGCCAGCTTATCGGTCGAGACGCTTTCAGGGGACAGCTTGAGCGATGTAACCGCATAGTCTGACAAGTGCTGAGGAAGCACAGCCCCGTTTTTTATCAGCTGATCTGTAATACTTGCCTGAGCAAGATGCCTTGAGTTAATGCTGTTGTCCGCTATTGCAGCGGAGAGGATCGACCCTTTCTTCAGATGAATGCTGTCAATGGAGTCGGCAGCCACATGCTCGGTATGAATGGCCTGCTCTTGAATTGCCTCTCTGCTGACACTGCCTGGCGTCAAATGAATATTCTGAACAGACTTCTCTGCTAGATGCTCACTACGAACCGCACCTTCTGCGATAACTCCACTACCTACAGAACCGGCTGCAAGCTTAGCTTCCGTTACACTCTTGTCGGCAAGCTTATCCGCAGTGACCGATAAGATCTGCAGGTTCTTTGTATGCACGGCATTATCACTTAAGTGCAGGTGCTGAATGCTGCGAGGAGCGATGGCTGCACTTGTAACGGATTCAGGACCCAAATGTTGAGTCAGCACCGTACTGTTGCCTATATGGTCTGATTCAATAGCTTCTTTGGTCAAATGCCAAGCATATATAGAGCTCGCAGCCAGATGGGCAGAACCTACTGCACCGCCTGCAATGTGTCTTGTATGCACCGCCTGGTCCGCCATTTTGGCTGCGAGAATGCTCTGATCCGCAATCTTGGAAGAAGTCACTGCCTGCTCTACTAGCTGGGCGGTACCCACGGATTGATCACTAAGCTTCGAGGTGCTTATAATTCCATCAGCAAGGTGATTGCCTGAGATTTCGGACTGTCCGATTTGTTCTTTGCCGATGGCACCTTTTTGAATCTGCTTCGCGCCAACCGTCTCATCAGCTAAATGTATCCCTGTAACTGCTTGTTTCTTAATGTGCGATTCTCCGACTGCCCCTTCTGCAATCAGATCGGCATCAATAATCTTGGCAGACAAGTGCTGCTTGTTGACGGCTCCCTCCGCAAGATGCTCAGAAGTTATTCCACCCTGTACCACGTGCTGTGCAAGAACGGCACGATCCTCGATTTTTCCAGAGGTTACGGCTCCATCTCTTATCTTGCGAGAGGTTACAGCATCATCAGCCAGCTTGGAATTATGAACTGCTCCATTGCCCAGCTGTCTTGTTCCTACTGCACTCCCTGCAATCTTCTCCTGCGTGATGGATTCATCCTGAAGCATTTCACTGGAAATAATCAGACTGGCGAGGTGCCGTGTACTGATTGATCCATCAGCGATCTTGTCTGCATCAATGCTCTGATCGCTTAATTTTCTGGACGTGATGCTGCCATCCTTGATCTTGCCGCCTGTTATTGATGCGTCCTTTACTTTCTCTCCCGAAATCGCCCCGTTAACCAAGTGCTCATCCAGTACAGAGGCTTCGGCCAGCTTAGAAGAAACGATAGCTCGGTCTGCAATATGAATGGCAGTAACCGCATACTCTTGAAGAGCTTCGCTGCCTACAGCTCCCCGTTTAATATGTCCGCTGTTGATTGCATACGGGGCCAGCTGTTTACCCGTTACGGCATGCTCGCTAATGTCCTCGGCGTAGATAAAAGCTTCTCCTCCCGGCATCTCTTTCTCCGCCAGCAGCTCTTTCTTCGCTTTGATCAGACTTTGACTGTGTCCGGTGTCTTGTTTGGTGTCCATTTCCGGGTTTGAGACTGTCTCTTGACGCATCGTTTGATCCAACTTGGAAATGGGCGATGCCTCAACCATAGGGGCTGCCTGTGCTGTTTCCTCTTCCTGAACAGGTACAGGTAGAGGTACAACAGGTACAGGTACAACAGGTACAGGTACAGATACAGTCTCCGCAACCGCAATAGAAGCCCTCTCTTTGGAAGCAGCTTCCTCTTTGGCGGTGAATTCAGCCTCAGCATTTAATTTACTCTGCTGCCTGGCCTTAGCTCGCTCCCTCTCTGCATTTAACCGGTCCAGCAGTGCAAGCTCACTCGTATCGGGGTCTATCCCAAAACGATGTTTGGATGCATTCTGGCTCGTTTTGATCTTCCCTCTTTTTTTCAAAACCGCTCGCTCCTTTATGACAAAACAGTTGTTTTTCCTGCATCTTATGCACAGTCATGGGCATGTGACACTCTCCGAACACACTTTGATAAAGGAACAGGCCCTTATTTTGGACTTGTATACAACGGCTGAATGCGGGCTGTTCTCCCTATCGGGCACGATCCCTGCAGTCATAGAATAGAATTGAACCTTTCTTTAACGTATACGAAAGGAGGAATCAAGCGATGGAACATGTCGGTATCCTCCTGGACTCTTCTGTGTACCGAGGAATTCCTCAAGGCAGAACCGGACAGGAATCGCTGGCATCATATGAGCTCGCGGCAGCTACCTATGACCTCATTCCATGTTACATGAGGCTTGAAGACATAAATCTGTCTACAGGAACATGCAGAGCCTATATCCACTCGAGAGACAGATACAAGCTGCATACCATCAGGCTTCCATATATTATCCATAATCGGGCTATGTACTTTACTACAGCCAGTCATTATAAAATGGCCAGACTGATTCAGCAGGGAATCCTTATCTATAACCTTAGAAATCGATATAAGAAATATCAGATCCATAGACTTCTATCCCGAAATTCGGAGATCGCACCCCATTTGCCCGAGACAGAGCTCGCTACGACGCAATCCATAGCACAGATGATGGCGAAGCATCCCGATCTAATTATCAAGCCCAGCAATGGAAGTATTGGAACTGGAGTTATGCGGCTTACACAGCGGAACACCATGTGGCAGCTCTCCTTTCAATCGAAATCAGGCAAATGGAGACAAGTAAGGTTGAAGCAAGGACAACTGCCGGCCTTTATGCCCGCGCTTATTGCCCGCAAAGAGCACCTCGTGCAGCAGAGGATACCTCTAGCCACCTATGAAGACAGACCTTTTGATCTGCGTGTAACCGTGCAGCGGGGGATAAACGGGGAATGGGGAGTTACCGGGATGTTCGCCAAGCTGGCTACATCAAGGCAAGCCTTTGTCACCAATGTGGCTCGCGGCGGATCTGCAATGACCGTGGAACGAATATTTCCTGGAGCGTTTCCACATGTTGCTGCAGATCAGCTCCTTGGTGACATTCATCATCTGGCTCTGACTGCAGCTCACCAGCTATCCCTTGAGCTGCCCCATATTGCTGATCTTGGAATCGATCTGGGTGTCACAGCGTCAGGCGAAATCTATTTGATTGAATGTAATGGAAGAGATCAGCGCTACGGCTTCCGCAAAGCAGGCATGCCGGAAGAATGGGCCCGGAGCTATCATGAACCGATGGCTTATGCACGTTATCTCCTTGATCATAAACCGACTGCTGCTTCTCTGGATGATCTCATCCTGGGTGCAAGAACGTCTTATTGATTTCAATGCAGTTCTGTGTCAATATTATGCAGAGTGACCGGACTTTTCGATTGTCCGGTCTAGACGCTCGTTTCCTAAGGGGGATATACATGTCGAAACCGTTGCTGCGCCTCATGACAGAACTTTCTTCACGCAAATGGATCTCCCGGCTTACCGGCACTTTTTCCAAGAGCAGTGCTAGCCGGCTGCTAATTCCGTGGTTTATCCAAACCTACGAGATAGATCCTAATGAGGCCGAACTAGAACCAGGCGAATACCCTTCCCTGAACGCTTTTTTTACGCGAAGGCTGAAGCCCCATGCAAGGCCGCTGCATGAGCATCCAGAGTCTCTTCTCAGTCCGGTGGACGGTAAAATTACAGCGATGAGCCCGATAACCAAGGGCACCATTCTTAATATTAAGGGTCACGATTATACCCTCGCTGATCTGCTGAATCAATCTCCTCACATGGAGAAGTATAAAAATGGATGGGCCATCATTCTGTATTTGAGTCCAAAGGATTATCATCGAATTCATGCTCCGGTTACCGGCAAACAGGTAGAGAGCGAGCATATTCGCGGTAAAGTGTATCCGGTTAATGATTTTGGTCTGCGTCACATGAGAACCGTACTAAGCCGCAATGAACGGCTTATTACATATATCAAGCATGAGCATGGCGAAATTGCCCTCGTGAAAGTCGGTGCTATGAATGTAAGCAGCATTCAATATGCTGATGATAAGGTGAAGGCTTGGCAACGCGGGGATGAGCTCGCATACTTCGAATTCGGCTCTACCGTCGTACTGCTGTGCGAGAACGGCACCTTTGTACCAAGAGAAGATCTGGCGGAAGGCGACACCATCCGGATGGGTGATTCGCTTGGAATGATTGTTTCGAAGGCTGCAGTAGCAAGGAGACCTTCATAGAAGAATGCATCGAATTAGAGTGCGGATCTGAATATTAAAAAGCAGCAGTCTCTAAGAGGTTACTTTTCCTAAAGGCTGCTGCTTTTATAATTTCAGGATTTTGCATAATTCGGTATTTGGGATTTATGCATAGTACTCTGTATATTGGGATTCAGTCCAACTAAATTAAATCGATTCTAGAACCAGACATTTTCCACCGGTTTACGGCGCAAACGGTTACGGAACAGAGAACAGCCTTTGCCAAAGCAGCCGCGATTACGTATTCTGCGAATTCCGTTCACAGTAGTCCCTCCTTACTCCTGCAAGATATACAATAATCATATACCCGGCATCATAAAGTTTGAAACTTTATCCCTTCTCCGCTTGAATTAACGTATCTCCGACGGACTCTTTCCCGTATATTGCTTGAACTGCCTGCTGAAAAAGAAGATATCGCGATACCCGAGGGCATCCGCAACCTCTGTTACATTCATTCCTGCATGCACCAGCAGGTGCTCGGCACGTTCAATGCGCATCTTAATAATGTAGGACTGAACGGATGAACCGATCAGTTCTTTAAACTTAATGGAGAAATAACGAGGCGAGAGTCCTGCTCTCGCCGCAAGATCCTCTACCCGATGGTTAATACCGGGATGCTGGCGTACGTAATTCGCTATTTCCTGAATCGCTTCAGCAAGCTGGTTACTAACCTTCTTCTCCGCAGGATGCTCCTCATACTCCAGCCGCAGCAAATGAATCATCATCTGTTTCAAAATAAGCTTATTCTCTTCTTCGCGTCCATAGGCTTGGGATAAAAATAATCTCACATATCTGGCAAGCATATGCTCGAAATCAATGGTCTCTCTAAGCCGATTATACGTACCAGGTACTTCTGTAAGCGGCCCCTTGACATCAAAATGTATATACGTTAGAACAAACGGCTTCTGCGGATTATGAGTTGCACTTGTATGGTCACCAGGACGGAACAAGAAGCAGCTTCCCTTCTGGGCATGATAAGGCTCATCATTCACTATGACCGTACCTTCTCCGCTCCACACATAAAATAAATCGTAGTTTTGCATCGGTTTTTCGCGTTTCTGCCATTTCCAGCCTGGCTCACAGACAATCTTGGCGACGGCGGGCAAAATCACAAAAGACGACGGTGACGCATGTAACATGTCGTCCTTCCTCCTTATTAAGTGGATCATTACCCCTTATTATAGCGTGAAACGAGGCGGAAGAAAAACGGATCATCATGCCAATAGCGTTAACGATTAACGCCCATCGAGCAAATTGCCAAGTCCTCCAAGAACGCTGCCTTCCTCTTTTTTGCCCATACTTGCGGACAGCACCTTATCAGCCAATCTGGAGAACGGAAGAGACTGCACCCAGACCTTACCCGGCCCACGCAATGTGGCAAAGAACAGTCCCTCCCCGCCGAACAATGCGGTCTTCACTCCCTTAACGAATTCGATATCATAATCAATGGTTGAGGTCATTGCGACAAGACAACCTGTATCTAAACGAAGCGTTTCACCAGGCTGCAGCGTTCTTTCGATCACTAAACCGCCGGAATGAACGAAGGCAAGACCATCCCCCTCAATTTTCTGCATAATGAAGCCTTCTCCGCCAAAGAAACCTGCACCCAGCTTCCGACGGAACTCAATACCCACCGATACACCCTTGGCCGCACACAGAAAGGCATCCTTCTGGCAGATCACTTTACCACCCAAGCTGACCAGGTCCAGAGGAATAATCTTGCCCGGATACGGTGAAGCAAAGGTTACGCTTTGTCGGTACGTTCCTTCGTTCGTGAATACCGTCATGAATAAGCCTTCACCTGTTATGAGTCGTTTGCCTGCCCCCATCAATTTGCCCATCATGCCTCTTCCGCCGGAACTGCCGTCCCCGAAGATCGTTTCCATTCGAATATCCTGATCCATCATCATGAAGCTGCCTGCCTCAGCAACAACACTTTCACCCGGATCGAGCTGAATTTCCACACACTGCATCTCCGAGCCGAGAATGGAATAATCAATTTCATGTGCTGCCATTTGAATTCCCCCATACGTTGAATTGTTGGATTTTCATCATTTGATTTCACTTCGACTATGATTACGTGACATTATCTTCACTGGTTTCATTTCTCTTGCACACATTTTCCATTACCTTGTTCATGTTTGATATCTTCAAATGCCAGTGTCATCCGTAGAATGCCGTCCTTTATTTCCTCCTCGGATAGATGCGCGTATTTAAAAAAGACTGAAGGTCTGGACGAAATGAGCTGAAATCGGACTCCGTCAGTGAAATATACCCCTCGACGCATGCAGGCCCTCTTAAACGATACATAATCCTCATTGCTGCCTCTCCATAATCCGTAAAAGCCCAGCCCCGCATCTCCTACGAACAGAGTGAACATGTGACCTGCATACTGCTGGATCCAATCCGCAAATTTCCGATGCTTGACCCCATACCGACGGGTCAGCTTTCGAATATGCTTCGCATAGCCGCCACGAGACATCCAAACAGCCAGCGCCCGCTGTTCATATAGACCCGCAGATATCGGATCGTAGTAAGCTTTGGCTGCAACGACCGGCGCTACAAGTGCTGAAGGCAGAACAGCATAGCCCAGACGAAATCCTTCCGGCATCGTTTTGGAGAAAGAACCAATATGAACGACTCTTTGCTCCTGGTCCAATACTTTCAGCGGCTCAATCGGGCGTCCCTGAAAGCGGAACTCGCTGTCATAGCTGTCTTCGATGATAATCGCCTGCCTCTTCCTGGCCCAAGCAAGAAGAGCCAGCCTTCGCTCCAGATTGAGCACAGCACCGGTCGGAAACTGCCGGCTGGGCGTAACAAATAAGAGACGCGCGTCCCAATCCTCAGGAATAATTCCATGATGATCTACGGGAGAAGGAATCACTTCGCCTCCGCACACCTGAACGGCCTGGGCAAATCCCTTAAATCCCGGACTTTCGACTACCGCCTTCTCGCCCTCATCCAATATCACTTGTGTAAGTAACGCTATAGCTTGCATTGAACCGTTGAACAAGACAATTTCCTTGCTGCTGACCATAATCCCGCGGGTCGCCCCCAGATGCGCGGCTATTGCCTCTCTTAAGCGGATGTCTCCTGCGGGATCATACAGACTCTCATACTTCCCCTGATGATTGCTTCTGGACAGAAAGCTCTTCCATTCGGTATATGGAAAATCGGCATCAGGCTGGAGTGACCTATCAAAATGTATTTCTTCTATCTGCTCATGTGCTGGTTGCTCATCCGGCAGGAGAAGATGTGAGCTCATCGCAGTTAACGATTGATACTGAGCAGCTGCTCGTGTCCCCCATGCAGATAATCGGATGTCAGTGTGCCATGTTTCCGGCGATTCACCAGGTATGCCGTCAAAGGCGACATAAGTCCCTCGCCCGGTCTCCGTATGAATATACCCATCTGCCTGCAGCATGTCATAGGCTGTTGCAACAGAACCGCGGGATAGCCCGTATTGGACAGCTAACATTCGAGTAGCCGGCAACTGAGTCCCACGCTGCAGCGTTCCGGACAGAATCGCGTCCCGAATTGCATGATACAGCGCATGGTATTTATAACGGTATTCCTTGATATAACGATCCCAAGAGAGCATAAACTCCATTTTGTTCGATCCTCCGCTCATCTAACTGCTTCCTGTTTGAATTTACATGTATTGTATTTGATTGGACTATAAAAAAACAATGAAATTGGATCTTTTTTCATGACAATCTGCGGACTATTATGTAGAAAAACATTAATTAGCACGATATCAAGGAGGCATACGATCATGAGAAGAAAAGAATTTACCATAGAGCAGGAAGAGGAGATCACTGAATTTCTATCGACACAAACCTTCGGATTCCTCGGCACGGTCAGTCCGGACAACAAACCAAGGGTAACACCGCTCAATTTCGTTTATGATGAGGGTTGTTTTTATTTTCACGGCAGTCTGGCCGGAGAGAAGATGAAGCATATCAAGGCAAACAGCACGGTCAGCTTTACCGTCGCAGAAGAGTATTCTTTGATTCCCTCTTATTTCTCAGATCCCTTGCTCGCCTGTCCCGCCACAGCCTTTTTCAAAAGTGTGTCCGCCAGTGGTCATGCAGAAAAAGTAATCGATCTGAAGGAAAAAGCCCGGGCACTGAACCGATTTATGGGAAAGCTCCAGCCGGAAGGAGGCTACTTGCCAATTGATGCCGATGATCCAAGATATACGGGTGAGTTAAAGGCTGTCGCTGTCGTCCGGATCGTTCCCGAAACGCTGAGTGCGAAGTTCAAATTCGGGCAGAACCTGAAGCAGGACAGGCATGAGCATTTACAGGAGCAGCTTGAGCAGCGAGGTGAAGCAAAGGATGCCGCAACCGTAGAAATGATGCGAAAATATTGCCCTTTTCACGCCTGAATTTATTCCACGTTTTCTCCTTCCAGGAGCCGTTCATACTACCGTTATAGCTTGTTCATGTTTGCTGCAGAACGGTTGTAGATCACCAAAGTAACGCGGTAATGTACTGTAAAGGTCATTTGTATTGTTTTTCCGTGACGACCGCTGTGCTTGGTGCTATAATATGAGGCAGTGTAAATGGTCTCTAATTTATTCAACGACTTGGAAGGATGAAAACGATGAACCCACTGGCTGTACAGCTGAACGAAAGTATTCAAGCGGGCAGCGATCATGTGTACGACATGCTCTCGAGGCTTGGCAAAGAGCTTTATTATCCGAAGGAAGGTATTCTTAGTCAATCGGCTGAAGCTTCAAGCCGCGCGAAGAAATACAATGCAACGATCGGAATTGCTACCGAAGGCGGTAAACCGATGCATCTGCAAGTCATTCAGGAGAAACTATCTGCCTATAAGCCACAGGATTTGTATCCTTACGCACCTCCGGCTGGTAAACCGGATTTACGGGTAGCGTGGCGGAACAAAATGATTGAAGAGACGCCATCCTTACAAGGTAAAATATTTGGCAATCCCATCGCAACGAACGCGCTGACCCATGGCCTCAGCATTGTGGCAGACCTGTTCGTGGATGACGGAGATGCTGTTATATATCCAGATAAAAACTGGGAGAACTATGAGCTTACCTTTGGAGTTCGAAGACATGCACGTTTGGTCAATTATCCATTGTTTAATGAACAGATGAAATTTAACAGCAAGGGACTTAAGGAAGCTCTCCTTGCACAGAAGGATCAGGGCAAGGCCGTGGTTGTCTTGAATTTCCCGAACAATCCAACAGGCTACACTCCAGGCATTGAAGAAAGCAAGGAGATTGTAGCTGTTGTCAAAGAAGCAGCAGAGGCAGGAATTAACGTCGTTGTTGTGACTGATGATGCCTATTTCGGTCTGTTCTTCGAAGATTCCATTCACGAATCTTTGTTTGGAAGCCTGACCGGCATTCACCCACGAGTTCTCCCGATCAAGATTGATGGGGCAACGAAGGAAGAGTTTGTATGGGGATTCCGTGTAGGATTTATAACGTATGCCCATAACAACCAGGACATCCTGTCTGCACTGGAACAGAAGACGCTGGGCATTATCCGCGCAACCATTTCCAGCGGTCCGCATCCTTCACAGACTTTTGTGCTTGATGCTCTGAAATCACCTGAATTTGCAGCTCAAAAAGAAGAGAAGTTCCATATTATGAAGGCTCGTGCAAATACCGTAAAAGCACTGCTCGACAGTGGCAAATACAATGGGGCCTGGGAATACTATCCTTTCAATTCAGGGTACTTCATGTGTCTAAAGTTTACGAAGGTACAGGCTGAAGAGCTTCGTGTGCATCTCCTGAACCAATACGAGATTGGTACCATTGCGCTCGGCGAGCATGATTTGCGAATTGCCTTCTCTTCGCTGGAAGAGAATCAGCTTGAAGAACTGTTCGACACCATCTATCAAGCTGTTCAGGATCTGACGCAAGGTTAAATTTCATTCAATACTGCGATTAAGCAATTCACAGCATCCAAAGAGCAAGCCCTGCCGGTTTCAAATTATGAAATCGGCAGGGCTTTATTTTTCCACACGAAAAGGCAGCCGCCCAAACACGAGGGGTATCTGCATCATAGGATACGTTGTACGCTTCTTCAAGAGAGGCTTACGAATAAGACCTGAAAGGGGTATGAAAATATGTCTGGAACAGAAGAAAGAAGTTACGGTTACGGCGGTGGTTTCGGTGGATACGGCATCGGAGCAATCCTTGTATTGTTCATCTTGCTTGTAATCATCGCTAAATCCTTCTCCTCCTACTAATTGCAGGTAAAAAGCAGCTCAGTGGATGGACGGTAAATTTCATACCTGACCTAACCTCGCGAATAAGTCACCAGGCCATATAGGAAGGGGTCTATCCATGGATAGACCCCTTTCCGCTAATCACCTTACGCTTATTCCGATTCCTCTTCTTTAGTCCATTTCTTCAGTTGCGAGCTTCGGAACATGAGGGCGATGAGTAGGCCAAGAGCAAATGTGAATACCAGCTCTACCCATCTGCCCCACCCTCCGATCAGCAGTGGAATCCACAACAAGAATGTTAACGCAGCCTGTAGTGTATACACAAACTTCAGCACCTGTAATCTCCGGCTCTCTGCTGTTACCGGATAGATATAGATCCAGAAAGAATCACGGTGGTATCGAAGTAATCCGGACAGCTGAATTCCCAGCACGAACAAGAAGAATAAGTATGCTCCACTTCCCCACAAGCTGCCTCCCGTCCAGAACACGAACAAGCCGCCAACAATGGCAAGCCGGATACATATTCCCAGCAGATCACTGCGGATGAAGGTCTTGGCTATTAAGTATTGAAAAGCCTTGTCCTGTCCCCACGGTATCCGTTCAGCTAGTGGTGCAAGCAAACGGCGGGAATGGACGCGCTGCTTGAGCGCGGGGACCTCTACGAAGAAGCCTAATGTCTTGATGACTCTCGCCCCTCTGATCTGCTCGGTTTCGATCAGATACTCCCAATGAACCGGCAATCGTATAGGCAGACGAAGAGAGACGACATACAGCACGGTCAGTATAGCGATGAAGATTAATCCGGGTATGACTTGATGCCATATCCATGCATACAATGACAAGGTGATGACGGCATAACGCAGAAGTCGGTATCCCATCCGTGACGACTTGGATAACATTTGCTGCTCGCACCAGCCTCCGAAGCTGGCAATACATTTTAAAATCACGAGCACAATCAAAAAGAGCAAAAAGGGCTTAGGTTCTCCCTCACTCCGAATGTAGAGCGGCCACAATAGGATGAATAGCAGGATGAGTCCAACTGCTTTGTAGACGATTCCCCGAATAAAGCTGTTTTGCAAATACAGATGCATCCGATATTCCTGAGGTCTTAAGAAAACAATATCGGCCTGACGAAGATAGGTCCGATAGCTGCTGAAGATTACCGGAGCAATGAGCACAACGAGCATGACCCACCGGATAGGAAAGTCATTCGGAACATCTTGCACAAGCGAAGTATACCATGCGGAAAATGCGATCAGAGAAAAGCCAAGGACGACAGCCACCCCGCTCTGCAATACATAGCCTAGATAGGGTGTTATTTGGCTCCAGAATGCACCTCGTCTTGATTTCCATAGCTGCTGCAAATCCATCTTCTAATCCCCGCCTTGTACGAGCTTATAGAATATTTCCTCCAGCGGCGCCTGTCTCATCCCAGATTGAGCGCGAAGCTCCTCCAAAGTTCCCTGTGATATAATCTTTCCGCCATGCAGTATAACGAAACGATCGCAATAGTTCTCTATCGTTGACAGGATATGTGAGCTGAGCAGAATCGAAGAACCCGATGCACGAATTTGCATCATGAAATCCAGGAGTGATCTGATACCAAGCGGATCCAGGCCCAGAAACGGTTCATCAATAATGTAAAGTGGAGGTCTAGCCACAAAAGCGCTCATGATCATAACCTTTTGACGCATTCCTTTGGATAAATGGGCGGACAGGCTGTCTTTTTTGTCCCGCATACGGAACATGTCCAGGAGATGATCGGCCCTCTCTTCAAACTCCGCTTTTGAAACATTGTAGGCCCTTGCGGTAAACTCCAAATGCTCCATAACGGTCATTTCCATGAACAGCTCTGGTGATTCCGGAACAAACGCCATGCCGCTCTGATAAGCTTCCGGATTCTCGTCCCGGCGTTTGCCTCCAATGAGAACCTCTCCTTGATGAGGCACCATCAGACCTAAAATATGCTTCATCGTGGTGCTCTTCCCGGCACCGTTCAGACCGATTAGGCCTACCATTTCACCAGGAGCCACACGAATATCAATATCATGCAGCACCGGCTTCTTTGCACTGTATCCTCCGCTTAATCCGTTAATTTGCAGGATTGGTGTCTGTTCCATCTTATCCCCGCTTTCTTCTAGGACTCGCTGTTATCATTACGCTTATTCTTGAGCCATTTAGGAGCCCCTTTGTTTTTCTTATCTTGCGCCTTCTCATTCTTGCGCCTTCCGGCAGGAGCCGGCTTGTCCTTCGGACGGCCTGGGGCATGGCTGATGCTCGCTTTTGGAGAAGCCGTTCTTGGAGCAGTTTCTTTACTTGGTCCGCCTGCTCTTGAATCTTCGCGGAATGCACTGCGCTCAGCTTGATCGTTCCGTTCCTGTATTTCTCCCCCATACAGCACCCGCTCAATCAGCTCGATTCCGAGCTCTCTTGCGAATTTGCGCATAATGAACGTTTCCTTCTCGCCTACAATGGAAATAACGGTTCCTGTCTTCCCCATCCGTCCCGTTCTTCCTGCCCGGTGAACATAGTGGTCAGAATCAAAGGCCGGATCAAAGTTGATGACCAGAGGAAGATCCTGAATATCAAGTCCGCGGGCCGCTACATCACTGGCTACCAGCAGCTTGATTTTACCTTCTCTGAAATTAGCAAGCACTCTGCTCCGAGTCATTTTATCGGCATCTCCATACAAAGCCGCAGCAGACAGACCCATAAAGTTGATCTTGCCTTCTACTTCCGCAATGGTTTCTGCCGTATTCGCGAACACGATAGCTCTTGACGGATCAAAATGACGAACAATTCTCCGCAGCATGTCCACCTTTTCCCGTTCATTCGCTACAAAATAGAGGTGAGTCAGGCCGCTCGCCGTCATCTGCTCCGGTTCAATGCCTATGGTGATCATGTCGTTCATTTCGCGCTTGGCAAGCTGCTCCATCTCCTTATCCACTGTTGCGGACATGAATACAAGCTGACGATCCCGAAGTGAACGATGCATAATTTGGTCCACATCTCCGGCTCCGCCGAGCTGGAACACTTGATCCACTTCATCTATGACAATCGTCGTAATCTGATGCATCTTCAGCTTGCGAATTTCAATAAGTTCACGTACTCGCCCTGGTGTACCAACTACCACCTCTGGATGTTCCTTGAGCTTCTCAATTTGACGCTTGATTGCCGCGCCGCCAATGAGTCCCAGCGTTTTAATGCCGCGGTAAGTTCCGTACGTTTCGGCTTCACGAACAATCTGCATCGCCAGCTCCTGTGTTGGAGCGAGGATCAGCTTCTGAGTACCCTTAATATCTGTATTTACCGTCTCCAGCACCGGCAGCAAATAAGCCAGCGTCTTTCCTGTTCCTGTCTGCGAGCGTGCAAGCACATCCTTGCCTTCCTTAATTACGGGAATGGTCTGCTCCTGCACAGGAGAAGGTGTCTGTATGCCCCGTTCACCAAGTCGTTCTATCAATCCCGAGCTCAGCCCGAGCGAATCAAATGTCATCGTCATTCAAGTCCATCCTTTGTTATAAATTCATTACAGTTCATTATATGCGAAAAACGTTCACGTACCAAATTACGGTTGTCAAAAAAACAAATGAACGATACAGATGTCTCCATCTGTCTTGCAAAAATGGATGCAAAACGAATCAAATACCACACAAAAAAAGCTCTTGAACACCATTCATGTTCAAGAGCTTTCTGATACTATTTACGATTTAAGAAGCCATACGTAAGCTTGTCCGCCAGCCTCGGGAACAACTGATACAGCCGAATTCCAGCAGCGGCGATATGGGGAAGATTAACTTCCTCCTTCTGTTTGATGATCGCTTGAACCATCTTATCAGCTACGTATTCAGGCTGCATAATAAAGCCCTTCAAGTTGCCAATGTATCCACCGTCGGGATCTGCTGTCTCGAAAAAAGGGGTATCAATCGGCCCCGGATTAATCGTCGTTACCTTGATCCCTGTCTCTCTCAGCTCCTGACGCAGTGCATTGCTGAAGCCAAGAACGGCATGCTTGGTTGCCGTATATGATGCGGACTTTGCGGTTCCAATCTTGCCCGCCATGGATGCGACATTGACGATATGTCCCCGTCCGGATGCAAGCATATGGGGCAGCACAGCCTTCGTCATTCGTACCGTACCCATATAATTTACGTCCATCATTTGTTCAAAAGCCGCTACTGACATGTCCTTCGTCATCTCGAATTGACCGTACCCTGCGTTATTAAGCACAACGTCGATCTGTCCATACCTGTCGATGATCCTCGCAATCAGCGCTTCCACCTGTTCATTATCGGTAACGTCCAGCGGATACCAGTCCGGTGTGCCGGCTATTGAGGCGCTTATCTTCTGCAGCTTGTCCTCCGACCTCGCCAGAAGCAAGGGCAGAGCCCCCTGCTCACTTAGCTTCTGAGCACAGATTGCGCCGATACCGCTGGAAGCACCTGTAATGAGTACTACCTTATCCTTTAACTTCATACTTCTCACCTCCCGAATGCAGCTCACTCATTTATCTGATCATAGTGTACCTGCAAACGGGTTTCAAGATTACACGTTTCATTTAGGCTGTAAGCTGCTCAAGCATCTTTCTGCCTTACGATATCATCACCTGAATATCAAGCTCTCCGATGCCGTCCATCATAAGCGGAATGCTTAGAGCCTGAGTCACCGCATCCATTGCTGGATGCGAGGACTTCGTCACTTGCGGCGGAGTAATATCAACGGCAATGCCCTGATTGTATAGAATCGTGCTTGCGTTTCCACTGATCATATTTCCAAGCTCCGAAATCGCACTTTGCCCCATTTCATCCATCTCCGAAATTACAAATCCGCCCATCATCGCAGAGACGATCCGCAGTGCCACCTGCTCCTGTATTCCGAACACGACCTTCCCGTTCAATTGTCCCGTCATTCCGATTAGAATCCAGATGTGATCCTCGAGAAATTCAACTTGCTTAATACCCAGCTTGCCAGCGGAAGGTGAAATCTGAATCAATTGCTCAAATACGAGCCGCGCGGACTCCAAAAAAGGATTAATCACTTCGGCTTTCAACGATTGCGCCCCCTTACTAGGTTAATGGTCACGAATCAAAAGTCCCATTATTTTAACAACATTATACTTGAAGCCACACCAAAATTCATTACGAATTCAAGCCAAAGGCCCATAATTATTGTTATCGACAAGTAAGAAGTGAATATTTATACCAAATTGCATTTAATCCACGGTTGATCCACATATAAAAAAATGGTTCTATAAGACTATAGTGTTGCAGCAGGAGGTTTCCCTTGATTCCTTGTAATCGGCGGCACGAAATCCTCTAATGCCTCGGCTTCCCCTTTAGCCAAATTAACCCGAGTCAGCATCCATATGCCAGCAACAAAAAAGATAAGCACAGATAGAATAGCCAATCTGCTCGTTCCCGTGACTGCTGCCGTAAAGCCGAAGACAGCAGGTCCAAGTGCAGCAGATACTTTACCGGACAGACTCATGAACCCAAAGAATTCGGATGTCTTATGGGCAGGCACCAGGCGGCTGTAAATGGACCTTGCCAAAGACTGAGATCCTCCTTGAACCACCCCTACCATAAATGCCAAGATATAAAAATGGAGAGCCGTTTCCATAAAGTATCCGAAAATAACAATGACCACGTAAAACCAGAGCGATAGATACAGAGAACGCTTGGCTCCAATCTTACCCGCAAGCTTCCCGAACAAAAAGGTAAAGGGGACACCCACAAATTGAGTAATGAGAAGTGCTGTAATTAGGTGCGTTGTACCGATCCCGATTTCAGCTCCGTAAATGGCAGCCATGCTGATGATCGTGCTGATTCCATCATTAAAGAACCAAAATGCAATTAGATATTTGAACAATTCAGGATACTTCTTCACGTGAAGAAGTGTGCTCGCCACACTTTTGACACTGTGGAGCGCAGTTTGTCCCACAGAACGGCCCGCAGATCGTGAAGCACTCGTATCACGCAGAGGAAATCTTCGAAATAGCGGAATGGCAAACAGCAGCCACCATAATCCAGATGTCAAAAATACAAGCTGCATCGCTTGAATTTGCGACGTAAAGCCGATGCTTTCCCAACCTTGGATCATAACGACATGAACCAGAAGCAGCAGCCCTCCTCCAATGTAGCCAAACATGTAGCCGCGTGCGGAGAGCATATCCCGTTCAGAAGGAGCGGCAATATCTCTCAGCATGGAATCATAGAACGTATTTCCGCCTGAAAAGCCCAGTGTGGCAATAATAAAAAGAATGGATACAAAAATATAATCCCCTGTCCCGGTCAGTGCCATAGCCGAGCTCGCGGCTGCTCCCAATATGGCTGCAATCATTAAATAGGTGCCTTTGCGTCCCCCCACATCCGCTGCTGCTCCTAATAAGGGAGAGAGCACGGCCACAAGAATCATGGCGATGGTTTGGGAGAAAGCCCAGTAGCTGGTCGCTATCGCATCATCCAGTCCCGCTGCCGCAACATTTTGATAGAAGATAGGAAGTACGGCCGCAATCATTGTTGTTGCGAAGGCGGAATTCGCCCAGTCGTACATGACCCATGCACGTGCCTGTTTTGGATCCATTTGTAACCCCTCCATAATTCATTTTCTATTTTAATAATTATTTGAGGCATATTTTTTAGATTCCATATGATCACTTTACATGAGATATGTTAAATAAATTTGCATTTTACATAAACTGCTGAACAAGACACGGGCAGGATCTACATTGCTCTGCCGGTTCCAATCGCCTATAATTTAGTAGAGTACTTTCAAGAGAAGACAACGCGATTAGCGAATTATTATGCAACCTATGAAGTCAGGAGGCTAGTCATGAACATCAGTCAATTGGAGACACTGATAACGATTTCCAAAACGATGAGCTTCCGTAAAGCCGGAGAACTTCTTAATTTGACACAACCTGCCGTCTCAGCTCAGATCAAAAGCCTTGAAGATGAGTTTCGAACGGTGCTTGTGGACAGATCACAGCCGGTTGCCCTAACCGATCGCGGCAAGGTATTTCTGAACCACGCCGAACGGATTCTTGAGATTGTGGATGAGCTGAAGCTGAAGCTGCTGGATCTTGATCAGAATCCACAGGGACATATTTTACTGGGCACAACCACATCCATTGCCATTCAAATCCTGCCCCGCATCCTGTCCTATTTTCAAGATCAGTTTCCACGGATCAAGACAAGCATTCAATCCATGCCTTCATCACAGATCTATGAGCAAGTGGAGAACGGGATGATTGACGTCGGAATCGGTTATCTTATTGAACGGAACCCTAACTTAAGCACCTCCACCCTGTACTATGACACGTTCGAATTGGTAGTCTCACCTAAGCATCCCCTGGCAAAGAAAAAACACGCTACGATTGATGCGCTGGGTACAACGCCACTCATCATGCTGTCACCGGATACAGTGGGTCGCCGGTTTGTAGATAATATCTTGGATAAACACAGGATTGAGCCCAATATCGTGATGGAATTGTCCAGCAGTGAAGAAGTTAAAAGAATGGTGGAGCTGGATCTCGGCGCAGCCGTCATCTCCAAGCAAGCCATTGCTGCAGAGCTTCGTCTCGGGACGCTGGTCATGATACCGCTCAGTGAGCTGGAGGTCAGCCACCCTGTCGGGGTCATTTATAAATCCAGCCGATATTTGAATTCAGCGATGCAGCAATTTCTGAGTGACCTCAAAGGAATGCCAGAAACGCAGTTTGTGAGCTCGGAATAATGAAGAAGGAGGAACATGAATGAAATTTGACCTGCATACGCATCATTTCCGCTGTGGACACGCCGATGGAAATATACGCGATTACGTAGAAGCTGGTATATCGGCTGGACTTGCCGCCATTGGCATATCCGATCATACTCCCTACTTCGGCAGCGAAGAGGAGCAACCCTTCCCGAAGATCGCGATGGCCAAAGCAGAGCTTCGTCATTATGTACAGGAAGTTCTGGATATTAAGAAGGAGTATGAAGGAAAAATTGATGTCCTGCTCGGCATCGAATCCGATTTCTTTCCTGAAGTTGCACATATCTATCATGAGACGCTCAGCAAGTACCCCTTCGATTATATCATCGGTTCTGTACATAGCACCGGCGGTGTGAGCATTTTTAACAAAAACAGATGGAAAGGTCTGGACAGTCGGGAAAGTCTTCAGGTAAAAGAAGCTTATTATGACCTGATCCGGCAATCCGCGAGAAGCGGCATGTTTCAAATTCTTGGGCATATTGATGCCATGAAGGGAAATTACCCTGCATTTGCCGACATTCCTGCTAACATGGCTATAGATGAGACCTTAAAGGTCATTGCTGAGGAAAAAATCGCGATTGAGATCAACACTTCAGGGAAGACCAAATTATGCGGGGGCTGGTATCCTGCTGATGAGATTCTGGAGAGAGCCCATTATTACGGTGTATATGTTACGTTCGGATCTGATGCGCATAAGCCGTCTCGTGTTGGAGACGAATGGGAGGAAGTCCGCACTAGACTGATAGAGATCGGATTTAACGAATGGGTGTATTACAAACAGAAGCAAATGCAGATTGTTCCCCTTTAATACCACGAAAAAAACTGTCAGGCCGCATACTGCGGTCTTTTTTTATGTAAAAGAGCAAAAAAAGTGGACCCGCTTCTCAAATAAACGGGTCCCAACAGCATTAAATTTATATTATCAAAAAGGGGGTCATGTCAATAAGTTTACCCGCTCACTGTTAGAGTTAAGTTTCAGTAATATTTCATTTGTGTAACAAAGTACACTATTTACATTACGACTGCCGCGCATCCGCTTTGGGTGGTGAAACCATGGTTTTGACAGTGACCGACCTGTTTACAATTAGTATTCCGCTGACAACCAGCGACAGTGAAATACCAACCCAGCCGGACATCTGCTCCCCAAGCAGAATGGAAGATAATATTACGCCAAATACCGGTATCAGGAATAAATACATCGATACACGCCCGACATCATTATATTTCATAATCGTATTCCAGATTCCGAACCCTACAGCTGATAGTACGGATAGATACAATAAATACATCAATAGAGTGCCGTTAATTGGAAAAGGGGCTACGCCGACCATCGGTACAGAGACCACAATGAGCAGAAGCCCTCCAAGCGCCATCTGTCTTCCCGTTAAGGATAACACGGGCTCATGTCTGCTCTCCTGCTTCGCCAGCACATTCCCCACACCACCAAAGAAAGCAGAGCCTAGCAGTAACAATTCTCCCCAGCCAAAGGAGAGACTGAGATCCCCTTTTCCGATGCCAACAGCAGCAATGCCTAAGAATCCCAGCAGCAATCCGGTGATCTTCATTACTGTCAGGCGTTCTGCTGAATTCACGAAGCGTACGGAGAGCATTTGAAACAAGGAGGTAGATCCCACTATGATGGACCCTTGTATCCCTGTGCTGTAGCTGAGTCCTACATACAGCAGTAAATATTGAAGAAAGGTTTGAATGAGGGCCAGACGAGACAACCTTCCTTTTCCAAGCTTATTTAGCTGCTCTTTTTTCCCTTTTCTTCGGGTTACCAAATAATGAAATATAATAAGCAGCAGACCTGCCAACGTAAACCTATAGCCCGCAAACAACCATTGGGCTCCGTAATCCGCAGCAACAATACCCAAATCTTCATAGCCGATCTTTATAATCGGCATCGCACTTCCCCACAGCATGGTAGCAACAACTGCACTAACTACGATCCCTGCGGGATGTCTAAACCATTGTTCGATTTTCATAATGTACCTACTTGAATTCATTTTATAATGCCATTCGATTTTATCTTTTTAGTTTCAAATTCATCTTTTGGATAAGTTATGAGTTTGAATTACTTTTTCAAAGTGACTGTTCTTTCACATATACGAGTACATCCTGTCCATTTTTTTGAAACAAAGAGAAATGCTTATGTGTCCGAACAAGCTTCATTCCGTTCTTGATGAGAACCTTCTGGGAGCGCTGATTATGTTCTTGGCATTTGCCTTCAATTCGCTGAAGTCCGAGCTCCTCAAAGCCGAAACGGATCATTCGTGCAACAGCCTCCGTTCCGTACCCCTGACCCCAAAATCTGCGGTCAAACATATATCCGATCTGTGCTTCTTTCTTGTCTTCCTTCCACTGCTGAAATGAGATAACCCCGATTAGCTCATTATTTTCAAGGAGACATATGCCGTAATGAACCGATTCAAGTCTCGCTCCGGATATCCATATTTCCTTAAGCAAGCGCCTAGCCCGAAGCTTTGTCGGCAAATGTACACGATTCAAATACTTTATGACCTCTGTGTCATTCAAGAAACGAAAGATTGCTTCATCATCGCTCGGCGTAAGGCCTCTGAAGAGCAAGCGCTCTGTCCTCAGCACCGGCAGTCCTCGTCCTAGCGCAAGCTTCGTGAACATGACAGTAAGCTCCTATCGTCCATTATCTTTATTTTTGTATACCGTGATAAACACCCGTACGAATTTCATTGATATGAAGATCCATATCCGGGGCACCCGAATAAATAGGATAAGCGCTCATGACCAAGCCGACACGCATGCCACTCAAAATGGATTCCTTCCTTCGGAAACAATGGCGATTCGTTCCATCTTATCATTTCCTTTCTGTTATTGTTCGTTCCGCTGCACTTATTCATGTGCATATAGGATCAATTGATTCATATTACAGATGTATAATCGTCAGCTCAGGCTTGCATAGGAAACGGATCGGCAGCTGGGTCATACCGACACCCCGATTTACATAGACGGGCATGGATGCCCCTTCTTCTCCGGTGTAGTAAAGCCCTTGAATATACTTGTGCGAGCCGCGCGGTGTCGTCAGAGCACCGACAATAGGAGCTCTCACCTGACCTCCGTGACTATGTCCGGACAATTGCAGATCATAGGCGTATCCAGACGAAATATCGGCGTAATCCGGCTCATGCATCAGGAGAAGCGTAAATGTGTCTGCCTCCAGACCATCAAGTGCGGCTGACGGATCAGGCACACCGTTCAAGGCATCATCCAGACCCGCTACGCCAATGATGTCCCCATTTCTCTCTACCGTAACATGCTCATTAACAAGTAAGGTAAAGCCGGCATCATGATACAGCTTTGCAAGCTTCTTATACTCCCGTCCCCGGTAATCATGATTGCCGAGCACGGCATATTTGCCCAGAGGGGCCTGCATGGATTTGAGCAGCGGAACACACTCTGCCATAGGTTCGGCCTTCGCCTCTACCATATCTCCAGTAAAGCAAATGATATCCGGAGACTGCTCTCTAACCGCCTTAGCCAATCGCTCCATATCCGATTTATCCATATGGAACCCCAAATGCATATCGCTGAAATGGGCAATTCTCATACCCCGAAAGCTCTGAGGCAATCGGGGGAGTGTAAGGTTCACATGCTCCACTTCGAGATTCCGCGGCTCCCACAGCCACGCGTATCCTCCCGTAAACAGACCGGCACCAGCGGTAAGCCCCAGCTTCATGATCTTCTTCAAGAAGCTTCTGCGGGAAGGATTGTGCTGCTTGGCTTTACCAGGGAAAATGGCCGGAACAGTCTCACTTCCATCCTTGGGACGTTCAGGTTTATGCTCTGGATCCCTGTTCGGGCGTGGTGTAAATTCCAAGGCGTAATTTCCCCTTTCTAATGAAATGCTATAGCCGTCTCTGTGTCCTGAGCCACTCCGCAGCATAATCGACCAGTGTACGCTGTGGTGCCAGGAAGCAGGGGGCCTTCCTGATATGAGCTCTCGCGTATACTGAGCCGTCAGCCTGCTCATAATCATGTCCCAGCTTATCAAAATCATCGGAGCTGATATTATAATCACGATAGGTGATCCACTGCTTGCTGCCTTGTACAAGGACAGGAGCCTGCTGTTGAATTTCCTTCCTCCCTTTATATTCCGTTCGGTACTCAGCCAAATGAAGTGAAGTATTCCGATCGTGACCGCATCCAATTAACAATACATAAGCATCCGCATCGTACAGCCGGGCAAGGGGTGATCTCTCGCCCAGCGGATAATCATAAGCATGGTTCTCTATAATATAGGGTGCCAGTCGTCCCCACGCCGCAAAAGATACATGCGGATGCAAACTACGCATTGCAGCTTTGCTCTGCCTGAATGCATCAACAATAGCACCCATTCCAGAAGTTTCTGTCATTTCCGGGTCATAAGCCGGCATTTCAGCACGAATAAGCTCCCACCACTTCGGGTCTGCAGGAGGGTTCATCCAGGTGGATGGGTCCGTTAGATCCATTGACTGCGTCGGCATGACAAGCGTGCCTTCCGGGCCCAGCACATCCTGCAGAGCAAGGACTACAGAAGGAGCTCCCCCCGGAATCCATCCGCCGAAGCTCTTCAAGGAGGAATGCACAATCAACGTCATCCCGGCTCTGAGCCCCAGCTCATAGAGTCCTTCGCCAATTTCTGTCCGGGTCACGGGTCTGTCTATTATCGGTTCCGTCAAATGTATTGCACATCCCTTCCTCAGTTAGTTCCGATTATAGCACACTCCGAGTCTCTGTATGGAGTCTGGCGGGCATGGCTCTGCCAATATAAAGAACTCCGTCTTCAGCTTCAAGACGGAGTTCTTGCAATTCATATCGTCAGGCGGGGCCTTATGCCCCCAGCCAACGTTTAAACATATGCTTCGTCGTATCCTTGTTCATCTCTGCGATCGAGGTCGTAAGCGGAATGCCTTTTGGACAAGCTCTTACACAGTTCTGCGAGTTACCGCAGCCTTCAATTCCTCCATCCTCCATGAGCGACTCCAGTCTCTCTTCCATGTTCATCTCACCTGTTGGATGAGCATTGAACAAGCGGACTTGTGAGATCGCTGCTGGACCAATAAAGTCTGTCTTGTCATTCACGTTAGGGCATGCTTCAAGGCAGACACCACAGGTCATGCACTTGGACAGCTCATAAGCCCACTGGCGCTTCTTCTCCGCCATCCGCGGGCCCGGTCCCAGGTCATAGGTTCCGTCGATCGGAATCCATGCTTTGACCCGTTTAAGAGCCTTGAACATGCGATCTCGATCAATAACCAAATCTCGTACTACCGGGAAGGTCTTCATCGGCTCAAGCCGGATGGGCTGCTCCAGCTGGTCCACGAGTGCAGCACATGCCTGGCGCGGTTTCCCGTTAATAACCATAGAGCATGCACCACAGACTTCCTCAAGGCAATTGGAGTCCCAGCATACCGGAGCAATCTGTTTGCCCGAAGTATTCACCGGATTGCGCTGGATTTCCATAAGCGCACTGATGACGTTCATTCCGGGGCGGTACGGAATCTCAAATTCCTCAATATAGGAAGGAGAGTCCGGTTTATCCTGGCGGGTAATTACAAACTTTACACTTTTCACTGTTTGTTTATTAACAGCGGTTTCTGCCATGATGGTTCCTCCTTACTGTTTATAATTAAATCTTGTTGCTCTTATTTGTCTTTCGAATAGTCACGGATACGCGGCGGAATCAGAGATACGTCAACAGGCTCATACGAAATTTCCGGACCGTCCGGCGTCCATTTTGCAAGACTCGTCTTCAGGAAGTTCTCATCATCCCGATCCGGGAACTCCGGCTTGTAATGCGCCCCGCGGCTTTCATTACGAAGCAATCCGCCCAATGTCATCGCTTCAGCCAGCTCCAGCATATTCCACAGCTGTCTTGTAAAGGATGCACTCGTATTGTTCCAGCTCGATGTATCGTTCACGTTAATGTTCCGGTAACGCTCTTTTAATTCCTTAATTTTGCCGATGGTAGCTTCAAGACGGTCATTGTAACGGACAACCGTCATATTGTCCTTCATCCAGTCGCCGAGTTCTTTATGAATAACATAGGCATTCTCTGTGCCCTGCATTTTGGTAATGCGGTCGTATTTGTCAGCCTGCTGCTTCTGATGTCTATCGAACACGGAAGAGGAAACATCCTGTGCCGATTTCTTAAGTCCCTTGATATATTCAACCGCCTTAGGACCTGCAACCATTCCTCCGTAAATAGCAGATACGAGAGAATTGGCGCCAAGTCGATTGGCCCCGTGGTACTGGTATTCACACTCCCCTGCAGCAAACAATCCCGGAATGTTGGTCATCTGGTTGTAGTCGACCCATATGCCGCCCATAGAGTAGTGAACCGCAGGGAAGATCTTCATCGGAATTTTGCGCGGATCGTCACCCATGAATTTCTCATAGATCTCAATAATACCGCCGAGCTTAACGTCGAGCTCCTTCGGATCTTTGTGAGACAAATCAAGATAAACCATGTTTTCGCCATTAACACCAAGTTTCTGGTTAACACACACATCAAAAATTTCACGTGTGGCAATGTCCCGCGGTACAAGGTTACCATAGGCCGGATATTTCTCTTCAAGGAAATACCAAGGCTTACCGTCCTTGTAAGTCCAGATACGTCCACCTTCACCCCGTGCCGATTCCGACATCAGTCTCAGCTTATCATCACCCGGTATCGCTGTCGGGTGAATCTGGATGAATTCTCCGTTCGCATAAGTCACACCTTGCTGATACACCGCACTTGCCGCTGTACCTGTATTAATAACTGAGTTCGTCGTCTTACCAAATATAATACCGGGACCACCCGTCGCCAGAATTGTCGCATCTGCCGCGAATGTAACAACCTCCATACTGCGCAGATCCTGAGCCACAATCCCGCGGCATACTCCCTCATCATCAACAACCGCCTGCAAGAACTCCCAATGCTCATGCTTCGTGACGAGCCCTGCTGTTTCCCAGCGGCGTACCTGCTCATCCAGCGCATACAGCAGCTGCTGGCCTGTTGTCGCACCTGCGAATGCGGTACGGTGATGCTTAGTGCCTCCGAAACGGCGGAAATCGAGCAGTCCTTCCGGTGTCCGGTTAAACATAACGCCCATCCGGTCCATCAGGTGGATGATGCCTGGTGCGGCTTCGCACATTGCCTTAACCGGCGGCTGATTAGCCAGGAAGTCACCGCCATATACGGTATCGTCAAAGTGAACCCACGGAGAGTCGCCCTCCCCCTTGGTGTTAACTGCGCCGTTAATACCACCTTGAGCACATACGGAGTGAGATCTTTTGACAGGTACAATGGAAAATAGATGAACGTGGACTCCTGCTTCTGCAGCCTTGATTGTTGCCATAAGTCCTGCAAGACCGCCGCCCACGACGATAATGTTGGATGTAGCCATTTCTAGTTCACTCTCCTCTTACAGCTTAGACTGTTACTTTCAACGCTTCGATTACAGCAGATACATCAAATTCCACAGAGCGGAATGCAAATATGGATGCAACGAACATAATGGAGCAGACTGCGAACAAGCTCATGCATACGTATGACGATACTCGCTGTGCACGAGGACCACGCGTAATTCCCCAGCTTACAAGGAATGCCCATAGTCCGTTGGCAAAGTGATACGAAGCTGCCACGACACTAATCAGATAAATAATGAAATATACAGGATTCGTTACAATGCTGTGCATCAGTGCGCCAAGCTCATCGTGGCTCACCTCGCCCAGAAATACCTGAACGCGTGTCTGATAGACGTGCCAGATAACGAATACAAATGTAAGGACGCCGGATATACGCTGCAGCGTATATCTCCAGTTGCGCTCATTGTTGAACCTGCCAACGTTCGGCTGGGCCTGATACGCAATGTACAATCCATACACACCGTGATACAGCATAGGCACATAGATCACGAAGATTTCCATGAGAAGCACCAGCGGAAGGCTGTTGATAAAGTCTACTGCCGACTGGAACCTCTCCGGCCCGCCTTCAACGGCTGCAAAGTTCGAGAACATGTGCATAAGGAAAAACACACTCAGAGGGATGAGGCCTAGAAGCGAGTGAATCTTTCGGGCGTAGTAACCTTTCATAAACTGACTTTCCCCTTTCCATGTACAGCGTTTTCATATTTGAATTTAGAAGATAAAATGAACGAAAGCTCCTGCTCCCCGTCTAGAAAAAATATAATGCACAGGGAATGGCTCATGAAAAGTTCATGATGTCTCCGGTTCAAATGATCTGGACTACACAGTGACCTTCAGTTCACTAAGCTCGACAAATTTCTAGTTTTTGCTTAACTTGTGAACAACCTGTGTCGCTTTTATGTTACTCTTTTTTTTCTTATAAGGGAATTGCAATATAATTATTAAATGTTATAACTATAGGGTATAAGGTATATACGTTAATAAACGCTGAACAGGAGGATGAAGCTTCTATGTATGAAGAAATGCAAGCATTTGCCGCTGTTGTTGAGCAATCCAGCCTTAACCAAGCCTCCAAGCTGTTAAACTTGTCGCAGCCTGCTCTGTCCCGCAAGATCGCCAAACTGGAGGATGAACTGGGCGTTACCCTTTTTAATCGTGTTGGCAAAAGATTGGAGCTGACTTCCATCGGAAGACTTGCTTATGATTTTGCGATTGAACAGCAGCAACAGCAGCTGAAATTTCTGCAGGCGCTGGCCCAATTCAAGGACGACACGGACAGCGCCATCACACTGGGTGCCAGCTTAACGACCCTGCAGACGACACTCCCTCCGCTGATCACGGCATTTATGGACAATCATCAGCATGCGGAGATCAAGCTCGTTACAGGCAAGACCCATGAGATTGTATCGAGTGTGCGCGACAAGCAGGCTGATGTAGGCATCGTCGCTTCCTCCATTAACGAGCCGGGACTGAACTGTCTTCCTCTCTTCGATGACCATCTCGAGCTCGTTGTCGCAAGCACACATCCTCTTAGCGGACAAGCATCCAAAATGGATGATCTGCAAAAAATGCCGATGATCACCTTCTCAAAGGGTACCTGGTATCGTAAATTAACGGATGACCTGTTCCATAGATCAGGAGTCATGCCGGATATTCGGATGGAGATTGATTCCTTTGAAGCCATTGTGCGTCTGCTTCCAACCTGCAAGCTTGCCGCCCTTCTCCCCAAATCCTACTTAAGGCCACAGCTGCTTGCAGACAACGACTTGGTAACAGTTCATATTCCTGAGCTTAGACAAACAAGACGTACGACCTGCATGATCTATGGACAAAAAGAAGAGCTAAGCGCGACAGCCAAGCAGTGGATTCACGAGATACGTGAATATTTTGCTGCTAGGCGCGGTTAGCTCGGATATATTCTTACTGGCTGATGACTTCCTCGTCAAAACGATCAATGTTGTCATTGGTCCCTATAATAATCATGATATCTCCCGTGTGCACATGATCGAGTGCAGTCGGTGCAATAATTACACCTTCATTCTTCTGAAGTGCGACGATGCTGCAGTTGTATCTGGCTCTTGAATTCAGCTCGGAGAGTGTTTTGCCATCCAGGCATTTCGGAACCGTCATTTCTACAATGCTGTAATTGTCGGACAGGTCAATGTAATCGAGCAGATTCGGTGTGACAAGCTGATGAGCAACCCGTTTGCCCATGTCTCTCTCCGGATAAATAATCCGGTCCACACCCAGCTTCTCCAGCGCCCTGCCATGCAGCAGCGAGATCGCTTTGGCAATGACCTTTTTCACACCAAGCTCCTTCAGCAGGATGGCGGAAAGAATACTCATCTGAATATCATCTCCAATTGCCACGATGCCGCAGTCAAAATTACGGATTCCCAGTGAACGGAGCGTATCCTCATCCGAAGCATCCGCGACGACCGCATGGGTCAGAAACTCGCTCATGTCATTGACGATCTCCTCATTGCGGTCAATACCCAGGACTTCATAACCATTCTCTACGAGTTCCATTGCCAGACTGGAACCGAAGCGGCCGAGTCCAACAACAACAAATTGCTGATTTTTCATAACGTTAGTCTCAAATCTCCTCTTTAGCCAATAATAATCTTGCCTTCTGGGTGTCTATACAATTCTTTGCTCTTTCTATTGAGCGCATAAGCGAGCGTCACCGGACCCAGACGGCCCGCAAACATCGTCAGGCAGATCAGCAGCTTCCCAATGGTTGTCAGCTCGGGTGTAAGCCCCATAGACAGCCCTACCGTAGCAAATGCCGATGTCGTCTCAAATAAGATCATAAGGAACCTTGCATCTTCCGTAGTGGATAGAATCATCGTTACCCCCACTACCGTAAGCAGCGATATCATCGTGATTGTCAGCGCCTTTGTAATTCGCTCCTGAGCCAAACGGTAGCGGAACATCACCACATCGTCTTGGCCTCGTACCATGGATAACACTGCACCGACGAGGATGGCAAATGTCGTTGTCTTGATCCCGCCTCCAGTGGATCCCGGAGAAGCCCCGATAAACATCAGCACGATGATGAAAAACTGGGTTGCCTGACGCAGGCCCGCGATATCAAGCGCATTTGCTCCGGCTGTCCTCGCCGTAACCGATTGGAAGAAGGAAGCGAGAATCTTCCCGCCTGCATCCAGTCCGCCCAAGGTCTTCGTGTTGCTAAATTCCAAGATAAATACAACTATTGCACCGAAGACGACCAGGAAGCCTGTTATCGACAGCACTACTTTTGAATGCAGTGACAGGGTTCGCTTCTTTCTTTTTCGCAGCTCAAGCACATCTGAGAGAACGACGAATCCAAGTCCACCCATAATGATCAGCGCCATCGCAGTTAAGTTGATAAACGGGTCATCTACATACATCGTCAGACTACGATAGTCGCCAAAGATATCAAAGCCCGCATTATTAAACAATGATATCGAGTGGAATATGCCAAAATATACTGCCTTGCCTATGCTCATATCGAAAGACCATCTGAGTGCAAACACAACAGCGCCTGCTGCTTCAATCGTCAGGGAATAGAGCAATACTTTACGAACCAGCTTAACAATGCCTTCAATAGAATTCTGGTTGAACGCTTCCTGCAGTATCAGCCTTTCCCTCAATGAAATCCTCCGCCTGAATACGATGGCAATCAAAGTGGTCATTGTCATGAATCCCAGACCGCCGATTTGGATCAGAAACATGATGACGACCTGACCAAATATTGAATAATCATATCCGGTGTCCAGTATGACGAGTCCGGTTACACATGTAGCAGATGTCGCTGTGAACAGCGCATCAACGAATCCTACGCTTTCTCCGTTCGCGCTCGAGACGGGCAGCATCAAGAGAATGGTGCCAATCAGGATAATGCCGGCAAAGCCAAGCACCAAAATCTGCGGTGGATTCAATTTGAAAATACGGTGCTGCTCGTTAAGCACAGATTCACCTCGTTCTATGTTCCTTTCAATAAAAAAGAACCAACAAGCCCTTAAAGTCGAGGTCTATTGTATTGGTTCCCCTGTTTTCACTTTAGGATTCAGCTTATTGCCTCTCGTATGAAGTTCAACCACGATTATAAGACTTTCAAGAAAGTGAGACAAAATAAAAAACACCTTAATTTCACTAAAAAAGTGCAAAAATGAATATACTTCTTTAAAGTCAACATATTATGAAACATTATTGGACATTTTCAAGCCAGTAAACCGCTTTCTCAAGGATTTGCTCTATTCATTGGCTTTGAGACAGCGGCATATGCTATCTTTACTGTATGTAAGCTGAACTATCTCAAGTAAGAATGGAGGAATGACATTGAATCGACCAGGGCAGCCTTTAGTGCTCAAACCGAACTATAGCTTGCTCGGGGTGCTCGCGGCCATCGGCCTGATCTTGTTTTTCATATTTCAGATATTGCCGGGAACGTCTATGCAGTCAACTGAACAACAGACAGCGAAGGTAATCAGCAAAAAAGAAGCATACCAAGCCGCCTTTCAATATGCCGAGAGTGAACTCGGACTAAACGATAAGATTTTGTTTGAGGATGTATTAGTTACATACCAGTCACGTTCCGAATTATACGGCTATCTGGTTAATCAGAAGCTGCTTGAGCAGTATGACAAAGAGTTTGAGGAACAATATCCGTATGATGTATATCGGGTAAGACTCCCCGATCAAGACTCAGGGGGATACCTAAACGTAGATGTTCACATGAATACCGCGAAGCCTGTATCCTATATCCGGGAATCACCTGATTCCGACTACCAGACGAACAAACTAGTTCCTGAATCAGAAGGAAGAGCCGCACTGCTTCGGTTATCCGAAGGCGGAATTTCACTGGAAGATAAGGTGAGTCTCGCTGTCCCCGTTCTATCTGAACTGGGCTATAACGTAAATGCACTAGAGCTTGAAACGACAGAATCCGATCCGGGTCTCGTCTACGCAGATCACAGCAAGGAGCTGGGTGAAAGCACACTGAAGCTTCATTTCACTTACGAGAATGGCGATATTCGTTCATTTGAACCCGAGTTCTCTGTACCTGCCGATCACACAGCGTATGTGGCTAAGGAAACGGCCAGAGCCAACCTGATGACGCTTGCAGGCTATGGTTTATTCACCTTGCTGCTCGGTGTGCTCGCCATCGTGTACAGTGTACTGACGAGAGCCTATACCTCCTTCAAAAGAGGAATCTGGTTATCCATTCTGTATTTCCTGTTCTCCATGATCGGTACAATTAACTTGCTTCCAACATTCCAAGCGGAAGGTTATTCTACCCTTATGCTTGTCATCTTGTTTGGAATCCAAACCTTGTTTACGCTAGCTATGACCGCTCTTGTATACTTCTCTCTGGTTGCAGGAAACGGGCTCTGGCGAAAAGACGGCTACAATCTATGGGGAAGGGCCAGGGAGCCTGGATATGGCCATTATGTGCTTCACAGCATGTATTCGGGTTACTTATGGGCATTTATACTGCTTGGATTGCAGTCCGTCATCTTCTTCGTGCTTGAAAAGGGGCTCGGCGTATGGTCTACCACAGATGCCAGCCAATCCCCTTATAACATGGTCTATCCGTGGCTTATGCCCATTCTTGCCTGGATGGCCGGAATTGGGGAAGAAGCCGTTTACCGTTTATTCGGTATCCGAATCTTCAAGAAGATGGTACGAAGCACCGTGCTGGCCGCGATGATTACGTCTCTCATCTGGGCGTTCGGTCATACGCTGTATCCGATCTACCCTGTCATCACAAGACCGATCGAACTCACGATTATCGGCCTTGTATTCAGCTTCATTATGATCAAATATGGCTTCATCACTGCTGTATTCAGCCATGTCATCTTTAACAGCATTTTGATGGGCATCAGCTTGCTCGCCATGCAGGATGCAGTGAATATAGCTGCTGGAGTATTCTGGATGATACTTCCTGCCATCGTGGGTTATGTCATTTACCGTTATCATTCGGGAACCAAAAAAGAGAAGCCGATATTTACGGCTCCTCATCCTGAAGAGAGTCAATAATAGTTTGGGCGAGCTTATCGCCAATAGATAGAGGCCGGAAGTCTTCAATGCTGGCCTCTTTAATTTTGCGCAGAGATCCAAAATGCTTAAGCAGCATCTTGCGTCGTTTCTCGCCAATACCCGGTATGGCATCCAGACGGGAAACAACCATCGATTTGCCGCGCTGCTCACGGTGGAATGTGATGGCGAAGCGGTGAACCTCCTCCTGAATGCGCTGAAGCAGGTAGAACTCCTGACTGTCCCGCGGCAGTTGAATGACTTCGAACGTATCTCCGATCATAAGCTGCGATGTTTTATGCTTCGCATCCTTGACGAGCCCGCATACTGGAATATATAACCCCAGTTCATTGTGAAGGACATCCAGCGCTGAGGATATCTGACCACGACCGCCATCGACAATGATCAGATCAGGCTGGGTCAAATTCTCCTTGAGTACACGCTCATACCTGCGACGGATAACTTCACGCATCGTTTCATAATCATCCGGTCCTTTAACGGATCGAATCTTGTATTTGCGATACTCTTTTTTCTCTGCCTTGCCGTCAATAAAGACGACCATTGCAGATACCGGATTTGCTCCTTGAATATTGGAGTTATCAAACGCTTCAATACGGCTGAGAGTAGGTAATCCAAGCGCTTCTCCCAAGCGCTGGGCGGCTTTTGAAGTGCGCTCCTCTGTCCGCTCGATCAAACGGAATTTCTCATCGAGAGATACCTTCGCATTCTCGGTGGCCATCGAGACCATTCGATGCTTCAATCCCCGCTTCGGGATGAGCACCTTGATATCCAGCCATTCTTGAAGTAGTCCGGCCGCACTGACGGGATCGTCGATTCCGCTCGTCTCTTGATCTCCTAAGGCAGCCTCGTCAGCAATTACAACGGCTTCCTCCTGTTCCTCCTCAGGCAGCAAGGGAAGGAGTATTTCCTTCGGCAATGCCGGATTGTCGCTGTAATACTGGGTCACAAAAGAAATGAAGTCCGCATACGCATCTCCGTAAAAAGGAAAAGAGGTGGAATGGCGCTCGATCATTTTGCCCTGGCGTATATAAAGAATCTGTACACTCATCCAGCCTTTGTCTACCGCAAAACCGAACACATCCCTGTCCTTGGTATCGGCCGTCGTGATCTTCTGCTTCTCCATCAGGGCATCAATCGCGATAATCTGATCGCGCAGTTCCTTTGCCCGTTCGAAGTATAGATCCTCTGCCGCTTCCTCCATTTTCTTCTGGAGATCCTTCTTGATCTCCTCGTGACCCCCGCTTAGGAAGGAAGCGATCTCTGTGTTAATACCTTCGTAGGTTTCTTTATCAATCTCTTTGACACAAGGCGCAAGGCATTGTCCCATATGATAGTACAAGCACACTTCCTTCGGCATGACTCCGCATTTACGCAGCGGATACATCCGGTCAAGCAGCTTCTTCGTCTGATGTGCTGCGTAGGAGTTCGGATATGGACCGAAATATTTTGCCTTGTCCTTCAGCACCCGGCGTGTGACTTCCAGCTTTGGATGCCGCTCATTCGTTATTTTCAAATATGGAAATGTCTTGTCATCCTTAAGCAGCACATTGTAACGAGGCTGATGCTTCTTGATTAGATTCAGCTCCAGCAGAAGCGCCTCTTTGTTACTGCTTGTTACGATGTATTCAAAATCCCGAATATCCGCAACAAGCCGCTGCGTCTTCCCGTTATGGCTTCCTGTAAAATAAGAGCGCACCCGATTCTTCAGCACCTTGGCTTTCCCGACGTAGATGATCGTTCCCTGGTCATTCTTCATCAGATAACAGCCAGGCAGATCGGGCAGCAGCGCCAGCTTGTGCCTAATCTGCTCTAACGCCTTCTCCTGGTCTTGGATATGGCTCAGATGTGATTCCATCTTACTCAGCTCTCCCTCCCTGTAAAACTGTACAATAAAATCTATATAATAAACGTTAAATTGGAATATTTAAGTGCATCTGCAAAAGGGACCAAATAACGAATGCATGTTCCCTATGTTATAGTATAACTTCTTTCCTCGTACGATCAAGTACTATCCAGTAGTCTTCATCTCAAACTGCAAGTTCCATGAAAAAACGCCCCAGGCTATCATGCCGGAGGCGTTACCATCTAAATTCCTTAAGCTAATTAGTGCTTGGAAATCAGATTTTTCAGGTTTTCCTTAGAGTTCAGACCAACCACTTTGTCAACTGGTTGACCGTCTTTGAACAGGATCAGCGTTGGAATGCTCATTACACCGAAACGGGAAGCCGATTCAGGGTTCTCATCTACATTCACTTTTGCGATCTTGACATCATCGCCTACTTCACCAGCAAGCTCTTCCAGAATAGGAGCAAGCATTTTACAAGGACCGCACCAAGGCGCCCAGAAATCTACAAGAACCGTACCTGTGCCTTCAACCTCAGTGTTAAAGGATTGATCGGATACATTAACAATAGCCATGAAATATGTCCTCCTTATATATACTGCGTAGTTATCATTGAACTTCATATCGTTCTGGTAAACGATGAGTTCATTATAGCACAACGACTTCCGTAAGGAAATACATGCATATGCATATATTTTGCGAATTGTTTACAAATGTTTCCGGTTTCACGAAATCTTTACAAGTGTTTCCTGTTGTGGTTATACTTATATTGTTTTAGTACGTAAATGGAGGAGGGCAGCATCATGGAACCAAACATTGTCAGACCGTACGATCCAAGGTCCCATGTGAACGAAGAACCTCGTAACGATCTCTTCGATCTCATTGGCGGATTCGTCGGCATGTTCGTGCTGATGACCGTTATCTTTTTCGGTATGGTTATCATTAAGTTCCTGATGACATAGGCTTTCTATAGAAAGCTGCATGACCCAAGCCAAAGTCTGATTCGTCCGCTATTACGGGATGATCAGACTTTGTTTATTGTGCCCGCAAATTCTAATTTCATTAGCTGCCTTCAGCTACCGATGTTTACCACGCTGATTATCCCCACGTACAGGCACCACATCGACAAAAGGACGAATCCGGTCCATTAATCGTTGTCCCTTATGCCGTTCTTCCCCGTCTTTGCTCGTAAAGCTCAGATGCTGCTCCAGGCTCTCCATATTATAGTTCGAAGTATAGAACGTCGGCTTGCGGTTCATACGATAGTTCAGAATCGAGCCCAGTACATGATCCCGTACCCAAGGGCTTAGGTTCTCTGCTCCGATGTCATCAAATATGAGCAGATCGCAATTCTTTAGCATTTCTGTCGTTTCCTTCAGCTTCTGTCCATCTTGGAACATGGATTTCAGATCCTCTACAAAGTCAGGCATATAAACAATCACGCCAGTGAACCCTTCAAGTGCCAGCTCATGCAGCAAATATCCCATAAGGAATGTCTTGCCTGTGCCAAAAGAGCCTTCAAGGTACAGTCCATGCGGCGACAACCCGTTCTGCTTCGCTTCATTGACGTAGCGGAATACTTGATTTACGGCAGGCGCCCGCTGCAGATCTTTTCTCAAAATTTCGGCAACGTTATACCCTTCACTCAAAGCGCGTTCATCCACATAGAAGCTCTGAATGCGCTCCTTAACCTTTTTCTTGTGCATTGCTGCGAGCTGCAGGTTACAGGGTGTTTTTTTATCTATAATTTCAGGCTCACCATTAAAATGCTCAACTGACAATTTCGAATAATGTCCTTCGAAATCATTCGGGCAATTCGCAAGACCTGGACAATTCGCACAATTACTGCTGTCTTTGGCATACTGAAAAAACTTGGATAATGAGAGCATAAACCGGGTGTCATCAACCTCAGGGTTCTCTTCCAAGAACCGGCGAACGGAAGGATCGGCCTTCAGCTTGTCCGCAATGGCATGAGACTGTTGACGAAACGACGGATTCATCTGCTGTAATATTTGTCCTAGCGGTCCCATCCTTAGTTTGTGCCCTCCCTTCTTGTCTTGAAATATATATTGCTAGAATTCATTCTTCTTTAGCGGGTTGACTTCTTCGCCTGCATTTCCTCTGCATAGCGAATCATCTCTTCGAGTTCCTCTTCGGTAACCGAAGCACCGTCTCCCGTATCTTGAACAATAGGAATGTCCGGCTTAGACCTTGCCTGCTGAGAAGCATAGCCTCGCGCACGTCCCGGTCTTTGAGCCTTCTCATTCGGTTTATCCTTGCTGCCTTTGAACTTCGACTGGTCACGAATATACTGTACCGCTTTTTCATAAGTATTGACCTGCTTGAGCAGCATATTGGAAGCAATGGCTTCCACAAAATTACGATTGATACGCTGTTCACTTCCAGATACCAGCAAGGTCATCAGATAATGGATCAATACATTAATGACTTCGCCTGGAAGCTTGTAGCTAAGGTCTACTTTTTCGAATATGTCAATGAGATTGTCGGGTACCGAACCTGGGAAAAAGGTTTGCAGCAAACGCAAATAAGGTTCATTACGCAGCATCATGTTGTACTGGTGAATATCACATTTAGAAGAGAATTGAGGCGGCACTTCCAAATAATATTCCATCTCTACCACATGCTCGACTGGAGGCTCGTCTGCCTGCTTGCTGTCGAGCGCCTGCCGCATGCTGACCACTTTGGCTGCGTGGATGGACCGCTCTTCCTTCCGCTTCTTCCCTTGCCTGAACATGCTGCTAGCCAGCTCCTGCAGACGATCCAGTATAATCTCCCCACGGGTGTTAAATACTTCGTCCTCATCAAGTAGTCTGCATACATCCTGAATACCAAGGTCATATTTGTGTACAACATAATTCACGAGTCCAAGCTGATCCGGCTCGAATCTAAGCTGCTCAACATAACGCCGATTGGCAGCTTCTCGTGGAAAGCGCAAAATAATATCCGCATAGTTCAGCTGGTCATTCTCAGGCACAGCCGGCGTACTTGCCTCAGATCTAGCACTCGACATCTCGGATAATGCCTGCTCAAGCTCATAATCAATGACATGGGTATTCAGCTCAAATATATCGTAAAACGGGACAGAGATATTCTCCTTGTTCGCTGATGGTGTTCCTGCTTCCTCGGCATCTTCAGTCCAAATCTGCGATCTCAGTGCAAGGACTGCAAACTTGCCAATCTTATCTCTCAGCAGCAGCGTCAGATGCTGTGTCCGAAAAAATTCACCGGGAGACAAGGGAGGAAACAGCTCATACTCATAGGTATATTCATCTGTCTCAGGTATATAAACTCGGGAAGTCTGAAGCAGCCCTACGGCTTCAAGCTTGGAGGTTTGCTCCATCAAATACTTGCGTCCTTTATCACTGGGCTCGAGTCCCAGTGCCAGGAACAGCTTGCGCTGCTGCTCCATCGTGGAGAAGCCGATTTGATCTGCTCTGACATGCTGAAATAACAGCCTGTACAAGCTAATAGCAAAGGCCCCCGCCATGGGCTGATATGCGGAGCTGAGCATCCGTTCGTCCAGGCTGCTAAGTCCAAACTCGCGGAAAACGCAGTATCGATGATTCTCGGTAAAGTGCAGCATGTTCTTCATGCGCATCGCTCATTTCTCCTTCTTCCGAATAATAATGTTTCTCTATTCTATCATAAAAGACGGCAGCTTAAATCTTCAAAAATAGCCAATTTCCCCGCTTAATCTTTCCGCTATTTCATCTTATACGACATTAATCGACCATTCTTCTATTTTGAAAGCTACGGTTTACTATTGTACTCTATCATTCTATGAAAAGTGAACCCCTATATGACAAAAGAGCCTCTTTCTTCATCCAGAAAGAGGCGTCCTGCGATAATTATTGATTAAAACATTCGATATCCACCAAGCCTTAGCTTCTTAATTGTCCACCCGCTCATAATTGCTCCAACAAGCCCAGCAATACCTGTTAAATAATCAACAAGCCGATATGTACCGAGATGTGCACCAAGGCTCATACTCTCCTGATCCCACATGGTAAATATAACGACAGGAATCAGCACAATGACAAACAAATAGGAAGGAAACCACGTTGTCTTCATCAGCATATTCAAAATGAAACCAATCCCAAACATCATGACAAAAAATAAAACCATGAGAACAAGTACAGGTAAAATCTGCATCCGTTCACCTTCCCCCTCTTTCTGCCAATTCATGTATGCAAGCCCATAATAGATAATAATTAGTTTAACTCAAATGCGTGGTACAGGCAATGCGCTCAACCTCAAAAAAAGCGCACTTAATGAGATCTTCATTTGCCCAGCCGCTTTACGCTTTGATACAATATAGCTGCATGCACCACTAAACGAAAACTCTTTTACAATAAATATTCCAATCAGGAGTGATGAACAGATGAGCGAAGCAGCTTTAACTCTCGAGGGCTGGTATGCCCTTCATGATTTCAGATCGATCAACTGGGCGGCATGGCGTGCGGCTGACGATGAGACCCGCGCGGTTGCCACCGATGAATTACAGGAATTTCTAAGCGCCTGGGCAGCGGATGAGGAATCCGGCAAGGGAAGCTCTACCGTATATACAGTAGTAGGCCAAAAAGCCGATTTCGTCATGATGCATCTGCGTGAAACGCTAGAAGATCTTAATGCCATCGAGAATGCCTTTAACAAAACAACATTTGCCCAATTTACGACGAAATCCTATTCTTATGTCAGCGTAGTTGAGCTTAGCAACTATCTAGGCAAAGATGAAGATCCAATGCAGAATCCACAGATTGTTGCCCGTCTGAAGCCTGTTCTTCCGAAGAATCAATACATTTGCTTCTATCCTATGAACAAAAAGCGGGATCTCGGTGACAACTGGTACATGCTGTCCATGGACGAGCGCAAGACAATGATGAGAAGTCACGGTATGATCGGCCGCAGCTATGCGGGCAAAGTGAAGCAAATCATTACTGGGTCTGTCGGCTTCGATGACTGGGAGTGGGGAGTAACGCTGTTCTCAGACGATGCTCTTCAATTCAAGAAGCTGATCTATGAAATGCGTTTTGATGAAGTCAGCGCACGTTATGGTGAATTTGGTTCCTTCTATGTAGGAAGCCTGCTGACACCGGAGTCATTTGAAGCCATGCTTAAGCTGTAAGCTTACAGAAAGAGGACGCACTGCATACTAACCTGCAGTACATCCTCTTTTTTGGATAGCATCGCCCTTTAATCCTCATCTTCCTCTTCGAGCTTCTTCAGTGATTCCAGGAACTCCGCCGTTGCACGGTCCCGATCCCTGCTCTTCTCCTTTAATCGCTCGATGGCCGGCAGAATAAGAATGTCAACTTCCTTCTGAACAATATAAGATAGATCATAACGGTCTTGTTCTTCCAAATAGCTGCCTACTTCCATTAGTGCATTATACCGATTGAGTTCCTCTCTTGTGAGCAGCCCGCGTACTTGAACACTGCAATGTCTCATAATTTTAAAAGAACCTTCCTTTTTGAATGACGAGCGGGATTCCGCCGATTTTATATAAATACCTGATATCTACTGCTTTTTTGAGCTGGGCAGCCTTCCAGCCCTTCCACTTCTTCCCGTTCACTACAGCGATTGCTTCTCCCTTGCCAAGTGAAGCTACTGTCCCCTTATGATTAAATCTGAATTTCTCTAGCGATTTGCCCCGGATCAGCAGAGAAATATTTTTCGCGCAATTGACCCCTTGCTGTATCGCCATCTGCGCCGTAGGCGGGTAGGGCCGTCCCTCTGCACTCATAATGAGAGAGCTGTCTCCAATAATGAAAATGTTATCGAAGCCAGGCGCTCGCAGGTATTCATCAACGGCTACGCGCCCACGTGTCACTTCAAAGCCTGCCTGTTCCACCAGCCTGTTGCCTCTGATTCCTCCGGTCCATACGACAGTCGAAGCTTCAATGTACTCTCCATCCCCGATAATAACTCCCTCGGGCAGGCATTCTTTAATAGGAACACCTATACGCAGTGATACACCCTTGTTCTTCAGAACCTTCATCGCATAATCGACCAATTCCTTATCAAAGCCCGGAAGCGCCGTCGGAGCTGCCTCAATATTGTAAAGGTGTACAACCCCTGGATCGACGTCAAACTCCTTGCATAGGCGTGGAAGACGGTCGGCCAGCTCAGATACGAACTCTACGCCGCTGAAGCCCGCACCGCCAACAACAAAATTCATTCTGCTGGACTTGCTGTCATTTTTGTAGCATGCAAATTGATATTCGATATGTTCCCGTATTAGCCTTACTGAATTAATGCTGCGAATCGTCAAAGCATGTTCTCTCATCCCGGGGATTCCGAATGTTTCCGGTTCACCTCCGAGACCAACAACGAGGACATCGTAAGACAAGGTACCATCTTCCAATATCACTTTCTTCTCATGCGGCCTAATATCCTTAACAGCGGACTTCACAAGATCAATCTTGAATTCATCAATCAATTTGGATATGGGTACTCTTGCGCGCTCAATCGAGTCGGTCCCAGCGGCCGGCATATGAAGATGCGTGGTTATATAATGGTAGTCATGCCGATTTACGAGAGTAACATCTGCTTCGTTATAATTCAGTTCCTTTTGAAGTCGCTGCGCGGTTAATAGACCCCCGTAGCCTGCGCCAAGGATGACAATCTTAGGAATGCTGCTCATGCGCTTACCCCTCCGATATTGTTTCAACTTCTATAGAAGGAACCAAAGTCAGTATTATCAGGTTATAATTATGTAAATCTTCATAACAACTGAATCGATTTCATCCTCAGCTTGATTGAGACAAGAAATGGATTCAACCAGATAGAATGAACAATAGAGCTCATTGGCCATGCCTAAGAACGACGCCTTTCGAGCATTATTGTTCGTTTCTTTAGTTCAGTCTATCTACCTTCAAAATTCTCCTTTAGTCCGCTCTATATCTATGGCCCATCCTTTCCCTGAAGTACAAGTTCACTATGGGCTCGGCTCCTTATCAATCCAGCTGTACACATCCACCTTCAAATACATTCTAAAAGAGGGTGTAATTCAATTCCTATTCATTAAAACGACAACTTATGTCATGTGGTTGCATCAATTTCATAATATAACGAAAGAGTGAATCCAATTGATGCGATTGCAAAACTATTAAAATAAGCCTAAACCCTTTAAAAATCAAGTTATTTTTTCATGCAACAAAAATGATAGCGATACGAATCGAAAATAGCAAGTGAAAATATAATCGTTTTCTGGGTGAAAATTATAGGGAAAGTTGTATATTGTTCTTTGCAACGAACAAGAGTAGTGTTTATAATTGATAATGACTATCAAATAGACGATATTAATTCGTGAATATAATATGAAAGGTGTGTTTTACAGGTGACGACCCTAGAATCCACACAAGATATAACTGATTTGCTCATCATCGGCGGCGGTCCCACAGGGATGTTTGCTGCATTTTACGGAGGTATGCGCCAAGCTTCGGTAAAAATCGTAGAGAGCATGCCCCAGCTGGGCGGACAGCTTGCCGCCTTATATCCGGAGAAATACATCTATGATGTTGCCGGATTTCCAAAGATAACAGCTGGCGATTTAGTCAGCAATCTTCTGGAACAAATGAAACGGTTCGATACCGATATCCGTCTTGAGGAGAAGGTACTTTCTGTTGAGAAAAAAGAAGAGCGGCATTTTGTCGTAACGACAGATAAAGACGTTCATCATGCCAGAGCGGTTATTATTACCGCAGGTGTAGGCGCATTCGAACCTCGTAGACTGGATCTTGAAGGTGCAAGCAAGTTCGAACAAACGAACCTTCACTATTTTGTAAGTGACCTGCAGCGTTTTGCCGGCAAGAAGGTGCTCATCAGCGGAGGAGGAGATTCTGCAGTCGACTGGGCGCTTATGCTTGAGCCGATCGCGGAGCAAGTCACGCTGATTCACCGCCGCGATAAATTCCGTGCGCATGAACACAGTGTAGAGAATCTAGTGGCATCCAAAGTCAATGTAGTGACTCCAGTAGAGATTACAGAGCTTCATGGTGAAGACCGCATTACGAAGGTAACGCTCTCTCATGTCAAGACAAAAGAAACACAAGAGATTGAAGTTGACGATGTGATTGTAAACTTTGGATTCATCTCTTCTTTAGGTCCGATTGCGGAGTGGGGAATTGAAATTAACAGCAATTCCATCGTGGTTGATACACGTATGGAGACAAGTATTCCGGGGATCTTTGCTGCCGGTGATATTACAACCTATGAAGGTAAACTGAAGCTGATTGCTGTCGGATTCGGTGAAGCGCCAACCGCAGTTAATAACGCCAAAGTCTATGTGGACCCAAATGCGAAGCTGTCTCCTGGCCACAGCAGCAACATGAAGCTGTAAACTATAAATGCATAATTTTGCAACAAAAAAGGGTATCTTACTCCTGAAACTAATCTCAGGAGTGGATACCCTTTGTCATATGTGTGCCCAATATGTAACGGTCTAGATTCCGCACCATTGTTACTTTGTCCTAACTGCCATCAAGAAACCGTAGATTGCGGACTGCAGGAAGATTATGCCGGACCTTACAGTCCCTATGTCGCATCTTCCCACGATCAAACGATACCAGCCGCCGACAATCATTGTTTACACTTGATGCATTGTCCCCATTGTCTGACGGAATTCTCTTATGCAGTTGATACCTGGTATGTGCCTGACAGGATCTGACCATTCACAACTGAGAGGATTTCTAGTGCAGAACGGCAGATACGTCGGTATGCAAACTACGCTTGTGGATTTCTTCTAACAATAATGCTATGAAATCGACATCAAGCTGAAGCTCGATTGCCATATGGTAAGAATCGAGCAGCGTCTCATCTGAGAGCATAGCCATGTGTTGGCACAACCTTTCCTATTTATTCCTCAAAACTATCATATCAGAGAATAAAAAGTAGAACAAGCGTTCCTGATATCCACACCCACTTGTGGAAATCCTGTGTATAAATTGTTAATAATTATGATAAATCTATATTTTTGGCAAGTGGATTATGTGGATAATATTTATACACAGGTCATTTAATCTGAAAACTTTCTCAAAAAAAATTTTTTATCTAGATAGATTTGATAGATTTACTGGGGTCTTGTGTTTACTTCCAGAATCCAGATTTTTCCTGATTGGTCAAGTCCATAATCAAAGCCCAATTGTCCAATTCCCGGGAACCTTTCTTCTAAAATGGTCGTACAGACACGTGTTAAATTTCGCATCTCCTGCTGTTTAGACCGAGCGCTGATGTGAGGAAGTGACTGTTGTAATGCCAGCCGCCCCTTAATTAGGGTTCCGCCCTTGCACACATTCGTTATGAGGAGACCGGGTCGTGCCAGCCTTCCGAGCATTGCTGTGACCTTCCATCCTGTCTCTTCTTTGACAAATTTGACCCGATAATCGATCGGTCTGCCTCCGATCTGAGCCAGCACAATTCCACGCTGGATAAGGTAGCTTCTCTTCTTCTTTGCTCTGAGGAGTGAGGCGTACATATGATCAAAATCGGAAAACGTTAGTCTTCGCGACAATTTAGTGAACGAATAACCTGCTTCCTCGCGTTTGACACGGATCACACCAGCTCCTCCGCCTCCATGGACGGGCTTAACAAACACCATTCCGTATTTTTGTAACATATTTTTCAGATGCTGCTTGGTAAACAAGCAGGTTTCTGGGATATGATTAGCAACAGAGGCATTGCTCAGGAGTACTTGTGTCTTTATCCACTTACTTCCGATCGTCAAGCTCATTTTCTTCCCTCTCCCCTCTATTCAAGATTGCAGGATGAACTTAAGCGAGGTATATATTTATATAATATATTGGCGGAAGTCTTGCTTCTCTTGTATGTATGCCTTTGTGGAGAGCCTGTTTTGATTAAACTTATAGAAACAAATAAAACAGAATAAACCCTGGAAGGGAGCACTAACTAAAGTGGCACAATTTATTGAAAGTCTATACGGGGTCGCATATTTTGCCATCGTTCTCGTACTTGTTGCTGTAACGATTCTTACTTTCGTAACAGGCATTAAATTTATTCGCGATAAGAAACACATCGGTTTTGGCATCGGCTGTATCGTATTCTCACTCATCTTTACAGGCATTTTTATCAGTGTTATTGATTTCATTACTTCCTGATGCGTTACCGGTGATGTGCAAAATATCCGCTTTCTCCTACCCGGAGAGGCGGTTTTTTGTTTAAGCTCTCTGTTTAAGCTGTTACAATATAGTACATATATTTAAACATGGAGATTTTACATAGCCTAGCACTGATTCCATTCGAGTATATATGCATCTGAGAAGCGATAGGATGGTAATATGCAATATCTAAATATGAAATCATCTGGGAGACTCACAAAAAGGAGTGGCTTGCTGATATGAATCATCGCATTGGCATCATTGATATTGGATCGAACTCGATCCGACTTGTTATATACGAAGTGCTTCATTCGGGAGAACATAGAGTTCTCCATGAGAAAAAGTATGCCGCCAGACTCAGTCAAAAAGTGAGTCCTGACGGTATCATCACCAAAGAAAATATAGATACGATCATTCCCGTTCTGCTGAGCTATCAAGATATTTGTTCAGAATACGGTGTCTTACATATTCGTGCAGCTGCAACAGCAGCCATTCGAAATGCCACAAATAGCGAGGAAATTACAGGCTGGATCAGAGCTGCAACTGGACTTACCGTTGAGCTTATTTCCGGAGAGGACGAAGGCCGTCTTGGATTTCTCGGTGTGCGTGAATCGATCCCTCTTCATGACGGATATATCATTGATATCGGAGGAGGAAGCACAGAGATTACGCTGTTCCTAAACCGCGAGTATAGAGCAAGCTTATCAATCCCATATGGCGCAGTAAATTCTCATGCACGTTATGGGGCAGCCGATTACTGGCGCTCAGAAACAGTACAAGGATTCAAACACTCGATCCTAGCGGCTCTTAAAGATGCGGATTGGCTGCATGCGCATCCGAATCTTCCACTGGTCGGTCTTGGCGGGACCGTTCGCGCCTTGGCAAAAATGGTTCAGAAGAGACAAGCCTATTCCCTACCGCTCATGCACGGCTACTGGATGGACAAGGACGACATTCAGTCCTTCTATGACACACTTCCGTATATTCCATATGATCAACGCAAGAAGACGCCTGGCTTATCCAAGGATCGAACAGATCTGATTATACCTGGTGTTATCCTGCTGCAGACGATCTTCGAATTACTGAGGTCTACCCATTATGTTGTGAGCGGAGCTGGACTTCGCGACGGGCTGTTCTATGAACCGCTTCACCGGCAATTTCCTCAGTTTATGAATCAGGATGTCTTGTCCAAGAGTGTCCAAAATGTGCTTGCCTATGATTCGTTTACACCACAAGAGGATCTTGATTACATCTATAGTCTGATGAAGAAGCTTCACAATACGCTTGCAGGCCAAGGACAGACACAGGATCAACGATTGATTTATGCTGTATCCATGCTTCACAGAATAGGAGAGAGAGTACATCATCACCGGGCAAGCTCCCATTCCCTATACTGGCTCATGAACAAGGGCATGTGGGGACTCAATCATAGAGAAACGGTCATCTCTGCTCTCATCATCGATTATCATAAGAACCGTACACCGAAGCAGATAGAAGATCATCCGGATATTTTGGCACTAGGCGATGTGGAGAAAATACACCAAGTTGGCTCCCTCCTTAAGCTTGCCCGGGCTTTGCACAGTGGAGGAAAAGCGATTCTAAGTGTGGATATGAAAAAAACAGACGACTCCCTTCATCTGCAGTTAAACTGCAGCAGGGAACCGTCTGTGGAGCTTTTTGAACTATCAGAAGCTAAGAAAGATGTTGAAAAGGCATGGAAGCTGAGCTTGAAATGGTCTCTTTCTCTTTCTTCCACGTTTTAATTTCTAGTGCTTCAAATTGACTTCTCAGGCTTGGCTCATCATTCGTAACAGGAATATAATTCCCGTTCGATAGAAGGAGCCGGGCCTTCACATTATCTTGTAACGACAAATCCAGTATATTTACAATCGTTTGCTTAAGCTGCGGATCATGTACAGGACACATCAGCTCAATCCGGCGATTTAAATTCCGAGTCATCCAGTCAGCACTGGATAGGAAGACCTCTGGGTCTTTATGGTTCTGGAAATAAAAGATACGTGAATGCTCAAGAAACCGGTCGACGATACTGATGACCCGAATATTCTCGCTGAGGCCTTCTATACCTGGACGAAGACAGCATACACCTCTAACGATAAGCTGAATCTTTACCCCTGCCTGTGAGGCAGCGTATAGCTCGTCAATCAGCTCCTGGTTGGACAGGGAATTGATCTTGGCGATGATATGAGCCGGTTTCCCCTGCTCAGCATTCTGAGCTTCTCTACGAATCATCTCAAACAGTCTAGATTTCAGTCCAGCCGGTGCGATATGAAGCTGCTGCAAGCCTTGAGCTGCCGAATACCCGGTAATTTCGTTAAATACCTCAGAAGCGTCTTCGCCTATCTGCGGATCTGAAGTGAGAAGCCCGATATCGGTATACACCCGTGCTGTGCTTGCATTATAGTTGCCTGTCCCTACATGAACATACCTTTTAAGCATATTTTGCTCTTTTCGAACGACGAGTATGATCTTGGCATGTGTCTTCAGGCCGACAAGGCCGTATACAACATGGCATCCTGCCTTCTCGAGCTCCCTCGCCCAGGCGATATTTCTCTCTTCATCAAATCTTGCCTTCAGCTCGACAACAACGGTCACCTGCTTGCCCAGCTCAGCCGCATGAGCAAGTGCCGCAATCAGTCTAGAGTCTCCATTGACCCGATATAAGGTCATCTTGATAGCCATGACTTGTGGATCTTCCGAAGCCTCTTCTACAAAATCCGTGACTGCATCAAATGACTCATAAGGATGGTACAGCAGTATGTCCTGTCTTCGTAAGATGCGGAACAGGCTTTCCTCTGTATTGAATACATCCGGATAGACAGGCTTGATACTGGGATACTTCAAATGGTTATATCCTTCGAGCTGATCCACAAAACCACTTAGAAATCCCAGATCCATGGGTCCTTCAATTTCGAAGATTTCATCAGATCCTAATGAGAATTCTTCCTGTAAATATTCAAGGGCATACGGATGAATTCCCTGTTCCACCTCGAGACGTACTGGCGCGCCTCTTCTGCGTCTTCTCAGCTCTTTTTCAATTTCTTCCATCAAATCCTCTGCTTCTTCCTCATTGATGTATAAGTCCGAATTTCGCGTCAGCCGAAAGCCATGAACCGCTTCTGGGATGTACCCGCTGAACAAAGATTGAATATGATGTTTTATCAGTTCTTCAATTCGTATAAATGATTTCTTCTTACTATTAGATCGCAGCGGAACTGAGATGACACGTGGAATATTGGAAGGAACCTGTACAATGGCGAAATAGTGATCATTTCCTTCCGGGTTCTCTTCCTTGCGCAAGATTACGGCCAAATACACATATTTATGGTGTACGAGCGGAAAGGGTCTGCTGGAGTCTACAGCCATGGGTGTCAGCACCGGAAATACAATATCGTGAAAATATTGCTCCATCGCTTTTTGCTGCGTCGCATTCAGGTCCGTATATTCCATAAATACGATCCCCTTTTTGCTCAATTGTCTCAGCAAATCGCGGTATGAACGGTACTGTTCACTGACCATCTTCATCGTTCGTTTCATCAGTCTTCGATATAGACCTGTTGCTGTATACCCAGTAAAGTCCTTTTTCGTGAAGCCTGCCTTGATCTTCTCTCTGGTCTCTGCCACACGTACACTCATAAACTCATCCAGGTTGGTTGTTACTATGGATAGGAAGCGGACGCGTTCCAGCAGGGGTGTATCTGGGCTCTGCGCTTCTTCGAGCACTCTTCTGTTGAATTCCAGCCAGCTTAAATCCCGATTTAAATATGGGTTCATATCGCGTTTATAATTCTCCTTTTCTATACTTCCCTCACTCATGAAGCGTATTGTTCGAAGCTGGATTGACTCGTGTTGTCCATTTTTATTGTAATCTCATTGTGTAAACGCAATGTAAAATCTGCCGCAAGGTTGACGAATATTACGATTCTTGTATGTGAAGATATCAAAAATATGACATTGTTTCTACCAAATTTGACGGGATGCTTTACAATAGAGAATAGAGTAGGGTAAAGTGTTTACGTCAGTGCTATTATACGTGAACGTAGTTGTCACCTTACGAATGAAGGAGGATACGATGAATTCCAATAAATCCAGAACGCTGCAAAAAAACATCGAGTTTTTTACTGCGGCCTTATCTCAAACCGTCGTTTCCGTTTGGCAGGAGGATTCTGCTGGTGTCTATTGTGAAATTGCCCGTGGTCATGTAGAAATGTTCTCCAATGATAAAGTACGATTAAGAAGTGAAGACGGCAGAGAGCATCATTATTCCCGTGACACGGTCATTTTTCAAACGGAAGTTTAATATACGAGGACGACTACGTGTTCGTTAGAATTCATCCACTTACTTTTACGTTAGAATCGGTACAACACATCAGTGTGTACGATTCTATAAGTAAAGGGGACGAATTCTAACGGATAAGCTGTAGTCGTTTTTTATATAGATCGAAGAAAGCTTGCTGCTATAATGCTGGATGCCAGCATATTACGAAGAATACGGGGCTCCAAATTCAATAATATTGTGGTCTGGATCCAGAATAAAAATTTGGGCAAATCCTGCAACACTGTCCGGTCTTGCTTCATACGGAATGTTTTGTGATTCCAGCCACTCAATCGTTGCCTTATGACTCTTCACCCATATGGCAAAATGACCGTCAGTCGTGTCAATTCCACGCTCTCTCAGTGTATCTCCTGCAGGATGCTCCAATAAATGCAGCTGCTGATGCTCCCCAATGGCATACCATACTCCGGTGGAGTTAAATGGCGGACGCTCTAGCTGCTTAAACTTCAATTTTTCCGAATAAAAGGCATGTGCGCGCTCGATATCCCGAACAGCAAGACTGACATGGTGAATCCGTTCCATTTCAAGCATAATGTATACCTCACTCTTCATGATCTAATTATGTAATGTCACCTGAGAATTCCATGTCTCTATGCTAACATATGCAAAGGCAGATTTATACAGTTATTGCATCGGCTAATCTGTACTGTGCTCATAATTATCCCAGACCACTTGCTCTGTCCGTAGATCAATCAGTGCTGCATGATCAACCAAAGCCGCCAGCCGAAGCGCCTCCTCAAGCGTTGGATAACGGTCAAAATACACTTCATTGACATATAAGGCGACACCTTCATTACCTGCAACCGGGACCTTGCTGTCAGCTGTGACGTCAGTTGATTTCGAATCCGTAGGAGAACTTCCGGAGCTTGAGCCTTGATCACTCTTCGTCACATCCCCTACTTCAACAACAGGAACCGAAGCTTCTGTTGTTATAAGTTTATCTTGTACGTTGTTCTCTTCCTTATGCACTTCATCCTTCAGTTCTTCCTCTTGCTTCCCCATGTCTGGCTCTTGCTGCACGTCCTTCATGCTAGCCTGCTGATCTGCACGGCTCATAGCATATTGCTCGCCTTGTACGCCTGCACTCGGAGAGCTTGAAATCATGACATTTTCATCATAGATTGGACGATTTGAAATCTCGGCCAGCGATGAAGACTCCATATCAATAAATCCAAGCAGTGTTTCCTTGTAAGCAGCCATCATGACACCCTTACTATCACCAGCTGCCTGCTCGTATCGCAGGGTCAGATCCGTAGAATATTGCACCGTTCCCTCTTGTGCCAGCTGCTGAGTATACTCGGTCAGTTCCTTCTGCGAAGGAGGAAGAGGCAGATCCTCCAGTGCATCTCGGGCTATTTTATCGGTAATCGACTGTGTTATCAGCTCAGAGAAGACGGGCTCGGATACCTTCCTCACTACAATCACCAGCAGTGCCATCACAACAAGTAAAAATAACGTGTTCCTTATCATTTTATGTATCAGTATGATTTCCCCTTTATACCGTTCAAAAAAGAACATTGATATAGAATTTCTATCGGAAGTTCGGCACGAAATATGAAGTCATCTCAAAACTCCATAACGAAGTCACATCCTTGGTTATCAGCTTCAGCCAGCCCTCTGTCATAAAAAAAACCTCCCGACCCACGGTATGCATTATACCAGAGGTCGAAAGGTTTCGTTCTCCATGTTTCTCGATCATTCTCTTAGCATGGCTCTTCGTTCGGTTTACCCGCGTCCGTAGCCGTACGGAAGGAAGAACCGCAGCCACAAGTGGCAATCGCGTTCGGATTATGAATGGTAAACCCGCCCGTCATACCGGATTCTTCAAAGTCGATTTCGAGTCCGTCGAGGAAACGCAGGTTGTCCTTCTCCACAACTACTTTCATATCTTGAATTGTCATATATACATCATCGTCAGTTTCCTTATCATCAAACCCCATAGCATAGGAGAAACCTGTGCAGCCTCCCGGTGTCACACCAAGACGGAGGAACATGTTCGGTGTTTCCTGCTGTTCGAGCATGTCTTTCAGATGCTCTGCCGCTGTCTCACTAATTGTAATCATAAGTCTTACCTCCTTCTTTCCTGATAACTAAATTATACTCCAGTCACTTTCGTACCTCAAGAGTTACCTATCCGCATTTTCAGTATGCTTTTTATTAAGATCATACTCTTTTTATTTCCAGATATTGAACCTATGAAATGTGAGGTTTATAATAGGTAGGGTATTTGAAGCCAAACTGTCGATATTACAGTGGTTCCAGTTGCTGTCATAAATGTAGTTGTAACTTTTTTCACAACCATTCAATATTGAAGTTTGATCTTGGGACTCCTACGGGTAAAATTATATGAGAGCATGAATCAATGGTCACGGCACAAACAAAAAAAAGTACGGACTAGGAGGAATAAGCATGTCCACCCTTATTACACCCCAAACGGACTCGAAGATGGCTGCCATCATAGAGAAGGTACAGAATGGTCAGCGTCTTACACTTGAGGACGGTGTTTACTTGTATGAGAGCGACGATCTGCTAACGATTGGACAGCTTGCTAACGAAGTCAATCTTCGCAAGAACGGAAAGAAAGTTTATTTTATCGAAAATATGAGCCTTTATTTCACCAATGTGTGTGAAGCCCGCTGCGCCTTCTGCAACTTCCGCAAAGATCAGGGCGAGGAAGGCTCCTATACGCTGTCAGGGCAAGAAATGATTGATTATGTGGAGCAGCACATTCATCCGGGAGTCCGGGAATTCCACATTGTCGGCGGACATAATCAGCATGTGCCTTTTCAATATTATGTCGATTCCCTTGCTGCTTTAAACGAGAAATACCCGAATGTAACACTGAAAGCCTATACCGCTGCTGAGATTGATTTTTTCACCCGCATCAGCGGCCTTAGCATCAAGGAAGTACTGCAGGAGCTGATGAAGGCTGGACTCCAGTCCCTTACCGGGGGCGGGGCAGAAATCCTCTCCGATGAATATCGTAAAAAGATGAAGGTTACCAAAGCAAACGTTGATCGTTACCTAGAGGTTCACCGTACCGCCCATCAGCTCGGCATGAGGACACATACCACGATGCTGTACGGATCTGTGGAGTCCTATGAAGACCGGATTAACCATATGCTGCAAATTCGCGAGCTGCAGGATGAGACGAAGGGTTTCCAGGTATTCATCCCGCTGTCCATGCAGCCGAAGAGCAAGAACGCCGGCATCATGCGCCGCAATTCCGCTTATGAGGACTTGAAGACCATTGCGATCTCCAGACTCATGTTAGATAATTTTGACCACATCAAAGCCTACTTTATTAATATTGGACCTCAGCTGACCCAGGTCTCCTTAAGCTTCGGCGCCTCTGACGTTCATGGTACGATTGTCCGTGAACAAATTAGTCATGCAGCAGGTGCTCTGACTCCAGCGGGACTCACCCGCAAGGAGCTGATCTGGCTCGTTAAAGGAGCAGGACGCATTCCTGTCGAACGGGATACGTTCTATAACGAAATTGAAGTATTTGAATAAGATCAGTTGACTCTCCCATTTCCACACTTCATATCATTAACGGATCAGTTCCTCGCTGGGACTGATCCTTACTTATGCACTAATGCCAGCCCTTGCTATAACAACAAAGACGACGTTACCCATTATAATGGACTGTCGATTTTATATTTTTTAATTTACCAGACAGCTTCTTTTTATGTGGGAACACAGAAGGAAAGGAAGTTATTTAGCTATGAAGAATATTCTTGTACTTGGAGGCGGCTACGGCGGTCTCACTATCACTAAACATTTAATTGAAGGTCCATTGCCGAAGGATGTCAAAATCACGCTGGTCGACCGCATGCCTTATCAAGGTCTTAAGACAGAATACTATGCCCTTGCAGCGGGAACCGTGTCCGATTACGATCTTCGGGTACAGTATCCGGTTCATCATCAATTGGAATATCGATACGGTGAAGTGACGAGCATTGATCTGGATGCAAAATCCATCTCTCTTCGAAATGAGGAAATGATTGAATATGATCAGCTCGTGATTGGCCTTGGCTGCACAGATCGATTCCATGGCACTCCAGGTGCCGAGGAGTATAGCAATACTATTCAAAGCTTTAAGAGTACCCGCGATACTTATATGCGTCTAAGCGAGCTCAAGCCTTACGCCAATGTTCATATTGTGGGCGGTGGCTTAAGCGGAGTTGAGGTGGCAGCAGAAATAAGGGAAAGCCGTGCTGATCTGAACGTGACGATACTCGATCGCGGTGAACGAGTTCTCTCTGCGTTTCCACAACGTTTATCCGCTTACGTGGGTGAATGGTTCAGTGAACATCAGGTAGAGATCAAGAATCAAATTTCTGTGTCCCGCGTTGAACCTGGCTCCATTTATAACCGGGATGAGGAAATTAGGACAGATGCCATTGTGTGGACGGCAGGAATTCAGCCCGTACAGCTGGTGCAGGATCTTCCTGTTGAGAAAGACCCAAGCGGACGTGTGAAATTGAATGAATATTATCAAATCCCTGAATACAGAGAAGTCTATGTCGTCGGAGACTGTGCGAGCCTGCCCTTTGCCCCAAGTGCCCAAGCGGCTGAGGTGCAAGGCGAGCAAATTGCACATGTCATTTCTGCTCTTCTAAGAAACGAAGAGCCCAAAGTCGAGGTTCTTCGCCTGAGAGGCACACTGGGTGCTTTGGGCAAAAAAGCCGGATTTGGGCTCATGGGCAAGACCTCCATGATGGGGCGTGTGCCGCGTATTCTGAAGAGTGGTGTCCTCTGGATGTCCAAACGTCATCTTGGCTAGTTGTCGACAAGCCGACTCACTCATATATCCAAGTCATCCCATGCGTCAGCTTCAGCGATTTTGGACAAAATGGCTTCATGCAGTTCTTTAGGGCTGGCTGCAGTGATGACCTCACCATTTACCAGTGCAAAAGGGGTAATACTGCATTGTCCGCAATTGCTGAGGCAGCCGTACTCGATGACGTCGTAGTCCATGTTCTCTTCAAGCTCTTCAAAGAGCTCATCCGTACCAAAGTGCATGTTGTTGGTACAAAATTCAATAATCGGTCTCATTTTATTCACCTGCTTTTGCTTTTACCATTTTATTTTGGCGTATTTTATACTATAATAAAGGGAAGGAAAGGAGTTGATAACATGAGCGAAAACGTACAAAGCAGCACCATGTATGATGAAGTCTCTGACGTGCTCGATAAACTTCGTCCGTTCCTTCAGCGCGATGGCGGTGACGTGGAATTGGTCGATGTCGAAGACGGCATTGTGAAACTGAAATTAATGGGTGCTTGCGGTAGTTGCCCAAGCTCCACCATCACACTAAAAGCAGGGATCGAGCGCGCGCTAGTCGAAGAAGTCGAAGGCGTAGAAGAAGTCGTTCAAGTATTCTAATATCCCATACTGTCATATAAGAGAGTCCCGAAGCTTCTGTCATGTGCAGAAGCCGGGACTCTTTTTTTTTGAGGTACTTCTGACTTCTGGCCTCTGTCTTCAATCCTTGATCGTTGGTCTTATCGGATCCAGCCCTCCGGAAATATCCATAATATTCCCTGTGATAAAGTCCGATTGCTCCAGACATAAGAAATGAATGACACGTGCAACATCTTCTCCGCTGCCAGGTCTGCCTCGGGGAGTCTCTTCATCAACGAGCCCGCTGACCGCTTCAATCGTCATTTCCTTATGATCTCCTCTAATATCCCCCGGACAGATCATATTTACTGTAATCCCATATGGTGCTTCCTCAACGGCCAATGTCTTCGTGAAGGAAACAAGCCCTACCTTGGCAGCTGCATACACCGCTCGCTGCGGCCAGGATCTGGCCTCTCCTGCATGGCTGAATCCAAAGTGAATGATCCGGCCCCACTTCTTGCGCCGCATAGAAGGCAGCACCCGATGATCAAGAAGCATCGTACCTACTAAATTACCCTGCATCAGCATCATGATCTCTTCTTGCTTATATTCAGCAAACAGCCTCCGCTCACGAATGAACGGTCCTGCATTGTTAATCAAAATGTCTACATCTCCAAGTTCCTGTTCAACCGTGGTGACGAGTCGCTCTGTATCATCCGCTATACAGACATCCGCTTGTACTGCAATACAACGCACACCAAGCTGCAAGATCTCTGCTTGAAGAGCTTCCGCTTCCTTTTTACTGTGCACATAGTTTAATGCTATATCGAAGCCTTCAGCAGCCAGCCGAAGAGCTGTCATCTTGCCAAGGCCCTTCGCACTTCCCGTAATAAGGGCGACTTTATTGTCCAAATCCCTTCCTCCTTCTAACAAGAGCGGTTACCTATTTCAGTATAATATAGGGAAGGACAGAAGGAAAGGAACGGCCATATGAAACAGTCCCGTCCGGCACTTTTTATTATCAAAGGACCGGACGGGACTGTTTATCATTTTCAATTATTTAATTAAAATGCAGGTACAATGGCTCCAGCATAATTATCTTCAATGAATTGTTTAATCTCATCCGATTGAAGAGCATCGTTCAGTTTTTGAATCGCTTCATTGTCTTTGTTATCCTCACGAGATACGAGCAGGTTCGCATATGGTGAATTTGCATCTTCCAGGAAGAGTGCATCTTCCAGTGGGTTCAAGTCTGCTTCAAGTGCATAGTTGACGTTGATAACGGCAAGCTCTACTTCACCCAGCTGACGAGGAAGCATCGCTGCATCCATTTCGATAATTTCCAGGTTTTTTGGATTCTCTGCAATATCGCTGATCTTGGATTCAATGTTCGTGTTGTCTGTTAATTTGATGATGCCGTTCTTGTCCAGAAGAATAAGGGCACGACCGCCGTTTGTTGCATCGTTCGGAATGGCAATCTTCGCACCGTCCTGCAGCTCATCTGCAGAAGTAATCGTATTCGAGTATGCACCAAGCGGCTCAACATGTACCGGATTCAGAGCAGTCAGCTTAAGACCACGAGTCTCAATTTCGTTATCCAGGTAAGGCTTGTGCTGGAAGAAGTTCGCGTCAAGCTGACCTTCATCAAGCTGTACGTTTGGCTGTACATAATCGTTGAAAGTGACAATTTCCAAGTTAACGCCCTGCTCTTCAAGGATCGGTTTAACTTGCTCCAGAATTTCAGCATGTGGAACCGGTGTTGCACCGACTTTCAAGGTTACTGTTTCTTCTGTGCTTCCCGCGCCTTCACTGCCTGTTGTATCGGGAGCGGAATCATTGCCGCAAGCTGCCAGTACCAGAACCAGAGTTAGAGTTAATGCAGATAAGAACCATTTTTTCATTACAGATGACCCTCCTATATATAATCTCGATATATGTGATAAAGGATGAACCATACAACGTCCATGCCCTAAATCCAATAGAACTCTTATTTCAAATAAATAACTTGCTATTTCCCTATTATTTTCGAGTAAAGTGCTTCACCAAGCGATCCCCAATCATCTGCAGCGCTTGTACGAGCACGATCATGATAATAACGGCAACGATCATAACTTCATTCTCATAGCGGAAATATCCATAGTTGACGGCAAGAGCGCCCAGTCCTCCACCACCGACCATACCCGACATGGCTGTATAGGATACAAGCGTTACGATGGTGATTGTCATCCCTGCAAGCAAGCCTGGCAGGGATTCCGGCATGAGCACCTTCCAGATAATCTGTCCGGTGGATGCCCCCATCGCCTGTGAAGCTTCAATGACACCTCGATCTACTTCACGAAGTGAAGTTTCAACAAGTCTGGCAAAGAACGGCGCTGCACCCACGACGAGTGGGGGAATGGTACCGAGCACACCTATCGCTGTTCCTACGATTTCTTTCGTAATCGGAATCATGGCCACGATCAGAATGATGAACGGAACGGAGCGCAGAATGTTCACGATCACAGACAGCACACTGTAAACAGCTCGGCTGAATCCAGATGTGGAACGGGAAGTCATGAACAAAATAATGCCCAGCGGAAGACCAATAATGAAAGTGAATATTCCGGAGGCGCCCAGCATTTTGAGTGTATCCATCGTGGCCTTCTGGAATTCATCCCAGTTGATGACGGAAAAATCAAGCCCCATCATGCCATCACCTCCACTTCAAGACCCTGTGACACAAGCTCATCTATTGTACTGCGAATCAGCTCAGGTGGCCCTTCAAGTCTCACCGTAAGCTGTCCATAAGGCACTTGCTTAATGGTTGAGATTGTACCTTGAAGGATCGCAAAATCGATACCAAGCCTTCTAGCCGTCTGCGACAGAATCGAGTCATAAGTCTTGCTCCCGAGGAACGTAATTTTGACCGTTTGGGAATACTCCAAATGCGTCGCCATAATGGCTTCTCCGAGCAGGTCGCCCGAATCCGTTTCGCGTAAAATAAAGTCCTGGGTTACAGGATGCTGTGGCTTGAGGAATACTTCCGTTACCGGGCCCTCTTCCACGATACCGCCCTGATGAATGACGGCGACACGATCACAGATCGATTGAATAACATGCATTTCATGCGTAATCAGTACAATCGTCAGATTAAAGCGTTTATTGATATCCAGCAGAAGCTTAAGTATGGAATTCGTTGTCTGCGGGTCCAGTGCTGAGGTTGCCTCATCACATAGCAGCACTTCCGGGTCGCTAGCCAGCGCACGTGCGATGCCAACGCGCTGCTTCTGACCGCCCGACAGCTGGGAAGGATACTTTTTACTATGCTCGGTAAGGCCGACCAGCTCTAGCAGCTCCTTCACTTTACGATCGACTTCCGCCTGACTTGTCTTCGCCAGCCGTAGAGGAAACGCGATGTTATCAAATACAGTAGCTGAACTAAGTAGATTGAAGTGCTGAAAGATCATTCCGATCTTGCGGCGCTTCGCCTGCAGCTGCTGTTTGCCAAGCCTCGTCATGTTCATACCACCGACCCATACCTCACCGGCTGTAGGTCGCTCAAGCAGATTAATCAAGCGAATCAGCGTACTCTTTCCAGCACCGGAATGACCGATGACGCCGAAGATTTCACCTTTTTGGATGGACAGATTAAGCCCGGACAAGGCCGTAGTCACCTGTTTTCCTTTGCCGTAGTCCTTTTTAATATTTTTAAGTTCAATCAAAACTAGGTACCTCCTTACTTGCTGCAATCCGTTCTTCTCTATGTCAGAGCTTCTATTTCTTTACACTTGTTTTACCCGTATGCCTTGCTTTCTACCCGAACCCATCCGGAAGAATATCCGAAAAGATAAAAAAGAAAAAGCCCCTTTTTGCTAGACAAAAAGGAGCTTTTTATAATTAAGCGATTCCTTCTCATCTGCCAAGACCAGTAAGTAACCTTACGGTCTTGAAGGATTTAGCACCATGTCATTCTTGTACAGCAGTCTTATTGACTGCAATAAAGAATCGGTTGCCGGGCTTCATAGGGCCTGTCCCTCCGCCACTCTCGATAAGAACATATATGCAATTGTGTGTTTAACTTTTAACTCACTTATTCATTTCAGCGTTTTTCAGAAACTAAGTGAAAGTATAGAATAATTCACACCACTTGTCAAAGGAAAATATTACATTATTTTTATCGGATTTCTTATGATGAGGTTGGTATCTTGGATGTGCTCCTCTGCCAGTTGTTATTAATATAATCAAATGCAGCAATCACGCTCTTGGATACAAGCTCAAGTCCAAGCTCCAGGTCCTGTGTAAATGACCTCAGATCCTCCAGCTCAATTTTACCGTGGAGGGTTTGATGCTTCTGCCACAGATCATCCACCATCTCAACATTCATATGATGAATTTCTGTATTTCTTCGTTTTTTGAGACGATTCATTGAGTCTGAATATTGATCTTTAAGATCGTTTAGCTCCTGAACGAGCGGCATATGCTGCTTCAAATATTCAAATTGACGAAGAACTGTAAAGTAGGAGAAATGCACTTTCACTTTGGAAGTATGAAGATCATACCAGTCATCCAGCAAGTTCCCAAGCTTGTCCAGGATGGCAAACATGCGGATAAAGCCATCTTTGTAAAAATAAACATAACGTGCGTAATCCGCCTTCTCATCAGGTGCCATATCTTCTGTAGAGGAGGAATGAACTTTACCGGCAAAGAAAGAGGCGGCAAAAGTGCTCTGCTCCAGTTCATCAAGCGAGGTCATCAGACCTCTGGTCCAAATATCGAGCTTGCGATAATCGTGCGAAGGGTCGTTGCCTCTATCTATGGCAGCTCCAAGCAGCTGCAGTGTCTTCGCCATGGTATCCATGGCTTCTTTTAGTTCTCCGGTGTTAACTCGGGCGGGCTCCCCTAATAAGGTTCGAAGCATATGCGTGTCCTCCTGTGCATCCTGTAAAGCTTATGTTTCCCGAACTCTGCATCTCACAACCATAACTTTATCCTGACGGATGAAACGATGGATAGAAGTGAGTTCATGCAATATATGTACAAACGCCAAAGTTATGTATGCCGGGCAGCAGATGACTGCCCGAAATGATATGAAACGATGAACTTCTCTTCCGGCTTAGTTCTGTTACAGCTTATTACTGCCCGCTGGCTTCGCCAGTCTCCAAACGACATAGCTCATATAACACAGCATGCCGAACAAGACGGCAATAATGGTCATATGTGCCAGTACGACGAACATGTAGATTTCAGGACGATTCATGGTAAGCATTAATCCAACACCAGAGAGTACCTGAAGAACAATTAGACCGATCGCAGATAGGCCAAGCACCTGCATTTCCCGATTATTCTTATGGTGACGATAAGCATAATGACTGAGCACGGCAACGACAGCAACAAGCAGAAACGCAGCAGCCCGGTGCATAAAGGCTATGCCGACTCCGCCAGACAACTCAGGCACAACTTCTCCATTACATAGTGGGAAGCCGGAGCATCCGCCTGCAGAGCTCGTGTGACTTACAAAAGCGCCCGTATACACAACAACGTAGGCATAGATAGCTGTAATCCATACGAGATTGCGGAACCCCTTGCTGACACGGGGCAGTCTGTCAAACCGCTCAAGACCACCGAATTTCTCTTCCTGTCTGGCTCCAAGCGTTGTCATGAGTGCACCTGCTAGCGAGATAAAAGCAAACCCAAGATGCAGAGCCATCACGGGTGGAGATTGGGAGAAGACAACGGCGAGTGCGCCCATGGCTCCTTGAATAATGACAAATATTAACGTCAATAGCGCAAAAATCTGTAAATCGCGGCGTTTCTTGCTGTACAACCAGAATAGTACAAAGGTCGCAACCGCAAGCAGCCCAGCTGTTGAACTCACAATTCGATGGGAGTACTCAATGAGCGAAGCAATCGTGTGTGCCGGTACAAATTTACCATGACATAGCGGCCACTCATTGCCGCAGCCAAGCCCGGATTCTGTCCGGGTAACGACACCGCCGCCGAACGTGGCAAAGAACATGAATACGGTCGTCACGAGACTGACCCATTTTAACAATTTGATATGTTTCAACTTCATTCACCTGCTGTTTTGAAATATGGCGAAGCTATCCATCAGCTCTTGTTCAATTATAACGGATAAAAGAATCTCCGGCATAAACCGATTGTGACAAAATGTTAACGTCCTAACATTCATTTCATACCACCCTAAGTTTCTTAAGGCAGAGTATATCTCAGTATATCCATCAGGACACAGCAAAACACCGTTCTCTTAGTTAGAAGGAGAACGGTGTAATTTTTCGAGCCTCTTATTTATGAATGGACTTGTACACTTCGACCGCACGTTCCAGGAAGGTCTCAATCTCTTCGCGTGATTTGCGATTCTTATTAACAAAACGAATCAGTTCCCGGCCATCGGTGTAAGCAACAAAGCTGGGAATGCCCAGAATATTCTGCTCCTGGCTGACCTCCTCCACTTTATCGACATCGACTTGAATGAGCGATAAGGAATCGGCATATTTCTCCTCGACCTCAGGCATGAATGGATTGATATAGGTGCAGTCACCGCACCAATCCGCCTTAAATACAGCAACAGTCAGGTTAGAGGATTGGATAGACACATCAAACTCAGCTTTGGAATTCATTAGTTTCATCGTTTATCTTCCTTTCTGCTATGGATCTTTATATTACCCTTAGTGAAGCAAACAATGGAGTGGAAGTCAAATTTTGTGTGCATACTATAGCATAGTGAGTTGATTCGACGAAAGGGAGATATTGATGATGGACAAACAAGATTATAAAGCGCAGCCGAAGCCTTCCATTTGGCAGTTGATGACAACGATTCCGGTCACAGTCAAAGAAATGATCACTGGGAAAAAATCAGCCTGGGAAGCATCCAAGAAGCTGCGTCATCCATTTCTCTCCCTGACGTGGCAGACGTCTTCTGCCGTGCAGGTTCAGCATCAGCTTGAGCATATGATGGCAAGTATGAGAACGTCTGGCGTTCAGACGGCCTCCCTTCGGAGCAGCCAGCTTGACCCATACAGTGTAGAGGAGCTTGAGCTCGTACAAGAGATTAAAGAGCTGACAAGATATCACAACCAAAGCAATGTCTCCAGAACAGCAGCCTACCTCGCCTGCTATAAGTCTTATCCGGAGCTGCACTGGGCACTGCTCGCCCACTTCGTATCCCGGAACGGTGGATACAATATGACAGATCTACGCAGCGGATTGCTGAAAACAATACTGAATGACCAAGAAAAAGAAAGGGTATACCTGCTGCTTGAACGGTGCAATGCCCTTATTTTTCAGGATGCCTACCCTCAGCTGCTGCTATATATGAAAAGTAAGGAAAAGGGCCGGAGCTACTTTCATTTGCTATCGGAATTTCACGTTTCATCCTTTATGGTACCCTTCTGGGAGCAATTCTGGCTAAATAGGGACAGTGCACTGCTGACGGTCGGACTCATCATTAATGAACAGAATTATATCGAGTACCGTGTCATTCGCAATCCGTTCTACCAGCACCATGTCACTTCTACTCTGTCCTTCCGCTCTCATGAAATTGCCGGGCTCAACCATATGGTCATTCCGCTCGGCCTCAATCAGGAGCTCGTTGGATTGACCTTGTCAAATTTCAGAAAGTTGCATGAGCGGATTCATTTTGGCAAGAATCTGTATGCTCTGCTATTCGGACACGAACAAGTGCTGGACCGGGCTGCGGCTTATGCCTCTGCCGTCCCTCATGAAGGCTCAAGAAGCGAATATTGGCCTAAATTCTTTACAAATCAAAAAGGACTCTCTACACATGAGACTCTCGTATCTCCTATGCTAAGTCGAAATGAAGAACTGCCTTCAGGGAACAAGCTGTACAGCCCTACGTTATTGAACGTTTGGCATGATCTGCCTTATGAGAAAATATCACGAGAAGACTGGCTGACTCAAACCGATAGTCTTGGTCATCTCACACTTCCAAGACGGCCCAAGCTGTTCGAGATCAGCCATGAGCATAGGAGCAGTCTATCCAAGCTGGCAATGATCCACGACCTGGATCGATTGATATAGATAGCAAAAAGCATCGTTTCACTCACGTGGTGAGGAAACGATGCCTTTTTTTCTATATAGTAAATGTTCAAATCCTCGCCCTGTTACCCTCTTGCTCCCTGATTACCAGAACGCTTCAATCTCATAAGCGGGCGGAGCACCTTCTGAACGATACGCGGATAACTCTTCAGCTCGTCCTCTCGCAATACGCCGAGAAGTATGAGCAGAGCAAAGTAGCTGATAAGAACAGCCAGCCCAACGATTCCGCAGTTAATCAAGTAAGCAAGTCTAGACGGCATCAGCTCAGCCATTGGCAGCCCTAATTGATGGAGCCCGTATCCTATTCCTGCCGAGAGCACGACCGTCGCAGCAAATCCTGCCCACCTCTTGCCAAGGATGGAGAAGCTGACTGTTTTCTTCAGAACACGAACATTTAGTACCGTTATGATGAGGAATGCGAGACCTGTAGAGGCGATGATACCATAGATGCCGAAGAACGGCGCAAGCGCAAAGCTTGCGGCAAGCTTCACCACAATCCCGATAAAGACGGTAACCATCGTCAGTTTGGGTTTGCCGATTCCAAGCAGGATGGAATTCGATGTCATCATCGTAATCTGGAATATCGTTCCGAACGTCAGCATAGCAACCACACCGGCACCTTCCAAAGTACTGAACAGCAGTCCATTAATGGAATAGGCAGCAACGGTAAGTGCAATGACCATCGGCATGCCTGTCATGATAGCAATTCGCATCGCCAGGGTAACCTGTCCGCGCAGATGACTTTCATCTTTTCTGGCATACGCAGCCGCAATAATAGGGATTAGTGACTGACTAAGCGCAATGGCCAGAATCGGAGGAATCCCCGCCACCGGCTGGGCCCGATTCGTTAAGATCCCTAGCAGATTCGTAGCCGCATCTGATCCGACATCACCGCTGATGAGCGGTTTAATGATGGAGGAATCAATGAAATTCACTACAGGCACCGCAAGGGATGACAATACGATAGGAATCGATAGCGTAAAGATATCACGGTAGATGCGTGATAATGGAACCTGCGTATTGGCATGCAGTGCAAGTCCCATCGACTGGTCCTTGCGGGACTGCTTAAATGCAAAGTACATCATCACTGCAAAAGCCCCGATACTGCCAAGCACTCCTCCAAAGGAAGCACCTGCCGCTACCTCTTCATCTGCATATCCAAGCCGCAAGAGAATGAATGCAAGCAGAATCGCCGTTCCCACTCGGGCGAATTGCTCCACAATTTGCGAGATACCCCCAGCCGTCATATTGTTACGGCCCTGGAAGTATCCTCGCATCATGGCAATGGTCGGAAACAGCAGCAATGCAGGAGCCAGCGCTCGAATTGCTGTCGATGCCTCCGGGACCTGAGCAATATAGGTTGCGTAGAATGGAGCGAGCGACCATAAGAGAATGGTCATGACGATTCCGGCAAAAGCAGCGAAGATGAGCGCAGCTTGATATACTCTTTTGGCATCCTGCGGCTTATCTAGCGCATAGCGTTCAGATACCATTTTACTGAGCGTGCTCGGAATTCCTGCTGTGGCTACTGTAAGAAGCATAAGGTAGACGCTGTTAGCGACACCGAATGAAGCGTCCCCCACAGGTCCGAGCAGATGCTCAAGCGGAACTCGCTGAACAAGGCCCAGCAAGCGCGCGACTAGTGCCGCAGCAGCCAGAATCAGCGTCCCCTTAATAAATGATTCTTTCTTAGACAAAACGTTCTTTCCCTTCTTCCTTCCCCGTGCGAAGCGTTAAGGCTGTATTTTAATCGTATCTACCTTTAACATATGGTCACGAATGACCTCCACAATGCCATCTTCATTATTGGAAGCGACGATAAGATCCGCTGCTTCCTTCACGGTCTCCTGTGCATTGCCCATAGCCACACCAAGACCGACCGCCTGAATGACCGCTAGATCGTTCAAGCTGTCACCAACAGCCACAACCTCTTCCATTGTAATGCCTAGCAATTTGCACACTTCACCAATACCACTCGCCTTCGATATTCCTGCCGGATTCACTTCCAGGTTGGTCGGAGAGGAATTGGTGATCTGAAGCCCGCCGAGATCCTGAAGCTCCATGAGAATCTCGTGACGCACCTGATCATCCTCTGTGGTGTAGCCAAATTTAAGCCACTCCTGATCCATAATGGAATCCACCCAGCGTTCACGATTAAACAGCTGATCTACAGAATAGGCCCAGAACCAGCAGTCATGCTTCACAGCAATGTCATGCATCTTCTTGATTAATTCGGGGTCAAGCAGTGTACGGATATGCAGCTCATTTGGCGATTTCCATACTTCGCTTCCGTTCACCGTAACCATCGGTGTCTCAAGGCCCAGCTCTTGGCCGTAAGGCAGCGCGTGATGCGCGGCACGTCCGGTGGACAGGCAGACATGAATACCGGCCTCCATCGCTTTATGAATCCAGGTGGATGTCTCATGGGATATCTCATGATTGTCAGTCAGCAGTGTACCATCCATATCCAAAGCAAGCAGTTTATATTGATAATGATTACTCAAGCAGGTTTGACCTCCTTTGTATGATACATCTCTCTTATCCAATTCCCTTTTTCTCTATAAGGTAGCATCAATTTCATAATACCGTTATGAAATTGATTCGGCATAGCGACATTTTAACATAAAACAGGATTGTTCAACAAAAATTACAATACAAAATGACAGGCGAGTTCTATCTCGGCCTGCCATATCATCATAATCATTCTGTTTTCTCTCGCATACGCCCATTATATTTATGCTTTCAGCGCATCTTTTGTCACGCTGCCTCGTTTCTGTTTCCATTTTCGAACCACAACCCCATGGAGTGGAGAGAACAGGAAGGCAAGCACAAACAAAACACCTGCGGAAGCTACCATGCAACCGGCAATCGACGAATCCATGATCAAGGCGGAATAATACCCCGCAAATGAGCTGATTACACCAATAAGAACACTGATGAGCAGCATATGTGATAGCCGATCTGTGAGCAGATATGCCGTTGCTGCCGGTACAATCAGCATGCCGACAACGAGAATGGCGCCGACACTGTCAAACGAAGCTACCGAAGTCATCGACACCATTCCCATTTGCAGATAGTGGAACAGCATTACCGGAATTCCTGTAGCCGCCGCCAGAGCCGGGTCAAAGGATACCAGCTTAAACTGCTTGTAAAACAGGGTTAGAAGCATAAGGATAATGGCCAGTGTAATTCCAAGCATCCATACCGCTCTAGGTCCGAGATCCGCCTCTCCAATGATCAGTCGGTCCCATTGAACATACGTAATTTCACCATACAATACATGGTCCAGATCAAGGTCGACATTCTGTGCATTTAAACTGATCAGAATGACACCTAAGGCGAACAGAGCTGTAAAGACAATTCCGATGGAAGCATCGGATTGTACCCCGCTGGACTCCAGATGCTGCATCAGAAAGACAGCAAGCAGTCCAAAGGCGGTAGCGCCGACAAGTATCCACAGTGAATCACGACCACTGATCAAAAAGGCAACGGCGATGCCAGGGAGGACCGCGTGGCTAATCGCATCCCCAACCATTGCCATCTTTCTGAGCACCAGAAACGTACCGAGCAGTGCACAGGCCGAGGAAACCAGTATCGCTGTTAGTAAGATCCAGAATGTTGACATTGTTGATTTCCCCCTTCCTATTTACTGACCTCAGCACGATTTACCGATTGCTGCTGATTGTTGTATTCCGTCTTGGTTCTCCACTTCCTAATTTCTCTGGCAAGTAAACCACGGCCGGGTGCGATCAAGACAGAAACACCGAAGATCAGTGTTATCACCAGCACTGTAACCGGTCCTGTAGGAAGATCCGGCGTTGTTGCACTGATCAGCGTGCCCAGTGCCCCGCTGATTGCGCCGAACAGCCCTGCCAGGCAGACCATTAGTCCAAGTGCATTCGTCCAATATCGTGCTGCGGCAGCAGGCGTAATCAACAGAGCAGCGACCAGCACAACCCCTATGACTTGAACACCTGCGACTACTGCAACAACCGTCAAGAACAATAACAGCTGCTCCAGAAAGGCTGATGGATAACCCATTCCTCTTGCAAAGCCGGCATCAAAACTAATCAGTTTAAACTCCTTAAATAACAGGAAGCATACGACAAGCAGAAGAACAGATACTCCCAGCAGCATATACACATCGCTTCTGACCATGGAAGCAGCCTGGCCGAACATATACTTATCCAGCCCGCTTGCACTTCCATAGTCCCCATGCTGGATCTGTGTCAGCAGTACAATTCCTATACCGAAAAATACAGACAATACGATGCCGAGTGCGGTATCCTGCTTGATTCGAGAATAGCGTGTGATAAGTGATATCCCAATCGTCGCCAGCCAGCCTGCAGCAAGGGCACCAATCATGAACAAGAAGGTGGACTTGACCCCGCTCAGCATGAACGCAATGCATATGCCCGGAAGTGCCGCATGAGCAAGGGTGTCCCCGATCAGACCTTGTTTGCGAAGGTAGGTGAAGGAACCGATCAGGCCGCTGCTGAAGCCGAGCAGCATTGAACCAAACAAAATCCATCTGACATTAGGATCGGTCACTACAGAAGCTATCCATTCAAACATGCCAACTCACCTTCCATCCTTCGGTGCGGAATGCCCGATCATGGCAATCCGGCCTCCATAAGTCTGCTCTAGCAGGTCGGGGGTGAACGTCTCTGCTGTCGGCCCTGCAGCAACCAGCCTGCCATTCAAGAGCAGTACATGATCAAAGTATTCTTCCACGGTAGCCAGATCATGGTGTACGACAAGAACGGTCTTGCCCTGCTTCTTAAGAGCCTCCAGCAGCCCAATAATCGCCTTCTCGGTTGTGGCATCGACTCCTGCAAACGGCTCATCCATAAAATATATATCAGCATTCTGCGCAAGTGCTCTCGCCAAAAAGACACGCTGCTGCTGACCACCAGAGAGCTGGCTGATCTGACGATTGCTAAAATCAGCCATACCCACCTTGCTCAAGCATTCCAATGCAAGCTCTTTTTCTTTTTTGCCCGGTCTTTTAAACCAGCCCAGCTGCCCGTACTGCCCCATTAAGACGACATCCAGGGCGTTCGTCGGGAAATCCCAATCCACAGACTCCCGCTGAGGGACATATCCGATTCGTTTGCGCTGCTCCTTATACGGCTTGCCATAGATACGGACATCGCCGCTGATTGTAGGAACAAGCCCAAGTGCAGCCTTGATCAGCGTAGATTTACCGGCTCCGTTAGGACCGAGAATTCCGATCAGCTTGCCATCCGGCACACTGAAGGTTACATCCCTCAGAACCGGTTTTTTATGATATGCAACGGCCAGGTTCCGTACCGAGAACGGAATTTGATCGCTGCCCTGAGAATGATCCCTCCCTGATTGTTCATACGATAGTGAGCTCATCCCCACTCAACCCCTTCCTATAGCCTAAGGCCCATTGTTACTCTGCTTAAACGTTTATTTTAGTGCATCTACAATCGTCTTCGTATTGTGCTTCACCATACCGATATATGTTCCTTCTTCTGTGCCTTCAGGGCCCATGGCATCCGAGAACAGCTCCCCGCCGATCGATACGGTATGTCCCTTCTCTTCTGCTCCGGCTACGATCGCTTCCATTGCCTTAGGCGAAATACTGGACTCCACAAATACCGCTTTGATCTTGTGCTCCACTAGAAAATCCCTTAGCTCGCTGACATCGCTGGCACCCGCTTCGGCCGATGTGCTGATACCCTGAAGTCCCGCTACTTCGATGTCATATGCTTCGCCATAATATCCAAATGCATCATGAGCGGTAACAAGCACTCTGGATTGCTGTGGAATGGTAGCAATCTGAGTCTTTACCTCTTCATGCAATGCTTTTAACTCTTCAATATATGCATCCGCCTGTGTGTTGTACGTATCTGTATTGTCCGGATCTTCTTCAATCAGTGCATTACGGATCGTATCTGTAACCTGAATCCATTTCTCAACATCAAACCAGATATGCGGATCTGCTTCCTCGCTGTCACCATAAGGCACCATCAACAGCTCACTTTCCGGAATATCCTTGGTTACCTGCACCACTGGCTTTGACTTGCCAATATTAATCAAGATATCTGACATTTTCCCTTCAAGATGCAGACCGTTGTACAGAATAACGTCGGCAGATTCCAGCTTCTGAATATCTCCCTGTGAAGCTTTGTACAGATGCGGGTCAACCCCTGGCCCCATCAGTCCTGTTACTTCTACGAGCTCACCGCCAACCTCGCGGGCTGCATCAGCAATCATCCCAGTCGTTGTTGTAATCTGGAGCTTATCCTCAGCAGAGGCCGAGCTTCCATCATCCGAGGCATTTCCGCATGCGGCCAATACGAGCATCGAGCTCACAACAGCCACGCTGATCATCATTTTGTGCAACTTACTTCCGGTTCTACTTGTACATCTTCTCATTCTTCAATTTCCCCCTTACCCATTTTTTTGTGGTTAAACAGCGGTCAGACAATAGTTAGACAAGTAACTTAGCATTAGGCCAAGTTATTTACGTAAGTAAAATAATTTTGTACATGCACTTTTTTATTATACAAGCACAATAATGTTTCCTTAGTGCAAATTTTATTGAATTCCACAAAAAAAAGCAAGAGAAAATTTTCTCCTGCTTGAACATATCTACCTTATGTGATTAAATCTTGGACACGAATATGGCTAGCAAAGCTCAGTCCGAATTGCGATTGCTGTCTGGTCGATCTGATGCTGGAGTGCCGTCGAGTCCATAGTATTTGTCATAAGCGTCAAATATTTTACGTGCTACAGGGGCAGCACTGCTCGCTCCAAATCCTCCTTGTGGAATGACGACTGCAACCGCAAGCTTGGGATTCTCACGAGGGGCAAAAGCGATAAACACCCCGTTATCCACGTTGATTGGCGCCTGCCCATTGCCGGGATATATCATCTGCTGTGAGGTACCCGTTTTTCTCGCGTAATCGTATGCAAAACCGTTAAAGGCAGCACCCACATTCGTATCCATACCCCGATGAATAATGCTCCAATAGCTGTTGTCAAATTGAACTTCATTCAGCACCTTGGGCTTGATACTCTTCACGACATTGCCTTGTGAATCTCGTATTTCCTTAACGAGATGAGGCTCCATGCGTTTTCCCTTATTAGCAAGCATCGCCGCATATTGTGCAAGCTGCAATGTGGTATATTTGCCCTGCTGACCGAAGGAGGCAAACGCCAGTGATGCAAGTGCCGTCTGTCCCTCCTGTCTGTATTCAATCCGCCCCCTGAATTCATTCGGCAAGTCCACGCCGGTCGCCACTCCGAGCCCAAACTCCTTCATATATTCATCCCAGATGTCAACTCCCTGACTGCCATATCTCCGGTACAGCCCTTCACCGATCAAATCGACCATAAACGCGTTCGAGGAACGACGTATGGCATCTTGTACCGTCAGTCTTCCCATGACAGCACCGCCTGAGTTCGAGACGCTCGATCCGTCCCGGCCAAATTCAGCAGAACCGAGGTCATTATACGTTGTGGAAGGGCTGATCAGCCCTTCTTTTAGACCAATTAGAACGCTGAGCGGCTTAACAGTGGAACCGAGAAGAACGACCGATTCCGGCGTGTTTGTTTTGTCCGAAGGGAAGAAGGATCGAATGGTACCATTCTGATAAATATGGCGAATTTGGTCATATACCTCTGGAGATACACCGCCCTGTTCCCACACATTTGTATCGTAATCCGGCATACTGGCCATGGCGATTACATGACCTGTGTCCACTTCCATCGCGACCGCATACCCGGTTGATGCATTCTTCGACTCACTCTTCCCGCTCGAACGAAGGGCCTGTATCTGATCCAAAATGGCCTGCTCCGTTGCCTTCTGTACGTCCTTATGCAGTGTAGTGTACAGATGATGACCCTTTTGCGGGGGTATAAGCTCTGCCGGCCCGATCGGCATGTTACGAGGATCCACCGGAATGAGCCAATATCCCGATTCACCTCGAAGCTCTTCCTGATATTGAAGCTCCAAACCACCGAACCCGACATTTTCATTCTCCTGATAAAATAGCCCAGGCTGCTTAACAGCCATCTCTGCATTTCGCTGATCCATCTGCTCGTACAGCGGCTCTATCTTAGCTCCCTTGAACTTATACAAGTAACCTACCGTCTGCACCGCGAGCGAATCCTTATGATATCTGCGCACCGTTTCTTCAACGATGTCGATTCCCTTAAATCGTTCTTTATGCTGGAGAAAATAAGCCACTTCTTCCGCAGACAAGTTGCTCTTAATCAAACGCGGTACATATCCTCCAGCTTTGGAGTAATTCAAATCCAGCTTACCGACAATGTCCCCGGCGGTTATCTCCTCCGCATCCGCATGACCATGCTGCTTGAATACAGCTGCAATCTCCTCAGCCAGCAGGTTCATCTCAATCCGGCTTGCTGATGGTATGCCGTCTGCATTCGCGTAATTTTTGTAGAGGGTTATATATAACGAGTGCGAAGGCTCTGAATAAGCAAGCGGCGTATGGGTTGCATCATAAATCGTACCTCGTACAGGCATCATCGGCACCGCCTTCCGATTCTCTCCATGCTCTAGAGCAGTCAATTCAGCACCTTCGACAAACTGTAAAAAGGCCAGGCGTACGATCAGTACACAAAACAGCAGAAAGGCAGAGAAAAAGGTGAGATTAAGACGGAAATTTCTTCTATTCGCCTTAAGCAGCTTTTCTTGCTCCTGCTCGTAACGGTTCATTGGATGAATCCTCCCCCATCGTCATACAAACTGTATTTTTTGCTGCTCATTACTAAGGCCATATGTGATTCGCACGGTTATATGGATTATCAACTCTAATTATACTAATTTATTCCATTCACAGGCAAAAAAAAGCTGCCGAGAAAAAGAAAATATCTCGGCAGCTTTGGTCGGGCTTATTGTTCTGTTGTATCGCCTTCCGTATTCTCTGGCTTTCCTTTCGGAACACCATCGAGACCGTATACCTCATCATATGCATCAAAGATTTTACGGGCAATTGGAGCAGCACTGCTTGAGCCGTATCCACCTTCCGGTACGACGACCGCAACAGCCAGCTTCGGATTCTCACGCGGGGCAAACGCGATAAATACCCCGTTCTCGACCCGATTACGTGTTCCATTAAAATAAATATCCTGCTCGGATGTACCTGTCTTACGAGCAAAGTCATAAGGGAATCCGGAGAAGGCCATACTTACATCCGTATTCATCCCACGATGAATCGTTTCCCAATAGGTGTTATTAAAGTCGACTTCATTGAGCACCTTAGGCTCAATCTTCTCTACGATATTGCCTTCCGCATCACGAATTTCCTTCACCAAATGCGGTTCCATTCGCTTTCCTTTGTTAGCTAGCATCGTGGCATACTGAGCCAGCTGCATCGTCGTATATTTGCCCTGCTGACCAAATGAAGCAAACGCAAGTCTTGCTAGTGCCGTTTCCCCTTCATTGGTGTACTCAAGGAAGCCTTCGTATTCTTTGGGCAGATCCACACCTGTCTCTACTCCAAGACCAAACTCCTTCATGTAATCATCCCAGATGTTAATTCCTTCACTGCCGTACTTTTTCCATAGCTCCTCTCCAATCAAATCAACCATAAAGGCATTGGAGGAATGCTGGATTGCGGTCGCAGCCGATAAAGATCCGTATACATGACCCTGGGAGTTCCTTACACTTGAATCATCCCGTCCAAAATAGGCGATCCCTCTATCCTGATAAACGGTTCCATTAGGGGAGAAGAAGCCTTCCTTCAATCCAATTAACACACTTAGCGGCTTCACCGTTGAACCCAACAACACCGTCGACTCGGGATGTCTTCCCGTATCATCCGGCGGGAAGGACTCTACCGTACCATTCCGATAAATGTATTTGACCTTGTCATAATCCCAAGGCTCATTCGGATCATAGTCCGGCATACTGGCCATCGCGACTATATTCCCTGTGTCGACTTCCATGGCGACAGCAAAGCCTGTCTTGGCGTTGGGATGGAGCTTACCGGAGACTGGGTTACTGTGCAGCCAATCCAGTTGATCCATAATTGCCTGTTCGGTCGCAACCTGAACGTCCTTATTAATGGACGAGATCAGATTATGACCCTTCTGTGGAGGCTGAATCACCGTTCCCTCCTCTGGAAGGTTCAGCGGGTTAATTGGAATCTGGCTGTATCCGGCCTTCCCGCGCAGTTCATCCTGATACTGTCTTTCCAGACCATCTACACCCACATACTCAAGCTCAGAATATACGAGCCCTGGATCAGTTTGGCTGGCATTTTCCTTATCGATTGCATCATACTCTGCCAGTGTCTTGGACGTCTTAAACGTCTTAAGATAACCAATCGCTTGTACAGCTACAGAATCCTCATCATATTTGCGAACCGTTTCCTCAATAACACTCACACCAGGAAAATCCTTCTTATGCTGCATGAAGTAGGCAATCTCTTCTTCCGATAGATCGCTCTTGATCAGCCTCGGCGTATAGCCATGAGTTTGACGATACTCCAGATCCATAGCATTAATGATATCCTCGGTGGTCATCGGCTCCCGGTCTGTATCCCCATATTCAGCAAATACTTCTGCCAGCTTCTCCGCCATGGCCTCTGCTTCTGGACGATTCGGATTCTCAGGACCGCCTTCCTGCTGGCTGTAGTTTTTGTACAACGTAATATACAGGGATTGAATCGGCTCGGAATACGCTAGTTTGGTTTCACCGGTTGCATCATAGATTGTTCCACGGACAGGGAGCAATGGGATGCTCTTCGTTACACTGCTGCTCTCCTGCTGAGCTAGCACGGGTCCCTCTACAAACTGCAGCACGGCCAATCTTATAATAATAATAGAGAAGATAAGAAAAGAGCTAAAAAAGAAAAAGTTCAATCGAAAACTGAAACGGCGTTTGTTCGAAAGTTCTTCCTTTTCATGATTTTGCTGCTGTGCCATACGATACCTCGCTTTGTGTTTCTTTTGCTGTATTTCATTCTACCATATCCGGACAATAAATTTCCTCTCTGCCGGTTACAGTTTCGTCATCAAACGACAAGAAACAGCATGCCTTATATGAACCTATACAAGACACACTGTTCCATCATAAATATGAATCCGAACCTTTACTCTTCAGAATCTGTGGTTACCCCATTCTCTCCCTTAGGCGTACCGTCCAGACCGATGTACTGATCGTAGGCGTCATAAATCTTCCTTGCTACCGGTGCCGCACTGTTGGAGCCGTATTTCCCTTCCGGAATAACGACAGCAATCGCGAGCTTCGGATTGTCACGCGGCGCGAAGGTGATGAACACCCCATTCTCCACTTCTGCCCCACCTACACTCTGCTGGGATGTTCCTGTTTTGCGGGCATAATCATAAGGAAAATTCTCAAAGCCCTGCACACTGCTGTTCATCCCTTGCTTGATTTCATCCCAGTAGGCATCATCCATATCGACCGTATTCAAGATTTCCGCTCCGAATTCCTTGACGACATTTCCGTCCTCATCGGTAATCTTGCTGGCGATTTGGGGCTTCAGCCTTTTCCCTTCATTCGCAAGCATAGCCGTGTATTGTGCCAGCTGCAGCGTTGTATACTTGCCCTGCTGACCAAATGAAGCGTAAGCCAGAGCCGATTGAGTCCCCGTACTTTCCTGCTCATGGATATACTCGCGTAATCCATCCTGCTCACCAGGCAAACCACTTTCTGTGCTCACACCAAGCCCAAACTGCTTCATGTAGCTGTCCCATACTTCCACACCACCGGTGTTGTATTTATCAAACAGCTTATTGGCTACCATCTCTACCATAAAGGCATTGGACGAATGTTCGATTGCGGATGCCGGATCGATCAAACCGTATACGTGACTGCTTGAGTTTCTGACCGTTGTTTCGTACCCCTTCTTCCCGAACTTGCCTGCTCCCGTGTCATTATATACTGTCGAGGTTGTAAACAACCCTTCATTCAGTCCAATCAATACCGACAGCGGTTTAATGACGGAACCGAGCAGCACGGTAGAAGAAGGATGCTTATAGCTTTCTTCCTGGCTTCCGTATGATTGATATACCTCACGAATGGCTCCATTAGAGGAGAATGGTGAGATCTGATTAATTTCATCCTGAGTTTTGCTGCCCTCGGACCACACATTCGAGTCATAGTCAGGCATACTCGCCATCGCCACAATCTGACCCGTATCCACTTCCATGGCAACGGCAAAGCCGGTTTTGGCATTCGGGGCATTGACTGCCGAATTGCTAGTAGTCCGCAGATATTCCAGCTGATCCATAATGGCCTGCTCGGTTGCCAGCTGCACATCTTTATTGATCGACAACCAGACATTGTTGCCCTTGTCGGGAGAAGTCAATGTCGATTCGCCCGAGATCCGATTCTGCGAGTCCACCGGGAAGGTCTTGAGCCCTTTTGTACCGCGAAGCTCCTCCTGGAACATCAGCTCCACTCCGTCATATCCGACCTCTTCATTATCGAGATATTGGAGCGCCGGGTCCTCCTCTTCCTTGGCTTGAATGTAAAATTCAATACCATACTCCGGATCAATAACGGAACGGAAAGGCTTCATGTACCCAACGGTCTGCACAGCAACCGTATCCTTGTCATAATGGCGAATATTCTCCTCTACCACTTCAACACCGGGGAAATCCTCTTTATGAGACAAGAAATAGGCAATTTCCTCATTGGTCAGATCTGTTTTAATCCGCCGAGGGGTATATCCATAATTTTGTCGATACGTAATATCGAGCGCATCTTCAATCTCCTGCTCAGTCATGGTTGTTTCTGGATCGCCATACTCATCCAAAACAGCTTTAAGCTCCGAAATGATGCTCTCCAGTTCAGCCTTGTTCTCTTCAAGACTGTAGTTCTTATCCAAGCTCATGTACAAGGATTGAGTGGATGAAGAATATGCAATTTTGTTCTCGCCTGTCGAATCGAAGATTGTTCCACGAATGGGCGCAATAGATACGCTTTTGGTTGCAATACTTGCTTCTTCCTTCTGCATCGTCGGTCCCTGCACCAGTTGCAAATAAGCTAATCTTACAATCAGTACAGTAAAAATAAGAAATGTCGCAAGAAAAAAAACATTTAAGCGAAAGGCAAAGCCCTTCTCATTGTTTGTTTGCTTACCTAGATACGAAGCCATCTCCTCTTTGTTCATTATGCTACTACCCTTTCTTGCTACTCCGAAATATACCAGAGAGCCTGTTTAGACGGTCTGATCTTTGATATGGGTGTCATAAAAATGAGGCGGATTGAACCAATCGCCGCTATTTGCCCATGTCGGATCAAGTGGGACCCAAGTATCCTGCTCACTCAGGTATACTTCATTCCAGGCATGAGCACCATAGCCGCCTTGACCATTGTACCCAAGACCCGTAACCACTCTCACTTCGAGATCCTGTGAACGAGCCATCACCGCATATAACCTGGCATAGTCAATGCATACACCCATCATGGTATCGAATGTATCCTGCGGCGTCTGCTCATTCCATATTCCGCGCTGCTCGTAATCCTCGACCTTTCCATAATCATACTCAACCCGGGTTCCTACCCATTCATAGAGCTCTCTTGCCTTCTGTTCGTCTGTAGCGGCACCTTCCACAATCTTAGCTGCAGCTCCTTCAATATCCTCAGGAATATTACGATCAATAACCTCGTATCTCCGCTGCATCATGCCGTTAAATTCCTTCTGAGCCGCTTGGCTGATAACCGGAAGCTTGTCCTTAATAAGGTTTCCAGATATCGGTTCAATTACGGATTTGGCACCTTGCTGATACATCGGTGACGACTCTACATAATTGCTGAAAGAACTGCCAGGATACAGACTCACTACAATAAATAGCAGTGCTATAACCAATACGCATCTAGCCGCCCCAACAACAGCACCGAAGCAAGCTCCCATTAGTCGGCTGAGAAAGCCTGGATTATTGCGGGCTTCACCGGTTGAGGTTCCTCTAAAGAATCCGCCAATCAAGCTTAGAATGAAACGAATAATGCTATAACTTATAACAAACAGCACGGCAAACCGTAACAGCGGGAAATCAGCCAGTGCCGTAAGGACCGTGTAATATATTTGCTCCCATGTGTTCAAGTCCCGGCTCGGCATCGCTTCACTATAACCCGAGAGCCATGCCTGTACGGTAGGAGACAGCTTCAAGGATAGCAAGAATGCACCTGCGATCCCGACGATCGTGAACACACCTTCGGTAATCAGGTTCACCAGTGTTCCTGCCGAACGCGATGCTCCTCGGACAAAGCCCTGCAACAACGATATGAGGATGATCACCATTAGTATGAGCGTAATGAGGTTCCCCTCCTTCACACTCCCTATCCAAGCTTCAATCATAATTCACCTGCTTTCTTGCATCACTACAACGTGCCTATTTATTCTGAGCTGTTTCCATAAACAATTTAACCGTATCGTTTACACTCCACTCTCCGAGTGATATGCCGCGGACAGACACTTTAACCTTATCTTCACCCTGCTTGCCATTCACTTCAACATTTGGACTCGTGATGGTAAAGGTACCATCCGGATTCACTACATACTCCGCTTTCTCCGCTTCCTTTTGCATGAGCTCAGCGGCCTCTGTTCCCAATGTATCCATCGTGCTTGTACCGACATCACTGACAACGGTCTTAATCTGTTCAAATGAAACACCACTATAGATGATGAGCGCCGCAACAATAACGACGACAATTACCCATTTGAGCACGGTTCTCAGCACATTAATTACGACGAATAACAGAATAAGCGCGATTACGATAACAAGCCAATTTTGCGAAATAAACTCTTTCCAAACTTCTATATCCATCCATTTGACCACCTTTTCAAAACTTTTAGTTCTAAACCACTTTATCGGTCCATTCAAGATTGTGTCATCATCGAGGTTAATCTTTAACGGTTACTCGCCTTGCTCTTGGTTCAATCTCCCGAATATTATACATGATTACCGATGTCCCTGTCATATAAGCACCATCCTGTGGAAAAAAACGGTATAAGACACGTTTGTCCAGCGTACAAGTATATCATGTGTGCTTATGCTTGTTCGACTCGAAAAAAGGAGGTGCAGTTCGCTTGAAAACAGCCGTATGGCTCTATCTTTTTCTATTTCTCGCCTTTTTTGATTTGCATGCTCAATATCCGATACTCACTCCCTTTGCGCTTTCGCTTGGAGCCGTCCCTACATTTATAGGCTGGATGATGGGGATCTACTCGCTTACCCACCTTCCTGGCAATCTCATTGCAGGCACTCAGATTGATAAGCATGGGAGCCGGCGGTATATCATCTTCAGCTTGACTGCTGCTGGGATCGTACTGCTCCTGCAATCCCAAGTCGAAACTCCTTGGCAACTGCTTCTGCTTCGGGCCATTAGCGGCTTTGTGCTTGCTTTTCTGTCTCCAGCCTGTATGACCCTTCTTGCCCAGCTATCATCAGATCCCATTACCCAAGGCAAATATATGTCTGGGCATGGCGTGGTTCACACCCTCGCTTCCGTTGTCTCTCCGGCTGCAGGAGCATTTATCGTTGCAGGCATTGGATTCTCGGGAACTTTCCAGAGTCTTGGCATCCTGCTGATCATTACTGGAATTATGGCATACTTCACACTGCCAGCCGTAAAAATGAGTGCAGCTAATGCACCACCCCCACAGACAGAGGACAGCCCGACTCGCAGCTTCTTTCCAATTTCATGGCGCTTTTTCGTGCTTCCACTGGTTATCGCATGTGCACAAGGCATTCTTTTCTTCGAACTGCCCCTTAGAGGCAGTGGGTCGGCCTCGATCCTATCTACAGGACTGTTATTCTCCATCATCAGTCTGGGTGCCCTCGGTACGCTGAGCATGCTCTTTCTCAATCTCTATTCGCCCACTCTGAGGCTGGCAAGCGGTGTTTTGCTCATGGCGTTTAGTTTTTTTCTTATGGCCGCTGCACCCCAAATTCCGTTGTGGCTGATTCTGTTTATTCTCGGTAGTTCCAAAGGGATTATCTTCCCTGCACTGGCTTCCATGCTTGTTCAGCTCAGTCAAGGAGTGCGGCTTGGAAGAGTGTTCTCGATCCAGTCAATTGCCACTTCACTGGGCTCCTTCGTAGGGCCGATCGCAGCAGGACAAATCCGTTTGGATGTCTCGCCATATTTCCTTGCATTTATAGTATTAATGCTTGGTCTGCTTCTCCTTCCTTTCCCTAACAAGTTCAAAGCATCTACCTTGTCCCATTCGGAAGCCAAGCATGTTTAACAATAGATGATACCCATACATAAAAGGCCTGCCTTCTTCATGGCAGACCTTTTTTGCATCAAATTCCAAAATTGCGCTAAAATATAAACAAACATTTCCCGGGGAATTTCGATACTTAATATACTAGAGGTGAAGCCTACGATGCCGATTCATGTCATTGTTGAAGGTAAGAACGACCGCAGCAAGCTCCGAAGGCTGCTTGATCCTGAAATATCCATACTATGCACCTTTGGTACGCTCAACAGCGAGAAGCTGGAGACGCTTCGCAAGCGTGTCCAGGATGATGAAGTCTATCTGTTCATGGACAATGATAGCTCAGGCAAACGAATAAGGGCCATGCTGCGCGACACCTTTCCCGATGCAGAACAAATATACACAAGAAAAGGCTACGCGGGCGTCGAAGGTACACCTGATGAGTATCTAGTTGCGCAGCTGGAGAAGGCCGGTCTTGAAGCTTTTATCATTTATCCGGAGGTGTTCTAGCAGAACGAAGTGCTACTCGTTTACCAGTGTCCTAACATCTCTTGCGATGACATCCGGAGCTGAGGCTTCCATATCCGATGCGTTATACACCTTCCGAAGATTATTGTCCTTATCTACAAGACCAATATAATTGGCATGGACGAAGTTATCCGCCTTGTCTCCTTCAATAATAATCTTGAAAGAGTCTCTCGCCAGCTGCTTCGTCTCTTCCGCATCCCCTCTCAAGAAGTACCAGCCTGAATAATCTGCCTTGAAACGATCAGCGAACTCTTTGATCTTCTCTCTCGTGTCCACCTCTGGATCAAAGGAGATGGATACAAAGGAAGCATCTCTGCCGAAAGTGCCGTCTTCCTTCAATAATTCCTGCACTTGAGACATCGAGAACGTCGTTACCGGACATACGTCTGGACAGCTTGTAAAATAGAAATAAAACAGCCTTACCTTCCCCTCCGTATCCGATAGTGAAACGGTGCTTCCATCTACATTTTCCATACTAAAGTCAGTTACTTCCCCTGCTACCGGAAACGCTTCTTCCCCTAGATCAAGAGCATTATAAATGAGATAACCAGCCATCGCTGCTGCAATCAGCAGCAATATCCAGGTCCATATGTATTTTCTGAACAGCGCCATGATATCCCCTCTCCCCTTCTTACATTATCCCCAAAGTATGTAACAAATTTAAAATCGGATCTAGAAAAGGAGGATCCTTTCAACTGTACGCCTGACAGGGACTCCTGTATGTTCATTGATTGAATTCTTCATTGAAAGTGTAATTACTGTTCATACCGGGCTTAGAGATAAATCTAATAGCGCACGGTATCCAGGATCATTAAAATAAAACTAATGGTTAAATAATTGATGGAGAAGAAAAACATCTTTTTGGCCCAGGCATCGGTGTCTCTGGCCCTGAAGCCCTGAAAGCCGAGGAACAGCCATATTAATGACAGCAGTAAGGATACGCCCATAAAAATGATGCCTGTGTATCCGTAGACATACATTAATATGGGTACGGGAACCAGAAGGATCAAATAAGGAATCATTTGAATTTTGGTACGATGGATTCCCTTTACTACCGGAAGCAGCGGATAACCGGCATTCTTGTAATCATCCAAACGGCGAATGGCGAGTGACCAGAAATGTGGCGGCTGCCACAAAAACAGCAAAGCACCGAGCAGGATCGCTCCCATATCCAGTGTCCCGGTCACAGCAACATATCCGATGACAGGAGGTACCGCTCCGGAGAAGCCTCCCATGGAAGTACTCCATGTTGAGGAGCGCTTAAGCCATAACGTATACACAATAACGTATACAAACATTCCAAATATGCCAAGTACTCCTGCCAGCCAGCCGGAGAAAGCAAACAATAGGGCAAGTCCAACAATGCCCAGTATGAATGCATAAGTGAGCACTAGCTGTGGGCTAAGCTTTCCCGTAGGAAGTGCGCGATCCCTTGTACGTTCCATTTTTTTATCCAATTCACGATCAAAGTAGTTATTGAACACACAGGCTGAAGCCATAACGAGAACCGTTCCGAGCAAGGTTATTATCATTTTGAGGTAATTTATGTCCCATTGAGAAGCAAGCCAATATCCGCCAAAAGCGGCGATAAGATTGCTCCGGAGGATGCCGGGTTTAGCCAATGTAACGAAGTCTCTCCAGGTGACAGACTCTTGCGGCGGTGTTTGCCGAGATGAGAGCGCTGCCGCATCGGAGGAGGCTCGATATCGATTACTCACGCTTCTATAATCCTCCTTGCTTTGCGTCGTGTGGAGGGAGTAATTATTGCCTCCGCACTAAATTTTAACATAACAAAATAAGAAAGTCTTTGACATCAAACTTGAAAATATGAATAGGATATGACAAATTCATCTATATTTAGGGCTGATCTCAATTCATGGAATACAGGATGTGCGAATAGGGCATCTACTAATTGAACAGATCATTATCAGGAAAATAAGTATTACTGCTATCATTTATATCAAAAACAAAGGAGAATATCTTAGATGGATACCGCTACACATTTTGTTATGGGCATAGGACTTGCCGGACTCAGCTACGTCGATCCGGTAGTTGCGGCTAATCCTGAACTAGCCTTCGCCGTCATGATCGGAACCGTCGTCGGTTCACAAGCACCTGATATCGACACAGCGCTTCGTATGAAAAACAATGCTACTTATATACGTAACCATCGTGGCATTACTCACTCGCTTCCGTTTCTTGCGATATGGACTGTACTGATTACTGCCGTCATTGCTCTTCTATTCAGGGACGTTCCCATCGGGCATCTCGGTCTCTGGACCGGTATCGCCGTATGCATCCATGTATTCACAGATGTGTTCAACACCTACGGCACACAAGCTCTGCGGCCGATTACGGAGAAGTGGATCTCATGGAATATCATTCACATCTTCGATCCGGTTTTATTCGGCACCCATATCGCAGCTATCCTGCTATGGGCCTTCGGTGTATTTCACCCTGCTGGAATTTTTACCGTGCTGTATATATTTTTAGCGTTTTATTACGTTTGGCGCACATGGGTTCACTTCGCCAGAACAGCTCATGTCAGACGGATGGACCCTGCTTCTAAAGCCAGCGACAAATATTATGTCATTCCGACAATCCATTTGAACCGCTGGCATGTCGTTAAAGCCCATGAAGATGGAAGCTACGAGATCGGCAAGCTGGACGGAAATGAGCTTACCTGGAAAAAGCATGCCGTATCTTCAAACCATCCGGCGGTTGCTAAATCCAAAGAACATCCCGACATCCAAGCATTTCTCTACTTCACATCCTTTGCAGTCGCAGAGGTAGAAGAGCTGAGCTTCGGATACTTTGTCCGCTGGGGTGATGTTAGATACCGGCATCGCAAGCAATATCCTTTTGTCGCCTGTGTTGTCATGGATAAGAACTACGAGCCGATCAGCACCTACGTCGGCTGGCTTAGTGAAGATAAGATGGAGAAGAAGCTCTCCATCAGCTCGAATATATAGTACGATCTACTTGAAACGGCCCATCAAGGCCGTTTTTTGTTCTTGACGGAAAGCGGTTTATTCAGGCAAAATCAGCACAAAGGGATTAACGCACAAAAAGCCTAAATCGGCTTTATGCCGCTCTAGGCTTATGACTTCGAATTATATACTGTCTAAGTTACATGCCGCTGCGGCCAGACAGTTGTTGTTCAGCTAATTGCACAAGACGTTTTGTGATGTATCCACCGAGTGAACCTGTTTCACGGGAAGTGTAGTTACCGTAGTAGCCGTCAGCTGGAATAGTTACACCCAATTCTTGAGCCGCTTCCATTTTAAGCTGTTGAAGAGCTGCCGTTGCTTGTGGTACTACCAGATTGTTAGAACGAGATGCCATAATGTGTAATCTCCTTTCGCTTCTCATGCTGTTAATATGTGCTGTGCAAGCTTGCAAGATTATTATGTCTCTTACTATTTGAAGCTATTCTCTTTTTCAAAAAAACATTTACCTGGAGGTATTTTACAAAATGATGAGTAAAGGTCTGTCCGCTTGGTTTGCGATCTCTTCGATGCTTCTGCTTATGGCAACTGCCGTAGCCCTTAGCTATTCCTTGTGGTATGCTCTGCTATTCGCTGTCTTGTCCGTAGCCAATATCGGCTGGGGCTTTGTTATAAAGGCCAAAAAAAGAAGAGCTTGATCAAGATCAAGCTCTTCTTTGCTCTTTTATCTTAAAGTACGAATCCCATTCTTTTTTTGACTTCATCAAGCGTATTGGAGGCTTCTTCGCGAGCACGTTCAGCAGACGTATTCAGAATGTTCATCAGCTCATCAGATTCCCGAATTTCCCGGAATCTCTCTTGCATCGGTTCGATAACGGACAGGACTACTTCGGCCAATTCTTTCTTGAAGCCGCCGTACATTTGTCCTTCAAACCTTTTCTCTACATCCTGCAAAGAGAGGCCTGAGCATTCGCTGTAAATGCTCATTAAGTTGCTGACTTCCGGTTTGTTCTCAGGATCAAACCGGACAATACTATCGGAGTCCGTTGTCGCACGGCTGATTTTCTTGCGAATTTCTGCCGGTGTATCCAAGAGGGAAATATAACTGCCTGGGTTCGGATTGCTTTTGCTCATCTTCTTAGAAGCATCATCCAGTGACATGATGCGCGCTCCTACTTTTGGTGTGTAGACCTCAGGAATGGTGAAAAATTCACCGTAACGATGATTAAAGCGCTGTGCCAGATCTCTTGTCAGTTCAAGATGCTGCTTCTGATCCTCCCCTACAGGAACCAGATCCGCATTGTACAGCAAGATATCTGCAGCCATAAGTGACGGATATACAAACAGCCCTGCGCCAACGGATTCTTTACCTTGAGACTTATCCTTGAATTGTGTCATACGCTCAAGCTCACCCATTGCGGTCAGCGTGGTTAACATCCATCCAAGCTCCGCATGCTGTGGTACATGGGATTGAAGAAACACATTCGCTTTCTTCGGGTCTATGCCTGCTGCAAGGTAGAGAGCCGCAACATCCTTCGATTGCTCCCGCAATGCCGCAGGGTCTTGGGCAACCGTAATTGCATGCAGGTCAACGACTACAAAATGGCAACGATATTCGTCCTGCAATTTCACAAAATTTTTCATTGCGCCGATGTAGTTGCCTAGTGTCAATTTGCCGCTGGGTTGAATACCAGAAAAAACAGTTTTCATTTTTTTGTCCTCCTAAACAAATCCTAATATGATTCACGAGAAATACAAAAAAGCCCCACATCCCGTAGAAGGGACGTGAGACCGTGGTGCCACCCTAATTCACTGAAATTCATCAGCCTTTCATTTTCCTTAACGCGGAAATCTTCGTCCGGCATACTGAAGAAGAATATACCTTCTCGTTGTGCCTGGGAGCTCTGAGGTCCATTCAGACAAAGCATGCAACACCGATTCGCATCCACCACCGGCTTTCTGTACTTGCTAATGCTAAGCTTACTTATCCCCATCAACGCTTTAAATTGTATTATTCGCCGCTCGTCATATTACATTTGAGCTTTGCTATATCATAAGCATCTATTGCTCTAATTGTCAAACGTAAATATTACATTTACCAAAGATTACATTATTTTCATTGGGAAATGACAGATCCTTCTTCACAGCCAGACTCGATTATCTGATATGATAGTCTTAAGTTTGTTCTTTGTGGTTATCATAGCATTATGATTTTTGTGGGAAAAGGAGTAAATAAGATGAAACAAGTGACCAAAGGACTTTGGAACGGCTACGATACATATACCTTGAACAGCCGTGATCTTGAAGTCACCCTGCTGCCCCGCCTCGGTAACAATATTATATCCATCTATGATCGAGCTCAGAATCGAGAAGTTGTTCGAAGACCGGATGAACAGGATCTCGCTTTCTATCTTCAGAAACCTTACCATTTTGGCGTTCCGATGCTGATTCCTCCAGGGCGTATCTGCCGAGGTCACTTTGAGTATGCGGGCCAGGAATACCAATTCGCTCAAAACTCCAACAATTCCAATCATATTCATGGATTACACCGCACACAGGCGTGGTGCGTCAGTGATATTGAAGAAGACGAAGAAGGATGCATCGTCACGACTGAATTCAGGACTCAGGAAGATGAATTATGGATGAAGCATTTTCCTGTTCCGCTCAAGCTTGAGATGACATTTCGTTTACAGGGGTCACTCCTGACACAGCAGCTTCGTGTAACTCATCTTGGCAGTCATGCTGTTCCCTTTGGAATGGGGTACCATACCTGGCTCCTGCTTGATGGTGAACCGGAACGATGGAATATTAGTTTACCTGTTACTGGCATTTACACATTGAATGAAGAACAGCTGCCAACAGGTGAATTAGCCAGTTTAGATGAACAAGCTGATCTTCCTGAAGGAATCAATCTTTCTGGTCAAAATCTTGACACGATATACAGATCAAATATGGAGCAGGATACTGCTGTTCTGCGGCGAAATGACGGGTATACTATCAAGTATACGGCGAACAAGGACTCCTTTAAGCATTGGGTGTTGTTTACAAAAGGCGAGGCCAGCGATTATCTATGTATTGAGCCTTATACCTGGCTTCCAGACGCCCCTAATCTTAACAAAGATAATGAATTTACCGGCTTGATTCATATGGAGCCTGGAGAGTCAATCTTGCTTCATACAGCTATAGAAATAATACAGCCCTGAACACAAAGAATAGATTCATTTGAATATGAATCAGCAGCTGACACTGTCCTCAGCTGCTTTTTTGTTATGTAATTCTTAGATCCAAATTACTCTGTTGTCTGTTGTTGTGAGCCTCACATTTTTCCACTTGTTACCTTCCCCTTTTTTAAGTATATTTTGTCTCTTTGAAACCATACTAAACTCACAAAGCACAAAGGAGGTGACAACACATGGCAAATGGAAGATCTTCTAACAACCTTGTCGTTCCTCAAGCAACTGCAGCTCTTCAACAATTGAAGATGGAGGCTGCACAAGAGCTTGGTGTAACTATTCCACAAGATGGTTATTACGGTAACTATACTTCCCGTGAGACTGGTTCTCTTGGAGGTTACATCACGAAACGTCTTGTTCAATTGGCTGAGCAGCAATTGTCTGGTCGTCAATAATGATGCAATTTTCCTCATAAATCTAGCCTAACTGTTCTGTGAACGAACATTCACTCGTTTCGTATCAGAAGAGGCCTGCGGCAGATGACAAAGCGGTCTTCTATCCAGAGGGCCGCTTTGTTTCATTCTAACTCAAGCTCTATATATTCGTGCTGCCGACTCTCTTGCTATATTAACCAGAAGTCTTCTCTTGATATGTATTTCGCGGATAGCGAATCATCAGGCTTGCTAAATTGTAATTGGACTCAAGCGTGGCGTCCACTACAATCATTCCTTGTCGAACTCCAAAATCATAGGTGATTTCTCCATGTGTCCAGTGTCTCTTCAGCTTCAAGGTTTCTAAAGCCATCTGTCGAAAAGAAAGCCGCTGCATCTCCGTCAATCCGGTAGTGGCATGGATCTCGCTGTGCAACTGAACCGGATAATGCTTAATACCGAATTTACCAATAACATTATTCCGTATTTGCACAAATACAATTCCAGAGTCCATTCCTTTTAGCTCTTCATCAAGCTCCTTAAACACAATATCCAGCTGTCTAGGCAATGATAGTTGATCTAGTGAGACCATATGTCAACCTCCTTAGCATATTAGACCTATTTTATATAGGGCTTGTGACTCAGTATATGACAATATTTTCCTTAATACAACAAATCTATATTAAATTAGGAGTAATATACTAATTTTTGCGTTTATGTCAATTGAATCGGGTAGTATCCAGTCGAATATCTTCATTATTCGACACGTAAATTGTATTTTTCCATCAAAATAAGAAAAAAAGACCTCAACGCAAAACTGTCGAGGTCCTACTTATAGGTTATCACTAGAATTTCTTCACACTTAGATTACTCGATGCTGTGTCATACTCAAAAATTGTTCAATATCTGAAATACAGAGATCGGCTGCTCCTTGCCAGAAAGCAGGTTTAGTCACATCTGTACCCAGATGCTTCTCAGCAAGCTCCTCAACCGTCATGCGACCCGTATCACGAAGCAATGCATCGTACTTCTCTGCAAAATCACTGCCTTCTTTTTGCGCTTGTGCGTAAATCCCCATACTGAACATATATCCAAAAGTATATGGGAAGTTATAAAATGGAACATCGGTAATATAGAAATGCAATTTTGATGCCCAAAAAGTAGGATGATACGTTCCGAGTGCGTCACAATACGCTTCGCGCTGAGCTTCCTCCATCAGTTCGGACAACTCGCTGCTGCTAAGAAGTCCTTCCTTACGTTTTTCGTAGAAGCGAGTTTCGAACAAGAAACGGGCATGGATGTTCATGAAGAAAGCAATTGAATTCTGTATCTTCTCTTCAAGCAATGCAATTTGAGCCTCTTCATCCTTCGCCTCTTTGATCAATGCATCGGATACGATGAGCTCCGCAAAGGTTGAAGCCGTCTCTGCAACGTTCATGGCATAATTTTGATTCAACATTTCCATATCATCCATCACATGCTGATGGTATCCGTGCCCCAGCTCATGTGCCAGTGTGGACACATTGGAGGCTGTTCCTGCATACGTCATAAAAATACGAGTTTCCTTACTCACAGGAAGGCCTGTACAGAACCCGCCTGGCCGCTTGCCTGGACGATCTTCTGCCTCAATCCACTGATGATCAAAGGCATGCTGAGCGAACTCTGCCATTCTTGGGCTGAATTTGCGGAACTGATTCACGATGTTCACTGCAGCATCATCATACGATATCTTCTCAGAGGCGGAAGTTATCGGAGCATCAACATCTGCCCATGACAGCTGCTCGACTCCTAAGAGCTGTGCCTTACGCTCCAGAAACTTTACGAGTGTCGGTTTGGCCCGTGTAATCACATTCCACATCGCATCAAGCGTATCCTGGGACATGCGGTTAATGCTCAGAGGCTCTTTCAGAACAGAATCCCAGCCGCGTCTTTCATACAGCTTCAGACGGAATCCAGCCAGATGATTCAGCGTATCCGCACAGTAATCAGCGGCATCACTCCATGCCTTCTCCCAGTCTTGTAGAAGCTTCTCCCGTACATTCCGGTCTGGATCCTGCAATTTATTAGCCGCTTGGCCAGCGGATAGATATACGGTTTCTCCATTCACCTCAAATGGGACACGAACCTTGCTCACGATCGTATCATAGAATTCTCCCCAGCCATGGTAACCATCAACGGCAAGATCCAGTGCAAGATTCTCCAGCTCAGGAGACATCTTTTCTTTGGCTTTTAATCTGCTCTCATTTAATACAAATGAGATTGGCTTAATTTCAGGCCGTTCCATCCATGCGGACCACACTGCATCCGACGTTCTTTCAAAAAGGCTGTCAAACATCGTCTGAACAGCTGCGAGTCTTGCTGATAAGGCGGCGATTCTGCCGCTTAACTGTACAGCCTTCTTGTCATCCTGATTCTGGGCTCCAAGACAAGCTGTAAAAGAAGATCCTTCATACAACCTCGCTGCTGCATCTTGAAGCTGGTCAAGCAAAGAATCCAAAGCATATGTATCCTCTATAGCCTTCGGTACTTGATATTCATTAATTGCCTTGTCCAGTACAGCGACATCCTGTTCCAGCTGCTTCAAGTATTCTGCAAATGATGCTGAGGATGAACCGCCGCTAAAAACGGATTCCAAATCCCAGGTTTGCTTCAGTGTTGTACTCATTTTTCTCCACCTCAATCTCAAAAATTATAATAAAATACACAAAACATGTTTGAAGTACGCTTATTCAAGGTGTATAACTAATACTATATCAGAATTTAGCCAAGCCCACTTTGATTAAATTGTTTATTACCGGAGGAAACTTAATGAGACCTTTACAAATATCTGCGGATACCGCAGTCACACTGTCCAAGAAGTTAGGAATTCCCATTGAGCAGCTGATGCATATGCCACAGCACATTCTTATGCAAAAGCTGGCCGAGCTTTCCAAGGAGGACATCAAGCAAGAGCAGAATCAAGCCGAGTCTCCTGACGACAACGAGAAGGATTCCACTTCATGATTCCATTTGAGAACACCTGGCCTTATGATATCGTGATGGGGGATATTTATGTCCAGTACTGTCCTTTCTGTGATCAAGAAAATGTGCTGCTGCCGCTGAAGCCTAAAGAACTGATTCGCATTCGCGAAGGCAAAAAGAGACTGCTCGTATTTCCATGCTGCAACAACCGGGTCACACTGCTCGATAATGACCAGGATTATTTTCTGGCAGATCAGCGGCTACGTAAATAAAATAGTGCAAAAAAAAAACGCCGAATGGCGTTTTTTTGTTTTCTGTTTATTCTGACGGGGTATTAATGAAATGATAAGCCGGACCTGAGAGACGTTTCAGCGTAAATTCTCTTACAGAATCGGGCAAATCCTGCTCCTGCAGAGCTGCTGCCATACAGGATAGCCAAGCCTGAGCCCGTTCCTCCGTGACAGGGAAAGGTAGGTGCCTTGCCCTCATCATAGGATGACCAAAGGCGTCCGAATAAAGGGAGGGTCCTCCAAAGAATTGACTTAGGAACATATATTGTTTATCCATAACAGGCTGGATATCTTCAGGGAATAGAGGGGCCAACAGTTCATTCTGTTGAACCTTGGGATAAAATGCTTCCACCAATGCCCGAACTCCCTTGTCTCCGCCCAGATTTTCATATAGCGTTTTGTTAGGATCCATTACTACTGCGCCTTCTTTCTATAATCAACTTGAAGCTATTTTATCATGTCGCTCAGCATAACTAAATACAATACCTAATTTACATGGCTCTACAGACAAAAAAAGACAAGAGCCTCTCTATCTATAGGTCTCTTGTCTTATAAATATTACATCTCAAGTAACGCTTAGCAGCGTTGTTTGACGCATCCAGCCATTTAATAACTGCGCCAATCTTCTTCACCCGGATGGGTGTGAGCTTCACGCATCACATACACGATAGCGCAGACGAGTATACCGGCTATAATTCCCATCATGACATCACTCCATCCTCAAAAATTTGAATATCCGACATTTGAAAAAAGGACTTTAGTCTTATTTTTTATATTAAATATATATTATCATAGAATACTTTAAATTACAGCTGATTTGGAAACGCTTACTTTATTTTTTTGTCCTGTTTGTCCAAAAAAGATCATATATTAACTAGACTCAGTTGATGAGAAATGTAAGTTACGGGAGGAACTACTGCTCATGAAACGTCTAGTTATTCCGCTAAGCATAGTATTTGGCCTTCTCATTATATGCATATTCATGATGGTTTATCCGGCAGCGGTGTGGAATGCGGGAGTGCGCGGTCTGTCCATCTGGTGGGATGTTCTCTTTCCTTCTTTATTCCCGTTCTTTGTCATATCTGAGCTGCTGCTCGGTCTTGGCATCGTCCATTTTACAGGCACACTCCTTCATCCACTTATGAGACCTGTATTTCGTATACCTGGCACAGGCGGCTTTGTTGCTGCGATCAGCTATGCTTCAGGTTATCCAATTGGAGCCAAATTGACGGCCAAGCTGTGGGAGAAGAAACAAATTACCCGTGATGAGGGCGAGCGTCTGGTCGCCTTTACGACAACATCCGATCCCATCTTCCTGATCGGGGCCGTATCCGTCGGTTTTTTTCAGCTCCCTGCCGTTGCGGTTATGCTTGCTATCGCTCATTATGGAGCAGGACTGATCGTGGGCCTGCTTATGCGATTTCACGGAAAAAAAGATTCTACTGCTGAGTCAGATCAGCCTGTTGATAAGCCCAATCGTCTCCGAGGTGCGCTTGAAGCCATGCACAAGGCACGTATTGAGGACGGTAGAACCATGGGGGAATTGCTTAGGCAGGCTATACAGTCATCTCTTCAGCTTATTACCGTCGTCGGGGGCCTTGTTGTCTTTTTTTGCGTTATATTGGAAGTCTTCACCCAAGCAGGACTGATGACCGGCATGTATCATACAGTGGAGCTGATGCTTAAGACTCTCGGGCTGCCGCCGGAGATTTCCCAATCCCTAGTAGGAGGGCTATTTGAAGTTACACTCGGTGCTCGTTATGCCGGAACGCTTGCAGAAATTCCGTTAATGTATAAAGTGGCTGCTGCTGCTTGTGTTTTATCTTGGGGAGGACTTTCAGTCCACGCCCAGGTCGTCAGTATCCTTAACCCCACTCCATTACGATATGCGCCTTTCTTAATAGCACGACTTGTCCATGCATTGCTATCGGGAATGATTGTATTTCTGTGCTGGGACTTGGTCATGTTTGATCAGAATACATCCATCATGCTGTGGCCTAATAAATTTGATTCGTTATCATTTCCATCGGCCATCTTCCAAGCTGTACCTTATCAAATAGCACTCACCTTAGTGATCATCTCCTTTTTATTCATGCTGACCTTGATCCGTATCCTCATCCAGCATCTCAGTTCCAGATTCAGGTAATGTCTAGAACTTTACGTATATTGATTGTTTTCTCTCCTGAAATTGGATATCATCGAGTTATACTGATGACAAAGGAGCTTTCATCTTGAGATATTATGTTCAGGACAGAGGAGACTCTTTATCCATTGAATTAGCTGGGCAGTTTCATAAGCTGGCCAAGGAGCATGGATTTGTTCTCGATGCCAAATCACCGGAGATTGTGATATCGATCGGTGGAGATGGAACCATGCTGCAAGCATTTCACACCTTCACAGACCGGATTCCCGATATCGCATTCGTCGGAGTTCATACCGGCCATCTGGGCTTTTACGCAGATTGGAAGGCAGACGAGCTCGAAGATCTGATACAGCTTATGGCTGAAGGGAATAAGGATACTGCCCATTCCCCTCGTATCGTTGAGTATCCGTTAATTGAACTGGAGATTCGTCGCAAATCTGGTGTCAGTTCCATGATCGCCCTTAATGAATTCACGTTAAAAGGTGTAGATGGCACCGTGGTTGCCCAGGTCGATATTAACGATGTCACGTTTGAAATGTTCCGCGGTGACGGAATTTGTGTATCCACTCCTTCTGGAAGCACGGCGTACAACAAAGCGCTCGGCGGCGCTATGGTTCATCCCACCATTGAAGCGATGCAGATTGCAGAGATTGCATCCATTAATAATCGGGTCTACCGGACATTAGGTTCGCCGGTTGTTTTACCGAAGCACCATCATTGCGATATCTTCTCTCGCAAATCTCAACGACTGCTGCTGACCATTGACCATGTAAACCTGACAGTAGATGATCTGATATCTGTAAAATGCCAGGTTTCCACCCAGAAGGTCAGCTTTGCCAGATATCGCCCGTATCCTTTCTGGGATCGGGTGCGAACTGCATTTTTGGACTAAAATAAAAAGCAGCTCCTTATGAGGAGCTGCTTTTTATTTTGTCCATCTTCTCTTTATCCTTGGATTCTTTGGAATCTTTGGGTTCCTTTGGTTCCTTAGGTTCCTTAGGCTCCATAGGCTCCTTTGGTTCCTTAGGCTCCATAGGCTCCTTGGACTCCTTTGGTTCCTTAGGCTCCATAGGCTCCTTGGACTCCTTAGCTTCCTTCGCAGTCTTGGATTCCTTATGCTCCTTGCTGCTGTTATCTTTGTGTTCTTTGTTCTCTTTAGGTTCCTTATGTTTCTGTAGCACAAAATAAGCACATCCAAAGTTGCAGTACTCGTTAATATAATCAACCATTCCCGCTATCGATGTATCCTTGCTCGCTTTTGGATGGTTATCGCGGTAGAAGCCTTTGAGTCGGAGTTGATTGTAGCCCCAATCCCCAATGATGTAATCATAGCGTTCCAGGACTTCACTATACCGGTCACGAAAGGCTTCCGGATTCCAACCATTTCGATAGTCCTGTAATACTTCGTAAGTTTTGCCGCTAATCTGAATCAAAACCGTCTTCCTTCCTTTCTATCCAAACCGCCCATGAAGTTCAGGCCTGCTCTTATCATACTACATTATTAGCATTCGCGGCAGACTTAACTTGTTCATGTGCATGGTAAGAACTTCTGACCATTGGCCCTGATTCAACATGGCTGAAGCCACGAGCAAGGCCTTCATCTTTGAGCTTAGAAAATTCTTCAGGTGTTACATATCTTTCAACAAACAAATGCTTATCCGAAGGCTGCAAATACTGACCGATCGTCATAATATCACAGTCTACGCTTCTCAAATCATCCATGGTTTGCAGTATTTCTTCCCAAGTCTCCCCCAAGCCCAGCATAATACTAGATTTCGTTGGAATATGGGGCTGCATTTTTTTGGCACGCTCAAGCAGCATGAGTGAACGCTTATATTTGGCTTTTGCCCGCACTTTGTCAGACAAACGCTCGACAGTTTCCATGTTGTGATTAAGGATGTCGGGCTTCGCGTCCATCACAATCTTTAAAGCCTCTTCGTTTCCAAGAAAATCCGGAATTAGTACCTCTACACTGCAAAAAGGCAGTTTTCTGCGAATGGCATGAATGGTCTCTGCGAAGATGGAAGCTCCTCCGTCTCGAAGATCATCTCTGGCCACACTTGTGACGACACAATGCTTAAGATTCATTTGCTCTGCTGCTTCTGCAACTCGCTCAGGCTCTTTCAAATCCAGCTCTGTAGGCAGCCCAGTATTAACAGCACAGAATCGGCAGGCTCTTGTACATATGTCACCCAGTATCATAAAAGTTGCTGTTCGGTTAGCCCAGCATTCATAAATATTCGGACAACGTGCTTCTTCACAAACCGTGTGCAGCGTCTTTGAACGCATCATATCTTTGATTTCTTGATAGTTATCTCCCGTAGTCAGCTTGATCTTGATCCATTCGGGTTTCGGTTCTTTTATTTTATTCGCCAAAAGAGACCCTTCTTTCTATATCAAGTTAGAATTTTCGCACGGAACACATTATAACATGGTTTTATGGAAATAAGCTCCAAATCAAAATATTTGTGGATCTTGGACTCCAGCTTTTTTATGTAAAAGACGGATAAAAACGATGCTGATGTGTGAACCTAAATACAACGAAAATATGAAGAAAGGAGGATTGGCTTTTTTGATACGGATTCAGAAGAAAAAATGGTTGAACCTCGGCGTAACGCTGATTTTATCTGCTGCTCTCTTTGCTTCATCAATACCGGAAGCCTATGCAAAAAGTGAGGATAATAAGCCTGTTGCTAAGGAAGAGATTTATAAGGAACGCAAAATTCTGTATGACCAGATCAGTGCTGTCAGCGGTGTTCCATGGTATTACTTGGCCGCCATTGATCAATATGAACGTACGATGACAAAGGTACATCCGAAGGACCGCGCCCATGAAGAGCGGTTGACCGGGGTGTTTTTTGAACCTCAGCTCTGGTCCGGTATCTTAAATCCAGATTCTACAGATAGGAATCCATTATCCATTGAGGTATTCGGCGGATATGGGTTAGATGGCACTGGTGACAATATTGCCGATCCTAACAATGATTATGATGTCCTCTACAGTATGGCGAGAATCACATCTAAATACGGTTTATCTTCAGATGATTTAGGCATTGCCTTGTGGCAGTATTATCAAAATTCCAGATCCGTACAGCGTATCCAGCAATTCGCAAAGATTTATAAGCATTTTGATACATTGGATCTTGCTCAGCATGCTTTTCCTTTACCCCTAAGCAACTCCTACTCCTATCGCAGCACCTGGGGAATGAGCCGAAGCTGGGGCGGTCGACGAATCCATGAAGGAACAGACCTGTTTGCCCCTCACGGATATCCTGTTCGAAGCACATGCTATGGGGTTATTGAGATCAAAGGGTGGAATCCCTTTGGAGGATGGCGGGTAGGAATAAGAGACCTGGATAACCATTATCATTATTACGCGCACCTCTCCGGTTTTGATAAATCTGTTCATGTTGGCAGCCTTGTGACTCCAGGACAAAACATCGGATGGGTGGGCAGCTCAGGTTATGGCAAGCCGGGTACCCAAGGGAAATTCCCCCCTCATCTGCACTATGGTATTTACCGTGACAGCGGCTTAACTGAATGGTCCTTTGACCCTTATCCGCTATTGAGACAATGGGAGAATGACGAGTATCGAGCACGTAAAGCCAAGAAAAATAGCAAAAAATAAAGGACTCGCAGAATCAAGAGTATGTATGACAACTCCTGTTCTGCGAGTTCTTCCTTTGTCATTGAATTCACTCGCATTACTGCGAGTTCTTTCCTTGTCATTGAATTCACTCGCATTACTGCAAGTTCTTTCTTTGTCATTGAATTCACTCGCATTACTGCAAGTTCTTTCTTTGTCATTGAATTCACTCGCATTACTGCAAGTTCTTTCCTTGTCATTGAATTCACTCGCATTACTGCAAGTTCTTTCTTTGTCATTGAACTCACTCGTTACCTGTCGGAAGGGATAAGTCAGGCTCCTCCATGTACAGCTCGCTCTCTTCCTCTCCACTAGGAACAGTCGTGCCCGCATCTGGAGTGGTTACTCCTGTATTAGGAACTGTTCCGCCTGGCAATGACGGTATAGCAATACTTGGCGCACTCGCCCCATTCTCTCCAACCGGATTTCCATTGCCGTCATAATAATACATTGGCACATCCCCTACAACAAGCAAATAAGAAATCGGAATTTCCGTATCAACCACTTCCGGCTCCATATCCAGCGGGACGACAACAGCAATCTCTGCCACAATATGAATGTATACCTCAACCAAAATCATATTAATGCCGGCATTTTGCTGCCTTGTATTGAGGTCAACCTTAACTGCGCCTTGCGGCTCAATTCGTATTGGCACCTTTGGCCCGAAGGAAGACAGCAATGGGCTGCCCAGCGCCTGCCCTACGGGGACATGATCCTCGATCGTCTCCATTTCCTGCAGAGTGGTCTGAACGACAGATAACGCGCTTGATGTGATCCGCATATGTTCGTTATAGTTCAGCATAAAGCCACTGATTTCCCCTTCTGCATCTGTCTTCCAGTCAATCAACTCGTTGGAAGGACCGGCTGCAGAAATTTGACTCGTAATTGCTTTGTTAATCGCCTCCGTCCCAAGCTGCTTCACCCTGATTTTTGCCAAATGCATAATAGGAGGCTTCAAGTTCCGCTCCACATAAGTAATGGACTGGATGGTCACGATGATCATTACCAACAATACAATCAAAATCCACTTTTTACGCTGACCCCCGGTTTTTTGACGCTGTGTACGCCATTTTGCTCGTTTGAATGCCATGCTTCGCATTCCTCCCTTAAGAGAGGTGTGTCCATTTATCCTTATGCAGACCGTCTCCAAAAAAGAAGATCAAGCTGTAAGTCTGGTCGAAAAACAAAAGAGAAGGAATCTCGCCCAACAGCGAAACTCCTTCTCATGATTGAATTCAAAGTATTTGTGGTAGATCAGAAGTAAGTACAGTCTTATTTCTTCTCTACAGCATGTCCACCAAATTCGTTACGAAGTGCAGCAACGACCTTACCTGTAAACGTATCGTTCTCAAGGGAACGGTAACGCATCAGGAGGGATAGAGCAATAACCGGGGTAGCTGCCTGCAGATCAAATGCCGTTTCTACCGTCCATTTACCTTCACCAGAAGAGTGCATAACCCCGCGGATCTCATCAAGGTTCGCATCTTTGGAGAACGCACGCTCCGTAAGCTCCATCAGCCAAGAACGAATAACCGATCCATTGTTCCATACACGTGCTACTTTTTCGTAGTCAAAATCATAGTCACTCTTCTCCAGCACTTCAAAGCCTTCCCCGATGGAAGCCATCATACCGTACTCGATGCCATTGTGAACCATTTTCAGGAAGTGTCCGCTTCCTGCTTTGCCAGCATACAGATAGCCGTTCTCTACAGATGTATCTTTGAACAGAGGCTCAACGATGTTCCATGCTTCTTCGTCTCCGCCGATCATGTAACAAGCGCCGTTTCTTGCGCCTTCCATACCGCCAGATGTACCTACGTCCATGAAATGAACGCCATGCGGTTTAAGCTGCTCATAGCGGGCAATGGATTCTTTGTAATGAGAGTTACCTGCTTCGATCACGATGTCGCCTTTGTCCAGCAGAGGAGTAAGGTCAGCAATAACACCATCAACGACAGCATGAGGAACCATGATCCAGAGAATGCGCGGCGATTCCAGCTGATCAATGACTTCCTTGTAAGAAGCAGCACCTGCTGCACCATAACCTTTCATTTCTTCAACTGCACCTGCATTCAAGTCGTAAGCTACGACCTCATGCTGATGATCAATCAAGTTTTTCCCCAGGTTTAATCCCATTTTTCCTAATCCAATAAGTCCTACCTTCATGTATGTTGCCTCCTAGATCTTCTCTGTTTTTTGAAAGAACAAACGCCCGTAGACGAGTCCCTTAGGTTCAGCCGCATAGTCAGAAGCGGCCTGTTGTTGGATTTGACGGAGCATGCCGTTCGGATGAACCATCTGCAATCCAACAACCAATCTATGTCATCGACTGTATTAATCAGCCGGATAACGTTTTAGAACAGATATTAATGCCAGCGATTTCCGTCCTGTGCAAGCAGTTCATCCGCTGCTTCCGGACCTTCTGATCCCGCTGCATAATAGTGAAGTGGAACTTCATCCGCTGCAAAAGCTTTGAGGATAGGCTCAACCCATCTCCAAGACAGCTCGACTTCATCCCAATGCGCGAAGAATGTTGCATCTTTGCGAAGCGCATCAAAAATAAGGTTCTCATAAGCTTCAGGCACATTGTCATACGAGGAATTGAAGCTCAGCTCCATCGGCTCAATCGTATCGTGATGCATTGGGCTCTTGGAATTAAGCGTCAGGCGCATGCCTTCCTTCGGTCCAATATCAATGGTAAGCAGGTTAGCAGATACCGCTTCGTCTTCAGACATTCCTGTATTTAGCGGCTGCTTGAATTCAACCACGATACGGGTCGATTTTTCGCTCATACGTTTACCTGTACGAATATAGAAAGGAACCCCTGTCCAGAATGGATCATCCAGGAACAAGCGTGCGGCAAAGTACGTATCGTTCTTGGAGGTCCCTTCAATACCAGGCTCTTCCAGGTAGCCAACCACCGGTTTGCCTTGCAGATCACCTGCTTGATATTGTGCTCTTACAATATACTGGTCAAGCGCTTCTACCTCCAACGGAATTAAGGACTGTGCCGTATTTCTCTTCTTCGCACGAACCTCATCTGGAGAAGATTTCTTCGGCAGGTGAAGTGAGATCATCATGAGCAGCTGCAGCATATGATTTTGGAACATATCTCTTACTGCTCCGGTATGGTCATAGTATTCAGCCCGCTCTTCGACACCAACCGTTTCACTCGCTGTAATTTGCACATTGGAAATATAATGATTTCCCCATAGTGCATGCATGACAGGATTCGTTGCACTCAGCACCTCAAGATTTTGAACCATCGGTTTACCGAGGAAATGGTCAATCCGATAAATCTCTTCCTCAGCAAAAGTACTGTTCAGCTTCTCATTCAGTTGTATTGCGGATTCGAGGTCATGCCCAAACGGTTTCTCAATAATGAGTCGTTTCCATCCGCTGCCTGAACCGAGTCCGCTCTCCTTTATATTTTCGGCAATCGGCTCAAAAAATTCTGGAGCAACAGACAAATAGAACATCCGATTCTGCGGAATGCCAAGCTCCTGCTCACGTTTTTCAACCACTTCAAGCAGTTTCTTATAATCTTCAAGCTTGGTATTGTTAAGCGATGTATAACGAAAAGCGCCTAGAAAATCACGTACCTTAGCCGCGTCCTCTGGAGAACGGCGAGAGAATGTATGAAGCGAAGCTTCAACTCTTGCCTGGAAATCTACATCGGATACATCTCTTCTTCCTAGACCAATAACAGAAAATGATGATGGCATCTTTTGATCAACATACAGGTTGTATAGTGCTGGGTAAATTTTTCTCTTGGCTAAGTCGCCAGTAGCCCCGAACAGGACAAAAGTCATTGAATCCATTCTGAAATGCCTCCCGTGTTTCTACTCTATATTGTGCGCTAGTTATCTTGTGAAAATTACGAATGTTTATGAGTAAAATTTATTAAAAGTATGACCCACATTATTCCTTCTCATATAACATCAATAAAAGAACGATAATTTGCACTCCCATAATCAACACCACCACAAGTATCCTTTACAAAAAATACAAGTTCCGTTCGATGTTGGTTATTATTTGTAACCAAATAAATTAACGTGATTATCATACACCTAGCTAACACCTTTCGTCAACAAAAAATGTCGAATCTGTGAACAACAAAATTATTCTGTTATGATAGCGCTTTCCATGGTATTCTATAAATAATTCTAATAACTGTTTATTCACAATATGGAATTACTCCATGTACAAAAGAAGTTACTTTTAATAATCAAGTGAATAAGGGGGCCTTGAAAATGGATGAACAATCGACGACAAATCATATGCAGATGTGTGAGAAGGTCTCGCGTTCGTATCAAATTATTGGTCGGAAATGGGTTGCGCCTATTGTTCACACCTTAATGGAGGAACCCAAGCGTTTTAGTGAAATACACGCCGTTATCCCCGATCTAAGCAAACGCGTCCTGAACGAACGAATGAAAGAACTTGAGGAGGAAGGTATTGTCATTCGAAACGTCATTGCCGACAGACCTGTCCGTACCGAATATTCACTTACCCGCAAAGGGACAGAACTTGCCCGCGCCTTAAGCTCCATAGGATTATGGGCCAGGAAGTGGCTCTAGACTCGGCTTATCTTAGGAAATAATACACAAAGAACCCCCGTATGCTCTTACGGGGGTTCATTAATATTCATACTGTCGTGCTTACGTTTAGTATATCTCTTCCATCTATTTATCTCGTTCAAGAAGATCATCATAAGTTAGACCGCGTATAGACTCCTCTGAATATTCCTGTACAGGATAGTATCCTTCTGCCTGCCACTGTTTTAGGACCTTTGGGCTAACGATCGTATTAGGTGGTAATTTTAGTTTATCAGTTTGCAGCACTTTTTTTGCCTCAATTATATTTTCAACTCGTTCTATACCAACCCCTTCAATAGACCCCGTCATATAATCCTTATACACTTTATATTCCCGATAGAATAAACTGATTTTCGGATTGTTCGGATCGTCATTCACAAGATACTCCTCGGTCAAAATCCGGTATTCTGTACCTGCAATGGGCTCATAAGGTCCATCCAATATAAGCGTCTCCAGCAACAGCCTGATATTCTCTGCATCTGTACCATATGTTATTATTTCTGACGAATGCACCTGCAGATACACTGTATCTGGAGAAATCGACTCATATAGTATTCTGACTTTCTCAGTCCCTGGCAGCTGAATCTTTATCTGCACACTTGGCACAAGTTCAAGCTGACTTACCTGCTGGAGTGTATCCGGTTTTATACCGTTATACCATTCCAAAATCTCAGTTGCTTGCCATTCATCAAGCTCCACTAGTTTATCTAAGTCTTCAAAAGACACAGTGTCCCTGTTATATTCGATATATTCCAATTTAACTCGATTGGTCAAGAACTGAGCTCGAGGCAGTTCGGGCTTCGATTGGACTGTAAATTCCTGCTGACTGCTACCCTGATCAGCTTCTCCGCCCCCATCTTTCGTCTGCTCTTGCTGCTCCTTATTGAGAATATGAATCTGCTCCGCGGATGCTGCCTCCTCTGGCTCATTCTCCTTGTCAGCATGGTCTGAACAAGAGGTACTAAGGAGGATACAAGCGATAACACATCCGGCGATCACTTTACGCATAACCTATGATCTTCCTTTCGAGCTAAGATTTTGTTGATGCAGGTCTTATTGAGAAGAGGATTTCTCGTTTCAATTAAAGTAATCAACGCGTCCAACTGATATTTTGTTATAGGTTATTTAATCGAAAATAAAAAAGCACCCTTCCATGGATAAATTTGCGCAATCCATTGGAAGCAGTGCTGTTTAACAATATCCAATTATATTAGGAGAACCAGCCTTTTATAATTTCGATTAGTCCTACAAAAAAGTCCTTAATGGCTGCCAGAATACCTTGGCCCTGCTCTGACTCTATAAAATCAGTAAACTGCTGCTTGGCTTGCTCCAGCTGATCACCTACCGCATTCCAGTTAACATTCGCATCCTTCATGTTCATAAATAGATCCACTAAGCCGGTCAGCTGAGCTTCGGGAATAGTAATGTTTAGATTATTTGCTATATTAATAATCAGCGTTTGCATTTCTTCTCTCGTCTCTGGCTGATTCTGCGCAAGCTCCTCTTTGATGTTCGTCATCAGCGTCGTCGTTTCTTCCGCACCGATGGAATCGGATAATTGGGCGGTCTTTACGATCTCCTCGTTAGCAACCTGCTTCTGCTCCTCCGGGATTTCGGTATCTGTCGTTGTTTCGTATGCTTTGATAATCCCTGTCAGCGCAGCTGTACCCGATACATCAAATGGCGCCGTGATGCTAACATGGGCATCCTTAACCCCAGCTGTAATCATGGCGTTGAGATACATATCGTTGGTAACCCAATTAATGTGATTCGAAGTCGCTGACACGCCGCTTCCCGGCTTACCGATTACGATTTTAGCCGAGCTGAGCGCCTTGCTTCCGATTTGCGCCTTGGACATGTGACTGCCCAGATATTTATGTTCTTCTTCATTTGTCACCTGAATCGTCATCGTATCTGCAGGGGCATCCAGATCAGCAAGCACTTGTTCTTTCTGTGCCGTGGTCAAATCCTCCCCCAAAATAACAATGACATCTCCTTCTACAGCATCCGCAGAAGCAGCGGGAGCAATACACATACTTAGTAAAATAAGTGCAGGTATTAATAGAATTGCCATCAGTTTGCGCAATTTCATCATCATGTACTCTCCTCATACAATTCTAATTTTTTATATCGCTTTATATTCCATATTATGGATTACCCAATTTTAAGCTTGCACCTCTCAATAAGGCACTTAACCTCCCATTAAATTTATTTGCGAGCATTATACCATGTTTCTAAACCTCAATTTTTAACAGAAAATTAATATTTTCTTAACCTGAATCAATTTCATAATACCTTTAGCTGCTTAAATCAAGAGTATATATAGATCAAAATGATTTAATTTGTCTATACATAGGTTCGAATACACGTTTTTAATGAGTTATGAAATTGATTCACCTTAAAGCAATTTTATAAGCTTCTTAGAACGGCAACAGCCCGCTCAAGTATGGTTTTATCTCTTAGAATCATAAATTTGCTCGAATACTCACGACAATTCCTGAATGATCGATCCATTGCTTTGAGAGCTTCATCCATTGTCATCCAGATTACCGTCAAACCAAGCTGCTTCTCTTTGGCTGTCAGCTTCACCGTGTTCTCCTCCACTGATTTTGCAATGAAGCAGTAGGATAGCTGCAGGAACTGATTTTTAGTCTTATGCTCCTCAATGCGGCCCAGCTGATGTGTAATTTTTGCTCGATAGCCTGTCTCTTCTTCTACTTCACGTAAAAAAGCTTCTTCCGGCGTCTCTGTCCCTTCGATTCCCCCGCCAGGCAGCTTGTATAACTTCCGTTTTGTCATATGCATCATCGCAATATTGAAATTTTCATCAACGAGCACCCCTCTAGCCCCAAATCGGGACACTGAGTGCAGAAGCTCTGAACGTTCACCCAATATGTCATAATCCGTAATCCGGCTTATTAAGTTCATATGTAATCACCCAATCACTATGCAATCTATAATTATTCCAGTCGTTCGGCAATCTTTCGCACCGCTTCGCATAAATCAAATGGCAACGTCCCTTTGTTATCCAAAGGTCTCGCTGCCATCTCGATGTCTTTTGTCATATTTAATTCACCTATACGCAGTTCAAGCGGAGTAATGCCGCTGTCTCATCGCTTCAAACATGAGTATTGTAGCAGCCATCGCCGCATTCAGTGATTCAGCCTGCCCTGGACTTGGAATAATAATGGCATCGTCCACAAGACGGCTTACCTCCTCGGAGACCCCACTGCCTTCATTACCGATCACGAGCCATTTTGCTCCTCTAAAATCATAATCATAGCAGGAGTTCTCCGCAGCAAGCGACGTACTGACGAGTGTAACTCCTTCCGTTTTGGCTTTTGGAAGCACTTCGGCCAGATCTGCTTCAACAACAGGCAAATGAAAAAAGGATCCCATCGTGGAGCGTATCGTTTTGGGATTATATACATCGGCGCTCCCACGGCCTACAATCACGCCGTCTGCCCCGGCTGCATCTGCACTGCGGATAATTGTACCAACATTGCCTGGGTCCTGAAGCCGATCCAGTACGATAATCAAGCTGTCCTTCTTGTCTAAGAACTCATTTAGCCCGGCTGCATCTTTTCTAACAATCGCAAACACCGGCTGCGGTGTCACGGTATCGGTGCACTTTTCAATGACGGCAGTAGATACAGGAACCCACTCCGCATGCCCTTGTGAATCAGCAAAGCCTGTTAGCTCTCCCGGTATTCCTTTATCCATATCATAAGCAATGCATTCGATATCAGCATCATAATTTAACGCCTCTTGAACCAAATGAATTCCTTCAATGATGTATTTGTTGTGCCGGGTTCGATACTTTTTGTCGAGCAGCTGCGCCCATTCCTTCACTCTCGGATTATGTACCGAAACGATTTCCATTTGACTTCAATCCTTCTCTATCTCGAATAGGCAAGCTCTAGCTTGGTTAAATCATCCTTGTGCCCCACAATAATAAGCACATCCTCGGGTTGTAATTCATAGTCAGCATCCGGTGAAATATTCATTTCAGTGCCTTTGCGAATCGCAATTACGTTACAGCCATAACGGGCACGAATGTTGAGCTGTACTAAATTTTTTCCAATAATATTTGACGAAGCTTTCATTTCCAGAATACTATACTCCTCTGACAGCTCAATATAATCCAAAATGTTAGGCGATGCCAGATGATGTGCGACCCGCATTCCCATATCCCGTTCCGGATAAACCACTTTATCCGCACCAATCTTGGATAACACCTTGCCATGGAGCTCGGATTTGGCCTTCACGATCAAATACTGAATTCCCATATCCTTCAAGATCAGCGTCGTTAATATACTCGCCTGGATATCTTCACCTATCGCAACGACCACCACATCGAAGTTTCGAATGCCTAGCGCTCTGAGCGCTTCCTCATCCGTACAATCTGCGGACACGGCATGTGTCACTACGTTTGATATGTCCTGAATTCTGTGCTCATCCCGATCAATTGCCAGAACGTCAAAACCCATTTCGCTAAGTGCATAAGCTACACTCGATCCAAAGCGGCCCATGCCGATCACGGCATATTGTTTTTTGGCCATAATATGGTACCTCCATATCATCTTAGGTATAAGAAAATCATTCTATAGATGAATCAATTTCGTAACTCATTAAAAAGGTGTGAAATTGATTCGGATTCTTCATTATTATAAATGCTGTCAACTAATTCATCCTAAGTAGTATAGCACAATGAATGGAAAACTTGAATTTATACGCTCGTCTCAGGGTACAGTATACATGCAGGAAAAGACTACAGTTGGAGGGACAAACACATGTCTATCGTACTGGATTTACGCCAAGCGATTGTTCACAAGGTACATGGCAAGCCGGACAAGGATATCAGAGAGATGATTGAGGGATCGGTTGATGGACCTGAAGCAGCTCTGCCGGGTCTCGGAACCCTGTTTGAAATGATATGGAAGGATTTGCCGAAAGGGAAGCAGGATGAACTGATTCAGGTACTGCAAGAACATCTGAAGACAGTCAAGCCAGTTCCTTTAACCTAGGAACGATCTATCCATAGCCTTGGAACTGCAAAAAAAATCCCCCGTCCTTTTCCGGACGGAGGGATTTCTTTGGTATATGATGCTAATTCCTTTATTTCGTACCAGCCTTACGGTGCAGTCTCCAGGAATTTAGCAGTCGGGTTCTTCTCAATTGCTGTTCTCATCGCATATTCATTTTCAAAGAGGACAACGTAATTGTCCTTTTTATCTTTAACAAGGGTCGAGTTAATCCGGAATTTGCTTGGATCGATCTTGTCGTCAACAATCCAGCGGGCAAATTGATAGGGCATGCGCTGCAGCTGTACTTCAACACCGTACTCTGCTTTCATGCGATGCTCGAACACTTCAAATTGAAGCTGTCCGACGACTCCAAGAATCGTCTCGTCAAAGCTCGCTGTACGGAATACTTGAATCGTCCCTTCCTCTGTCAGCTGATCAATGCCTTTCTGATACTGCTTATGCTTCAAGGCGTTCTTGGCTGTTACCTTCGAGAAAATCTCTGGTGAGAATGTCGGAAGCTCGTCAAAGACGACTTCACCGCCTTGGCTTAAGGAATCTCCAATTCGGAAAATCCCCGGATCAAATAGACCAATAATATCGCCTGGATAGGCCTCTTGTACGATGTCACGATCCTGAGCCAGAAACTGCTGCGGCTGAGAGAGCTTAATCTCCTTACCTACCCGAACATGCTTAACACTCATGCCTCGTTCAAATTTACCCGAAACAATTCTCAGGAATGCAACACGGTCACGGTGTGCCGGATTCATATTCGCCTGAATCTTGAAGACATATCCGCTGAATTTCTCATTCGTCGGTTCAACCACGCCTTCCGTACTTTTGCGCGATTCTGGCTTCGGCGCCAGCTCCAGGAAGTTCTCAAGGAAGGTTTGAACACCAAAGTTATTGACCGCACTGCCGAAAAATACAGGTGTAAGCTCTCCCTTCAGCACCTTCTCCAGATCAAACGGATCACCCGCTACATCCAGAAGCTCAAGCTCCTGCTTTAATTGATCATGCAAAAATTCACCGGCCATCTCACGAATCACCGGATCCTCATAGCTATCCACTTTTTGCACCTTAATCTTGGAGTGATCGTCGCCTTGGAACAGCTCTACCTGATTTTTCATCCGGTCATATACACCACAGAGATCCCGGCCCATACCAATTGGCCAGTTCATCGGTACCGAACGAATACCAAGAACACGCTCCAGCTCCTCCATCAAGTCAAATGGGCTTTGCCCTTCACGGTCCAGCTTGTTGATAAATGTAAAAATCGGTATTCCACGCTTCGCACATACCTGGAACAATTTAATCGTCTGTGCTTCGACACCCTTCGCCACGTCAATCAGCATGACCGCACTATCTGCTGCAGTAAGTGTACGATAAGTATCCTCACTGAAGTCCTGGTGACCCGGTGTATCTAGAATATTGATACGATGATCCAAATAATCAAACTGCATTACAGAGGATGTTACAGAAATCCCCCGCTGCTTCTCAATCTCCATCCAGTCACTTGTCGCATGCTTGCTTGCCTTCCGAGCCTTTACTGTACCTGCAAGGCGAATTGCACCTCCAAATAACAGCAGTTTCTCAGTAAGCGTCGTCTTCCCGGCATCCGGGTGAGAGATGATCGCAAACGTCCTGCGTTTGTCGACCTCCTCCTGCAAAATATTCGTGGTTTTGCTCATATTCATTAATCCCTCTCATACTCATGTATTCATCAAACTTTATATTTTAAAATATATAGTATTCCTATAATTCACTCAAAACAGATTATATTTCGAACAGCACATTGTGAACCATCCCGCTATTGAAACCTGTATTACCATTTGCTGCAATGGACTCACAAGGGTGTCACCTACTCTCTGTCGTTATCTTACCATAGAGCCTATTCGTCTAAATGGCTCAACTCTCCTATTGTACCACATTTGTTATTTATTTTTACCTGTATATTTTACATCACCTAAAAAAGCAGAGTCCCCGGGATTATTGAGAGGTCTCTGCTTTGTATCATTAATGTCACTATTCCATTCGTTTATTTATCCTTATTTGTTCTTAATCCAGATGACGTTGTCTTCATCCTGTCCGTTGACCGGCCACCAGTGATGCCCGTCTTGCTCCAGCAGGTTATGCGCTGCAGACGGCCCCCAGCTGCCTGCAGGATAATATGCCAGACTCTCCGGCTGTTCTTGCCATACGGCTGCAATACGATCTACGAAGGACCATGCCGTTGCAACTTCATCCCATCTTGTAAAATAGGTTGAGTCTCCTTCTGCCGCATCATGAATTAGCCGTTCATAAGCTTCCGGGGAGTTAATTCCAATCATACAGCTCTGGCAAAAATCCATCGCCAGCGGCTCAATCTCAGAATCTGTGCCTGGCTTCTTGGCATTGATCTTGATGTAAATACCCTCCATAGGATTTACACGAATGACCAGAAGGTTAGGCTCAAGCTTATATTTTTGGCCAAGATACACATTATTCGGCATGGATTTGAACTCCACAACCACTTCTGTCGTCTTCACGGGCAGTCGCTTACCTGTACGAATATAGAAGGGCACACCTGCCCACCGGAAGTTATCCACAAATACTCTCGCTGCAAAATACGTTTCTGTATTGGAATCGGGATCTACTTTATCCTCCTGGCGATAACCGGGCAGATGTATACCCTTCACATCACCTTCTGTATATTGGCCGCGAACGACATTGGCGCTCACATCCTCACTTGAAGCGAACGCCCGTAAGGAGCGAAGCACCTTCACCTTCTCATCCCGGATATCTTCTGGTACAAGCCGGCTTGGCGGCTCCATGGCAATCATCGTAAGCATCTGCAGCATATGGTTCTGTCCCATATCACGTAGGGCGCCGGCCTGGTCATAGTATCCTCCGCGTTCTTCAACTCCGACCGTCTCACCCAGCGTAATTTGTATATTGGAGATATGCTTGTTGTTCCATAACGGCTCAAAAAAAGCATTGCCGAAACGGATCACTTCTATGTTCTGTACCATCTCTTTGCCCAAGTAATGATCAATCCGGTAAATCTCTTCCTCACGGAACACTTCACGAATTTGCTCATTCAGCTGCTTCGCCGAGCCCAAATCATAGCCAAAAGGCTTCTCAATGACTAATCTGTGCCAGCCTGCACTTTCCAGCAGCCCGCCTTCTGTAAGATGGGAAGACACCCTTCCAAACAACTCAGGAGCCAGCGCCAAGTAAAACAGACGATTGCCGGGAGTGGAAAATTCATTTTCCACCTCCTCTGTGAAGGCATTCAGCTCACGAAACCCATCGATATGATTAATATCTAAAGTTTTATATTCAAAATGCCGTACAAATTCAGCCCACTCCTCATGCTTCCCATCGCATGGCTTATAGCGGCAAAACTCCTCTATCGAGGACAGTACATCTTCTCTGAACTGCTCACGTGTGCGCTGACTTCTTGCCAGACCGATCACTGCAAAGTGATCGGACAGCTTACCTTCCCTGTAAAGACTGTAGATCGCTGGAAACAACTTGCGCCGGGCAAGATCGCCCGTAGCTCCAAAAATGAAAAATACCGCACTCGACGCCTGCATTGTCTCGACCTTTTGATTGTTCGCCATGGCTCCTTCTTTCCCTATCGAATAGTTTTTATTTAGAATAAATACGCCGTTCCTCTGGATGCTGCTGACATTTTAGCATAGCTGAGCTTGCGAAGCTATGTCTTGAAATCCTCATCTCCTCCTATTATAGGTATCTGCTTATTCTTATAACCAGCTTCTGAAATAATTGCTCATCTATCATACAGGGCTTGGTTAAAGGTCTATACCTGTTCAACTTTATGAGAATACTTATAAGTTAGACAGAATGGAGACTCCTTCGCACCTGCTTTAAGTTCATTCTCTCTAATACTATATTTACGATTGAGGTGAATTATATGTATCCTGTACGTCCGTTATCCCCGGAAAACATAAGCCAGCATTGCGGAAAAATGGTCTGTGCTGTCATGAAAGATGGCAGACGGTTTGTAGGCAGACTGCACGGCTGTAATGAAACCCATATTTTTCTAACCGATGAACGCAAAGGCAAATATAGATCCTGCCGTGCTTACAAATCGAGTGTGCTCGAGAGCAAACAAGCCGAGCAGCCGAAGAAAAAAAAGAAGAAATTAAAGAAGCAGGCCGTAGTTAAAGCCTTCTATCCTTACGGCTATGGCTACGATTGGGCTCTTGGTCTCTCGTTCCTCGCTTTACTCTTCCTCATCTAACCCTTCTATACAAGTAATAAAAAGCCCCGGCTCTTCTATACAGAGTCTCGGGGCCTTACATTGTTACGCACCGTTTATTTGAATTTTGGGAATCGTTCATTCTTATTCAGCCAGGCCATTCTTATAAGCATAGATTGCAGCTTGCGTACGATCATCCACCCCCAGCTTTGCGAGAATGTTCGTCACATGAAACTTTACAGTTTTAATACCGATAATCAGCGTGTCCGCAATATCCTGATTCGATTTGCCTTGTGCGAGCAGTCTTAGTACATCCATCTCACGTTCGGTGAGGGCTTCATGCGCCTTGGCCTGCTCTTGCGGCTGGCGGAAGCGATTCATCATCTTGGAGGCTACCTGAGACTCAAGAACAGACTGACCACGGGCAGCAGCGCGAATCGCATCCGCAATCTCGGAAGCGCGTGAAGTTTTAAGTAAGTAGCTAAATGCTCCAGCTTCGATGACGGGATACATCTTCTCATCATCCAGATAGCTGGTAAGTACGATAACTTTGCATTCCGGCTGCATTTTTAACACCTGCTTGGTCGTTTCGATCCCATCCATTCCTTCCATAACCAGATCCATCAGTACGACATCAGGATGGTACTCCTGAGCAAGACGAATGCCTTCCTCTCCGCTCCCTGCTTCACCGACAACCTCGATCCCATCCTCTGTATCCAGTACAGCCGCCAGTCCAATCCGCACCATTTCATGGTCATCAACCAGCAGAACCTTAATGGCAACTTCCATACTTTCATCTTCCATAATACTATGCTCCCTCGCTTTCTTCCTCCATGACCGGCACCGTTATTTCGATTCGGGTTCCTTTGCCCGGAGCCGTAATCCATACGATCGAGCCGCCAATCTCATTTACACGCTCCTGCATGTTGGACAACCCATACGAAGCCTGCTTCTTGTCATCCAATTCAAAGCCTTCGCCGTCATCCCGGATAATGACCCGTATTGCTTTATCTTTGCGTTGGATTCGAATCTCGATTTTTTCCGCCTTGGAATGCCGGAGGGCGTTGGACATGGCTTCCTGAATAATACGGAATAGATGGTTTTCTATCCCTTTAACTAGCTGTATTCCTTCATCCATCTCAAACAGAATTTCCATAGGCACTTTGGACTGAAGCTCTCTCACAAGCTCCCTGAGTCCTTGCTCCAGATGCTTGCCTTCCAGATATACGGGACGCAAATGCAGCAGCAAAGCCCTCATCTCGGATTGGGCAACAGAGGCCATTTCCTCGATCAATGCCACCTGACGCTGGGCCCTGTCAAAATCCTTCTCAAGTGTACGCCCTACCGCTGTAGCTGTCATGGATATAGCGAACAGCTGCTGGGATACCGCATCATGCAGCTCTCTGGCTAAACGCTGTCTTTCCTCTACAATGGCAGACACTCTTGCTTGTTCAGCCAGCTGAGCATTATGGGTGGAGAGTCGTTGAAGCGAGCTGACCTGCTCTTCCCACTTCTTGCTGATCCGGCCCAGCTGCTCTCCAATTCTGCCGACTTCGTCATATCCAAGCTCCGGTACGGCCCTCGTTACACTCCCCTTCTCCCACTGCAGCAATGTTTCCCGCAGTCTCTCTAGCTGCACTTTGGTTCTATACATTTGGAAGAATCCATAAATCGCACCGAGTCCAATTAACAGTAATACAAGGGTGGCTCCGGCCTGAAACCAATGATCCCACTCATCAAACGGCATCAAGTATCCATAGGAGTAAAATATATAAAAGGTGATCAGACCCAGCAGCAGTGCAAGCAATATGCCCTGTCCCATACTACGCGTAACCATATTTTTTGTTTTATTGGATTGCACAGGGAGTCCTCCCTCCTGTTGAGTATTACGTTAATCGTACGTTAAGGTCGCCAATTAAATAGGAAATGACAAACTTCGCTTTATATTCACTGTTCTCATAACCCGGCGTTCGATATACAAGCCGATTCATCGCTCCACCTTTTTGATCATTTCCGAACTGCTGCTTGCCTAGTAGTATAAATGCCTCGATTTCTACACCATAATCCTCTGGGATCGATAAATCAATATCTCCCATCACTCCCTGCAAATAAACAACGGTTTCCTTCGTCTCCGGAATGGCCAGCGATAAGTCGGCATCCACTTCACCGATGACATGCCAGATCGATGTGTTCCGAAGCATCCAAGGCTCCTCATCCCAAGCAAAATTGGACATAAAATTTTGATTGATGATGTATCCCTCTCTCGGCTGGACTTTTCGCCCCTTCCAATAGAACACACCGAGTGAAATAAGGGTTACACCTACGACAAATATTAAATTGTCAAGAATGAGAATGGCAGCACCGACTCCCAGATAAGTGCGTCCTTTTTTTGCATTGCCCGATTGGAATTTAAAGTAACCATAGATTAATAAGAGAAGTGCGACAATCGTAAAGAAGCTGATAAAATCCCCAAGCAGCATCAGCAGTCCGATCCCTATCGCCAGTATTGCAAAAAACTGCTTTCTGTTACTCATCTGTCGCACCCCCTCATGTCAATTTTCAACCGAACCTTGAGCTGGTCAATCCGGCTGATTATGTAATTTGAATATCGCATTGCTGTAATTGAACCGGGTCTATTATCTTAAAAAAGGCCATACGGAACAATATCGCTCCCGTATGGCTCTATTCACCCTAGTCAAACCTACTGCTTGATTCTATCATAACTTCATGCTAACTTGAATAGCTTATTCTTTTGATGCTTCTTCAGAAGAGGCTTTACCGTTCAGCTTGCTCTTCAGTGCTTCCAACTGCTCGTTTACTTTGAATTGTTTCTCCGTTTCTACCGGATTATTCGTGTTGCTGCTTCGGTATGGAGCACGCATTACGTCTGCTTCTGCTTCAAGCTGCATAATTTTCTCTTCCATACGATGGAATCCAAGAGATGCATTGCCGCTTTCGATCGTGTGGACACTGTTGATTTGGTTCATTTGTTTTTTGGCTTTGGCCATTTGTGCACGGGATACAAGCTCATTGCGTTTGTTACGCATTTTGTAGAACTCATCCTTCATGTCATGAAGCTGCTGCACAAGCTCTTTTGCTTGAGTCTCTGCTTCCACATGGAAGTTCTTGTATTCCTCTACCTTTTGATCATAGTAGATCTTCTCTTCAAGCAGCTTGCGTGCGACTTCTTCCTGTCCGTTTACAAGTGCTGACTCAGCCTGTGATTCACGCTGTCCACCAAGACGTTCTGCTTCTTCCAAACGATGCTTCATACGGCGCTCATTCGCCATTTGTTTCGCAACAGTGACTTCTGCCTCACGAATTTCTGCTTCCATATCACGAATATATTGGTTCAGCATTACAATTGGATCTTCTACTTTGTCCAGAACTTCATTTACCGATGCTTTTGTCATATCCTTAATTCTTTTAAATACTCCCATTTTATAAATCTCCCTTCTCATACTTCGATAGTTTTTGGCGCAGCTCTTCTACTTCTTTCTTTAATGCTTTTTTCTCAATGTCTCCCATCATGGAGTCGAGATCATCCTGCTTTGGCTCAAAACCGTTTGAACTCTGATAACGATTGCTGCTGAATCGGTCTCTCTGCGGTTCTTTATAGGAGGCAAACCCGCCTTGGTTCGCATATTCGCCGCCTTTTCCATAATATCCGGCTGCACCTGGACCTGGGCCGGGGCCGTAAGGGTCATAAGGTGGTATATATTCCTTGGGTACGACAAGCGCAGCAATGAAATAGAGGAAGATCATTACGCCGCCTGTAAAAAAGATGCTGACTACGAATATTAGTCTTGCTAGTGTAGAGTCTATACCGAGTGTTTCGGATAGCCCGCCGAGCAGCCCTGTTACCATCTTATCGCGTCTTGATCGATATAATTTACTCATCTAATTACTCCTTTCCTCCGTTCTCCAGCTTCTTCTTCAGCTTCGCCATCTCTCGTTCCAACAGATCAGAGACGGAATACTGGCTGGTTTCTCTTGTCTGCTCGCCGCGGCGCAGATCCCGAAGACTTCTTGCTTCGTACTCAAGATCCGACACCCGGTCCTCGAGACGATTGAACATTCCCGGAACATGTCTTCCGCCATATTGGCCAGAACGTTCATTCATTCGCTGCTGCAGCTGTATCGTCTGCATTCTCGCATAGTAATACTGACGCTTGCTGTATACCGATTGATATTCAGTCTTGAGATTGTCAAGCTGTCCCTCAAGCTCTGTCAATGCGTCTCTGCTCTGGTCGTACAATCCAATATATTGTTTGTACTTTTCCTCGTAGAGCATTTTTTCCTGCAGTGCGAGCTTCGCCAGATGATCTTCCTCTGCTTTGAGAGCCAGCAGAGCTTGCTCTTCTCTCTTGGCAATCATTGCTGAGGCCTCATCTACCTGCTGCTTTAATTGTCTGGTATGTCTGGAATATTGCTGGTGAAGCTTCTCAACCTCACCAATCTCATTTCGTGTATCCATCAAAAATTGATCGATCAGCTTGACCGGATCTTGACTTTGTTCCAAATGTTCATTAATTGTGGCTGCGGTTATATCCCGCATTCGACGAAATACGCCCATTCTTAATCTGACCTCCCTTTCCATCTGTTCAATTGATTAGTAACGTTTGCTTTTGTGATTGCTTTTGTCTTTGAGCATGTAAATACCAAATACGATCAACCCAATTGCAATGAGGGGTCCAATTAACCATGCCAGCTTGCTGATCAGAACCAGCACACCAATGACAAGAATAATGTAACCAATTAATGTGTTGCCTCGCTTGACACCGTAGTATCCTAGAGCGATCATCGCGATTGGAACCAGATAACCCATAATTTCTCTAGTTAATGCCCCAAGGAAGGGAAGAAATCCCCCGAATAGCATCAAGGCACCCACAACGATCAGGATGATAGCTAAGCTCTTACCTTTACTGTATCTCATATGTTGTTATCACCGCCTTCTGGTTTGTATTACTTCTTTACGATTTGCTTCATGTTTTGTTTCTTGTTTTTACTTCGTGTTCCTTATGACTTTATTTTAGGAGAATTCCCTTCTTTTCAAAACGGACCGGGGACGGTTTTTTAACCTAGACTCAGGTCGGGGATAAGCCAAGACCATATATGTAAATGCATCATCGTAAGCATGAATACAATACAAAACCGCCCCTCTTGTGAAGAGGAGCGGAATTTGATAATGAAATCCTGTTCAGTTGGCTCAGCCCTTAATCGAGCCCAGCATAGCGCCTTTTGCGAAATGCTTCTGCAAGAATGGATAGACCAGCAGGATAGGTAGTGTCGCTACCACAATCACCGCCATCTTCACGGCCTGATCGGGCGGAGGAACCGAGGAATCCAGCTCTGAGCTGTAGTCCATGCCACTTGCGAGCACTACGATTTGACGCAGTAACACCTGAATCGGCCACATTTTACTTTCATTTAAGTAGAGGATGGCGCTCATATAGGTATTCCAATACGTAACCGCATAGAAGAGTGAAATGGTCGCAATAGCCGGCATGGACAACGGGAGCACGATACGGAACAGGATTCCAAAATCGTTCGAACCGTCGATCTTCGCTGATTCCTCCAAACCCTCCGGAATGTTCTGAAAGAAATTCTTAAGAATGATCATATTAAAGGCACTGATGGCGCTTGGCAAGACCAGAGCTGCATAAGTATCAATTAAACCAAGCTCCTTCACGACGAGAAACGTAGGGATCATCCCCCCGCTGAACAGCATCGTAAAGACGACCATAAACATGATGACTTTGCGGCCATCCAAATCCCGTCTCGAAAGTCCATATGCCATCAGTGATGTAATCAGCATACTGAACAACGTTCCGATAACAGTAACTCCGATTGATACGAGCATCGCTCGAAAGATGGTATTTGTTGAAAAAATAAACGTGTAGGCATCCAGACTCCAATCTGTCGGGATGAGCACAAACTTCTTGGCTGCCATTTCAGCACTCGTCGTGAATGAACCAGCGACCACATGCACAAATGGCAATACAGTAACCAGTGCAATGACGGCAAGCAGAATAAAATTTACACACGAGAACATTTTACCGCCCAGCGTTCTGTCTTCAACCATTTTCTCTCTCCTCCCGACGAGATTAGTAAACGCCCTCTTCACCCATTTTTTTGGCCAGCTTATTGGCGATCATCACAAGAACTAATCCGACAAAGGATTTAAAAAAGCCGATCGCTGTACTATAGCTGAATTGTCCTTGCTTCATCGCAGCTGTGTAGACATAAGTGTCAATAATCTCTGCAACCTCCCGATTCATGGAGTTCAGCAGGAGATATACATGCTCAAAGCCAAGCTCAAGCACATCGCCGATCTTCAGAATGAGCAGAATAATGATGACACTGCGAATGGCTGGAAGCGTGATATGCCATATTTGACGAAGCCGATTTGCTCCGTCCATTCTCGCTGCTTCATATAGCTGAGGATCGACAGAGGCAATTGCAGCGAGGTAAACGATCGTTCCCCAGCCTGCTTCACGCCAGATAACCTGAATGATATACGTTGGCCTGAACCACTCTGTGCTGAGCAGAAAATTGATTTTTTCGAAGCCAAAATATACGAGCAGCTCATTAACAATTCCGCCGTCCATCGTCAGCATGACATAGCCAATTGACACGATTATGACCCAGGACATGAAATGGGGCAGATAAACGAGTGTTTGGAATGTCTTCTTAAAGAAGGAGTTCCGCACCTCGTTCAGCATAAGGGCAAGAATAATGGGTACTGGAAAATAGAAGAGCAGATTTAACCCGAACAAGATGAGTGTGTTCGTGAGTATGTTTAGAAAATCCGGTTCGTTGAACAAACGGGCAAAGTGCTCAAACCCTACCCATTCACTGCCGAGTATCCCCTTGAACGGCTTATAGTCTTGAAATGAAATGATAAGTCCATACATCGGCAAATATTTAAATATAAGAAAATAGAGAATTCCTGGGAGCAGCATGACGTAAATCCATTTATTTTTCCAAATTCTTTTACGCAGCCTGCTCTCCTTTTTACGCGCTGTTGCAGATGGAACGGCGATTTCCTGCATAGCTCTCTTTCCTTTCTATCCGGTGTGTCCGGCGGCACTAGATCATCTGGATATAACATCATTCGGATGTTTTCTGTGTTACTTAAACGCTTATCGCTGTAGGGCTGACTCCCATTTACTGCTTGGCCGCGTACGCCTCATTGAATTCTTGGATAATTTGCTCCCCGCCTTGCTGCTTCCACTGCTCTACGGCAGCTTCAAATCCTGCTTGGTCTAAGGTTCCATAGATATACTTGTAAGTCGCATCCGTGATAATCGTTTGCAGCTCAACGCCTTTGTTCGTATACGTCTCAGAGTCAAGTGCAGCAGTAGGATCATGAACGGCAATTTCCTCATTCGCCACGGTCAGCTCTTCTGCATGGATTCTGCCCGGCAGATCATGATAACCCTCATACATTCCATTCGTTTCTGGTTCCCCGATGACACTGTCTTTGTACCCCTTAACTTCACGTTCTGTTTTTTCCTGATCCTCTGATGCTTTTGCCTTACCGTCCTCAACGGTATAATGTACGCCCTCCTGCCCCCAGTACATCAAATTGGTGACTTCAGGAGTCATCATCTTGTCAAAGAAAGCTAGCACCTGCTTTAGCTCTGCTTCATCCTTAATCGCGGAAGTTGGGAACAGAATGACATTGTTATATCCAGGAATAGCCCAGGTTGCCGCTTCACCAGTCGGTCCAGCAATCATGCTCTCTACATCCAGCACAGCCTCTGGCGCATTCTTGATCAGATCTTTGTGCAGGGAGTTAATATCAGACATAGCCCCCACATAAGCTCCTGCCTTGCCGCTCGTGAACAAGTTAACTTGGTCAGTTTTACTCGTGGCAGCAAAATCCTGATTGATCAGCCCTTCCTGGTGAAGCTTCTTGAAGAAATCGAGTGTTTCCATATACTCAGGGAATGTGAAATCTGGCTGGAGCTGTCCGTCCTTCTCCCCCCAGTTATTCGGAACTTTGTACCAGGAAGCCACGGTCTTGAATGCGCCATAGACCAAATCATTCCGGTCTGTCAGTCCAATCGTATTGTCCTGTCCATCTCCGTCCGGATCCTGCTCCTTAAACGCTTTCAACATATTGTAAAATTGATCAACATTGGTTGGTGCCTCAATGCCCAGCTTATCTGCCCAATCCTTACGATAGATGAGCCCCTGCCTTGCTAGTGGCCGACCGATGTATAAGGAATACAGCTTTCCATCCACCTTTGTGTTTTCGAGAATGAGCGGTTTTAGTTTATTTAAATTTTCAAACTCGCTTAAGTACGGCCCGATTTCCCAGAATTGTCCGTCACGAATCGCTTCCTTCATCTGAATGAATGTGGCTTGATTCTTTAAATAAGTTACATCCGGCAATGAACCTGTAGCAAAGGATGTATTTAATTTCTCTTCATAAGTGTCCGCCGGAAAAAATTGATACGTCAGCTTCGTATTTGTCAGCTTCTCCACTTCATTTTTAATCGTGTCAGGTGGAGTTTCCGCTGTGTTCAGAGGAAGCATGATCGTAATCTCTGCTGGTTGATTGGATGCTTCTTCCCCGCCTTGTGCCACCCCAGGATCACTAGGAGTACCCGTAGCGCTCTCTCCTTCGCCTCCGCAGGCAGATAGGACCATACTAAAAGACGTCACTAGACTAAGCATGGCGAATGTTCTTTTTTTCATATTTGTCATGACCTCCATTAAATTGATGGATAACTTGCTTACATGCTTCACATTACATTCTGAGAACAGGAGTCGAATACAATCATTTGACCATATCGCCTTATCCCCTATGACACCTAATCAAATGATTATCATGGTTATCCAGAGCTAGAGCTATGGCTCTCAAGGATCGAAAAAAACCGCCCAAATGAGATTCCTGCGAATCACCATTGGACGGTCCCTACATTTATTTTTTATTTTATTTGAAGTAAGCAGAAGTGTATTCTTGAATAATATCTTCTCCGCCCAGTTGCTTCCAACGCTCAATCTCGCGGGCGAAGCCTTCTTGATCAAGATTCCCCAAAATATAATGATAGGTTGCATCGGATATCAATGTTTCCAGCTCCACATTTTTTTCGGCATACGTATCGGACTCCAGATGGAGAGTCGGGTCCTGTACCAAGAATTTCTCATTATCCATACTTAATTCCTCTGCTAATGCGGTTAAAGCTTCCTGCTGCGCAATCGGCATCACATTAGGGTTGCCGAGATCGGCAATCATTAATGTGTATAACGGATTTACTTCGTTAACCCGCAGTATAGAGGTTTCTTCATCCAGAAGCACCTTGCCATCTTGTACAGTGTAGTGCTTGCCCTCAATACCGTAGCGCATTAAATTAGCCACATCCTCATCCATCGTTCTGTCAAAAAAGCCAAGAATCTTCCTCAGCTCCTCCTCTGTTTCAATGGCTTTCTTTGAAAATAAAAAAACGCCGTTATAATTCGGAATAGACCACACTTTATATCCCGCCGGTCCCTGAATCCGATTAGAGAGCGTAAATCTTGCGTCTGGATTCAGCACCTTGGTCTCATCATACAAACGCTGCACATCTGTCATGCTTCCAATATATACGCCGGCCTTACCCGTAATGATCATATTTCTCTGTACATCTTTGCTAGTGACAGCAAAATCCTGGTTGATCAGCTTTTCCTTAACGAGCTTCTTCATAAAATTCATCGTATCCATGTAGGCCTGCGTCTCAAACTCAGGAATCAGTGTGTTTCCTTTAACCAGCCAGTTATTTGGTGTTCCAAAATAAGAAGACAGTGTCTTGAAGGCACCATAAGTCAAATCGTTTCGATCTGCTAATCCTATCGTATCATCCATTCCATTTCCGTCCGGATCAAAAAAGGTAAACGCTCTCATAACCTCGTACAGCTGGTCCAATGTTCTTGGTGTTTCGAGTCCCAGCCGATCCAGCCAATCTTCTCGAATGATGACGCCTTGTCTTGAAGAGGGTCTCTCTGTGTACAATCCGTAAATACGTCCATCCACTGCCGTCTGCTCAAGTATACCGGAATCAAGGTATCTGAGATTGGGAAACTCTTCGATATACGGGCCGATCTCCCAGAATGTATCCGTTCGTATGGCGTTTTTGATAAACGGATAATCGATATGCTTCACAAAGGTCACTTTTTTCATTGAATTGGTCGTGAGTGCCGTATTAAGCTTATCTGTGTATATACCGTCTGTGACCCAATTGATCTCCAGCTCAGTATGTGTTAGCTGCTCAATTCGATCCATGATTTCATCACTCGGCGGATGAGGAAAATGAAGCGGAACCATCAGCGATACGGGAAGCTTCTCCTTCACTGGTATTCGAAGTTCAGCATTAAGGGGTCCATTGCTGCAGGCACTAACGATCATAATGGATAATAGACCTGTTCCGGCCGCAATTATGCGTAGCCCCCATGCTTTTCGCTTAAAAAGAATCATCATAACAGCTCATCCCCCTTGCCGATTTTTCCATTAATAGGCATAATCAAATAAAGAAGCCTCAATTACTAATCGAGACAGGTGATGTCCATGCGCTGGAACGCTTTGAGCTTTTTAAGCAAAATAACCATCTTCGTACTCCTGTTGAGCACGATTCCTGTCATTTTCATTGGTGTATTCGCTTACGTTACCTCTACACAGGAAATACAGCGGAACGTCAACAACAGTAAGATGCAGCTTATTTTGCAAATTAATTCCAATTTAGAACAAAAGCTCGTGACTGTCAATCACACACTTAATCAAGTAGTAAGCTCTAGTGTACTTAAAAATTCTCTTCATAGCCCTCTTTTTGTAACCGATTTCAAAACGTATAATGATCTCCGCACAGAAGTCCGTAACATGCAGTCGTTTGAAACCAAGCTCGATGACGTTGTACTCATCAATTTCGACCAAAACTGGATGATCAAAAATTCAGGTCTCTACCGGTTCGATGATTACCCCCTAGCCAATGAGATTCAAGACCTCAAAAATATGAAAGATAACTCGATGTGGACTCTTACGCCGACGAAGTGGTTCTACAGCGAAGAGAATGCGGACGGTGCCAACTGCAAGTACAATATCAGCTTAGTCAAAAAACTCCCGGCCACCGGAATGGAGAAATCCGGACTTGCGATCGCTAATATCCCCTCCTGTGAGCTTAAGGACTTTATTCAAAAGGACGGCGAATCGACCGAGGACATTATTATTCTGGATTCCAATGAACGTATCTTATTTCATTATGATCAGAACCTGATCGGCAAGCCCCTATCTGAAAGTCGACTCTTAGCTGAAGGCAGGCTTGATCAACCGTCAGGGCAGTTCACAACCGAACTGTCGGGCCAGGATTATGCCGTTTCTTATTACCGCTCTGAACTGAATGACTGGACCTATTTGTCTGCAACCTCCATCCAGAGCCTAACTCAAAAATCTTCACAAATTGGAACGTACACACTTCTGATGTGTCTGGCTCTGCTGCTTATTTCCGTCGGTATGGCCTTTCATGGATCAAGACGCATTTATTCACCCATCCGGAGATTGCTGAATGAACTTGGGCTTAGACCTGAACGTAACGAATTTGAGCATATCGGGGCTGAGGTCTCTGACTTGTTTCAGTCGAAGTCCCGGCTTGAGAAGGAGCTGCATCAGCATATCCAGCAGGTTAGAGCCTTCTATTTAACAAAAGTATTCACAGGCCAGTTCAAATCAAATGAGCTTCTTCATAAGCTTGAGCAATATGGTTATGGTAAACAACTCAACGAATGGCGCACGATGGCTGTCTTAACCATTCAGATTGATTTTACAGAACAAACACGTTATGAGAAGAAGGATCTAGAGCTGCTTTTGTTTGCCGTGCAAAATATGCTGGAGGAGCTTGTCTCACAGAAGGACCGTCTCACCCCGGTGATCATAGACAACACCATCGTCATACTTGTCGGTGGTGAAGAAACGAATGATACCGTATTTAATGCTTATCTCTATTCTTTAACGGAAGATGTTCAATATCATATTGATGAGGTGCTTGACCTAGCAGTGAGCATTGGAATTAGTCTTCCTGTGGAATCTTTTCACGGCGTTTCTATGGCTTATCGGGAGGGACTGGAGGCACTCAGACATCGTATTAAGCTTGGCAAAGGCATCGTCATCCAGTATCAGGATTTAAATGATGGTAAGCACTATGTTAATCTGTCTTATCCGGCACAGCTGGAGAATGAGCTGGTAGAGGCCATCAAGCTGGCAGATGAGCGAAAGGCTCGAGATATATTTGAGCAGCTGCTTGACAGTATCTTCGATCTTGAGCTGCTCCCCCATGAGTATCAAATACCGATTACTCGGCTGCTTAATAATCTTCTGCTGATCATGCAGGAGTCTGGAATTAGTGTTCATCAAATCTATCATGAGAAACGCTCCGTCTTTGAAGATATTCTGAAGCTGGACACCGTTGATGAGATCCGTAATTGGTTCTGGTTCCAGCTGATCCATCCAGTTGTGGGTGTATTTCGCAACCGCCAGGATACACAGTATCATCATATTTCCGAGAAGATCATCGACCTTGTACAGAATTATTATGATACCGATCTTACGCTCGAGGAATGTGCTCATCGTCTTCACTACAATGCCAATTATCTTAGCAGCGTTTTTCGTAAAGAGACCGGCTGTTCTTTTAGCGAATACCTGACAATTTATCGATTTAATATGGCAAAAAAGTGGCTTACAACGTCGAATATATCCATTAAGGACATCGCCACCAAACTGAGGTACAACAATTCACAAAACTTCATCCGCTCTTTCCGAAAAATTGAGGGCGTCACACCTGGAAAATACCGAGAAGACAGGAAAGCAATCTAAGAATAGGCGAAATCACCTCCTATTCTGTCACTATTTAAAATCACAATATCCGGATATCCTGAAGGTTTAACTTGATTTATAGTCACTTATTTGTAGACGGAACTCCTTACATATAGAAAGGATGATTGCAGCACAAAAAAGCGAAGAGCATTACTGTAATAGTAATACTCCTCGCTTATGTATGCCGGTGAAGGGACTCGAACCCCCACGGTTTCCCTCACGATTTTGAGTCGCGCGCGTCTGCCAATTCCGCCACACCGGCTTATTTAATTAAAGCGTGCCCTAAGAGATTCGAACTCCTGACCTTTTGATTCGTAGTCAAACGCTCTATCCAGCTGAGCTAAGGGCACATATTGTCTAACATGCGGAAGACCAGACTTGAACTGGTACGATAGTCACCTACCGCAGGATTTTAAGTCCTGTGCGTCTGCCGATTCCGCCACTCCCGCTTAAAAAAATGGAGGCGCCACCCAGATTCGAACTGGGGATAAAGCTTTTGCAGAGCTGTGCCTTACCACTTGGCTATGGCGCCTTATTATGGAGCGGACGACGGGAATCGAACCCGCGACCCTCGCCTTGGCAAGGCGATGCTCTACCGCTGAGCCACGTCCGCGTATAAACTGGCTGGGGATATAGGATTCGAACCTATGCGTGACGGAGTCAAAGTCCGTTGCCTTACCGCTTGGCTAATCCCCAATAAATATAAATGGGGCGATCGATGGGACTTGAACCCACGAATGCCGGAGCCACAATCCGGTGCGTTAACCCCTTCGCCACGACCGCCATATAAATTATAAGGTAATTGGCAGGGGCAGCAGGAATTGAACCCACACTAACGGTTTTGGAGACCGCTGTTCTACCTTTAAACTATGCCCCTATGAAACTGGTGGAGGATGATGGATTCGAACCACCGAACCCTTACGGGAGCAGATTTACAGTCTGATGCGTTTGGCCACTTCGCTAATCCTCCATATGAAACTGTGGTGCCGGCGAGAGGACTTGAACCCCCAACCTACTGATTACAAGTCAGTTGCTCTACCAGTTGAGCTACACCGGCATAAGGTGTTGTAAATGGTGGCTCGGGACGGAATCGAACCGCCGACACGAGGATTTTCAGTCCTCTGCTCTACCGACTGAGCTACCGAGCCATATTATAACATAATAACTAAAATGGCGGAACTGACGGGATTCGAACCCGCGATCTCCTGCGTGACAGGCAGGCATGTTAGGCCTCTACACCACAGTTCCATGTAATTCAATTGCGGGGGCAGGATTTGAACCTGCGACCTTCGGGTT